>NCEB01000010.1:87699-115396 GCA_002280475.1 Brevundimonas subvibrioides
GTCAGGGTCTCGGTCATCTTGGTGACTTCCGAGAGGTAGGTTTCCATCGCCGACTTGGCGAAGTTGGTCTGCAGCTCGATCAGCTCCTGGACCGAACGGGCCTGGGCGATCGACTGGGCGGCGGCGACGCTGTGTTCCCAGCTGGTCTTGCCATAGGACAGGGCCTGGGCCGACAGGGCCTCGGCACCCTTCTGAGCGGCGGTGGCAGAGGCGGTCAGGGCCTCCAGGTTCGACTTGGAGTGGGCCGACAGCTCGGCGAGCGAGGCGGTGGTCTTTTCCATGCCTTCGCGCAGGGCCTTGGCACCGGCGGCCTGGGCGGTCTCGGCCTGGGCCTTGAACTGTTCGGTCTGGGCCTTGGTGTTGGCGACGGTCTGATCGACGGTCTTCTTGATGGTCTCGGCGGTGTCGGCCATGGGAGTTCTCCTGAACCAGATGAAATCGCGGTTGATCCGCGTGATGCTTCTCGCGCCGATTCCGGTGCGACGAGGCGTGTATGGTGCAACTGCGAACAAGGGTCAAGAGATTTATGTTGCAACGCACAACGGCCAGGCTTCCGGCTCGCGTATCAGGATTAGGTGGTTCAAATCCGCGTTGACCTCTGGTTAACCCACGTGAAACCTGCGGCCCTCATGTTAGGCTGACATCTGCGTCGCGCCGGGGGGGCCGCCGTCGCGTCACGAGAGGATGAGGCGAGTTGCCGATGAAGCGCCAGTCGTCACAGAACCTGCGGACCCTGAGTGTCTGGGCAGAGCCGCGCCGCCTGATGGCCGCGCTGGCGATCCTGGTGATGATCGCGGCGACCGGTCTGGGCGCATGGTCGCAGGTCCGGGCCCAGTCCGGCGAGAACACCCGCTACGCCGCCATCGTCGTCGACGCCGGCACGGGCGAGGTCCTGTTCGCCCGCCATGCCGACAGCCGCCGTTATCCCGCCTCCATCACCAAGGTCATGACCCTTTATCTCGCGTTCGAGGCGCTGGAGCGTGGCCAGGTCAGCGTCGATGACATCCTGACGGTCTCCCCCCTCGCCGCCTCCCAGCCGCCGTCGAAGCTGGGTCTGGCCGCCGGTCAGACCATCCGGCTGGACGACGCCATGCGCGCCACGGCGGTTCGATCCGCCAACGACATGGCCGTGGTGATCGCCGAGCACATCGGTGGATCCCAGGCCCGCTTCGCCGCCATGGCGACACTGAAGGCCCAGGAGCTGGGGATGACACAGACTCGCTACGTCAATCCCAACGGCCTGCCCGACAGCCGCCAGCTGACGTCGGCCCGCGATCTGGCCATCCTCGCGCGCGCTGCCATGCGCGACTATCCGCAGTACTATGCCTACTTCGGCCAGCATGACTGGGCCTATGAGGGGCGCGGCTATCGCAACACCAATGGCCTGCTGCATTCCGGAAACGGTTATGACGGTATCAAGACCGGCTTCACCAATGCCTCCGGCTACAACCTCGCCGCCTCGGCCGTGCGCGACGGCCGTCGCCTGATCGCCATCGTTTTGGGGGGCCGCTCCAGCGCGACCCGCAACGCCCACGTCGCCGAGCTTATGGACACCGGGTTCGAGGTCGAGCGCCGCCGCGCCGCCGGCGAACGCATCCAGGTCGCCCAGGCCTTCTTCGAGGCGCGTGGGTTCGGCATCGGCGGTCCCGACACCGGGGCCCCCGTCGCCTACGCGTCCTTGAATGGCGCGCCGACGGCCGACGACGAGGAAGGTCAGGGGTCGAATGGCATCGCCTACGCCTCCCTGCCGGCCGCCGCCGTGCCTGCGCCGACGACGGTCGCGGCCACGCCGCCCGCCGGCTACACCCGGGCCACGCCCCTGCCTGCGCCGGTCGAGCGCGCGGCGGCGCCGCCCTCCCGGCCGGCCAATCTGACGGCCAGCCTGAACAGTGGCGTCGCCAGCAGTTCGACGCTGAACCGAAACGCCGCGACCACGACGTCCCGTCCGCCGGAGCCCGCCACGACGCGCCCGACGGCCGAACGCTGGAGCGTCCAGGTCGGTGCCTTCCGCGACGAGACCGTCGCCACCGAATGGCTGACCGAAGTCAATCGCCGGTTCCGCAGTCAGTTCTCGAACGCCGAACGCAACATCGCCTCCGCGGCCGGCTGGCACCGCTCGCGCTTTACCGGCATGACCGAGGCTGCGGCCCGCGCGGCCTGCGAGGCGCTGGACGCTCGCCGGGTCACTTGCATGGTGGTGCGCCCCGGCGGCTGAGCCGTCAGCGCTTGCGGAAACGCGCCGCCTCGGCGGCGAGGCCGGAGGCCCAGGCGTCTCGCTCTTCGGCGGGCTCAGGCCTGAACGGGGCTTCCGGCAAGCGGCCGGCGACGCCTCGCATGGCCAGGGCCAGAGGTCCGGCCATCCGTCCCAGCATCCGCAGCGGTCTGCGCCTGGTGTCGCGCACATCCCAGCCTTCCGCCTCGAAGGCGTCGGCCTGATCCTGTGGCGACAGATCCTCGATTCCGTCCCAATCCTCGGGGCGTATCGTCGCCTCGGCCTCGTCCCCCGACAGGCCGAACAGGTCGGTCAGACAGGCGTCCACTTCCGGGAACTCGTCCCGACGGGTCGGGTCGGCGTATCCAGGCCTCATCAGGGCCCTGGCCTCAAGGTCAGCCACTCCGGGCAGGTCGATCAGGCGGCGCATCTGGGTCATCGCAAGAGTCTAGCGCCGCGCCCGATCACGCGAAACCGTCAACGCAGTTCCACCCGTCGCGCGCCCACCGGAATGACCAGATCGCGCCCCGCCCAGCTGCCCGTCCGGCCGTCTATCCTGACGCGGGTCGGCAGCGCCTCCTCCTCGGGCCAACGCAGGACGAAACCCCCCGGCGGGGCGGCACCGGGGGCCAGCGTCAGAGTCGTCACGCCGGCCCTGCGTCTCAGGGCGTAGCTCAGCGGTCCATAGGGCGTCCGGATATCACGCAGGCCGACCCCGGTGGCGGTGTCGATCCACCTCATCGGCAGGCCCGCCGCGAGGATGAGCGCGCGGTCGCCCGCCCTCTCGTACACGAACAGGTCCAGCGCCGAACGGATGTAGTCCGAGCTGATCCAGGCATGGGGCATGTCGCCGATGAAGCGGGGCTCGCGCAGATCGCGGCCCACCACCTCGGCCCAGCCGTTCCAGGCGACCGGACGACGGTCGGCGAAGAAGAAGTCCAACGCTTCCAGCGCCCGCTCACGCTGGCCGAGCCGCACCAGGGCACCGACGTTCCGCAGCTCATAGGGCGTATAGTCCCGCCACGCGACCCGGTTGGCCAGCCGGGCCTGAAAGTTCGCCCAGTATCGGTCGAAGGTGTTCGCCAGCAGCGTCTGGGGCAGCTGGTCCTGAAGCCCGCCCGGCGACAGGCCGATAGTGGTCGAGGTGGCGTCGAAGTCACCGCGATCCGCCGCCCCCGCGATCCAGTCGATGCCGTGATGCCCGGCCGTCGCCTCGATTGAAGCCAGGACATCGGTCAGGAACTCCCGGCGCGAGGCCTCGAACCGCGCGGCGGCCGCCGCGTCGCCCAGCGTTCGGGCGATGAAGACCGCGTCCCGATACCCGAGCAGTCCCCAGAAGTTGTCCCAGTTCGAATAGGCCGGCCGGTCCGAGTAGCCCTCGTGGCTGATCGAGGGCGGCAGAAGGCCGTACAGATGCCGCCGATCCGCAGTCTGGTTCTCGGCCGCGCGCGACGTGGCGCGCAGCTCGTCCATATAGCGGATCGCGCCCTGGATCTGAGGCCAGACGGCCCGCAACTGGGTCTCGTCTCCGGTGTAACGATAGGTCTCGGCGGCCAGGAAGACGAACTCGCCGTGACTGTCGTTCTCGGGCACGGGGTCGGCACCGCGCGCGTCCACGCAACACGGCACCTTGCCGTTGTCGAAGACGAAGGGGGCGTACCAGGCGAGGTAGTCCTGGCTGAGGGCCGCGTGGCCGAGGCGGTTCAGGCCCTCGGCCATCATGGCTCCGTCGCGGATCCAGGAGCGGTTGTAGCTGCGGGTGCCGGGCTGGAGGATCGGCCCCTGGCGCGACATCAGCATGTGGGCCAGCGACGACTTCATCGTATCCTCGATCCGCTGCGCCTCCGGCGGCAGGATCAGGTCGAACCGGTCCAGCTTCTCGCGCCAGGTCGCGGCGACCCGCTCCTGGACCGTGTCGAGCGCGGCCTCGACCGAGCCGGTCGCGGGCAGAGCCGGGCGTTCGCCGGCGAGCGCCGTCACCCAGCCTACGCTCCGCGTCTCGCCCGGTGTCAGCGTCACGGTCCAGGTGAGGGCCCCGGCCATCAGGCTGGTGCGGTCGGACTCGACCATGGCGTCGCGGGGCGCGTCAGGGCCGCGCGCGAGCAGGCTCTGCGGATCGGCCCCGGCATGGAAAGTCGCCAGCCGCGCTTCGTCGGGCTGGACCAGGGCGCGGACGCGCAAGGCGTCGTTCAGGACCAGCTCGGCCCCGTTCCATTGCACCTGATCCAGCGGCGAGGCCCCGCCCGGCACGGCCAGAAACTGGATCGGGCCGTTGACCTGCATTGGGCGGGCCATGAGGGCGAGCGTCAGGGTGCGCGGACGCGCGGAGGTATTGGTCAGGTCGTAGCGGCCGTAGAGGGACGCCGCGTCGGGGGACCCCTCGGCCATCGCCGTGACCTTCAGCGTCCAGTCGTCGTGGGTCCAGGTGGCGGTGGGGATCGGCAGGTCGTCGTCGACCAGCCCTTGTTCGATGCGAGCGTCGGCCCAGGTCACCAGCCGACCGTTGTCCAGCACGAAAGGCTCGATGGAGGGCCCGCCGCGCTTCAGCTCGATGGCACCATCCTCGGAGATCAGGCCGCTCTCGCCGCCGCCGTCGACGCCGACGAGGGTCCAGTAGGGCTGCTCGCCCCGGAAGCCGCGCGGATAGAGGCCCCGTCGGCTGCGGTCGGCGATGGCGGTCAGGAAGGCGGTGCGGCTTTCGCCGAACGACAAGGGTTCGATGCGCAGATCGGCCAGGCCGTAGGCGGCGCTTGCCCCGTCGCGCGCGCCGAAGCCCGCGCCCATCTGGCCCGAGGCCGTTGCGGGCTGGGGTTCCAGCAGTTCGAGGCGGAGCCACCGGGCCGAGGCCTCGGTGGTCATCAGCCAGTCGGTCCCACCGTCCGAGCCGTCGGCCCGGGCCAGTTCTCGCCACCCGCGACGATCGGAGGACGCCAGCAGCCGGTAGCGCAAGGCGGCGCGACCCTCGACCCAGGTCAAAGTCAGACCGCCGAACTCGCGCTCATAGCCGAGGTCCAGCGTCAGGCTCTGCTGCCCAGCGCCCCGGGTCATCCATGCGCTTCTTGGGTCGTCATCGACCGCCAGCGATCCGGTTGAGTCTCCATCTTCGCTCGACGCCTCGGCGATCGGGCGCGGCGGGACCGAGGGTTCGGGCGGCAGGGTGCGCAGCGTCAGGTCGTCGATCTCGATGAAGCCCCGGCCGCCATCCCCGGCCACCACGACGAACTCGATCCGCTCGGCGCCCCGGAAGGTCCGGTCGGGGTTCGGCCCCCAGGCCCAGATGATGTGGCGCCGCTTGATGACCACCTCGGTCCACTCGCCAGGAAAATCATAGCGGGTCAACTGGCGCCAATGGACGTTCTCGCCGGACGCATCGGTGAACTTGATTTCGAAGGTGTTGGTCGGCCCCTCGCCCCGGACCCGGAAGCGGATCTCGTAGTTTTCGGGAGCCTGAAACGACAGGGGGCGGGCGGCGAAGGCATAGCCGGAGCGGCCGTTGAAATCGTAGTCCAGCCGCATCGCCTGGCCGCGCGGGCCGTCGACAGGGCGGACCGTCGAGGAAACGTCGGTGGAGGCGTCGGCGGTCCAGGGCGACAGGTCCTCGAAGGCGTCCAGCGTGCGGGTGGACTGGGCGTGGGCGGGGGTGGCGAAGAGGAGGAGCGCGAGCAGCAGCGTCACAAATCCTCCCCCGTTGGGGGAGGTGGATGCGAGCCCTTGCGAGCAGACGGAGGGGGCCAGCCGCGAGTGACGGCGTGTGGCCGGAGCCCCCTCCGTCTCCTTCGCTGCGCTTCGGAGCCACCTCCCCCAACGGGGGAGGATTAGTTCACGCATACTCAACCCTTCACACTGCCCGCGAGCATGCCGCGGATGTAGAACCTCTGGAGCGCCAGAAAGAGCACCAGCACCGGGGCCACGGTGATCACGGCCCCTGCCATCATCATCTCGATGTCCTGAACGTGCTCGCGCGACAGGGCCGCCAGCGCCACCGGCAACGTGTAGTTCGACTGGTCCGTCAGGATGATCAGTGGCCACAGGAAGTCGTTCCAGCTGCCCAGGAAGACGAACAGGGCCAGCGTCACCAGAATGGGCGTCAGGGTCGGCAGGACAATACGGCGGAAGATCTGGCCCTCGCTCGCGCCGTCGACGCGGGCGGCCTCCAGCATCTCGTCGGGGATTGACAGGGCGTACTGGCGCACGAGGAACAGGCCAAAGATCGACGCCAGCCAGGGGACCAGCGCCCCGGCGTAGGTGTTCACCAGCCCAACCGACTTGAGCATCAGGAACAGCGGCAGGGTGCCGATCTGGGCGGGCACGACGAGGGCGGCGACCAGCAGCTGGAACAGCCGGTCGCGGCCGGCGAAGCGCAGCTTGGCGAAGGCGTAGCCGGCGGGGACGGTGAACAGGAGCGCGAGGCCGGTGGCCAGGGTGGCCAGGGCGAAGCTGTTGAAGACGTAGCGGCCCATGCCGCGTTCGACGAAGAGCTCGCGATAGTGCTCCAGCGTCGGGGCGGACGGGATCAGAGGCGGCGGGAAGTTGGCGGCCTCTCCGCTCGACATCAGGCTGACCGAGACCATCCAGGCCAGTGGGAACAGCACGATCAGGCCGATCGCGGCGACGCCGAGGTTCAGCAGGATGTCGCGCGGCTTCATGTGTGCTCTCCGCCAAGTCGGCGAGACACCGCCAACTGGAGCATGGTCACGACGAAGATGCAGACGAAGAGGACGAAGGCGACCGCGCTGGCGGAGCCCAGATTCCACCATTTGAAGCCCTCTTCGTACATGAAGTAGAGCACCGTGACGGTCGACTGGGCCGGCCCCCCCTGCGTCATCACATAGGGCTCTGCGAACAGCTGGAAGAATGCCGCGACCGAGATGATGGAGACCAGCAGCACGGTGGGCGCGATGGCCGGGAGCGTGACGTGCCGAAACCGGGCGAAAGGCCCGGCCCCGTCGATGCGGGCGGCCTCATGCAGCTCGTCCGGCACGGTCTGGAGAACCGCGAGGAAGATGAGCATGTTGTAGCCGAAGCTCTTCCACACGACGAACAGCAGGATGGCCGGGATAGAGGTCGACGGATCGCCGAGCCAGTCCACGGCGGGCAGCCCGATCGACGTCAGCGCCCAGTTTATCACGCCATAGCGGGTGTTCAGCAGATAGTTCCACAGAACGGCCGTGGCCACGAGCGTGGTCACGAAGGGCGCGAAGAAGATCACCCGCCACATCGGCCGCCACTTCACCGTGCGCGCGTTCAGCAATAGCGCCGCACCCAGCGACGCCGCGATCGACAGGGGCACGCCGAAGACGGCGAACAGGACCGTGTTCTTCATCGCCTGCCAGAACAGGGGATTGCCCAGCAGGCGGCTGTAGTTCTCCAGCCCGATCCAGCGCAGGTTCGACAGGTCCGCCAGCGCATAGATGTCGAAGTCGGTCAGGCTGAGCAGCAGCGACGACACGACCGGCACGACGAAGAAGACCGCGAGTGCGATCAGGGCCGGCGCGATGAAACCCCAGGCGGCGCGTTCGCGCGACGTCATTGTCCTTCTCCCCTTGCGGGAGAAGGTGGCAGCCGAAGGCTGACGGATGAGGGGTACGCAGATGCGGACTGGGTGGGTGGACGGGAGGCACGACGGACAGATCGAGTTTCACCCCTCATCCGACCTCGCTGCGCTCGGCCACCTTCTCCCGCAAGGGGAGAAGGGAGTTGATGCTCGATCATCCCCGCCCCCGTTCCAGCATCCAGCGACGCTTCTCCAGCAGGCGGTCGGCGCGGCGGTCGATCTCGCGTCCCGCCTCAGGCACAGTGAACTCGCCGCGGACCATGCGCTCGGCGACGATCTGCATCTCGGTGACGATGCGCTCCCACTCCGGCACCTTGGGCACGGCTTCCGCCCGCTGGAGCTGGCCGGCGAAAGGCGCGATATAGGGGTCGGACGCGACCTCGGGTGTCGCCCACGCCGACGGCCGCGCCGGCAGGCTGCCGGTAATCGCGTTGAACTCGGCCTGGACCGTCGGGTCGGACAAATACCGCACCAGCTTCCACGCCGCCTCCTGGTTCGCCGAGGAGCGGAAGACGGCGAGTGAGGACCCGCCGGGGGCCGAGGCGCCGGGGCCGGTCGGGCCCGGCACGCCGGCGGTCGTCCAGTGCGGCTGGATCTCGGCCGGCAGCCGGATCTTCATGTCCCCTATGGTCCAAGGCCCGGAAAAGTAGAAGCTGAACCAGCCGCGCGCGAACTCGGTCCAGACGTTGGATATCTGCGATCCCGTGGCGACGGGAGCGAGGCCCTCGTCGAAGAGGCTCTTGTAGAAGGCCAGGGCCGCCTCGAAGGACGAGCTGGAGAAGTTTCCCCGCGTGCCGTCGTCGCGAAGCAATGGTTGATCGCCTTGCAGTCCGAACGTCAGAAGTTGCTCGAACTCATTGAGTGGTAACAGGATCGCATACCGCTCTGGGCCGACGACGCGCTTCACGGCGTGCATCGCCGCCTTCCAGTCCGCCCAGGTCGTCGGCATGGCGTCGTAGCCCGCGTTGGCCAGCAGATCGGTGCGGTAGAAGATCAGTCGGGTATCGACACACCAGGGCGTGGCGACCGTCCGGCCATCGATCTGATTGGTGTCCAGCACGGCCGGGAACTGATCGGTCAACAGTCCAGCGGCCGCGGCCGGCAAGGGTGACAGCGCCCCGATCGCCTCCATCTCCGCCACCCAGGTGTTGCCGATCTGACTGACGTCAGGCAGCGAGTTGCCGGCGTATCCGGTCAGCAGCTTCTGGTGCGCGGCCGTCCAGGGCTGGGGCTGAACCTCGACCCGAATGCCCGGGTTGGCCGCCTCGAAGGCGGGGATGAGGCGGGGGACGTTGGTGCCCTCATTGCCCATCGCCCAGAAGGTCAGGCGGGTGATCCCGTCCTCGCGTCCACAGCCCGCGAGGGCCGCGCCGGCCCCGGCCATAAGCCCCATCGCCGCGCGGCGGTGGATCATGCCTCCAGCCATCCGCCGGTGAAGCCCGCAGCCTCGAGACCCCGGCGCAGGTTGGGCTCGGTCCGCATGTAGCGCCAGACCAGGTCGCTGCGGGCGTTCTCGATCATGACGACGATCGGCCCCTGGTCGATGCCCAGATAATCGCCGTCGACCCATCCGATGCCCGGCACGATGCGTCCGTGCTGAAGCCGCCCTTCCCGCTCCGTCAGGGTCGGGTTGAAGCTGTCGAGGAAGCCGAACTCGGTATAGATCGCTTCGCCGTAGCGGGCCTTCATGGCCCTCAGGCACGCGGTGACGGCGTCGGGCGCGAAGGGAAAGCTGGCCATGGCGGCGGTCGGGGCGATCGTGCCGTCGTCGCGATCGCCAGGCCCGCGCGCCGAATAGCTGAAGAACTCCCGTTCGCGCGCGTCGATGACCTGTTTGAAGTCGCCCGGCCCATCACAGGCGGTCAGGCCCCAGACGTCGGCGGAATAGCCGTCCCACCCGCCGGGGTTGGCGACGGCGTAGTTCCTCTGGGCCTGAACGGCGCGGACGCTGTTCTCGAAATAGTCGAACGGGCCGATCTCGGCGGACCTGGCGCGCATCCAGGGATCGCGAATGCCGCGATAGTCGATGTACATATGGCTATACTGATGCCCGAACAGCGGCGCGAAATGCAGGTGGGCGGGGCCGTATCGGTCGGTCCAGCTGCGGTCGTAGACGCTGCACCACTCGGTCCAGACAGCAGGCGAAACGGGGTGGGTCCGGCTGCCCATGGCCAACAGCAGAACCAGCATGCCTTCATTGTAGACGTGCCAGTCGGCCTCGATGAAGCCGGTCTCCGGATGCCAGCCCATGCTGATGCGGTCCGGCCGCACCACGGACCAGTCCCATTCGACCCGGTCGTAGATCGCCTGGGCCAGGCGACGGATCTCGGTCTCGCCGGTCTCATCCCGGTCGAAGTAGCGCGATGCGAACAGCATGCCGCCCAGAAGCAGGGTCGTGTCGACAGTGGAAAGCTCGGTCCGCCCGAAGCGGTGGCCCGTGTCCATCTCCAGGAAGTGGTAGAAGAAGCCCTTGTGGCCGGTGACGCCGGTGGCGTCGGGCCCCTGGGGCGCGTCGTGGAAGAAGCGCAGGGTGTTCAACGTCCGCGCCTTCGCCTCCTCCCGGCTCATCCAGCCGTTCTCGACGCCGACGGGCCAGCAGGTCAGCGCGAAGCCGACGGCGGCGACCGAACAGAAGGATTCCGTCGGCCAGCGATCCGGCGTCAGGCCGCGCTCGATGTCGGTGACCCGCACGAACCAGTCGAAGGTGCGCCGCTGAAGCTCGGCGACCTCGGGGTCGAGCGGACGAACCGGTGCTCTACTCGGTAGCGACGCGCATCCGCTGCCCATGAGGGCGGCCAGCGCGCCCGAAACCATCAGAAATCCGCGACGATCCATATCGTCCCTTCTAAGCCAACGCCCCCGCATTACAAAAAAGGATGGCCGCTCCTTCCCGGAGGAGGAGCGGCCAGTCTCAGGAGAGACGGTTAGAAGCTGTAGCGGAAGCCCAGCTGGAAGGTTCGGGTCGGGAACAGCACCCGCGACGGGCGTCCGAAGTTCGGATTCGGATTGGTCGCTGACCCCGTGCCGCCGTCGAAGCCGGCGTAGTTGTAGAAGTCGAAGATGTTGATGGCGTCGACGAACAGCGACAGCTCCGACCCGTTCCACAGCTCGAAATTCTTGGTCAGGCGCAGATCGAGATTACGGTAAGCGAACGCGTCCGGAATGATGAAGTTGTCGGTCGGAGGACGGCCGGCGTTGGGTCGGATCAGGAAGGCCGGGGCGTCCACGCGGGTGTCGTCGAAGATGGTATAGGGAGTGCCGGATCCCAGCGTCAGAATGCCCGACAGCTGGAACCCAGCGGGAAGGTCGACGATGCCGTTGGCGACGATCCGGTGTTCCTCGTCGTTCGCCGAAGGACGGGTCGGCGACGTCTCGACGCTGAAGCAGTCGAAGCAGAAGGTGTCGTTTCCGCCGTTCTGCTCAGAGTTGGAGAAGGTGTAGGCGATGTTCAGGCCCCAGCCGCTGTCGCGGGTGTAGGCCTTGTCGGCCTTCAGATAGAGGGCTGTGAACTCGCGCTCCTTGTTATGGTCGGAGACCAGATATGTCCGATAGGGGTTGGTGCCTCCCGGCGAGCAGAAGCCACCGTTGTCTTCGAACGCCGCGTTGTCCCCGTCGATGGCCGGCCGGGTCGATTCCCGGCAGCGGTTCAGATACTGCCAGGTGAACTCGTTTTCGGTCTTGCCGTAAGCGAATGTCAGCTCGGTTTGCCAATCCCCGAACCGCTGGCGAACGCCCAGGTTGAACTGGTCCGTGCGCGGCGGCTCGAAGTCGTTCTTCAGCAGGAAGGCTTCGCCCCGGGCGGGAATCGCGGCGAAGACCTCGTCCAGACCGGCCGTCGTGCGGAACCGCTCTTCCCACAAGATGGGGTCCTGATCCGTGCCGGACGCCACGCCGAACGGTCGGCCCCGCGCTGTGTTGGTCGTGAAGAAGGCGTTCTGCCGGATGTTGGACGGCCCGGAGATCTCGTCGAAGGCGAAGTTGAAGTTGATCCGATCATAGTATCGGCCGACGCCACCAAAGATGACCGTCGCCCGATCGCCGAACACATCATAGGAAAAGCCGAGCCGGGGCTGGAACGCCCCCGCGAAGGGCTCGCGATTGTCGCCGGTGGAGATATAGTCCGCCTGGTTGAACCAGCTGGGAACATAGCCTGCCGCCTTGCCGCCGTCGGTCGAGGCGATCCACTGCGCCAGGCCCGTCGCGACGTTCGCCGGCGTGACGTAGTCCTCGTTCCCGGCGTTGCTCTCATAGTCCCAGCGAAGGCCGAGGTTGATTTCCAGCTGATCGGTGATGCGCCAATCGTCCTGAATGTAAAGGCCGACGACGGTGTTATCGATATCGACGCGCGGAGTGGGCCGTCCCAGCTCGATGCGATAGGGCACGGTCGTCGAGCCGCTGAGTTCCGGCCGCCCGTCGACGTCGAAGTAGAACTGCGGGTTACGGCCGAACTGTTTGAACACGTCGTAGTTCTGGAACGAAACCTTGGCGCCCAATTTGATCGTGTGGAAACCATTCCAGTCGATCTCGGTAAAGGTCAGGTCATTCCGAACGGTGATGGCGTCATCCGCGATGTCCTGGGTACTGTCGCGTCCGCCCAGATTGATGATCGCGGTTCCTCCGAAGTAGTTCGGCTGAAAACCGGGCAGGGTGGTGTTGGTGTCCTGTTCGAACAGACGATAGAACTCCCCGACGTCCGAGAAGTTGGCCGCTCCCGGCTGGTACTCGTAGCTGCGGTAATCGACCGCGAACTCGTTCGTGAAGGCGTCACCTTGCCATTGCCAGCGAAAGTTGCTGGTCAGGGTGTTCTGGGCCAGATTGGTGGCGCGCTCGAACGCGTCAGCCCCGCCGAAGTCGCGCAGGTCGATCTCGTCGCGATAGGTGACGCTCCAGTCCACCAGGTGGCCGTCCGCCGGTTGCCAGCTCAGCTTGCCGAAGAACAGGTCTTCCTCGAACGGCGCGGCGAATGTGCCGATGAACTGGCCGAACTGACTGACGAACCTCGGGTCCTGGCGACCCAGATTGACGACGTTCGCCCGGTTCTCCTCTTTGCGTTCATAGGTGCCGAAGAAGTGCAGGCGGTCCCGGATGATGGGTCCGCCCAACGCGAAACCGTACTGTTGCACCTCCAGGTCCGGCTGCTCGTCGCCACGACGCCGCGAGAACACGTCCTGCTCGATGAAACTTTGATCACGGTAGGAGCCGAAGATCTCGCCGGTGAATTCATTCGTCCCCGATCGGGTCACGGCCGTGATGATGGCCGACGAAGCCTGCTCGTACTCGGCCTTGAAGTTCTGGCTGACGACGCGGAACTCCTGGATGCCGGCTTGGGGGAAGGGATTCCCGCGGCTGTCGTCCTGGCCGATGATGCCGCCGGCGATCACATTGGACTTCAGGCTGGCGCCGTCGATGAAGGCGTTGACAGACTCCGCTCGCTGGCCGCCCGCCGTTATGGTCTGCTCCTGCTCGTCGAGCGATACCCGGACACCCGGTGCCAGGGCCGCGAAGTTCAGGAAGTTGCGGTTGATCTGAGGCAGGGTCTGGATCTGCTGGGTGGTGACGTTCGTGGCGTTCTCGGGCGTACGCACCTCGACCAGCCGTCGGCCGACGACCACGATGTCTTCCACCGTCGAGCCGCCGGCCTCGGCGGTCACGACGTCACCGACATCCAGATCCAGATCGCCGACCTGGCCGACCCCGATCGTCACTGTGTCGCTGGCGGTCTCGCCCTCGCCCGTCGTGACGGTGACCTCATAGGAGCCGGGGCGAAGACCCGAGAGCACATAGGTGCCGCTGGCGTTGGTGCGGGCGCGCGTGGTGAAGCCGCTGGCGGTGTCGCGCGCGACGATCTCGGCGCCGGCTTCGGCGACGCTGCCGTCAGTCACCGACCCGCGCAGGGTCGCGCCGGTCACCTGGGCCGACGCGGTCGTGGTCACCGTCAGGCTGGTGGCTATGGCGACGAGGGACGCCGCGGCCAAGGCGCGATGGCGCAAGCTGGGGCTGATCATGATCGGTCTCCGGTTGAAGGGGCTGCCAGTGAGAGCGCGGCGGCGTCGCCGACGCTGGACGCACGCACGATAAGGCGTGGTGTGATGACTTCGCGGATGTCGCTCTCCGAGCCTCCATCGGAGGTCGAGGCGATCAGGGTGACGAGGCGTTCCACGGCCCGGCGCCCGGTCTCGGCGATCTCGATCCGCATGGTGCTCAGGGCCGGTCGGACCAGGGCGGCGATAGGCACGTCGTCGAAGCCGACCACGGCGACGTCGTCCGGCACCCGGACGCCCGCGTCCTGCATGGCCAGCAAGGCTCCGACGGCCATCATGTCGTTGCCCGCGAAGACGGCTTCCGGCCGCACGCCTTCGGCCAGCAACGCCTGCATGGCGCGATGACCCGACGCCTGGGTGAAATCGCCGTCCACGATCAAGGGCTGGCCACCCGCCGCCCGCATCGCCTCGACGTAGCCTTCCTGACGCTCCCGGGCCTCCAGGTTGCCTTTTGGCCCCCCGATATGGGCGATGTGGCGGTGCCCGAGAGACAGCAGATGCTCGACCGCCACCCGCGCGCCGCCGTGGTTGTCGACGACGATGGAGGGGCGACCCGCCTCGTTCATTCCGCCGTTCATCAGCAGAACGGGCAGACGCCCGGCCAGGTTGGCGGCGAGGTTCGCCGCATCCAGATGCGGCGACAGCACGATAAGCCCGTCCACCCGGCCCCGCATGGACCGGATCGCCGCCGCGGCGTCGCTGGCGTCGTCATGCGAACTCGACACGATCAGGTGCAGACCGGCCGACCGCGCGGCGAGGTCCATGCCCCGGATCAGTTCCGAGAAGAACTCCCCGAAAAGGTCGGGCAGGATCACGCCGACGGTGTCGGTCCGATTGGTCGACAGACTGCGGGCGCCGGAATGAGGCACATAGGACAGGGCCTCGACCGCCTCGAGGACTTTCATCCGGGTCGGCTCCGCCACCACGCCCGCCCCGGTCAGGACGCGCGACACCGACGCCACGGAGACCTTGGCGAGGTCGGCGACGTCGCGAATCGTGGCGGGCTTCACGCGGAAGCCTTCGCGACGAACGCAGAGCGTCGAATGGACGAAAGAAGGGTCAAGGGCGTCTTCCTGAAGCAGTCCCATCGTTCCAGCCCCCTTTATCGAGGGTCCGTCGACACGTTCTGTAATCGGTTACATGACACAGCCTTCATGTGCCGCGCAAGGGCCTTGATCTCGCCACATCCGCAACGCGTGCCGTCAGGGCCGAACGCGTCGATAGAATTCTTCGATGATATCCAGCACGCCTGCGTCCGGAACAGCCACCGGCTCCGGCCCGTCATTTCCGAACTGCAGCAGGCGATCATTCTGAAACGCTGGCCACTCCGGTTGCCCCGTTCCATTCGGATCGCCGGTCCTGGCGAAGGTCGTCCAGTAGTCCGCCATCAGAGTCGCGGCACGCTGGTCGCGATCTCCCATCGGTCGTCCCACGGTATGCAGAGTGTCGAACACATAGGGACGTTCCGACGCGTGGGTCGCGCCTCCGCTGGGCTCCGGGTTCGACGCGGCGACGACGTCGAACCGATAAAGGAAGGTCGGGTGGCCGTCCGCCGCATGCAGCCTCGCCAGATGCCGCGCCGGCTCGCTGAAGATCAGGTCGCTGACCACGGAGGCGTCGTAGTTCGCGGTACCGCCGTAGGCCCCGATCAGGGAGTCATACTCGGCGTCCGTCATGGCGTCGTCGGTCCGGCCGTAGGCTCCTGCGTCGGCGGGCCTGATCCACCAGAACTCGGCGCTGTTGGTGCCGATGATCAGCGGCACCGGGGCCTGCCTGCGGGCGGCGAACGCCTCCACCACATCCTCGGTTAGCACCTGTCCGTCCACCACGAGATTGTCGGTGTAGAAGGCCGGCATGGGCGACAGGAACCGCTCGGCCGGCAGGGCTCGCAACTCGCCGGCCGTGGCCTCGGCGAGGCCCGCGCCGCGTGCGAAGGTGGTCCCGAGGCTCTGAGCCGACGGTCGCCCGGGACGGTCCTCGGCCAGCCGGGCCGACCGCTGCCGTCCCAGCCCCGACTGGACGATGGCCCCGTGAAACAGGCCCCGGGCGGCCGGAGCGATCATCAACTGGGTGACGGCGACACCGCCGGCGGATTCTCCGAAGATCGTCACACGTCGCGGATCGCCTCCGAAGGCCGCGATGTTGTCTCGAACCCACTCCAGCGCCGCGACCTGATCCATAAGGCCATAATTCCCCGCCGGCTCCTCGGGATCGCGCTCCGCGGCCAGGGCGGGATGGTCGAAGAAGCCCAGCCGACCGAGGCGATAGTTCAGCGTGACGACGACGACGCCGCGCCCGGCCAGTCGCGTGCCGTCATAAAGCTCTGCCGTTCCCGAGCCGTTGTTGTAGCCACCCCCATGGATCCAGACCATGACGGGCAAGGCCTCGGCGTCATCCGGAGCCCAGACGTTCAGGGTCAGGCAGTCCTCGCTCATCGGCGGAGGGCCGACGCCCGGGTCCCCGTTCGCGGGCGGCTGGACACAGATCGCGCCGGGGGCTGTGGCGTCCCTAAGGCCGTCCCACGCGCGGGCCGGCTCAGGCGGTCGCCACCGGAGAGCGCCTGTGGGCGGGGCGGCATAGGGTATGGCCTGGAACGAGATCACGCCGTCCGCGGAACGGCCCGTGAGCCGCCCCTGCTCCAGGGCCACGACAGGTTGTCCGGACCCGGTGGAAAAGGCGATGGTCAGGGCGATGGCCAAGCTTGTGATCGACATGGCCGATCCTAACCTCATGATCGGCGAGGGCAATGGCGGCTCCGAGCATCTGGCGGTGGCCAGAAATCTGGATTACGGCTCTCGCGGAGATCGCGGCGTCAGGGCTCGCCTCGGAGGATATCGATGACGACAGGGCTGGAGGGACGTCGCGTCCTTATCGTCGAGGACGAGTCGCTGGTCGCCATGCTGCTCGAGACCATCCTCGAAGACATGGGTTGCCAGCCGATCGGCCCGGTCGGCACGATCGACGAAGCCCTGCGCATTGTCACGAGTGACGAGGCTCTCGATGTGGCGCTGCTGGACGTGAACGTCGCCGGCCGCGAGGTCTTCCCCGTCGCGGTGGCACTGCGGGCCAGAGACATCCCCTTTGTGTTCTCGACCGGCTACGGCGAGAGCGGGCTCGGCGATGCCTGGCGGGGTCATCCGACGGTCCAGAAACCGTTCACAGAGGCCGCCATCCGCCAGGCCGTCGCCCGCGCGCTGAATCTCAGCGACGTCTGATCCGCTTCAGAACGGCGTGCGCCGCGTTGTGTCCCGGTGCCCCCGTGACGCCTCCGCCCGGATGGGCTCCCGAGCCGCACAGAAACAGCCCCGGCACCGGCATCCGGTAGTCGGCGTGCCCGAGGACCGGCCGGGCGCTAAAGAGCTGATCGAGCGTCAATCGCCCGTGGAAGATGTCGCCTCCGATCAGGCCGAAGCGCCGCTCCAGATCCAGTGGCGTCAGGGCCATGCAACCGACGACCGAAGCCTTGAACCCCGGGGCCCACCCTTCGATGGTGTCGATCATCAGATCCGCGACGGTCCCGCCATGATCGTCCCACGTTCGCCCGTCCGACAGCACAGGCGCGACGTGCTGGCAGAACAGGCTGGCGACGTGGGCACCCGCCGGCGCGAGGCTGTTGTCCAGCGTGGACGGGATCAGCATCTCGATAATGGGCCGTGACGACCATCCGCTCAGGCGGGCCTCGGCGTGGGCCCGGTCCATGTAGGCCAGGCTGGGGGCCAGGATGATCCCGGCCGTCAGATGACCTCCCGGCTCGGGCAGCGCCGTGAACCGGGGCAACTCCGACAGGGCCACGTTCATCCGGAAGGTGCCCGAACCCGACGCATAGCGCGCCATCCGCTCGGTGAAGTCCGGCGGCACGACCGCCGGATCGACCATCCGATCGAACAGCAGCCGGGGGTGGACATTGGCGACCACGGCGCGGGCCCGCAGCGCGTCGCCGGTCGCGGTGACGACGCCCACCGCCCTGCCCCGCTCCGTCACGACCTCCGAAACCTCGACGCCCGTGCGGATGTCGACGCCGCGCTCGCGACACGCCGAGGCCATCGCCTGGGTGATCACCCCCATGCCACCAAGGGCATGCCCCCACGCCCCCCGTTTGCCGTTCACCTCGCCGAAGACGTGATGCAACAGCACATAGGCCGAACCCGGCGTGTAGGGGCTGGCGTAGTGTCCCACGACGCTGTCGAAGCCGAACAGGGCCTTGATCGGATCGCTCTCGAACCAGCCGTCCAGCCAGTCACCGGCGGATTTGGTGAACAGATCCAGCACATCACGGCGGCTCGTCAGATCCAGTCCCCCCAGTCGCCGCGCGACCGAAGCGGAGCGCAGCAGTTCGGGCAAGGCCTCGGCAAGGCCGCCTTCGGGCAGATTGGGCGGGGCCTTCAGGACCAGATCGCGCAATACGTCCGCCACCGCCTCCAAGCGGCGCTCGTACTCGGGCAGCCGATCAGCGTCGCGGACCGAGAAGCGCGCGACCGATGCGCCTGTCCTCCCCTCCCCGGCCTCAAGGAACCGCCCATCGGGCAGGGGCAGGAAGTTGGACACGCGTCGCTCGACGACCCGGAGACCGTGCCGCGCCAGATTCATGTCGGCGATGACGCGCGGGTTCAGCAGGCTGACGGTGTAGCTGGCGGTCGAGTTGCGAAAGCCGGGATGGAAGGTCTCGGTGACCGCCGCCCCACCGACGATGTCGCGGCGCTCCAGAACGACGACCTTCAGGCCCGCGCGCGCCAGGTAGAAGGCGCACACCAGCCCGTTGTGCCCGCCTCCGATGATGACGACGTCGGTGTCAGCCCGTGCCATTCGACCTCCGCCGCGCCCATAGCACGGCCTTGGTGGTCGTCGATCGAAAAGCCTTTAGCGCGGCGCGAACCAACCACCCTCGGTCTGCTGAACCGAGCCGGCGACAGCCAGGATCGACAGCGTCTCGGCCACGCGCGCCTCCGCTCGCCGTCCGGCACGGCGGGAGAAGCGACCCAACAAGGCGCGGGAGGTCATCGGACGGCCCGCGCCTCTCAAAGAGGCCAGGATAGCGGCGGCAAGGGGAGCACCCTTGGACGGCAGATCGGGCAGACCCGCAGGCCCGCTGAACAGCGCGTCGCTCTGCTGGACCGGAATTGCCGGCCCGATCCGTTTCTGAAAGGCGGGACGCAGATGGCGGACATCCCCCAACGCTTCCTCTGCCGCTCTGGACGCGTTCAGCGCGCGCAGCCGATCGACCAGGACCTCCGGCTCCGGGCTGTCGCTCCAGCCGTAGGCCTTTTCCACGCAGTCGTTCAGCCGGGCGTGGAGATAGCGAAGCAACTCGACGCACGCGGTCTGGCCGCGGCCGTCGTCCGCTACCGGGCCGGCCCGAGTGATGGCGTTGTAGAGCGTCGTCATCGTCAGGGTCGGATCGCGCAGCAGTGCCCGCTCGCGCACCTCCTGCAGCTCTTCCGCGAGCGCAGCGACTTCCGCGCGTGCGGCGACGGACAAATCAGGAAAGGGAAACGCGTCGAAACACGCGCTCTTCACATAGACCGCATCGCCGTCATAGGCACCGATCCGTCCGCAATGACTGCGGAACCAGGCGAGATGGGCCCGGGACGACAGAACGCCCAGCACCGCCGCGTCATCGGTCGCGATCACCACCAGCTTGTTGTCCGGCAGTATCTCGACGTCCAGGAACTGGAACCAGCGATGTTTGGCCGTCTCGATCGTGACGATGTAGCGATCCAGGCCCGCCAGCGCGGCGCGGAGCTCGCGGCGAGGCTCGCCGAACTGCCACCACCGGTCCCGGTAGGCCTTGCGCCCGTTCCGGTCGCGGGCCGCCTTCACCGTCGTCAGCAGGTGGTCGTAAAAGCCGGGATGCAGGCGACGCGCCTCGCGCTCGTCGAGGTCGTGGAAGTCGATCGCCATCAGATCCCGCGACCGGTCCGCCAGATCGCGCCCGTTCCGATAGGGTCGCGCCGGGCTCGGCGCAACAGGCCCGGAGTGGACGCAAAGAGCGTCGGCCCGCGCGGGGGTCACGGCGAATCCCGCGCCCATCAACTGGACGCCGCGCGCGCTGAGCCCGGCGTTCGCGCGGAGCGGAACCGCCGCTGGCCCGCCGATGATCGACAGATTGCAGCCGATGTCGCCGACGCGCTCTCGAAAGACGATCTGCGGCAGATCGCTGTGCAGGTCCGACTCCTGAACGACCTCCGCCATGCAGCCCTGGCCGTCTGGTTCTCCGGCCTCGGCGACCGTCATGGCGATCCTGACGGCGGCCTTGTCGACCCCCTTGATCCAGGGATGATCGGGCACGGCATAGACCAGCCGGATCGGTCGAGGCGCGTTCAGTCGATCCTCGATCACGCGGCGCGAAAACGTCTGGGTTATCGAACTGGTCGTGATGAAGCCGAAGCGGCGCAGCCGCGATCCCGGACGGGTCAACAGCTCGGCCGCGCGATCCCACCAGACGGTCACCAGGTCCGCTGAACGATGACGCCCCTGACGCACCGCCCACAGGGCGTCGACATAGCCGTCACCGAGGTGCCGCCTCATGTCCTTGGCCCCCATGAAGGGAGGGTTCCCGACGATGAAGTCCGCTTCTGGCCAGGGCGTCTGACGCGGATTGATATATCTCTCGACCTCGACGTTCTCGTCTTCGGGTTGGACGGAGCCGTTGCGGGTCGCCCGTCGCTGACGCGTCACGACCCTGCCCTGATCATCCCGAGCCAGATCGACCGCGTCGCAAGACAGGATCGCATCGCCCAGCTGGATCGATCCGGCGTCCCTCAGGATCGGCTCGCTGGGCTTGGCATCGCCGAAGGTCCGGAAATGCCACTGCAAATGGCCGATCCACAAAACCATCTGGGCGATCCAGGCGGCGTAGCGATTCTGTTCCAGGCCCAGGAACTGCTCTGGGGCCACCGAATGGCGCGGCAACTCGAGCATCCCCTGCGGGTCGCCGAGTTCATGAAGCGCGCTGAGGACCTCGCTCTCAAGGGTCTTGAGCAGATGCATCGACACATAGAGGAAGTTCCCTGTTCCGCACGCGGGATCCAGGATCTTGAGGGCGCAAAGGTCCGCGTGAAAGCCACGGACCAGCTTCTGTGCCTCGGCCGAGCGTCCGTCCTGATGCAGTCCGATGGCCAGGCCCTCTATGGCCTCCCAGTCCTTTCTCAGGGGCTGCAGGACTGGACCGACCAGACGCTCGACGAAGGCGCGCGGCGTGTAATGCGCACCCGACCGACCGCGCTCAGAGGGGTCGAGGGCCTGTTCCAGCAGCGCCCCGAAGATGGCTGGCTCGACCGACGCCCAGTCCGCTTGCGCGGCGGCGATCAGGGCCTCCAGCTCGGCCTCGGTGATCGGGAGGGGCGCGACCTCGCGGAACAGGCCACCATTGAACCGCCTGAGGTCCTGGCGCGCCGCCGGACAATGTCCGCCGCTGTCCATGTGCCGGAAGTAGTCGCTGGCCGCGGTATGGAAGTTCCTCGCCTGGCCTCGATAGGATTTCAGGAACTCCAGGAAGCCTCGATCTTCGATAAGCCCAACACTGTCGGCGAACATGGCGAAAATGCACTGCATCATGAACAGGGCGGTCCGATTGGCGTGCGCGCCACGATCCAGGTCGCTGATCGGACCGTCTGCGGTGCCCGGCATCCGCTCGGCGATCGAACGCACCAGCCAGCCGAGACGCTCGGCGATGTCCGTCGTCACCGCCGCCACCCGCGCGGCCGGGTCCAGGCTCATGGGGTCCAGCCAGACGGCCGCCAGCATGTCCCGGACCTCTGGATCGGCCATGCGGTCCAGGGTGATGCGCTGCCGCGCCCGGTCCGGAAAGGGGCTGTAGACCTTTCCTTGGCGATCGAAGTCGGACCACAGTTCGATCGATCGACCGACATCGACGACCACAAGAAAGGGCGGCCATTCGTCCAGCGCCTTGGCATAGTCTGCGGCCTGGCGTTTCGCCGATCGCATCAGCCGGTCAACGCGGTCCCCGCTCGCGATACCGATGGGGCCCTTGGCCGACTGCTTGGCTTCCAGCACGAAACACCCGCGTCGGTAGCAATCGATGTAGCCGACGTGGGACCCACCATCATCGTGGCGAAATCGAACGGGTCGCTCGAAGCAGTAATTCAGATCTCCAGCTCGGTCGCGGTCCGGCCCGCCGACTTCTATTAGCTCACAGAGCTGGCTGACGAACGTCTGATAGTGGGCACGCTCGCTGATCGGTGGACCCGACCAACGATCGATGAACGTGTCGGCATCCATGATCGACCTTGCACAACCGGGGATAATCAATCCTAGGTCGAGCGTTCGGCGTAATCTGTCAACCTATGATTGATCGCTTCAATCCTGAAGTTGTGCCTGCTTCAGGGCTGCAAGGTTGGCTGAACCCGTACAGAGGCAAGCAGTCCGCAGTTGCCGAATGGCCAGGTCGAAATGCGCGACCACAGCTTCACTGGACAGCGTAGCGGCTTTCAGCACACCCGCCGCCTGTCCCACGACATCGGCGCCCGCACGGATCGCCTTGGCTGCATCGACCCCGTCCCGGACACCCCCGGATCCGACAAGGACCATGCTGGGGCAGACGGCGCGCACCTCGGCGATGCAACGGGCGGTCGGAATGCCCCAGTCGGCGAAGGCCAGGGCGTGCGCCTTGTCCGTCGGTTCCGTCGCGCGTTCGCCTTCGATCAGGCCCCAGTTGGCCCCACCCGCCCCCGCGACATCGATGGCCGCCACGCCCATCGCTTCCAGCCGCCGTGCCGTGGCCGCCGATATCCCCGCGCCCGTTTCCTTGACCACGACCGGCGCGTCCAGCTTGCGGACCAGCGCCTCCAGCGCCGCGCCGACGCCCCACCAGTCGCGGTCGCCCTCAGGCTGACAGGCTTCCTGAAGCGGGTTCAGATGCACGATCAGGGCGTCGGCCCCGATCATCTCCATGATGCGGCGCGCCTGATCGACACCGAAGCCGCGCGTAAGCTGAGCGGCTCCTATGTTGGCCAGGATCGGCGTATCGGGGGCCCGGTCCCGGAGCGAGGCGTTCAGGCCGCTGCCCGCTCCGCCCTCCAGCGCCCCGCGCTGCGACCCCACGGCCAGGGCGATCCCCAGGGCCTGCGCGGCTTCGGCCAGATGGGCGTTGATGGCCTCCGCTCGACTGGGCCCACCGGTCATGGAACTGATCAGGAACGGGGCCTTCAGCCGTCGCCCCAGAAAGTCCACGCCCAGATCGATCTTGGCGTGGTCCAGATCGGGCAGGGCCTCGTGCACGAACTGGATCGCGTCGAATCCGGCGTCCCTGGCGTGTCGCCCGCCGCCGGAGAGGACAACGTCCAGGTGCTGGTCCTTGCGGTCTCGGATGACGTCGTCGCTCATGCCGTCCTGCTTAGCGACGCCCGGTCGCGGTTGGAACTGCCCGCGACGCGGCGTAAAGTCCGACTATGACGCTCGTGTGGTTCACCCTGCTGACCCTGGCGGTCTTCTTCCTGATGGAAGGGGTCGCCTGGACGACGCACCGCTACATCATGCACGGCCCCCTGGGCTGGGGCTGGCACCGCGACCATCACGAGCCGCACGACAAGACGTTCGAGGTCAACGATCTGTACGGCGTGGTCGGTGCCGTCGTCGGTACGGGCCTGTTCGTCGTCGCCTGGCTGACGGGTCTGTGGTGGATCCGCGCGATCGCGCTAGGCGTGACCCTGTACGGCGTCGTCTATGCCTTCGTCCACGACGGCCTGGTGCATCAGCGGTGGCCGTTCCACTGGATGCCCCGGAACGGCTACGCTCGCCGGCTGGTCCAGGCTCACAAGCTGCATCACGCGGTGCAGACGCGGGACGGCGCGGTATCCTTCGGCTTCGTCTTCGCGCCCAATCCTCAGCGGCTCAGCGCCATTCTGAAAGCCCGTCGCGCCGAGCGGGCCGCCGCCGATCTGCCCGCCGAGTGACGCGCGCCCGCCAGACCACCATCGGCCTCACCCTCGCCGCCCTGATCGTGACCGGGTGGGCGACCCTGCATGTGTGGGGCGTCTTCTTTCAAGCCCTGCACGGTCCGGCGCTCGCGGTTGTTCCAGTGCTGATCCTGACGCAAAGCTGGCTCGGGGCCGGCATGTTCATCGTCGCCCACGACGCCATGCATGGGTCGCTGGCCCCCGGACGGCCCAGGCTTAACGCAGTGGTCGGCCAAGTCTGCGTCGGGGCGTACGCCGCCTTCTCGTTCCGCGAGCTGAACGTCTGCCACCACCAGCATCACCGCGCGCCCGGCACGGCCGACGACCCGGACTTTCACGCCGACCGGCCCGAGGCCTTCCTGCCGTGGTTCTACGGCTTCTTCACACGCTATTTCGGCTGGCGCGAGTTCGCCATCGTGACGGCGGTGCTGATCGCCTATCTGGTGATGGGCGCGTCGGTCGCCAATCTGATCCTGTTCTGGGCCCTGCCGGCCGTGCTCAGCGCGCTACAACTGTTCGTCTTCGGCACATGGCTGCCGCATCGGCATATCGCCGGCGAGGGCTTCGACGACCATCACCATGCTCGGACCTGGTCCATGCCGTGGATCGCGTCCCTGCTGACCTGTTTCCACTTCGGCATGCACCACGAGCATCACCTGTCGCCGGCGACGCCGTGGTGGCGGCTGCCCGCCGTCCGTCGCGAAGCCCTCAGACGCGGGTCCACAGCGCAGGCCTGACCGGCAGGGGCTTGCCGCGATCCAAGGCCTGGGTCCAGACGGCGATCAGAGCGCCTCGGCTGAACAGCCAAAGCTTCATCAGGCGCCCGACCGATACCCGCGAACGCCAGGCTTCGGGGCCGCTACGCCGGACCTTGCGGCCGATTTCCCGATAGACCCCACGCGCCGCCGCGATGGCCAAGGCGGAGCGGAAAGGAAGACCACGCAGGCCGTCGCGGGCGCTGTCGTAATAGGGCTCGGCCACGGCCAGCAGCCTCTGCGTCACGGCGTGAACCTTGGCGCGGTTCGCGGGATCCGCCACGGCCTCGGCCGTCGGCTCCAGCCCCGCCTCGACCAGCCAGTCCGCCGGCAGATAGACCCGGCCGCGTTCGGCGTCCTCGATCACGTCCCGCGAGATATTGGTCAGTTGGAACGCCAATCCCAGGTCCTGAGCGCGGCGCAGCACCTCAGCATCGGTCACGCCCATCACCCGCGCCATCATCACCCCGACGACGCCAGCGACGTGCCAGCAGTAGGCCATGACGTCATCCACGGTGCGATAGTCCCGGTGCTCCACGTCCATGGCGAAGCCGTCGATCAGGTCCATCGCCCAGCGCTCCGGCAAGCGATGGCGGATCGCCACCCGCTGGAAGGCGGCGAAGACGGGATCGGACATGGTCTCGCCGGTCATGGCCCGGCGTGTGAGGTCATACAGCCGGTCGAGCCGCCGCTTCTGTTCCTCGGCGGTCAGGACCTCGTGGCCGAAGCCGTGGTCTTGGCCGTCGATCTCGTCGTCGCAGGCCCGGCACCAGGCGTAGAGCAGCCAGGCGTCCTCGCGCACCCTGGGGTCGAACAGCCGAGAGGCCGAGCGGAAGCTCTTGGACCCCTTGACGATCGACGCCTTTGACGCGGCGAGAACGGTGTCGGTCACCGGAGGTCCGCCGCCTGTTCCAGCATCAGGCCGGCCGTCGCCTTGGCCGAGCCGACCACTCCGGGAATGCCCGCCCCCGGATGGGTGCCGGCCCCGACGATGTAGAGGTTGGGGATCACGTCGTCCCTGTTGTGCGGCCGGAACCAGGCGCTCTGGGTCAGGATCGGCTCCAGAGAGAAAGCGGACCCCAGGTGCGAGTTCAGGTCGTCCTTGAAATCCTGCGGCGTCCAGATCCGCGTCGTGACCAGATCGCGCCGCAGGTTCGGCATGTACCGCTCCTCCAGATAGTCGATGATCTTCTCGCGGTACTCCGGTCCCTTGACCGACCAGTCGATGTCGGCGGCCCCCAGGTGCGGCACGGGCGACAGGACATAGTGGCTGGACTGTCCGGGCGGGGCCATCGAGGGATCGGTGGCGCAGGGCGCGTGCAGATACAGCGAGAAATCCTCGGGCAGTTCGGGCCCGGAGAAGATCTCCGAGATCAGCTCGCGATACCGTGCGCCGAAGCAGATTGTGTGGTGCGCCAGCTGCGGCTGCGGCGTCGAGACGCCGAAATGCAGGACGAACAGCGACATCGAGAACCGCTTGGACTTCAGCGACCTGGCCTTGGACTTCCCGCGCGGCGTGCGGCCCAGAAGCTTGTCGTAGGTGTGGACCACGTCTGCGTTGGAGGCGACCATGTCAGCCGGGATGACCTCGCCGCCTTCCAGCACCACGCCAGTGGCCCGGTCGCCCTCCGTCTCGATCCGCTCGACCGAGGCGTTCAGCCGTAGGTCACCGCCCAGGTCGGTGAAGAACCGGCACAGACCGTCGATCAAGGCCCCGGTCCCGCCGCGCGCGAACCACACCCCGCCGCGCCGCTCCAGGGCGTGGATCAGGGCGTAGACCGAGCTGGTCTTGAAGGGGTCGCCGCCCACCAGCAGGGTGTGGAAGCTGAAGGCCTGGCGCAGCTGCGGGTCCTGGATGTGGCGTGCGACCATGGCGTGGACGCTGTTCCAGCTTTCCAGCCGCATCAGCTGGGGCGCCGCCGCCATCATCGACCAGAACGACTGGAACGGGACGGTGCCCAGCCGCAGATAGCCCTCCTGATACAGCTCCTCGGAATACTTGTGGAAACGGTCGTAGCCCGCGACGTCGGCCGGATTGAAGGCCGCGATCTGGCGCTCCATCGCCTCCTGGTCGTTGTTATAGTCGAACGCCCGCCCATCTTCCCAGCACAGCCGGTAGAAGGGATCGACCGCCAGCAGATCGACGTAGTCCTTCAAGACCGAGCCCGTGCCCTCGAACAGCTGCTCCAGACAGTCGGGGTCGGTGATGACCGTCGGACCGGCGTCGAAGGTAAAGCCGCGCTCCTTCCAGACGTAAGCGCGGCCGCCCGGCTTGTCGCGCTTCTCGACCAGGGTCGTCTGCACGCCCGCCCGCTGCAACCGGATGGCCAGTGCGATGCCGCCGAATCCGGCCCCGATGACCACCGCCCGTTTCGCCGCAAGGTCTCTCATGCGCTCTTTCCTAGACCCGTCTCGCGCAGCTGTCGAAGCGCGCGATGGATGGGCACGGGGGGTTTTCCAGTCAGGATGCGCGCCTTGTCCAGCGTGGTGCTCCGTCCTGCGTAGAAGCGCCGCACCAAAGGCTCCGACAGGCCATAGAAGCGGCGCATGACGCTCCAGCGTTTCGACGGCTTCGCCGCGCGGAACAGCATACGGTCCAGCAGGCGATAGAAGGCCCGACCCGCCCAGATCGTCTTGGAATGCCCCTCCATCAGCGCGCGCAGCCCCGCCGACGACAGGTCGGTCGCCCCGGCCACCAGCCGCGCCGTGGCGACGGCGTCCAGCAGCGAGTAGCCTGTGGTCGGGTGAAACAGGGCCGCCGACAACCCGGCCCGGGCGACCGGGGCCCCTTCGGCCCAGAAGGCGTCGATGTCGCCATCAAGGGCGATGGGCAGCACGCCCTCTTCCTCTTCGACCACCGCCTCGACCGCCCAGCCGCGCGAGCGGATGTAATCGTCGACGCGTCCCCGGATGACGTCCCGATCCAGCCGGGGCCCATCGACATAATAGGTGTCCTCGACCAGCACGGTCCGGGCGTCGAACGGCAGCAGATAGACGAAGCGATAGGCGTCCCCCTGGGCCACAGTCGCGTCCATGATGGTCGGTCGGGTCAGACCATGGGGCTGGGTCAGTCGAACCGTCCGCCCGAGAAAGATCTGCCATCCGAGGTCCAGGTGCGGGGTGGGAGCGGGCCCCCGCGCGTCGATCACGCCTTTCCCGCGCAGGACCGTCTGATCGGCCAGCGTCACCGCATCGGGCGCCACATCGACCGCCTCGCCGCG
>NCEB01000011.1 GCA_002280475.1 Brevundimonas subvibrioides
TGTGCATGTTCATCCGAGAGGCTCCGCAGAGGGTTGGTTGGCTTCGCAACCCCAGCTTCTCAGCACCCCCTCGGGTGAACAACCTTCATAGCTTCGACAGCTAGGCCTCCGCCCACCACGCCGCGCGCCTGAGAAACGCCGCCGGGTCCTTGGGTGTCACCAGCTTGGTCGGGTCGTGGAAGATGCGGTCGTGCAGGCGGGTCAGGGTGAACCGGACGGCGGCGGCCTGGCCCAGGCGCGGCAGGGCGGCGGACTCGGCGGGGGTCAGAGGGCGGACGCTTTCGTAACCCCGGCGGAAGGCCTCGACCGCGCCGGGGATCGGCCTGCCCGCGCCGTCGAAGCCCCAGGCGCTCAGCGCGACGGCGAGGTCGTAGGCCAGGACCCCTGTGCAGCCGAAATAGAAGTCGATCACGCCGGACACTGCCCCGTTCGCGAACAGGACGTTGTCGGGAAAATAGTCGGCGTGGATGGGGCCGGTCAGCAGGTCCTCCGCCCACGGATCGAGACGGGCCAGAATTGCTTCGACCTCGTCCAGGATGGCGTGGTCCTCGCCCGTCGCCACCGTGGCGCAGCGATCGGCCAGCGTTCGCCACGCATCCGGGCCGACCGGGTTCTCGCGTGGGACCGGGAAATCGGCCGCCGCCAGATGCAATCGCGCCAGCATGGCCCCCGCCGCCTCGACCTCTGACGCGGAAGGGTCGCGCAGCCACGCCCCGCCCAGCCATTCGATCACCGCCGCCGGTCGCCCATTCAGCGTCCCGACCCAGCCCCCGTCCCGCCGCCGGACCGGCCGGGGCGCGGGATAGCCTCGCGCCGCCAGATGATCGGTCAGGCCGAGGCAGAACGGCAGGCTGCCCGCATCGGTCCGCGCCTCGAACAGCGTCAGGACATGGCGCGCCCCGACCGTCTCCAGCCGGTAGTTGGTGTTCTCCACCCCCTCGGCGATCGGATGCAGCGCCACGAGATCGCCGAGGTCGTAGTCCGACAGGAAGGCCTCGGCCTCCCCGTCCGAGACCGGAGTAAAGACGGCCAATCAGTGATGCCCCAGCGACGCGTGCCGCGCCCGGACGATGTCGTTCAGGTCGGCCAGCACGCTCTCGGTCGTCGGCCAGCGGCCCGCGCCGCGCCCGCCGCAGGACCAGACCCGCCCGTCCTCGCCATAGACCTTCACGCCGTTCCGCTCCCCGTTCAGGGCGAGGAAGAACGGGTCGTCGAGGCCGACGTCAAGCGAAACCGACGCCTTCAGCGCCTCGCCCTCGCGGAAACAGGCCCCGATCTGGCGCACGGGGCCCGAGGGGTTGAAGTCCTCCGACAGGGCCGCGCAGGGCACCTCGTCCTCGGGCGTGCGGCCGAAGGCCTCGAAGGCCAGCAGCCGCACCTTGGCCGCCGAATCGCGGCCTTCCAGGTCCGACGACGGATCCTCCTCGGCGAAGCCCGCGACCCGCGCGTCGGCCAGGGCGTCGGCGAAGTCGGCGCCCGCCTGGATGCGGCTGAGCATGAAGTTGACCGTGCCGTTCAGGATGGCCTCGAACCCCTTGACCGGCCCGGCGGCGCGGGCGGCGCGCACCGTCTCGATCATCGGGGCCCCGCCGCCGACCGCCGCCGAATAGGCCAGGCGGGCCCCCTTGGCCCGGGCCAGATCGGCCAAGCCTTGCGGGTCCCGGCTGATGGCCTGTTTGTTGGCGCTGGCGACGTCGACGCCCCGTTCCAGCGCGGCCCGGATCAGGTCATGGCCCGCCCCACCCTCGGACAGGGCCTCCAGCAGGATGTCGGGCTGGAGCGCCAGCAGGGCCTCGCGGTCGGCTGTGAACAGCTCGGCGGGGGCCTCGACGTCACGCGGCTTCTGCGGATCGCGGACCAGGACGCCCACGACCTGGAACCGGTCGTCGGCCAGCAGCCGTTTCAGCAGCCCCCCGCCCACCACGCCGCATCCGGCGATGGCGACCTTCAGCGGGGCGTCGGGCACCGAGGGCCCCGGAGGCGCCGACTGTTCGCCCACCACCGTGCAGTCCGACCGACCCAAGGCGGCGACCTCGATCTCGACCGACCGCTCCTGTCCCAGGTCAATGGCGTCGTGCTGGACCAGGGCCCCGCCATGGCGGCGCGCGTCGTCCCAGTTGGCGCGGCGAAACCGCAGGGGCTTGCCAGACGCGGAGGCCGGGTCGCGGTCGTAGAGTCCGTCGACGTCCTTCACCAGCCGGGCGCGTTTCAGCCCCAGCTCGGCCGCCAGAAACACTGCCGTCAGGTCCGATCCGCCCCGGCCCAGCAGGACGACGCGGCCGTTCGGGCGCACGGCGCCGAAGCCTGGCACCACCACGACCTGATGCGACGCCAGGGCCCGGTTCAGCGCCTCGGCGTGCAGCGAGACCGGGTGCGCGTGCTCGACCGGGCCCTCGGCCACGATGCCGAGCTCGCGCACCGACAGTGCGCAGGCGTCCAGCCCGATGCGGTCGCAGGCGATCGCCACCAGAGCCGCCGCCTTTTCCTCGCCGAGGGCGACATAGGCCGGGAGCAGGTCGTTCTCGTGATCGAGGCCCAGTTCACGGGCATCAGCGAGCAGCCGATCGGTATGGCCGCCGAGGGCGGAGACCACCGCAACGACCTTCCGCCCGGCACGGACGTGGCCATAGAGTTCCGACGCCACGGCAGGAGCGCAGGACTGATCCTTGAGGATCGAGGAGCCGAACTTGAGGACCACGACCTCGGGTGCCGGCGCGGGCGCCGGAAGCGGTTTTTCGACGACGGCGAGATGGGCCTGGGAGAGGGGCATCGGAGTGTTCCGTGAACTGAGAGGGTGGATTTCGGGCGAAAGAAAACCCGCCGGGCCGGGGCCGGGCGGGTGGGGTTTGCTGGGCTGTCTGTTCGACCGCGCGTGCTAACCTGTCCCCGCCCGCGAGGGGCCGGTGGTGGTCATACCGGTGGTGGTCGAAATAAGGGTCGCAGGCGTCATCGACCGCGCCGCTAGGGCGGAGGTCGAGGTCGAAACGGCGATGCGGCCGAGACGGGACACGGGCGAGACCTTGTGAATAACGTCGATGCAAGGGTGTCGAGCCGGGATGCGCCCGTCAACCCGTCTGCGCATTTTTCTTTCGTCGAAGGGGCAGGCTGAGGCTCCTTGGTCACGCATTTGGTGCGAGGCGGGCGCATCGAGGTGAATTTTTCCTCTTGACCGGCGGTCTTCGCAACCGCAACGTAACTCCACTCATCAAGACCGGCGGAGGGATAGGCCCTTTGATGCCGGGGCAACCATCGGGTTCCGCCCGAACGGTGCCAACTCCTGCGGGGAGGGTTCCGACCTTCCGCGAGAGATGAGTGGAGCGTCGATGAGGCGGCGTCTCCACGGTCTGTCACCGTCCGGGGTCTTGCATGAGCAGGACGATGCGGACGACGATCATGGCCTTCGACATCCAGACCCTCCCCGACCTTCCAGATTCCCTCTGTCGCCACCCAGCGCTCGACGCCAGGACGCGCGTGCCGAAGATCGCACGTGGCGGCGTCGCCGTGGACCTGCCTGTCCAGATCCCGGCCGATTTCCGGCTCCAGTCCGGCGAGCGGCTGGCGCAAGGCCGCCTCGTCGGGCGGCTGCACGGTCGCGAGGGCGCGCCGCTGGTCGTCGTCGCCGGTGGGATCTCGGCCGGGCGGTTCGTGCACCGGACCGAGACCAATGGCCTCGGCTGGTGGTCGGGTGCGGTCTCGATCCGCGGCCCCATCGACCTGAACCGGTTCCAGGTCCTGGCCTTCGACTATGCGCCCGAGGCAGCGGACGGCGGCCGGCCGGTCACCATCACCACCCACGACCAGGCCCGGCTGCTGGGGCTGATCCTCGACGCGATCGGCGATCCGGTCGTTTCGGCGTTCGTGGGTTGCTCCTATGGCGGCATGATCGCACTGGCCTTCGCCGAGCTGTTCCCCGAGCGGGTCGAACAGCTGGTCGTGGTCTCGGCCGCCCATCAGGCACACCCCCAGGCGACCGCCTGGCGCGGCATCCAACGGCGCATCCTGCAGCTGGCCGAGGCGGCGGGACGCCCCGAGGATGGCGTCGCCCTGGCCCGCGAACTGGCCATGACCACCTATCGCACGGCCGAGGAGTTCGGCGAGCGGTTCGAGAGCGCCGCGCCCAAGTCCGTCGGCGGGGCCTATCCGGTCTGTGATTATCTGACGGCGCGGGGCCGGGCCTATCGGACGCACACCACACCCGCGCGCTGGCTGTCGCTGTCGGACTCGATCGACCGTCATGCCGTGACGCCCGAGGCGATCCGCACGCCCACGACCCTGGTGGGCTTTTCCTCCGACCGGCTGGTGCCGATCGAGGACGTCCGCGAACTGGCCGCACGGCTGCCGACCCTGTTCCGCTTCGTCGAGGCCCCGTCCCTGTACGGCCACGACGCCTTTCTGAAGGAGGACGAGGCGGTCGCCGCCATCCTCCGCGCCGCCCTGAAGGAGATCGATCAATGACGATCGCGCGCCGCCCGCATCACGCCCACACCACCTGCGCTCGCTCGGGCGTCGACACCGACACGGCCCACGGCGCCGTCATGCCGCCGCTGTATCTGTCGTCGAACTATTCCTTCGCCGGCTTCGAACAGAAGCGGAAATACGACTACAGCCGGTCCGGCAATCCGACCCGCGACGTCCTGGCCGAGACCCTGGCCGAGCTGGAGGGCGGGGCGGGCTGCGTCGTCACGGCGACCGGCATGGCGGCGGTCGATCTGCCGCTGAGCCTGCTGGAGCCCGGCGACCTGCTGATCGCGCCGCACGACTGTTACGGCGGGACCCATCGGCTGCTGTGCGCGCGGGCCCGGAAGGGGCATTTCGAGGTGCTGTGGGTCGATCAGGGCGATCCCGCCGCGCTGGAGGCGGCCCTGGCCCTGAACCCCAAGCTGGTGCTGGTCGAGACGCCGTCGAACCCCCTGCTGAGGGTCGTCGACATCGCCGACATCTGCGCTCGGGCGCACCGGGTCGGAGCCAAGGTGGTGGCCGACAACACCTTCCTGTCGCCCGCCCTGCAGCGGCCCATCGAACTGGGCGCCGACATCGTGGTCCACTCGACGACGAAATACATCAATGGCCATTCGGACGTCGTCGGCGGCGCGGTGATCGCGGCCGATCCGGCGGACCATGCGGAGCTGGCCTGGTGGGCCAACTGTCTGGGGGTCACGGGATCGCCGTTCGACGCCTATCTGACGCTGCGCGGGGTGCGGACGCTGTTCGCCCGGATCGAGCGGCAGCAGACGACGGCCGGCAAGGTGGCGGCCTTGCTGGAGGCCCATCCGGCGGTGTCGGCGGTGCATTATCCGGGCCTGGCCTCCCACCCCGGACACGCCCTGGCGGCGCGCCAGCAGCGGGGACCGGGGGCGATGCTCAGCTTCGAGCTGGCGGGGGGCGTCGAAGCGGTCCGCCAGCTGGTCGAGACGCTGGACACCTTCACCCTGGCCGAGAGCCTGGGCGGGGTCGAAAGCCTGATCGCCCATCCGGCGACCATGACCCACGCCGCCATGACGCCGGAAGCGCGGGCCGTGGCCGGGATCACCGAGGGGCTGCTGCGTCTGTCCGTCGGACTGGAGCACGAGGACGACCTGATCGCCGACCTGGTTCAGGCACTGGATGCGTTGGTGCTGGAGGAAGCGGCGGCGGCCTGATTGGACTCGGGAGGGACCGGGTGCAATGAGTCCAATTCGTAAGAGGTTACTGTTAGAGTCTTCAACAAGTTATTGGATCTAGGAAATAACTCCTAGAGATGGACTTTTGGTGTTCATCTGGCACCTACTCCAAAGTGCTGGCTCGGGACGAGGGTTGAAGATTTGTGAGCCGGCTATTCGGTCCGCAACTTGCCTTTCAAGACAAGCAATAGGCAAAGCGCGTGCTTGAAATCGCGATCCGCAGCGGTCCGAGCAGTGGACCAATCCGATATGGCTCGCTCCACGCGGGTCGCAAGCACCAGGGCATCTGTCTCGCTCAGCGAAGCATTCATATCGTAGTCGGCATCGTGGCGTTTCGCCTGAGAGTCAGAAAACGCGGCCGCCATCGTTCGAATGAACGGCGGAGCGACAGTGACGGGCGCGGCTGCATGCTGAAAGAATCCAGACACGTTCGCTTCAATCTGACCACCGCGGCATTTGGACAAGGCCGACAAAAGTCCTGCATGGGTCAGCACGCGAGAGAACATCCGTCGTCTCACCGATAATGCGCCGCCCGTTCCCACAATCCGATCAGACACTTCCTTCATCAGGAAGCTGAAAAGCGCATAGTACGATGTCGATATCGAGCGGCGAACTCTGGCGCCGCTCAAGCGGCCGCGTTGCCCAGGTTGCCGAGCCAGCAATTGACGGGCCGTATCCAGAAGCTCGACATGATGGGCCGCCATTAAGCGGCTTCGGCCAATCTGACACTCGCAAACCGTTCGTCGATTTCCGCGACCGCGTCTTCGATCGACTGAACCAGCGGCGTCATCTGGTCCAGTTTGAAAGTGTTCAGACCCTTTACCTCAAGAACCACCCTCAAAAACTCACCGCCGAGTTCATCGTCGTTCTCGTCGACCGAAATGCCGCTGAGCCGATCAGCAAGCGGCGAACGGAAAACCGTTTCACGGACCTTTTCGGTCACTTCGCTGAATGTCGCCTGTTTCATTCTAAAGATCATATCACAACGTCGGCGGCAGCGAGCGCCTTGTTTCATGATGCCGGTCGTGCCTGGGTCTGCATGGCGCCGGTCATGGGGATGAAGAAGACGCCGACGTCGCGGCGGCTGCGGACCCGGCCGTCGGCGTCCTTGGTGTAGACGTACAGCACCTGGCCCCGGCGGAAGGGTTGGCCGATGGGGATGATCAGCTTGCCGCCGGGCTTCAGCTGGCGGAACAGCTCGGGCGGGGCGTACTGGGCCACGCAGGTCAGCATGATGGTGTCGAAGCCCTCGGTCACCTCAGGCCAGCCGAAATAGCCGTCGCCGACGCGCGAGTGCACGTTGTCGTAGCCCAGCGGGTCGAAGATCTTGCCCACCGCTTCGCCGATCGGCTGGATGATCTCGATGGTGTAGCTGTCGCGCACGATGCGGCTGAGCAGCGACGACTGGAAGCCCGAGCCGGTGCCGATCTCCAGCGTGACGTCGGTCGGCTTGGGCGCCGCCAGCTGGGTCATATAGGCCTGGCCCAGATAGTCGGACAGGACGCTGCCGTGGCCGATGGCCCAGGGTTTGGGGTCGGCCTCATAGGCCTGGTAGGCGGTCGAGGCGTCGGACGCATAGGCATAGTGGAAGAAGTCGCGTGGCACGCTCTCGAAGGCGCGGACCACGTTCGGATCGTGCGCGCCGAAGCGGCCGTCGAGATAGGTGCGGATGCGGTCGATGGCGGCGGGCTTCCTCGCCTGGATCGCGTCGAACTGCGCTTCGGTCAGGGCGTGCGGACGCTCCGAGGCCTGCATGGCGGCGTTGAAGCGGGCCCAGGACCAGGGTTCCGTCGGCATACGGACGGTCGGGGAGATCGCCGAGGCGGAGCCCGCGTCGGCGGCGGTGTTGGCGGCGGGCGCCGCCGCGCCCGAGGCGGCCGGGCCCGTGGCTTGCGTCGGATTCAGCCGGGCCTGGACCGACTTCATCGTCTGCTCGTCGCAGGCGGCGAGACCCCCGAGCGCAGCGGCTCCGGCGGTGGTCAGGAAGGAACGTCTGCCGAGGGTCATGCGGGGCTCGTCTGGGTCTTGGCCGGGAAGGGATCGAGGGCGGCGGGCGCGGGATCGGGCAGGTCGGCGAAGGGGTCGGCGGGCGCAGCGGGCTCGAACAAGGGAGCGGCGCGCGGCCGGGCCTGGGCGACCGGCAGGACCAGGAAGGCGAGGCTGTAAAGCACCGCCCCCGCCACCAGCAGGGAGGAGAAGCCGATGTCGCGGCTCATGAGGTTCGCCAGGGGCGTGGCGACCACGGAGAAGGCTCCGTTCAGCCCCCAGGCCCAGGGCAGGGCCCGGCCGTCGCCGACCTGGATGAGGCCCAGCGGGAACGGCAGGCCGAGCGCCAGCGAGACCGGCGCGGCGGCGATCACAACCATCGCGCCCTTGATGGCCCAGGGCTGGTCCAGGGTCCGCATCATGAAATCCTCGGCCCCCACCCACATGGCCGCGATCCAGGCGAGGACGACGATCAGGCCGATCATGGAGGCGGCCTTGGGCATGGCGGCGCAGCGCCCGGCGATCATACTGCCCAGGCCCGAGAAGATCAGCATGGACGTCAGCACCAGGGCGAAGGCGGAGGAATAGTCGTTCAGCCAGAAGGCCGCCTTGTCGATCAGCCAGATCTCGATCAGCAGGAAGCCGAGGCCGAGGGCGGGAAAATAGAGGGCGGGCCAGGCGCGCGGCTTATCCTTCGCGCCGCTGGTCCGTCGACGGAACAGCAGCGGGGCGGCCAGCACCAGCAGGGCGATGACCATGGCCTGGCCCAGGACGGCGATGTTCACCAGGGCCCCGATCTCGGCCTGGGGCAGGACTTCCAGCCGCCGGATCAGGGTGGGCAGGTCCTCGAGCCGAAGGGAGGAATGGAAGGCGGGCAGGTCCAGAGTGGCGGGTCGGATGTGGAAGGCCTCCGAAGACGGAGACGGACGGCCGGCCAGCACCGCGGCGACCTCGTTGGCGATGGCGTCGTTCGGACCCGTCGAGACGATCTGGCCGCTGGCGAAGGAGACGCTGGGCAGGTCGTTGAACAGGCCCGCCCGGGCGGCCGTCACGTCCAGCCCCGGCCGCCAGGAGACGTCGAACGAGCGCGCGGCGGCCCAGGCTTCCAGCGCCGCGACGTCGGCCGGGGACCATGGCGTGGGGCTGATCAGGATGCGGGCGTTCCAGGCCGAGCGATAGACCATGACGTGGGCGGACGGATCGCCCACGCCCATGCCGGTCAGGGCGTGCCGCCCCGTGGCCAGGACGCGCAGCGCATAGACGGGAAAGTCGCGGATCGAGACGGAGACCGAGACCATGCCGCCGGGCTTCAGGGCGGCCAGATAGGCGCGCATCGCCTCGGCCGTGACGCCGGTGACGTTGGCGGGGGCCGCGTCGACGAAGTCCGAGGACAGGTCGATGACGTCGTAGCTGGCCGGGCCCGCCCGCCAGGCCGCGGCGATGGGGCCGCCCTCCAGCAGGGTGATCCGAGGGTCGGGCGCGAGGGCGGGCGATGGACCCAGGCCGCTCTGGAGCGCCAGGGCGAGGACCGGCTCGCCCTCCACGCCGTCGACGCGGGACGCGCCCAGCGTCAGCGCCTCGGCCGCGCGATAGCCGCCGGACAGGCCGACCAGCAACGCCTCCGCACCCGGGCGCAGGGCGTAGGGGGCGGCGGACAGGGCGCTGGGGGCATAGGCGGTGTCCAGCGATCCGGCCCTGGGCAGGGCGGCGACGCGGTTGCCGTCGCGGTACAGGCCATAGGTCGAAGGTGGGCCGGCGACGCCCATCATGCCGGCGTTGTTGGACACGTCGGCGTCGACCCGCTCTGTGAAGTTCTCGAGCAGCAGATAGTGGCCGCGCGGCTGGCGCACCTCGGCGACGACGGCCGCGCCCGGTGTGTTCAGGGGCGCGTAGATGGCCTTGAACTCGGAGAAGGCGGGAGCCGCGCCGGTGAACAGAACATACTGGGCCCCCACGAAGGCGACGGCGGCGAGGGCGATACCGGCCCATCGGCCCTTGCCGGGCTGAAACACCGGCGCGAGCGCCAGGGGGATCATCAGCACCGGAGCCAGCAGGAAGGGGTGGACCACGAACATCAGGCCCAGCGCCAGAGCCGCGCCGATCCCGGCGCCGATCAGGTCGTAGCCATAGACCCGGCCGATCTCGCGGTGATTCAGGATGAAGATCAGGCTGATGTAGAGCCCGGCGAGGAAGAAGAAGGGCAGCAGGACCGCATAGTAGAGCCCGATGTTGCGAACCTGATCCGGCCAGGTCGTCGGGTTCTGAAGCTGCAGCGGATTGAACGGGTTGGCCGTGACCGCCTGGTATCCCAGAGCGGCAGCGATCACCATGGCGGCGGGCAGGACGGTCCGGAGGATCACGCCGTGCCGGGCCACCGTGTCGCGGAACAGGGCCACCACGACGCCGCTGAGGGCGAAGCCGGCCATGACGATGGAGATGATCCAGTATCCGTACTCGGACCATTTCGCGACGGCGAAGTAGCGCGTCAGGGCGTTCTCGATCCCGACCACGCCCATGGCGATCAGGAACAGCGGGATCAGCGCCGTGCGGGTCTTGTCGGCGGCACCGGTCATTGCAGCGGCCTCGGCGCGGCGACGCGACGGTCCATGAAGTGGGTCAGCAGGGCGTTGAAGCGGTCGGCCTCGTCAACGAACAGGGCGTGACCGGCGTCCTCGAACACCACCATCTCGGCGTCGGGATGGGTGGCGATCAGGGTCTCGCCCTGCGTGCGCCAGCGGGGGCGCACGGCATAGAGGACGGGCTTCGTCGTCGAATGGACGGCGGCGCGCCAGTATGCGCGGGGGGCGTCGTAGGCCAGCAGGCGGCGCTCGTCCTCGGGCGTCATTCGCAGCGCCTGATCGGTCAGACGCTCGCGCCAGTCCGGGCCCGGATCCCGGGCGAACATCCCAGCGACGAAGGCGGCGCGGCGGGCGCGGCGCTCGTCGGGCGACCGGGTGGGTGGCTCGGCGGGCCGCGTGGCTCCGGCGGCGGGGCGGGGCGCGGGTCCCTCGCCGATGGAGTTGTCGATCAGGACCAGGCCGGCGATCCGGTCGTCTCCGGCCTGGGCCACCCAGGCCAGGCTGTCGAGCACGCCCAGAGACCATCCGACCAGCACGACAGGGCCGGTCGCGGCCTGATCGATCAGTTCGCCGACGTCGCGGCCTCGGCGCTCATGGGTGTAGCCGAAGCGTGTGACCTCGCTGTCGCCCTGCCCGCGCGGGTCCAGCGCCAGGACGTGGAAACGGTCCGACAGGGCGGCGATCTGACGCTCGAAGATCCAGCCGGGCATGGTCCATCCGGGCACGAACAGGATCGTCGGAGCCCCCGAAGGGCCCGCCTCCAGGTAATGAAGACGAGCCCCGTCGGAAGTGATGAGGCGGCGGCTCTGTGCCGCCTCGACCGCGCCCCCCGACGCGGTCGTAGCAAACGCGAGAACGGCTCCCCCCATCACGCCGACCATGGCCGCCCGTGTCCATGTCGGCAGGGTTTGCGAACCGTTGCGCCCCATCGCGGGGCATGTGAGCCGGACCGCCGTTCGCTGTCGAGAGCCTTCCCCGGACGCGGGAGCGATAGGGTTAAGAGCGTTGCGGAGGAGCACCGGTTTCCTTCTCCCCTTGCGGGAGAAGGCTGGTTCAGCGTGGCCCGAACGGCACGACCTTGTTGTTGCGGTCGTGGGCGATGTCGGCGGGGCCGAGGTAGGGGATGCCGGAGCGTTCGCACCAGTGCTGGACGATCTGTTCCGCCGTCAGGCCGAAGTCCGGCTCGTTGACGGTGACGTCGGTGAACCGGCCGGCGCGGATGCCGGCCACGCGGCGGATCGAGGGCTGGCTGGTCAGATGGAACATCATCCGGTCGATGCGATAGGCGGCCTCCGACACATCCTCCAGCATCAGCACATGGCCGGTCAGATCGGGCTCCAGCGGCGTGCCGAGCAGCTGGTCCAGAACCGTCAGGTTGAAGGCGACGGCGGGCCGTGGGTCGTCGACCAGCGACGGCTCCAGCCCCTCTGTCACGCCCTTCCTCAGCCAGTTCAGTGAGCGGAAGCCGGTGGGGTCGTTCCGGACGCCGTCCGACGCCATGGGTCCGTGGGCCACGTCGAAGCCGGCCTTGTACAGGATGGCCAGCATCGATCCGACGTCGGAGTATCCGAGGTAGCGCTTCTTCCTCGCCATACCGGTCAGGCGCGGCATGACCGTCTCGGCGATGCGGCACGAGCCATAGCCTCCGCGCGCGAACCAGATGTGGTCGATGCGGGGATCGTTGGCGAACGCCACGAAGGCGTCGGCCCGCTCCTGATCGGTGCCGGCGAAATGACCGGACTTGGCGAAGCTGTTCGGGTGGAGGGCGCAGGTGACCTCGCCCGCCGGGAACTGCAGGTCAAACCAGGCCTGGATCGCCTCGCCCCGCTCGCGGGCGAAGCGGGAGGAGACGGCGACGATGCCGATCTTCATGCCGGGGGTCCCATGACTTGGAGCATTTTGGGGGGCGTGGCCTTGTGCGCGACGCGTGCTAGTCACGCGAACCGTGTCGGACACTCCCCGCATTTGCCCTTCAAGATCAAGATGACGCCAGAAAAGCCTTCCTATTTCTTCTGCGGCATCGGCGGGTCCGGCATGCTGCCGCTGGCGATGATCGTCCAGGCGCAGGGCGCGACCGTCGAGGGCTCGGACCGGTCGCTGGACCAGGGGCGGACGCCGGAGAAGTTCGACTGGTTGAGGGCGCACGGCGTGACCCTGCATCCCCAGGACGGATCGGGCGTGCGGGCGGATCACACGGTGGTGGCGACCGGCGCGGTCGAGGACACGGTGCCCGACATCGGCGCGGCCCGGCGGGTCGGCGCGCCGATCGTGACGCGGCCCGAGCTGCTGAGCCGCATCTTCAACGCCGCCCCGACCTCGATCGGCGTGGCAGGCACCAGCGGCAAATCGACCATCACGGGCATGATCGCCTGGATCCTGGATCAGGCGGGGCGCGCGCCGACCGTCATGAACGGGGCGGTGATGAAGAATTTCACCGACGCCGACCATCCCTTCGCCAGCGCCCTGATCGGCGGGCCAGACCTGTTCGTGGCCGAGGTGGACGAGTCGGACGGCTCCATCGCCCGCTACGATCCGACGGTGGCGGTGGTGTCCAACATCTCGCTGGACCACAAATCGATGGAGGAACTGCGCGAGCTGTTCGGCGGCTTCACGGGCCGGGCGCGGACTGCGGTGCTGAACCTGGACAATGTCGAGACGGCGGCCCTGGCGCAGACGATGGTCGCCGAGGGGCGGGGCGAGGCGGTGGTGACCTTCGCGCTCGGCCGCGTCGACGCCGACCTGTCGGCCCACGACCTGAGCCCCCTGCCCGCCGGCATGACCCTTACCCTGACCGACCGCGCGAGCGGCGACAGCCACGCCGTGACCCTGAACGTGCCGGGCGCGCACAATGTGGCCAATGCCCTGGCGGCGCTGGGGGCCGTGCGCGCGCTGGGCGTGCCGATGGATCAGGCCGTGGCGGCGCTGGAGACCTTCGCCGGGATCCGGCGGCGCATGGACGTGGTCGGCACGGCGAACGGGATCACCGTCATCGACGACTTCGCCCACAACCCGGACAAGATCTCGGCCACGCTGAAGACGCTGCACGCCTTCGACGGGCGATTGCTGATCCTGTTCCAGCCGCACGGGTTCGGGCCGCTGAAGCTGATGAAGGCCGAGTTCATCGAGACCTTCGTCGGACTGATGAAACCCGACGACGTGCTGCTGATGCCCGAGCCCGTCTACTACGGCGGCACCACGGATCGCAGCGTGGGGTCAAAGGACATCGCGGCGTGCGTGCGCGCCGAGGGACGCAGGGCCGAAGCCCTGGGCGACCGGGCGGCCTGCGGCGACCGGATCGTGGAGATCGCGCGGCCCGGTGACCGGGTGATCGTCATGGGCGCGAGGGACGACACCCTGTCACAGTTCGCGGCGGAGCTTGTGGCGCGGCTGCGCGCTACACACCCCGCATGATCCAGGACACTCCCCAAGACCTTCCCGACATCGTCGTCACCGCCGCCCGGTTGCCGCCGGCCGCTGCCGAGGCGGCGTTCAGTGTCATCCGCATCGGTGAAGAGCGCCTGTCGCGCGAGACGCGGCTGGACGAGGCGCTGCGGTCGGTGCCCGCCGTCAGCCTGTTCCGGCGAACCTCCAGCCTGGCCGCCAATCCGACGACCCAGGGGATCTCGCTGAGGGCCATCGCGCCGTCGGGGGCGGGGCGGACGCTGGTCACGCTGGACGGCGTGCCCCTGAACGACCCGTTCGGAGGGTGGGTGATCTGGAGCCAGGTGCCGACCGAGAGCCTGTCGGGGCTGGACATCATCCGTGGCGCGGGCGCGGGGCCATACGGCGCCGGAGCCCTGACCGGCGTCATCGCCTTGCGCGAACGGGACGGCGTCGGGGGCGCGGTCGAGGTGTCGGGCGGCGAGTATGGCGGCCAGAGGCTGGGCGCGGCGACGACCCTGTCGGCGGGGCGTTTCAGCCTGACGGGAACCCTGCAGCGCGAGATCAGCGACGGCTATGTCCCTGTGCGTGGCCCGGCGGCGGGCTCGGCCGACACGCCGCTGGATCTGCAGACCCTGGCGGGGGCGATCCGGGCGGACGCGGCCCTGAACGGCGACATCGCCCTGTCCCTGCGGGCCTCGGCCTATGAGGAGGATCGGGGCTCGGGCCTGGCGCGCGCGCGCTCCTCGGCGACGGGCGAGAGCTATGCAGCGACGGCGTCGCGGGCGCCCGCCGAAGACCGCCTCGGCTGGCGAGCCCAGGTCTGGCGGCGGACCAGCGACTTTTCCAACACCTCGGCGGCCGTGGCGGCCGGGCGCGGATCGACCACGGCTGCCAACGACCAGTTCGCCACCCCCGCCGAGGGCTGGGGCTGGAACGCCGCCCTGCGAGGGACAGCCGTTCCGCTCGCGGGTGGCCAGCTGGAGTGGGAGGTCGGTGGCGACGCTCGTTTCGCCGAGGGCGAGACGCGCGAGCGGTTCCGCAATCTCGGCGGTGGCTTCACGCGCAGCCGGGTGGCGGGCGGCGAGACCTCGGTCGTAGGAGCCTATGGCGAGGCGTCGTGGACGGCGGGGCCGTGGCTGATCGCGGGCGGCCTGCGTCTCGACGGCTGGGAGAACGCCGGCGGGCGGCGGATCGAGCGCGATCTGGCCACGGGTCTGCCGACGCTGAACGAGACCGATCCCGACCGGTCGGGGGAAGTGGTCTCGGCGCGGCTGGCGGCGCGGCGCGACCTCGGCAGCGGCTGGGCCGGGCGGGCGGCGGCATACACGGGGTTCAGGCCTGCGACCCTGAACGAGCTCCACCGGCCCTTCCGCGTCGGCAACGACCTGACCGAGGCCAACGCGGCGCTGGTGCCCGAGCGGCTGCAGGGGCTGGAGAGCGGTCTGGCCTGGACGGGCGGCGCGACCGAGGTTCAGGCGACCGTCTTCTGGAACCGGATCGAGGAGGCCATCGTCAACGTCACGATCGGCGCGGGTCCCGGCACCTTCCCGCGTGCCGGCTTCGTCCCGGCAGGCGGGGCCCTGCGCCAGCGCCAGAACGCGGGAACCATCGAGGCGGTCGGGATCGAGGCGTCGATCGAGCACCGCATCGACGACCGCCTGTCGCTGGACGGCGCGGTCTCGATGACCGATGCCGAGCTCGACGGTGGCACGGCGGCGCCTCAGCTGACGGGTCTGCGCCCGGCCCAGGCCCCGGTCGTCAGTGCCTCGGCGGGGGCGGTCTGGCGCGCGACGGAGCGGCTGACCCTGGTCGGTCGCGTCCGCTACGAGGGCGACCGGTTCGACGACGACTTGAACAGCCGGACGCTGGATGAGGCCGTCACGCTGGACGCCCGGGCGGAGTGGACGGTGCGCGACGGCGTCATCGCCTTCGTCGCCGCTGACAACCTGTTCGACGCCGAGGTCGAGGTGTCGGAGACGGGCGACGGCGTCGAGGGTTATGGCCCGCCGCGCATGGTTCGGGCGGGACTGTCGCTGCGGTGGTGACGGCCCGGCGCTCGGCCGCTAAACCGCGCCCAACGGGAGACGAGAGATGACGCAAGACAGCGCACAGTACCTGACCGGCTTCGGCAACCATTTCGCGACCGAGGCGGTGCCGGGGGCCCTGCCGGTGGCTCGGAACTCGCCGCAGAAGACGCCGATGGGCCTGTATGCCGAACAGCTTTCGGGCACGGCCTTCACCGCGCCGCGTAGCGAGAACCGCCGCAGCTGGCTGTATCGCCTGCGCCCCAGCGCCCAGCATCCGGCCTATGTGCCCTTCGACCAGGGCCGGGTGCGATCGGGCCCGTTCACCGACGCGCCGCCCAGCCCCAACCGCATGCGCTGGGACCCCCTGCCCGTCCCCGAAACGCCGACCGACTGGGTCGAGGGGCTGGTGACCTATGGCGGCAATGGCGATGCGGAGACGCAGGGCGGCGCGGGCATCCATCTGTATGCCGCCAACCGGTCGATGACCGACCGGGTCTTCTACTGCGCCGACGGCGAGCTGCTGATCGTGCCGCAACTGGGCCGGCAGGTGTTCGTCACCGAACTGGGGCGGATCGAGGCCGAGGCCGGCCACATCGTCGTCATCCCGCGCGGCGTGCGCTTCCGCGTGGAGTGCCCAGATGGCGAGGGGGCGCCGATCCGGGGCTATGTCTGCGAGAACTATGGCAGCCCCTTCCGCCTGCCGGACCTGGGGCCCATCGGCTCGAACGGCCTGGCCAATCCGAGGGATTTCGAAACGCCGGTCGCCGCCTTCGAGGACGTGGATCGCCCGACCGAGTGCGTGCAGAAGTTCGCGGGGCGGCTGTGGACCACGACCTTCGATCACAGCCCGATCGACGTCGTCGCCTGGCACGGCAACAACACGCCCTGTCGCTATGACACGGCCCGGTTCAACACCATCGGCACGGTCAGCTTCGACCATCCGGACCCCTCGATCTTCACCGTCCTGACCAGTCCGTCGGACACGCCGGGCACGGCCAACGTGGACTTCGTCATCTTCCCGCCGCGCTGGATGGTGGCCGAGGACACCTTCCGTCCGCCGTGGTTCCACAGGAACGTCATGAGCGAGTTCATGGGGCTGGTGACCGGGGCCTATGACGCCAAGGAGGGCGGCTTCGCGCCGGGCGGCGCGTCGCTTCACAACTGCATGAGCGGCCATGGCCCGGACCAGGCGTCCTATGACAAGGCGGTCGCAGCCGAGCTGAAGCCCCACAAGCTGGACAACACCCTGGCCTTCATGTTCGAGACACGGTGGCCGATCCGGACCACGGATTGGGCGCAAACCAGCCCCACGATGCAGCTGGATTACGATGACGTCTGGACCGGCTTCGCCAAGGGCGACGTCTCGCTCAAAGGATAGACCATGCGCCTGTTGATCGCCGCCATTGCTCTGCTCGCCTCGGCCTGTTCGCCGATGACGGCCCCCGACGCCACCGCCCCGACCCGGACGGCGGCCGAGGCCTGCGCCGCGCGCGGCGGCGACTTGATGCGGGTCGGGCGGCTGCAGACCGAGCGGTGCGTGGTGCCGTTCTCGGACGCGGGCCGAGTGTGCCGCGACGGCGACGACTGCATGGGTGACTGCCGCGCCAAGGAGGCGGGCCCGAACGCGGGCGAGGTCACCGGGGTCTGCGCCCCGAACGACCTGCCCTTCGGCTGCAACACGCCGATCGAGAACGGTCGCGCCCAGCCGACCCTGTGCGTCGACTAGGCGGGACCATGATGGCTGACGCCCGGGTGGCCATGACATGAGCCTGTCCGAGATCGCCCCTCTGCTGGGCCTCAACCTGCTGGCGATCACCGTCATCATGACCCTGCTGACCCGGCTGGCGGTGCGGTGGGGCGACGTCAGTTTCATCGACGGGGTCTGGCCGCTGGGGATGCTGTTCCTGGCGCTGATCACCTTTCCCCGGACCGACGGCGATCCGGTCAGAAAGGGGCTGATCCTGTGGCTGGTCGGCGTGTGGGCGATCCGGCTGGGCTGGCACCTGCTGAAGCGGTGGCGTGAACACGGCGCGGACCGGCGCTACACGGCCATTCTGGAGGGGCAGGCGAGGAAGGGCTGGAGTTTCCGCAGGACCGCCTTCCTCTTCGTCTTCCTGCCACAAGGAGCGCTGGCCTGGCTGAACAGCCTGCCGGCGCAGCTGGGCCAGATCGCCTATGCCCCGCCGATCGGCTGGATCGGCTGGACCGGGGCGGTGATCGTCGTCATCGGCATCGCCTTCGAGAGCATCGGCGACAGCCAGCTGGCGGCCTTCAAGAAAGACCCCGCCAACAAGGGCCAGGTCATGGATCGGGGTCTGTGGCGCTATACCCGGCACCCCAACTATTTCGGCGACGCCTGCGTGTGGTGGGGGCTTTGGCTGATCGCGGCGGAGACCGGCTGGGTCGGGATCGTCTCGATCGTCGGACCGCTCTTCCTGACCTTCACCCTGACGAAGTGGTCCGGCATCGGCATCACCGAAAAGGCGATCCGGTCGTCCCGGCCCGGCTATGAAGACTACATCCGCCGGACCAGCGCCTTCATCCCCTGGCCGCCTAAAAAGGGCTGAAGACCGGAGAGGTGGTCGCGTGGCTGAGAGGGCAAGAAAGAGGTTCATCACAGCGAACACAACGATACCGAGCTCGCGGTCCGGCCGCCGACCGGTCCTTGACGGATCGAGTTCACGAATCGGCGGCGAAGCCGCCCATTCTGGGCCCCGGTGCCTCAGATGAGCGAGCGGCGACCTCGACGTTCACTCGGTCCCGTCGTGTCCGTTGTGCCTTCGTTGTGCTCGCCGTGATGAACCTCTCGCCTACCGCGAGGCGGTCCTTCAGCGCCGGTAGGTCAGTTCGCAGCCGGCGGCGGCGGCGGCTTCCAGCGCGCCGGGCTTTTCGATGCGGACGGTGACGCCCAGCACGCGGGGGTCGAGCAGGCAATCCAGCGCCAGTCGTTCGGCGAAGGTCTCCACCAGGCCGACGTGGCCCTCGGCGACGATGCGCCGGCAGGCGGTGGCGACGGTCTCGTAGTTGATGGTGTCGGCCAGGCCGTGGACTTCGGCGGGGCCCAGATCCAGCGTCACGTCGATCACCAGCGTTTGTAGCCGACCGTGCTCATGGTCGTAGACGCCGATGCCGGCCTGGACCTGAAGGCCGCGCACGAAGACCCTCAGCCCCTCGCGGCGGGCGAGCGGGACGGACGCGGGAACGGCGGCGGGAAAGGACACAGGCGTCAGGGCTCCGGGAGGATGTCGGGCGTCTGCCACGCCAGATGCTGGCCCCCGTCGACCGCGATCATCTGTCCGGTCACCGAGCGGGCGTCAATCAGATAGAGTACCGCCGACGCGATGTCGTCGGGATCGGCCCCGTGGCCGAGCGGAACGGCGGCGGCCTCGACGGCGAACTCGGCCTCGGTCTGGTGGATGGACTTCAGGGTCGGACCCGGGCCCACGCCGTTGACGCGGATACGGGGAGCCAGGGCCTGGGCCATCGTCCGGGTCGCCCACCACAGGCCATTGCGCGACAGGGCATAGGAGACGAAGCGGGGATCGGGCTTCAGCACCCTCTGGTCCAGCAGATTGACCACCGCCGATCCGTCCGGGGCCTGGGCGGCGAAGGCTTCCATCAGCACGAGGGGCGCGCGGAGATTGGTCTCCATGTGCCAGTCCCAGCTCGCACGCTCCAGGGAACCGACGCGGTCGTCCTCGAACACCGAGGCGTTGTTCACGAGAACTGAGAGGGGGCCCAGAGCCTGGGTCGCGGCGGGGGTCAGGGCCCGGACCTGGGCCTCAACGGTCAGGTCGGCCGCCACGACGGCGGCGCGGCGGCCCAGGGCCCGCACCTCGGCGGCGACGGCTTCGGCGTCTTCAGCCGATGACCGGTGGTGGATGGCCACGTCATGACCACGTTCGGCCAAGGCCAGCGCGATGGCCCGGCCGATCCGGCGCGATCCCCCCGTGACGAGCGCCGCGCCGCGTGAAGGCTCAGTCAACCCGGCCGAACTCGATCGCATTGATGGCGGCGAGAACGACGACGAAACCGATGATGATGCCGAGGGCCAGCATGGGGATGCTCCTGTTCGCGGGACGGCATAGAATGACCAGACCCCCGCATCAAGCGTGCACAGGCCCCGGACGATCCATGAGCGAGTTTCCCGTCACCGTCTTTCACAACCCCGCTTGCGGCACGTCCCGCAACGTTGTGGCCGCGATCCGCCAGGTGGGGCGGGAGCCCGAGGTGGTCGAGTATCTGAAGTCCGGCTGGACCGAGACCTGCCTGCGCGACCTTCTGGCGCGGATGGGCGAGGGGCCGCGCGCCATCCTGCGCGACAAGGGCACGCCGGCGCAGGAGCTCGGCCTACTGAACGACGGGGTCTCCGATGACGACCTGATCGCGGCGATGGTCGAGCATCCGATCCTGGTGAACCGGCCGATCGTCGAGACCCCCCTGGGGGTGGTCCTGGCGCGACCCTCCGAGCGGGTGTTCGAGGTGCTGGACGTCCGGCCGGAGAGCTTCGTCAAGGAAGACGGCGAGGGCGTCCTCCTCTGACGCCGCTATCGCCCGGCCCGCCGGGTGTGGCAGCGTGCGCCGATGAACTGGCGCGTCCGAATCGAGCCCTACAGCCGCCCGCTGTTCTTCGCCTTTTCGCGCGCCAGCCGGGGCATGACGCTGGGCGTGCGCGCCGTGGCGGTTGACGCAGGCGGCCGCGTCATGCTGGTGCGCCACACCTATCTGGCGGGCTGGTGGCTGCCGGGCGGGGGCGTGGACCGGGGCGAAACCATCGGCGACGCGGCGGCGCGCGAGCTGTTCGAGGAGACGGGGCTGAGGGCGACCGCGCCTGGGCGACTGGTGTCCGTCCACTCCAACGAGCGGTTCTTTCGCGGCGACCATGTGCTGGTCTATCGGTTCGACGCCTTCGAGGTCGGCGAGCTGACCCATCGGGGCGAGATCGCCGAGATCGGCTGGTTCGCTCCCGATGCCCTGCCCGACGATGCCCACCGATCCACCCGCGCGCGCCTGGCCGAGATGTTCGCCGGCGCGCCTGTCGATCCGCTCTGGTAAGGACCCCGCATGAATCTCGGACCCTGGATCGCAATCTTCGCCGTCGTGCTGGCCGGAGGCGCGACCGCGCTCCAGGCGCCGACCAACGCCAAGCTGGCCGTGGCCGTCTCGGGCCCGGTCAACGCCGCCTTCGTTTCGTTCGCCGTCGGCACGGCGGCGCTGGGCATACTCGCGGCCATTCTGCACGCAAGGCCGGACATGGTCGCGGTCAAGGGCCTGCCGCCCTACGCGTGGATCGGCGGGCTCTACGGGGCGGTGTTCGTGGTCGCGGCGGCCTGGGCCGTGCCGCGTCTCGGTGTCGCCACGACCATCACCCTGATGGTGGCGGGCCAGTTGCTGATCAGCCTGGTGCTGGACCACTTTGGCGCGCTGGGCGTGCCGCGCGCGCCGATCAGCCTGACCCGGCTGGCGGGGGTGGCCCTGGTCATCGGCGGGGTCGTTCTGGTGCGGCGAGGCTGAGCAACGAAGCGTAACCCTGTGCGGCCGGCGAGCGAACGGTAGGCATCCTTCGCGCCGAGACCCCTGACATGACGTTCGCCAACGACCCCGCGCCGCCGACCGGCCGCCTCGACGCGCGCGCCTTCCTGCGCGCTGGGATCGTGCTGATCCTCCTGTGGTTCGGCTATATGAAGTTCCTGCCCTATGAGGCCGAGGGGGTTAAGGGGATCGCCGAGACCTATTGGCTGTTCGGCTGGATGTATCCGCTGATCGGCGTGCAAGGCGCGTCGATCGTCATCGGCGTGCTGGAGATCACCGCAGGACTGCTGATCGCGCTGGGGGGTCGATTTCCGTTCGCCGGTCTGGTCGGGGCGCTGATGGGGGTGGCGACCTTTGTGGTGACGCTCAGCTTCTTCTTCACCGCGCCGGGCATCGTGGCCGAGGGCTATGCCTTCCCGGCGCTCGGGGGGACGGGGCAGTTCCTGGCCAAGGACATCGGCCTGCTGGCGATCTGTCTCTATCTGTTGTTCGACGCCCAGAACCGGCTGGAGCTTTAGCACACGCCGTCACCCTCGGACTTGATCCGAGGGCCGGACGTTCCGCGCCGGGCATGCCGGCCGCTTGGCAAGATCTCGCGCTACGCCCGCGAACGCGCCGCTGACAATCCGATCCTCGGATCAAGTCCGAGGATGACGGCGGTGGTGGGGCCGGGGCCGGGGGTGCTATTCCACGGTCATGTCCGCCCCCCTCCCCGACGCCGGCAAGAACTGGGTCGACCTGCGCGCCCCCGAGGCGCTGAAGCCCTGGCTGAAGCTGGGGCGGTTCGACCGGCCGGTGGGAATCTGGCTTCTGCTGCTACCGGGGTGGCAGGGGATCGCCCTGGCCTTGGCGCAGAACCGCAAGACGCCAGACCTCTACGACGCTTGGCTGTTCCTGGGGTTCTTCATCGGAGCCTGTCTGATGCGGGCGGCGGGCTGTGCCTTCAACGACATCGTCGACCGCGACATCGACCGGCAGGTGGCCCGCACGGCCGCCCGACCCGTGGCGTCGGGCCGGATCAGCGTGAAACAGGCCCTGGCATTCGTGATCGGGTGCAGCCTGGTCGCCTTCCTGATCCTGCTGACCCTGGGCGGGACGGCCATCCTGCTGGGCTTCGGCTCGCTTGCTTTGGTCGCCGCCTATCCCTTCATGAAGCGGATCACCTGGTGGCCTCAGGCGTGGCTGGGCATCACCTTCAACTGGGGCGCGCTGATGGGCTATGCGGCCGTGACCGGAGAGGTGACGGTGGTGTCGGTCCTGCTGTGGGTCGGCGGCGTGTTCTGGACGCTCGGCTACGACACCGTCTACGCCCTGCAGGACATCGAGGACGACGCCATGGTGGGCGTGAAATCGACGGCGCGGCGGCTCGGCTCGGGCGTTCGGGCGGGCGTCGGCGTCTTCTATGCGGGCGCGGTGCTGTGCGCCGGTGTGGCGGGCGTGGCGGCGGGGCTGTGGCCGCTGTTCTTCCTGGGCCTTGGGGCCTACGCCCTGCATCTGGCCTGGCAGGTCTGGCGGTTGAGGCCCGACGACGGGGTTCTGGCGCTGAGGCTGTTCAAGTCCAACCGCGATGCGGGATTGATCCTGCTGGCGGCCATCACCCTGGGTGCGCTAACCCTTGGGGCCTGACCGGAGACCTTCGACCATGACCGCGCGCCGCCCCTTGATCGCCGTTTCCCTGCTGGCCCTGGCCACCCTGTCCGCCTGCGACCGCGACCGGGTGGAAGACGCCGCGCCCGCGACGCCCGCCCCCGGAACCGCCGCCGTCATCACGCCCGCCGAGGCCGCCGCGCCGATGGCGTTCGAGTCCAAGACCCCCTATGCCGAGGTCAGCCTGACCCTGCCGGTGGCACTTCGCAGCCAGCCGGACCTGCACGCCCGCCTCTATGCCGCCAACGTCCGCGACCTGCGCGCCTTCGCCGAGGGGGCCCAGGCCGACCGCACCGAAGCGGGCGGTGACGAAGGCCTGCCGCCCTACGACAAGACCATCGAGATCACCCCGGGGGCCGAGACCGCCAAACTGTTCAGCCTGATGCGGACGGCGTCGGAATACACCGGCGGGGCCCACCCCAATGCCCAGTTCAGCGCCATCCTGTGGGACAAGGCCCTGAAGCGCGAGATCGCCGCCGCCGATCTGTTCACCAAGCCCGCCGACATGACGGCCCTGGACCAGGCCCTGTGCGCCGCCATCAATGCCGAGAAGCGTCGCCGCGACCCGGCAGCCCAAACCGTCAGCCTGACCGGCACCGGAAACTGGAAATGCCCCCGGGCGGCCGAGACGCCCTTCGTCCTGGCGGCCTCGACCGAGCCTGGCAAGGCGGGGGGGCTGACCTTCCTGGTCGGGCCCTATGTCGTCGGGCCCTATGCCGAGGGGACCTATGAGGTCAGCGTCCCGGTGACGGCGTTCCGGGGCCTGATCGCCCCCGCCTATGCCGGCGAGTTCGGGGGGGCGTTGAAGGTGGGGTGAGCCCTATTTTCTCCCTCCCCCTCGGGGGAGGGAGAGCGATGACCGCCTACCTCAGGAACGCGTCCACCGCCGCGCCGAACAGGGCGGGTTGATCAGCCATGATGAAGTGGCGCGCGCCATCGATACGGACCAGTTCGACGCCCGGCAGGGTCGCATACTCCCGTGTCCACAAAGCTTCGGCCATGGCGGGCGGTGGGCCGCCGTCGGCGTCGGTGGCATAAAGGGCCGTCACGGGGGTCGTCATGGCGGCGAGACCCGGTCGGGCGTCGGTCGTCACGACGTCGGAGAAGGCGGCGGCCACGGCGCGGCGGTCGCTGGCCATCGACCAGGCCACCATCGCCTCGCGGATCGCCGGATCGCGAGCCAGGCCCTGGGCCGCCTGCTCCTGCTGGGCGCGATAGGTGGCGTCGTCGGCCGCGAGCATGGCGGCGGCCATCCGGGCGGCGACGGGCCGGGCCGTCTCTGCGGTGACGGTGGGCCCGAACAGGGCGGAATAGAACGGCAGGGCATCGACGATCATCAGCCGTCCGACCAGATCCGGCCGGCGCTGGGCCAGCAGCAGGCCTGACAAGCCGCCCATTGAGTGGCCGATGACGGCCGGGCGCTCCAGCCCGGCCTCGGCGATGTAGCGAGCCAGTTCGGCGACCTCGGGCTCGACGAACGGGCCGTCGCCGTGTGTCCAGGGCTCGCCCGCGAACCCGGCCAGTTGCACGAGGTGGACGCGGTGGGTCCCGGACAGACGATTGGCCAGCGGTCGCCAGACCTCGCGCGAGGAAGCCAGGCCGGGGATCAGGATGACGTCGGGACCCGCGCCGACGACCTCGACTGATAGCCGGTCGGAGGCGAAGGTCGGGCTCACCTGGGCATGGGCATCTCCGGGCGTGACGGTGGCGGCGAGCGGCGCGGCGACCAGAGCGGTGGCGAGCCCCAGGGCGCGCAGGATCGCGCGCCCGGGGTGGGCGGTGTTCAACATGGCGATGTCCTTTGGGTCAGGTTATCGTGACAAATGGTCAGGTGTGTGGATTGGTGAAGATCGCCTCGACCGGCTCTTCGAAGACGGCGGAAATCCGGTAGGCGAGGTCGAGTGACGGATCGTGTTTTTCGGTTTCCAGGGCGTTGACGGCCTGGCGCGAAACCCCGATGGCGCGACCCAGCTGGTCCTGGGTCCAGCCGCGCGCAGAGCGCAGGTCCTTCATGCGGTTCTTCATCGGCTGGTCCGGATGAAGGGAGTGACCAGACCGAACAGGCCCCAGAACAGGGGATAGATGATCCAGCCGGGCGCATGCGGCGCGTCGCCGTAGCTCTCCATGAAGCCCCAGCCCGAGAACAGCGCCATCGACAGGCCCGACGCGACGATGAAGCGCTTGGCTGTGATAGCCCGCAGAAACTCGTCGGACTCGTTCATCAGCGACAATGTGGCCCACATCTGCCCGGCGATCGGCGCGGCGATGGCGAGGCCGAGGAAGACGCCCGCCCGCTGACCGATCATCTCGTCAAACGCGCCCAGAATGGCCGCGGTGTTGACCGCCACATAACCGGCCATGAAGGCCATGGTGCGAATGACATAGCGTCGATGCGCCGGGTCCGCGTTCGCCAGGGATGTCATTCACCGCCTCCTTGATGTAAGGTCAGCATGACAGACGTGATAATGTAATGTCAACCTTACATTCTGAGTCGCCCTCGCGTGAGCGTGTAGCGTGCGATATCCTGCCGACCATGTCCGCAGCACCGCGTATCTCGCCGTCTGATCTTTTCGCGCCGAAAGCCTGGGCTCCGTTCCAGTCCCGCTCGACGTGGAAGGGGCCGCTGCTGGTTGCCCACTGCTGGGGCGTGATCGCGCTCGCGATCGGGGTTGGCGTCTGGCAACCGATCCTGATCCCCCTTTGCGTCATGGTGATCGGCACGCGCCAGCTGGGCCTGGCCATCCTGATGCACGAGGCCGCGCACGGGGCCCTGGCGCGGAACCTGAAGTTCAACGACTTTCTCGGACAGTGGCTCTGCGCCGTGCCGGTCGGAGCCTCGCTGACCGCCTATCGGCCCTATCACCTGGCGCACCATCGGTTCGCCCAGCAGCCGGAGGACCCGGACCTGATGCTGTCGGCGCCGTTCCCGGTCAACGGCGCGTCCCTGCGGCGCAAGATGGTCCGCGACCTGACCGGCCAGACCTTCTTCAAGCAGCGCGTGCTGCTGCCGCTGGCGGCCCTGCGCGGCCGGGCGGCGGAGGGGGAAAAGGCGCACGACTATGACGCCGCGGTCACAGGCCGATCGGTCGCGGCCTTCCTGCTGTTCAACGCGGCGCTGCTGGCGGGCCTGACCCTGCTCGGCGTCTGGTGGGCCTTTTTCGCCCTGTGGCTGCTGCCCATGGCGACCTGGTTTCCGCTGGTGACGCGGCTGAGGAACATCGCCGAACACGCCTGCGTCGAGGGCTCCGCCGACGACGCCTTTCGCGCCGCGCGCACGACCCGGGCGTCGTGGTGGGAGCGCGCCTTCATCGCCCCCTACTGGGTCAACTTCCACGCCGAGCATCACCTGTTCATGCATGTGCCCTGCTGGAACCTGCCGCGCCTGCACCGGGCGATCCGCGCGACCGAGCCCGGTGGACGGATGGAGGTAGCCGGCGGCTATGTCGAGGTGCTGACAAAGGCGGCGTCGCGGGTGGGCTGATCGGCCGTCTTGTCGCGGCTACCCCATGCCGCATTGCCGCGACCGCGTGGCGAGCGCCTGTTCGCTGGATGCGTCCGCCCCCGCCCTCGCCTCGCGGCTCGTCACCGTCCCGCGGCCTGTCCGTGCCGACCGGCCGCCTGTCGCGGCTGGCGCGGTTCGGCGGGATGGCGACGGGCATCGCGGGCAATGTGCTGGCCGAGGGCGCGGCGCAGATGGCGCGGGGCGGCCGGCCCAGAGTCAGCGACCTGTTGTTGACTCCCGCCAACGCGCTTCGGGTCACCGAGGAGCTCGCCCAGCTGCGTGGGGCGGCGATGAAGGTCGGGCAGCTGATGTCGATGGACGCGGGCGAACTGCTGCCGCCCGAGCTGTCGGACATCCTGGCGCGGCTGCGGTCCGACGCCCGGCCCATGCCGCCGGTCCAGCTGACGGCGGCGCTGAACCGCCGCTGGGGCCGCGACTGGCCGGAGCGGTTCGCGCGGTTCGACATGGAGCCCGTCGCCGCCGCCTCGATCGGCCAGGTCCACCGCGCCCTGACCCGCGAGGGCCGCGATCTGGCGATCAAGGTCCAGTACCCCGGCGTCCGACGCAGCATCGACAGCGACGTCGACAATGTCGCCACCCTCATGCGCGTCTCGGGCATCCTGCCGCGCGAGATCGATCTGGCCCCCCTGTTGGTCGAGGCCAAGCGACAGCTGCACGAGGAGGCCGACTATGCGCGCGAGGCTCAGCACCTGGCGCGCTTCGGCGCGCTGCTGGCGGGCGATCCGGACCACGTCGTGCCCGGCCTGTGCGCGGAACTGACCCGCCCCGACGTCCTGGCCATGGACTATGTCGAGGGCGGACCGGTCGAAGCCATGACGACGGCGTCGCAGGCCGAGCGCGACAGGATCGCCACCCTGATGATCCGGCTGTTGCTGCGCGAGCTGTTCGAATTCGGCCTGATGCAGACCGATCCCAACTTCGCCAACTACCGGGTCGACGTCTCCGGGCGGCTGGTGCTGCTGGACTTCGGGGCGACGCGGGCGATCCCGCCGGAGCTGGCCGAGGGTTATCGCGGGTTGATGCGTGCGGCGCTCGCCGACGACCGACAGGCGGCGATCGCGGCGGCGCGGGCCATCGGCTTCTTCGATGACCGGGCCATGGCCCGCGACGCCGAGCTGGAGGCCATGTTCGACCTGGCCCTGGCGCCGTTCCGCGGCGAGGGTCCCTTCGACTTCAGCGACACCTCGGTGACGGCGAAGCTGCGCGACCGGGGCATGGTCTTCGCCCAGGACCGCAGTGTCTGGCATGTGCCGCCGGTCGACACCCTGTTCGTGCAGAGAAAGCTGGGCGGGGTCTATCTGCTGGCCAGCCGCCTGAGAGCCAAGGTCGAGGTGCGGACGCTGCTGGAGCCCTGGCTCTAGGCATTCGTTCGCAGAGTTGATCTGTTCCTCACTTTTCCGCTCATCCCCGCGAAAGCGGGGACCCAGTGTTTAGGTGAGGCACGACGTCCGGGATGACGATCAGCGTTGGATGGCAACGGTCATCGCCCAAAGAACTGGGTCCCCGCTTTCGCGGGGATGAGCGGAAAAAATCAGTGAGCCAAAGGAGGCCACGGTTCCTCTAGCCGTCCGGGACGACGGGGCTCATACCCCAGACGTGCCCATCCCCGATGCGACCGCCTTCATCCGCGCCAACACCCGGCCGCAGACCGTGCCTCATGCGCCGGAGATCACCCTGTGGCTGGCCGATGAGGTCACGCCGATCTGGCGGCTGACGGAGGAGGAGCTGGAGGCACTGGGTCTGCCGCCGCCGTTCTGGGCCTTCGCATGGGCGGGCGGACAGGCGCTGGCCCGCTGGCTTCTGGACCATCCGGCCGAGGTGGCGGGCAAGCGCGTGCTGGACTTCGCGGCGGGGTCGGGCCTCGTTGGCATCGCGGCGATGAAGGCGGGCGCGACGAGCGTCCTGTGCGCCGACATCGACCCGTTCTGCGCCGCCGCCGTCGCCTTGAACGCCGAGGCGAATGGGGTGGAGATCGCCTTCACCGACGCCGACCTGCTGGTCGCCCCACCGCCGGATGTGGACGTCATCTGCGCCGGGGACGTCTGCTACGAACAGCCGATGGCGGGGCGGGTGCTCGACTGGCTGGGGCGGGCGGGGGCCAACGGCACAAGGGTGTTGATCGGAGACCCGCACCGGACCTATTTCCCCCGCGAGGGCCTGACCTTCCTGGCCGAATACCGGGTGCCCACCACTCGCGAGCTGGAGGATTTCGAGATCAAGCGCACCTCGGTCTGGGCCCTGCCCTGAACCCGCTCGCGCAGGCGTGAGAAAGGCACCGCTTGGCCCGCCGCCGCCTTGCGCCCATGTTTCGTCCATGCGCGTCGCCCTCGCCCTGATCGCTCTCGCAGTCGCCAGTCCGGTGACGGCCCAGACCTGGCTGGGGCCGGGGGTCTCCCCCGGTGAGGTGCAACGCTACCGCATCGAACAGCAACGCCTGCGCTCGGCCGAACAGGCCGCCTTCGCCCGCCAGCAGACGCTGAACAGCCGCCTGACCCGGCTGGAAGTCGAGGCCGCCCGCCAGCCCGAGCCCTACATCCCCCATGTCCAGCCCCTGCCGCGGACATCCGGCGCCCCCTCCGTCGCCGGGGCCACCCAGCGGCGCGAGGCGGTGTCGAGCGGCGTAGGACAGATCGACGACTGGCTGGATCGCCAACCCCGCTAAGCATCCCTTTCCCCAGACCCGCGTTCCGGCTTAGCTTGGGATCAGAGGGCGAGGGAGAACGGCATGCGCTGGCAGGGTGGACGCAGGGGCGGCGGGGTCGAGGACCGACGCGGCATGGGCGGTGGCGCGGTCGCGGGCGGCGGCATCGGCGTCGCGGTTCTGGCCATCATCGGCTATGTCTTCTTCGGCATCGACCCGACCACCACGACCCAGGTCGCCAGCCAGTTCGGCGCGGCCGGGGCTTCGCAGGAAGGCCGCGAAGGCACGCCCGAGGATCAGGCCGGCCTGTTTATCGACGTCGTGGGCCGCAACATCAACGACGTCTGGGCCCAGAAGCTGGACGGCTACCAGCCGCCCGCCAACATCGTCCTGTACGAACAGGGCACCAACACCGGCTGTGGCTATGGCCAGGCGGCGTTCGGCCCCTTCTATTGCCCGGCCGATCGCCAGGTCTATCTGGACCTCAGCTTTTGGCAGGAGATGGAGACGCGGCTGGGCGCCTCCGGTGCCGACTTCGCTCGCGCCTATGTCCTGGCCCACGAGGTCGGCCATCACATCCAGACCCTGACCGGGGCCTCCGAACAGGTTCAGCAGGCGCAACAGCGCGCCTCATCCGAGGCCGAGGGCAACCGCTATTCCGTGGCGCTGGAGCTCCAGGCCGACTGCTACGCCGGGGTCTGGGCCGCCAACGCCGCCGCCGTATCCGGAGGCGAGGTGGCGCTGGAACCGGGCGATCTGGAAGAAGGTCTGCGCACTGCCTCGGCCATCGGCGACGACGCCCTGCAACGCAACGCCGGGCGCGGCGTGAACCCCGAAAGCTTCACCCACGGCTCGTCAGCCCAGCGCATGGAATGGCTCCAGCGTGGCTATCAGTCCGGCGACCCGGCGGCGTGCGACACCTTCCGGGGTCTCTAGACCGCTTGTTGCGGCGCACACGGCGCGGCATGGTCCGGATGTGACCCCCGTTCCGACCGCCGCCTCCGCTCTGAAATCCGCCCGCCGCATCGTGGTGAAGGTGGGCTCGTCGCTGGTGGTCGAGGCCGACAGCCGGGGCGCGGCCCTGTCGTGGATGGCGTCCCTGGCCGAGGATCTGGCCGGGCTGCGCGCCGGCGGGCGTCAGGTGATCCTGGTGTCGTCCGGGGCCGTCGCGCTCGGGCGCGGGCGTCTCGGGCTGGAGAAGAACGCGCGGCTGGACGAGAAACAGGCCGCGGCCGCCGTGGGGCAATCCCTGCTGATGCAGGCGTGGGATCAGGCCCTGTCGCCGTTGGGCATGACCCCGGCCCAGATCCTGCTGACCCGCGACGACACCGAACGCCGCCGCCGCTGGCTGAACGCGCGCGCCACGATCGAGGCCCTGATGAAGCTGGGGGCCGTGCCGGTGGTCAACGAGAACGACACCGTGGCGACCGAAGAGATCCGTTACGGCGACAACGACCGGCTGGCGGCGCGAGCGGCCCAGCTGGCGCGGGCGGACCTCTTGATCCTGCTCTCGGATGTCGATGGTCTTTATACGGACGATCCGCGCCGCAACCCTTCTGCGGGCCACCTGCCGCTTATTGAGGCGCTGACGCCCGAGGTGCTGGCCATGGCGGGTGGGGCGAACGCCGAGGCCGACGTCGGCACCGGCGGCATGGCGACCAAGCTGGAGGCGGCGCGCATCGCTCGTTCGGCGGGATGCGCGACCCTGATCGTCTCGGGGCTGACCCATCGGCCGCTGGCGGCGGTCGGCACGGGCGCCAGGGCCACGCTGATCACCGCACCGGCGAGCCCCATGGCGGCCTACAAGTCCTGGATCGCGGGCAGTCTGGAGCCGGCCGGCAGCCTGACCGTCGATGCGGGCGCCGCCGAGGCCCTGGTCGCGGGGCGCAGCCTGCTGGCGTCGGGCGTTCGCGGCGTCGAGGGCCGGTTCGACCGGGGCGATTGCGTTCGCGTGACCGGCGAGAAGGGCCAGGCGCTGGGCGTCGGCCTCGCCGCCTATGCCGCCGAGGAGATGGAGCGCATCCGGGGTCGACACTCCGGAGAGATCGAGGCCATCGTGGGCTACAAGGGCCCGGGCGTGGCCATCCACCGCGACGACCTGGTGCTGAACCGATGACGCTTGACGCCACGATGCTGGAGATGGGCCGCCGGGCGCGGACCGGAGCCGAGGCCCTGCGCACGGCGACCGCCGCGACCCGTTCGGCGGCCCTGTCGGCCATGGCCGCGGCCCTGCGCGACCGGGCCCAGCCGATCCTCGACGCCAATGCCGCCGACGTGGACCGCGCGCGGTCGAGGGGGGTCACCGAGGCGCTGATCGACCGCCTGGCCCTGACCCCCGCCCGGATCGCCGCCATGGCCGGAGCGGTCGAGGAGGTCGCCGCCTTTCCCGACCCCCTCGGACAGGCGACGGCGAACTGGACGCGGCCCAACGGCCTGGCGTTCAGCCGGGTGCGGACGCCGCTGGGCGTGCTGGCCATCATCTATGAGAGCCGGCCGAACGTGACGGCGGACGCGGCGGCCCTGTGCATCCGCTCGGGCAATGCCGCGATCCTGAGGTCGGGCTCGGACTGTCTGGACAGCGCGCTCGCCATCCACGCCGCCGTGACGGAGGGGCTGACCGCAGCGGGCCTGCCCGGGGAGGCCGTGCAGCTGGTCGACACCCCCGACCGGGCCGCCGTCGGAGCCCTGCTGACCGGGCTGGGCGGGACGATCGACCTGCTGATCCCGCGCGGCGGGCGCAGTCTGGTCGAGCGGGTCCAGGCCGAGGCGCGCGTGCCCGTGCTGGGCCATCTGGAGGGGATGAACCACACCTATCTGCACGCCTCCGCCGATCCCGACATGGCGGTGGCGGTGGTTCTGAACGCCAAGATGCGGCGGGTGTCGGTCTGTGGCGCGACCGAAACCCTGCTGGTCGATCGCGAGGCCGCCGGGCGCCTGCTGCCCCCGGTCGCCGAGGCTCTGATGGCGGCCGGGTGCGAACTGCGCGGCGACGCCGGGGCCCGCGCCCTGATCCCCGGCATGGGCGAGGCCGAAGAGGCCGACTGGTCCACCGAATATCTTGCGCCGATCCTGTCGGTGAAGGTCGTGGAGGGGCTGGACGAAGCGGTCGAGCATATCAACCGCTACGGCTCGGGCCACACCGAGGCGATCGTGGCCGAGGACAGTTTCGCGGCCGCCGCCTTCCAGTCGGTGGTCGACGCCTCAATCGTGCTGTGGAACGCCTCGACCCAGTTCGCCGACGGCGGAGAGTTCGGCTTCGGCGGCGAGATCGGCATCTCCACCTCGCGCCTCCACGCCCGGGGTCCGGTCGGGGCGGAGCAGCTGACCAGCTACAAATACGTCGTCACCGGGACGGGGCAGACGCGGCCGTGATCCTCCCCCGTTGGGGGAGGTGGATCCGTAGCGAAGCGGAGGAGACGGAGGGGGTGACCGCGAACGCCGTCATGCGCGGCGGGCCCCCTCCACCGCTACGCGGTCCCCCTCCCCCTACGGGGGAGGGTTTGGACATCCGTTCCGTCCGAGATGTGCAGCCGCCCTCGTCCCAGGTCCATCAGCAGGGTGCGCCCCTCGAACGCTTCCATGCCCAGCAGCGCGCTTGGGAAGCCCGGCAACGAGACATCGGCGTATATCGGCACCTCGGCCTCGCGATACAGCCGGTCGCCGACGGTGATCGTCCGGGCCAGGACGACCTCCGCCGCGATCGCGCCACCCAGGACGATGCTGGAGGTGCGCCGGGTCGGTCTTCCGTCCAGCAGGCCCGCCCCCACCGCCGCGTCCCGGCCGAGCGCCAGAAGGGCCGACGCGCCCGTGTCGACCACCGCCTCGATCGTCGCCCCCTCGACAGTGACCTGGGTGGACAGGGCGCTGCCCTTGCGTCCGACCGGGATCGGCGAGACGTCCGAGGGCGTCGTGTGATCGGCCGCACGCAGGAACCGGAGGCGATGCTCCACCGTGTCAAGCTCCAGCACCGTCTCGCCCAGCAGGTCCTGGCCCAGAATCAGGGGCGCGGACAGGCCGTCGCGCATCGCCAGCGGCCCCAGCGACAAGATCGCCGCCCGCAGCTTCTCGACCCGCATCGCCCCGACGGTCAGATCCAGGGTCGTGCCGCGCCCCATCTGGGCCCCGCCGCCCACCCCATAGGCGATCAGCGGCAGGTCGAACGCACGGGTCAGGCCCAGCAGGTCGAACAGGCCCCGGTCGATGACGGAATACTGCGCCCCGGAGTCCACCAGGGCGCGGATGGTCTGGCCCGCCACGGTGACCAGCACGGTCGGCACGGAGGCGCGCGGCTCGTCATAGGGCAGCCAGCCGCTGGAGCCGTCGGCGGGGAAGACCACGCCCGGATCGCGCCACAGGACATTGTCCCTCAGCCACCAGGCCCCGCCGAGGCCGCCGGCGAGCAGGGCGGCGCGGGTCAGGAGATCTCGGCGGTTCATCAATGACGCATTTCTTCCGCTCATCCCCGCGAAAGCGGGGACCCAGACCTTAAGTGAGGCAAGACGCCCGGGATCGCCAGCGCGCCCTTCAGAGACCCATCCGCGCACCCAAAGCACTGGGTCCCCGTTCTCGCGGGGATGAGCGGAGAACTCTAAACCTCGAACCGCACGCCCTGCGCCAGCGGCAGGCTGGAGGAGAAATTCACCGTCTGGGTCTGGCGGCGCATATAGGATTTCCAGGCGTCGGAGCCCGACTCGCGGCCGCCGCCGGTGTCCTTCTCGCCACCGAAGGCCCCGCCGATCTCGGCCCCGGACGGGCCGATGTTGACGTTGGCGATGCCGCAGTCCGAGCCCCAGGCCGACAGGAAGGCCTCGGCCTCGCGCACGCTGTCGGTGAAGACGCAGCTGGAAAGGCCCTGGGGTACGGCGTTCTGCAAGGCGACCGCCTCGTCGAAGTCCTTCCAGGTCAGAACGTAGAGAATGGGCGCGAAGGTCTCGTGCAGGACCACCGGGGTCTGGGCCGGCATGCGGACGATGGCGGGGTGGACATAGGTTCCGGTATCTCCGAGCCGCCCTCCGCCGGAGACGACCGTGCCGCCCTCCTCCACCGCCTGGGCGAGCGACCGGGCGCAGGCGTCGGCGGCCTCGTCGTCGATCAGCGGGCCGACCAGAACGCCGTCTTCGCGCGGATCGCCGATGGGCAGGGTGGCGTAGGCCTTGGCGAGCCGGGCGATCAGGGCCTCGGCGACGTCTTCATGGACCAGCAGACGGCGCAATGTCGTGCAACGCTGCCCGCAGGTGCCGACGGCCGAAAAGGCGATGGCCCGCACGGCCATGTCGATGTCGGCCGAGGGCGTGACGATCATGGCGTTGTTGCCGCCGAGCTCGAGCAGCGACCGGCCGAGCCGCGCGGCTACGCTCTGGGCCACCGCCCGGCCCATGCGGGTCGAGCCGGTGGCGGAGACCAGGGGCACGCGCGGATCGGCGGCCAGGGCCTCGCCGACGTCACGCCCACCGATCAGGACCTGCAGCAGACCCTCGGGCGCGTCGCCGAAGCGGGCGAGGGCGCGGCGGGCGATCGTATGGGTGGCCAGCGCCGTCAGCGGCGTCTTCTCGGACGGTTTCCAGATCACCGGATCGCCGCAGACCAGCGCCAGCGCCGCGTTCCAGGCCCAGACGGCGATGGGGAAGTTGAAGGCCGAGATCACGGCGACCGGCCCCAGCGGCTGCCAGGTCTCGCGCATGTGATGGCCGGGGCGTTCCGACGGCAGGGTCAGGCCATAGAGCTGGCGCGACAGTCCGACGGCGAAGTCGCAGATGTCGATCATCTCCTGAACCTCGCCCAGGCCCTCGGAGGCGATCTTGCCGGCCTCGAGCGTGACGAGGGCGGCGAGGTCCGTCTTCGCCGCGCGCAGCTCCTCGCCCAGCAGCCGGACCAGCTCGCCGCGTCGTGGGGCGGGCACGCGCCGCCAGGCCTCGAAGGCGATCGTGGCGGCGGAGATCGCGTGGTCGATGTCATCCGGGCTGGCCGTGCGGACGCTCGATCCCGCAGAGCCGTCGATGGGCGAGCGGGTCGGCAGGCCGTCCTCGGCGAAGGCATGGTCCGGCACGCCAAGGCGGGCGAGGATGGCACGGGCGTCTCGGGCGGCGGTCATGGGGCGGTCTCGTTCGCGGCTCCCTCTCCCAGGGGGAGAGGGCTTGAGCGCCCGAGAGCCCGGCAGGGCGATCGGACTTGCGTGAAAGGGTGAAGGGTGAGGGGTTACGGTGCCAACCGGCAAGAGGGAAACTCCTCACCCTTTCGGTTTGCGGATCGCTGCGCTCTCCGAACCTCAAACCCTCTCCCTCTGGGAGAGGGAAAGAGAAAGGGCCGCCACCCTCGCGGATGGCGGCCCTCTCGTCGTTCAGACTTCGGCCCTACCAGCGGTCGCGGCGGCCACCGTCGCGGCGATCCTCGCGGAGGTCCCGGCGGATGCGGTCCAGACGGTGGGCCAGGTCGTTGCGCTCCCAGCGGCTCAGGCCGTCGCGGCGATAGCGCCACTCCAGCCGCTCGTATTGATCCAGCTGATAGCGCAGGTCGCGGGCCTCGCGGCGGCTGATCGTGCCGCGCCAGGCGGCGCGGTCGATGCGCTGGGCCAGTTGGGCCTGCTCAGCGTTCAGGCCGCGGCCATGGCCACCGCCGTTCCAGCCACCGTTGTAGCCGCCGCGATGGCCACCATTGTAGCCTCCGCCGTGGCCACCATAGGACTGGGCCAGCGTCGGGGTCGCGATCGCGACCGCCGACGCCGCCAGAAGCGAAAGCAGCGCTTTCTTCGTCAGGGCGGTCGTCATTGTCTTCTTCCTTCAGAGAGCCCGGGGATAGGGCCGACGACCGAAGAAGAACACGGTGAAGCTGACAGGCCTCTGAGGCCGCCGTTGTCCGGCGTTCAGCGAGATGAACGGCCAGGCTTCGCGACCGCGCGACGACACGCTGAACGCGTGAGCAGATGGTTAATCCGTCTTCACCCTGTCCGCGAACCCGGTGTCAACGCGCCGACCGCAAGGATGGGGGGTCCAATCACGAGGGTCTCGATGGCGCGCGCGCAATTCCAGAAGGGCCAGAAGGTCTGGGTCGAGTGCGTCGGCGCCTGGGCCCATGTCGAAAAGGTCCAGCCGGTCTGGGCCAAGGGCTTCGACGAGCCGGTGCGCGTGACCTATGACGTCGGCCTGGGACGCGAGTTCCAGAGCTCCGAACTCATGCTGCCGGCGGAGGACGAGGCCGGCGCGGATCTGGGCGGCTGGCGGCTGTTGCGGGCCCGCAACAAGTGGCAGTCCGCCGAGGATACGCCGCACCACCCCTATCCCGGCACCTATCCGGTGGTCGTCACCGATCAGGCGGACTGGGGTGGCTGGCGCGTGCCCGGCGCCGAGTACGACCGCGACCCCCAGCGGATCGAGTTCCAGGCCCGGCTTCTGGTCGCCGCGCCCAGGTTGATGGCCCTGGCCCAGCGGCTGGTCGACACGGTCTTTGAATGCCCTGAGGACGCCCCGCCGGAGACCCTGGCCCTGGCACGCGAGGCCCGCGACGTCCTCAAGACCGTGACCCAGACGCTGACACCCCCAGGCGAGGTCCAGTCTCCCACGGCTCCGGCGTCGACAGCCCCATCAACCGCTCGCGTCGCCGCCTGAGCCCTTGAACAGGTTTCGTTAACCAAGTCTCGACAGGATTCCGCGACGCAGCCTAGATTCCGGGGCGTCGTCGAATCGCTCAGCGTACGCTCCGGTCTGCCGGGTCGCGACGCCGCGAACAGTCCGGGAGAGCGCCTTGCGGGGCAGCGAGCGCCGCATCCAGCATCCGGGCCGAAGGGCCGCGGACACCGCTCCGGCCCTGCCGTCCTGGGCCCGGATCACCGTGCTGGCGCTGACCCTCGGCCTCGCCCTCTATGTCGTCCTGTTCGCCCGCGAAAGCACCCGGCCCGCGCGAGAAGCGGCGGTGCTGCGCGAACAGGCCCTTTCGCGCGAAGCTGAACTGGGCGCGGCGCGAATGGAGGCTGACCTGGCCACGGCCCGTCTGTCGCTCGACGCCGCTGCCCAGGCGCTGAACGCCCGTCCGGACCGCCCGCTGGACGCCGTGGAGGTCGCCCGGCGTCTGGCCCCCGCCAGCGGTTTCGCCGTCCTGGACGCCGCCGGCGCCGCCGTCGCGGTCCAGGGCGGCGCGCCGGACGACTTCGCGACGATGACCGCACCCGACCTGACGGGCCCGCTCCCTTCGGCGGACCGATCGGCCGTCATCACCCGTGTCGAAACGGGCGCGGGCCAGGTCGTCGCGCGCACGCCCACCCCGGTCGAGGCGCGGGGTCGATTGCTGATCGTGTCGCCCGCCCATGGCGTTCTGGCGGCCGACGGCGAACGGGACCTCAAGGACCGGCTGGGCATCGATCTGTCGACCCTGGTCGAGGCGGGAAAACCGCTCGAGGTCGAACTATCCAGCGAGCGGGCCCTGGAAGCCATGGCCGCGCCCGTCGGCACCACGGGGCTCCAGGCCGTGGCCTGGCGACCCCAGAGCGCCGGAGCGGCGGCGGTCATCAGCGACCTGTGGATCCTGGTCGCGCCCCTGGGCCTGGGATTGCTGGTCCTGGGCCTGGCCCTGATGCAGCGGTGGCGACAACATCGCGCCACCAAGGCCTGGGCCGAGACCGAGCACCGCTTCCGCGTCGCCGTCGAGGCCGCGCGTTGTGGCGTTTGGGAGTGGGACACCGAGGCCGAGGAGGTCATCGTGTCCGATTACATGGCTGAACTGCTGGGCCTGACCGAAGGCGGCACGGTCTCCAGCGAGACGGTGATGGAGCGTATCCACCCCCGCTATCGCGACCTGGTGCAGCATGCCCTGCTGCAGGCCGCGACGTTTGGCGCGTTCGAGGTGACCTTTCCCGTTGCGGTGGAGGGCGGCGCGCGCTGGATCGACGCGCGGGGGCAGGCCCGGGGCCGGCGCGGGGAGAACGGCTTTTCCATGATCATGGGGGTCGCGCTGGACATCACCGAGGCCCGTCGCGCCAAGGCCCAGGCCCAGTCCGCCGAGAACCGGCTGCGCGATGGCATCGAGAGCGTCACCGACGCCTTCGCCCTGTTCGACCGCAACGGCCGGCTGATCCTGTCCAATGCGGGGTTCAAGGACGCCTTCGGCTTCACCGATGACGCCCTGAAGAAGGGGGCCGCCAAGGACGAACTGAACCGCATCGCCGCGCTGGCGATCAAGGCGGACCGGCCGTCCGCCGAGGGTCGGGCCGGCGCGCGCGAGGTCGAACTGCACGACGGCCGGGTGCTGCAACTCAGCGAACGGTTCACCGGCGACGGCGGGACGGTCGTGACGGCCGCCGACGTCACCGCCATCCGCCGTCAGGAGCTGGAACGCCAGAAGGCGGCGAACTCGCTGCGCGCCACCGTGGACCAGCTGGAGACCAGCCAGGAAAAGCTCAGCCTGCTGGCCCGCAAATACGAAATCGCCATGACGCGGGCCGAGGCCGCCAACCAGGCCAAGTCCGAGTTCCTGGCCAATATGTCCCACGAACTGCGCACGCCGCTGAACGCCATCAACGGCTTCTCCGAGATCATGGCCGGCGAGATGTTCGGGCCGCTCGGCGACGCCCGCTACAAGGGCTATGCGGGCGACATCCTGAAGTCGGGACAGCACCTGCTCAGCCTGATCAACGACATCCTCGACATGGCCAAGATCGAGGCCGGCAAGATGACCCTGCACTATGAACCGGTCGATCTGACCGAAGTGTGCGAGGACGCCATCCGTCTGATGCGTGGAAAGGCGCAGGATTCGGGTCTGTCGCTGACGCTGGAGACCGCCGACCTTCCTGAGGTCGAGGCCGACTATCGCGGGCTGAAACAGGTGATGCTGAACCTGATCTCCAACGCCGTGAAGTTCACGCCCGAGGGCGGCTCCATCACCGTCTCGGTCAAGGCGGTGGAGTTCGATCGGGTGCGGATCGCGGTGTCCGACACCGGCATCGGCATCGCGGCCGACGACCTGAGCCGCCTGGCCCAGCCGTTCGAACAGGTCGAGGGCCAGCATTCCAAGACGACCCAGGGCACGGGACTGGGCCTGGCCCTGACCAAGTCGCTGATCGAATTGCATGGTGGACAGATGCTGCTGGAAAGCGAGCCGGGCGCGGGCACGACGGTCAGCTTCGACATTCCCGTGCGGCGTCCGGCCGAAATGCAGCAGGCCCAGGCGGCCTAGGAAAACCCGGCCCGTCATCCTCGGACTTGATCCGAGGATCGGATGCAGGACGGCTCATGCGGAGATGCGTGGCAGGATCCAGCGTCATTCCTGTTTCCAGGTCGCGGACAGTCCGATCCTCGTATCAAGTCCGAGAATGACGGTGGGGATTCAGCAAGCGTGACGATTCGCGTTTGACTCTGGTTGAAGCTGGAACAAATAATGAACATCCAGCTTTCCGATCGCCATGACCCCGTCCATTGAGCCCCTGTCATCCCCCGTTCCGCCGCCCTTGACCGACCTGTCGACGGGGCTGGAAGAGACGTGCGTGGCGGGTCCGCGCGACATGGCCACCACCCTGGCCTTCGCCCTGGCCCGCGCGCGCCAGGAGGATCGGCGAGGCGTCGGACTGGCCGTGACGCGGGCCTGGCTCAAGGAGCACGGCCGTCCCTATGGCCCGGGCCGGCGAAGTCTGTGCGGTGGACGCGACCTCATCCTGATGATCGGCCGCACCCAGGCCGAGGCCCTGTGGGCCATGGAACAGGCGCTGCGATCGGGGGGACTGGCCCTGGTGCTGGGGGCGGTGGACGGGGCGGACCTGACACAGACGCGGCGGCTGGAGTTCGCCGCGCGCGACGGCGGGTCGGCGGGGGTCCTGTTGCGCACCCGGACGGGCGACCTGTCGGCGGCGCGGCGGCGCTGGCGCGTCGCCTCGGTGGCCAGCGAAGGCGACGCCGACGATGTCCGCGCGCCGGGACCCCTGCGCCTGAGCGCCGAACTGACCCGCAGCCGGGGCGAGCGGCCCGGCCTCTGGATGCTGGAGGTGGACGATGAGACGCATCGTCTCCGTCTGGCTGATCGACTGGCCGGTCACGGTCATGGCCCGGTCGGCCGGTCACACGCAGCCTGAAAAAAAGTCTCCGCTCATCCCCGCGAAAGCGGAGACCCAGTCCTTTCGCGGGGACAGGGTGGCTGGGATTGGCGAAGCATCAAACTCGAAAGACCGATCGCCCAAAGCACTGGGTCCCCGCTTTCGCGGGGATGAGCGAGAGGAAGAGAAACCTGTCGCCTTGATCCTGAAGACAGCGCGAGGGGCGATCCTCCACGCCCTGAACCCGGCCGCCCGGGGGCTGGGCCTGTCGCGGGGCCAGACCCAGGCCGATGCGCTCGCCATGATCCCGAATCTTGATTGCCGCCCCGCCGATCCGGAAGCCGATGCCAGGGCGCTGGAGGCGCTGGCCGTCTGGGCCGAGCGGTGGTCGCCCTCGGTCAGCCTCGATCCATCCGGGGGCGGGCTGGAGGGGCTGTTCCTCGACGTCACGGGCGCGGCCCATCTGTTCGGCGGCGAGGCGGCCCTGATCGCCCAGATCGAGCGGCGGCTGGCGGGTGCCGGGGCCCGCGCGCGCGCCGCCATCGCGCCCACGCCCGGCGCGGCCTGGGCCCTGGCGCGCTGGGGCACCACCGGACGGATCGCGGGCGAGGACGTCCGCGCCCTGCTGGCCCCCTTAGCCGTCGAGGCCCTGCGAATCGACGCGGCGACCCTGCGTCAGGCGCGGCGGTTCGGGCTCAAGACCATCGGCGACCTCTATCCCATGCCGCGCGCCGGGCTGGCCCGCCGCTTCCGCGACGCCGACGGAGCCGGTCTGGTCCGGCGGCTCGATCAGGCCCTGGGTCTGACGGCCGAGGCCCTGATCCCCGTGCGCGCCCCGGCGAAATATCGCGGCTGGGAGGCCTATGCCGAGCCCCTGACCGACACCGCCGGGATCGAGGCGCGGCTGCCCGGTCTCGCCGAGGCCCTGTCGCGGTCGCTGGAGCGGGACGGCCAGGGCGCGCGGATCCTGACCCTGACCGCCTTTCGCGTGGATGGCCGCGCGGGCGAGGTATCGGTCCGCATGGGGCGCGCCTCCCGGGAGTCTTCCGTCTGGATGAGGCTGTTTCGCGAGACCGGCATCGACCGCATCGACCCCGGCTTCGGCATCGACGCCCTGATGCTGTCGGCCGAGGTCGCCGAGCCCCTGAGCGCGCATCAGGTCGAGATGGGACAGGAGGCCGCCGCCCTTCAGGCCGAAGGTCTGGCGGCCCTGATCGACCGTCTGTCGGCGCGGTTGGGCGAGGACGCCGTGCGCGTCGCCTCGCCCGCCGGGTCGTGGCTGCCCGAGCGCGCCGAACGCTGGCGACCGGCGCTGGCCAAGGCCCCGCCCCCGCCCGAAGGCCCCCTCGACCACGGTCGCGCCCGCCCCCTGATGCTGCTGGATCCGCCCGAGCCGGTGGAGGCCATCGCCGAACTGCCCGACGGCGCGCCCGCCCGCTTCACCTGGCGGCGCGTGACCCGCCGCGTCTCGCGCGCCGACGGGCCCGAGCGCCTGTCGCCGGAATGGTGGCGACCCGCCGGCGGCCGCGCGGCGCGCACGCGCGACTATTACCGGATCGAGGACGACCAGGGCCTGCGCTACTGGCTGTTCCGCGAAGGGCTGTACGGCCCGGAATACACCGGTGCCCCGGACGAGCGCGCGCCGTCCTGGTGGATGCACGGGATGTTCCCGTGACGGACTGGTCCGGCGAGTACGCCGAGCTCGGCGCCATGAGCAACTTCAGCTTCCTGGAGGGGGCGTCGCATCCCGGCGAGCTGATGATGCAGGCGCGCGCCCTGGGTCTGGCGGCGGTGGGGGTGGCGGATCGCAACACCCTGGCCGGCATGGTCCGCGCCCTGATCGGGGCCGAGGATCACGACGTGCGATTGGTGGTCGGGGCGCGGCTGGGGTTTCTGGACGGGACCGAGCTGATCGTCTTTCCCAGGGACCGCGCCGCCTATGGTCGTCTGTGCAGACTGTTGACGATCGGCAAGAGCGAGATCGAGGTCTCTCCCCCGTCGGCTCCGGCGATGGGGGAGTGGCGCGGCGCGCCTTCGCGCCGTGACGAGGGGGCCGAGGCGGTGGTGGACCTGGGGGTCTATCGCCGCGAGCGAGATGCAGCCCTTGTCCCACCGACGGAGTCGCCCCCTCCGTCAGTTCGCCAAGGGGCGAACTGCCACCTCCCCATCGCCCGAGCGGGCGACGGGGAGGAGACGGCAACCTCGCCCCCGGACGCGGAAGACCGCATCACCAAGGGTGAGACGCGGCTGACCTTCGATCAGGCGGCATCATTTGGACAGGGCATGATCGCCCTCGCCGTCGCGCCCGAGACGCCCGACGCCGCCTTCGAGGCCCGGCTGCGGGCCTGGCGCACCGCCTGGCCCGACACCCTGTATCTGGCCGCCCAGCCCCTGTGGCGCGGGGGCGACCGGGCGCGGCTGAACCGGCTGGCGGCCCTGGCCGAGCGGACGGGCGCGCCCCTGATCGCGACCAACGCCGTCCTGTATCACCACCCCGAGCGGCGCATGCTGCAGGACGTCCTGACCTGCATCCGCGAGAAGACCACCATCGACGCGGCCGCCCTGCGGCTCCAGGCCAATGCCGAACGCCATCTGAAACCGCCCAGGCAGATGGCGCGCCTGTTCCGGGGCCACGAGGCGGCGCTGGAGCGGACCATGGAGGTGGCGCGCGCCTGCACCTTCTCCCTGCGCGAGCTCAGTTATCAGTACCCGGACGAACCCGTGCCCGCCGGCTGGTCGCCTCAGCGGTGGCTGATCCGCCTGACCTTTCAGGGCGCGCGGCGGGCCTTTCCCGACGGCGTGTCGACCAAGGTGCGCCGGACCATCGTCAAGGAACTGAGGCTGGTGCGGGAGCTGAACTATGCCCCCTATTTCCTGACCGTGAACGACATCGTCGCCTGGGCGCGGCATCCCGATCGCGACATCCTGTGTCAGGGCCGGGGCTCGGCGGCGAACTCGGTCATCTGCTTCTGCCTCGGCGTCACCAACGTCGACCCGACCTCTCAGGACATGCTGATCGAGCGGTTCATCTCGTCCGAACGCTCCGAGCCGCCCGACATCGACGTCGATTTCGAGCACGAGCGGCGCGAGGAGGTGATGCAGTACGTCTATCGCCGCTATGGCCGCGACCGGGCCGGCATCGTCGCCACCATCATCCACTATCGGCCACGCTCGGCCATCCGCGACGTGGGCAAGGCCCTGGGCCTGACCGAGGACGTGACCGCCCGTCTGGCCGACACCGTCTGGGGCTCCTACGGGGCCGAGGTGAAGGACGAACACGTCGACCGGGCGGGCGTCCGCCGCGACGACCCACGCATGAAGCTGGCGCTGGATCTGACCGCCGAGCTGATCCAGTTCCCCCGCCACCTGTCCCAGCACGTCGGCGGCTTCGTCCTGAGCCAGGAGCCGCTCTGCGAGATCGTGCCCATCGGCAACGCGGCCATGGCGGACCGGACCTTCATCGAATGGGACAAGGACGACATCGACCATCTGAAGCTGATGAAGGTCGATGTGCTGGCGCTGGGCATGCTGACGGCGCTGAAGCGGGCGTTTCGCATGATCGCGGCCGACTATGGCCGGGCCCTGACCCTGGCCACGGTCCCGCGCGAGGTGCCCGCCGTCTACGACATGCTGTGCCAGGGCGACTCGCTGGGCGTCTTCCAGGTCGAGCCGCGTGTTCTACGACCTGGTGGTCCAGGTGGCGATCGTGCGGCCCGGTCCGATCCAGGGCGACATGGTCCATCCCTATCTGAAGCGCCGGGCCGAGCGCAGGGCGGCGGAAGCCGCCGGGCTCCCCTTCGACATCGACTATCCGCATCCGGCGGCCGAGCACGGCAGCCCCGACGAGCTGCGGCTGATTCTGCACAAGACCCTGGGCGTGCCCCTGTTTCAGGAACAGGCCATGCGCATCGCCATGGACGCGGCGAAGTTCACCGGCAACGAGGCCAACGGCCTGCGCCGCGCCATGGCCACCTTCCGCCACATGGGCACCATCGGCCACTACGAGACCATGATGGTCGGCCGGATGATCGACCGGGGCTATGATCCCGAGTTCGCCCAGAGGTGCTTCGCCCAGATCAAGGGGTTCGGCGAATACGGCTTTCCCGAGAGCCACGCCTGCTCCTTCGCCCACCTGGTCTACATCTCGTCCTGGGTGAAATGCTTTTATCCGGACGTGTTCACCGCCGCCCTGCTGAACAGCCAGCCGATGGGCTTCTACGCCCCGGCCCAGCTGGTCCGCGACGCGCGCGAGCACGGCGTCGAGGTGCGCCATCCCGACGTCAACGCCAGCGGCTGGGACGCCCATCTGGAACACCGGCCGGGAGAGGCCCAACACGCCCTGCGGCTGGGGATGCGCGCCATCGACGGCTTTCGCGAAGTCTGGGCCCAGGCCATCGTCGTCGCACGCGAGGCCGCCCCGTTCCACGATCTGGAGGATTTGCGCCGCCGCACCGCCCTGCCGCCCGCAGCCCTGGATCGGCTGGCGGAGGCCGACGCCTATGGCTCGCTGGAGCTGTCGCGGCGCCAGGGGATGTGGGCGGCCAAGGGCGCGCCCCTGGCCTCCAGCGCCCCCCTGTTCGAGGCCATGGGGCTGGACGAGGCAGACGGATCGCCCCCCGCCGCCCTGCCCCGCCTGACCGAGGCGGAAGAAGTCGTCGGCGACTATCAGTCCATCCGCCTGTCGCTGAAAGGGCACCCGGTCGCCTATCTGCGTGAGCGGCTGACGAAGGCCGGGGCGATCACGGCGGAGGCCTACAAGGTCGCCCGGGACAATCGCCGCGTGACGATCGGTGGTGTCGTCCTGGTGCGGCAACGTCCGGGCTCGGCCAAGGGGGTGGTGTTCCTGACGCTGGAGGACGAGACGGCGGTCGCCAATCTGGTGGTCTGGCCCGACGTGTTCGAGCGGCTGCGTCCCGTGGCCATGGGCGCGCGCATGGTGCTGGCCACCGGGCGCGTGCAACGGTCCGAAGAAGGGGTGACCCATCTGGTGGTCGAGGACCTGATCGACTGGACGCCGATGCTGGGCGACCTGTCGGCCCAGACCGCGCCGGGCTCGGCCCACGCACCGTCCAGGGGCCGCCATCCGCGCGACGTGCGGGTCCTGCCCGGGTCGCGCGACTTTCACTGACCTTGCCATTCCGGGTCCGAAGGCCGAAATACCGCCCGCTCATGCCCCAGGTCCGTTTCACCCGCCGATTTTCCATGGCCCACCGTCTGCTGGCGGACGCGGGTTCGCGCTGCGCCGTGCCGCACGGCCACAACGAGTTCGTGACCGTGACCCTGGCCACCGACGCGCAGATGGACTTCGGCGGCTCGAACTACGTCGCCTCGTTCGAGAGCCTGAAGACGCGCTGGCACGGCTTCATCGACGGGGCGGTCGATCATGCGTTTCAGGTCGGGGCGGCCGACCCCCTGCTGGACTGGTTCCGCACGCACGAGCCGCAGCGTCTGAACCAGATCATGGTCTTCGACGGCGACCCGACGACCGAGGCCTTCGCCATCGCCCTGCGGCGCAAGATCGACGCGATCCTGACGGCGGAAAATTCGGCCTACCGCTGCATCGAACTGGCGCTGGAAGAGACGCCGACCAACACCATCGTGGTGGGCGAGACCCTCAGCGCGGCCGAGCGCGGCTGGATGGCGGGGGGCTGGATGGACCGCCCCGACCTGACGATCAACGACCTGACACCCTAAGCCACGGCTTGCCTCGCGTCGGCCCGCCCGCCATTGTCGCACCCTGACCTTAGAGGAGCCCCGATGGCCGAACCCGGCGATCCGAAAGCGCCAGACGCCGCGCAGCCAGAGCCCGACATGGACGAGGCCGTGGGCTTCGCCTCGCCGGCGTCCCTGGCCGGTCGACCGCGCGAGGTGACGCCTCCCGCCCTGCCGACGCCGCCCGAACCCGAGCCTGAACCCGAGCTATTCCCGGCCCCTGAGCCCGAAACGCCGGAACGCGCCGCGACGCCTGAACCCGTCTCCGCCGAAGTTCCTGAGCCCCACCCCGCGCAGCCCGCGGTCGATCCGACCCCCGCCTGGGCGCGCGAGACGCCGCGGCCCGCCGCCTATGCCGGATCCGGAGCCCGACGCGACGCCCCCGCCGAGATCGAGGGCGCCAGCGGCCTCTACTCCGTCTACGCCCTGATCCTGTTCGCCGTGCCGACCCTGGGCGTTTCGGCGGTCATCGCTCTTCTGGCCGTCACCGGCCGAGCGGGCCCCACCGGCGACGTCGCCGCCAGCCATTTCGTGTTCCAGCAACGCACACTTTGGGCAGGAGGGGTCGTGGCCCTGGCCGGCGCCATTCTGGTGGTGGTGGGACTGGGCGTCTTCGTTCTTTTCGCCCTGGCGGTCTGGTTGATCCTTCGGGGGGCCGCGGGCGTTCTGAAGCTGAAGGCCGGGCGCGCCATGCCCAACCCGCGCGGCTGGCTGATCTGATCCGGAGCGACCCATGACCGACACGCCCCAGCCCCGCCTGCAGTCCGGCCTCGACAGCGAGGGCAAGCCCGCCGCCCTGATCGCCTGGGGTCTGTATGTCCTGTCGATCCCATCGGCCAATGTGCTCGTTCTGGTCGGCCTCGTCGTCGCCTATGCCGCGCGGGGGTCGGCCACCGGCGTCGCGCGCCAGCACATGGACGCCCAGATCGCGCTGTTCTGGTCGGTCTTCTGGTGGACCATCGCCCTGTGGGTGCTGATCGCGCTCAGTGCGGTCACGGTTATCCTGATCCCGCTGGCCATCGTGTTCTGGCTGCTGTGGTTCCTGCTCAGCGTCTGGTTCACGGTGAAGAGCGTGCTGGGGATCATCAATCTGTTGCAGGACCGCCCGGCCTGATCGCCGACGGCTGCGACCGCGCGTCGCCATACGGAACGGCGGCAGGGTCCCGGGGTTGTCGAGGGCTCACACCCAGGGACATTCCGCATGAGCGACTTTCGCGACGTCACGGCCAGGCATCGTTACGAACAGGGGTTCGCCGACGCTGACGGCACGCTGCGCTGCGTCTGGGCCGACTACGCGACGCGGGGCGCCGCGCGCGCCATCCTGCACGTCGAGGCCGAGCCGGAACTGCGCGGCACGGGGGCGTCGGGGCAGTTCATGCAGAGCTTGGCCGACCACGCCCGGCGCGAGGGCACGCGACTGATCCCGATCTGCGGATACGCCGTCGCCTGGTTCAAACGGCACCCGGATCAGGCCGACGTTCTCGCCGAGCCGCCCCCTCTCTAACCGCCGTTATAGCCGCCGATGATGGGCAGGACCTCGCCGGTGATGAAGCTCGACATCTGGGGCGACGCCAGGAAGACGTAAGCGGGCGCGATCTCTTCCGGCTGGGCCGGGCGCTTCATCACGGTCTGCGCGCCGAACCGGGCGACCTTGTCCGCCTGTCGGTCGGCCGGATTCAGCGGCGTCCAGACGGGCCCGGGCGCCACGACGTTCACACGAATGCCGCGCGGCGCCAGATGGGTGCCCAGCGACCGGGCGAAGGCGTGGATGCCCCCCTTGGTGAGGGAGTAGTCCAGCAGGTTCCCGTTGCCCATGATGCCGGTCACCGACCCGGTCATCACGATCGACCCGCCGGACTTCAGGTGGGGCACCGCCGCCTTCACCAGGTTGAAATAGCCATAGAGGTTGGTCTTCATCGTCCGGTCGAACTGCTCGAAGGTCAGATCCTCGAACGCCTCGACGTGCTGCTGAAAGGCCGCGTTGGGCACGACGACGTCCAGCCGGCCGAACGCCTGGATCGTCTCGGCCACGGCCATTTCCGAGAAGGCGGGGTCGGCGACGTCGCCCTTCAGCACGATGGCGCGGCGACCCTCGGCTTCGACCGCGCGCTTCGTCTCCTGGGCGTCCGCGTCCTCGTCCAGATGGCAGATGGCGACGTCGCAGCCCTCGCGCGCGAACAGCACGGCGACGCCCCGGCCGATGCCCGAGTCCGCGCCGGTGACGATGGCGGCGAACCCCTCCAGCTTGCCCGAGCCCTTCCAGAACGGTGCGTCGTACATCGGCGCGGGATCCAGCGCGGCCTCGTCGCCAGGCTTCCTCTGGTGCTGTTCTGGAAAGGGGGGCTCGGGGTAACGGCGGGCTCCGGCCTGGACCGCGCCCGTGTCGTCATCGTCGCCGCCGGAACCGGCCTTGGAATCTATGCCCGCCTGGATGTCGCGCTCCTGGTCGCCGATATCTTCGGCGCGTGCGGTGAAACGGTCGTCCATGGTGGCTCTCCTTGGGGCTGCCCCTGAAGAAGACGGCGGACCCGCGAGCGGTTCCGGGGCATTATGCGAGGGACGACACCGGGGAGACCAAGATGGGACCGATCGAGCTGAACGGCCTGACCGACGCGGCAGAGCCTTTCCAGACCTGGATTCTGCCCGCGCTGCTGGGGCTCGGCCTCGCCTCGGCGACGGGTCTGAGAACCTTCCTGCCGCTGCTGATGCTGTCGCTGGCGGCGCATTTCGGCCTGTTCGGGATCGAACTGAACGACCGGATGGCGTGGCTGGCGGACTGGCCCGCCATCGCCGCCCTGGGAACCGCCGCGGTGGTGGAGTTCACCGGCGACAAGATCCCCGTGGTCGATCACGGCCTGAACGTATTGGGGGCCTTCACCCGGCCGGTGGCGGGGGCGGTCGCGGCCGGCAGCGTCTTCGCCGGTGTCGACCCGACCACGGCGGCCATCGCGGGCGTGATCGTCGGGGCCCCGGCGGCCATGGCCTTCAACGCGGCACAGGGCGGAGCCCGGCTGACGTCCACGGCGACCACGGGCGGCATCGGCAATCCAGTCCTGTCGCTGATCGAGGACCTGCTCAGCTTCCTAATGGTGGTGCTGGCGTTCCTGGCCCCCGTCCTGGTGCCGGTCCTGATGATCGTGCTGGCGGTGCTGCTGTTCCGGCTCGCCAACCGCATCCGGCGGCGCTCGGAAGGGACGGTCACCGGATCAAAAGCGCGTGAGGGTCGCGCGTAGCGTCCGACTGGCGACCGGCGCCTCCTGGCTCAGGCGGCGGGCGATGTCCTTGACCGATTGCGGATAGGTCGCGCCGCCGACGGCGATCTCGTCGGCCAGCACCGTCATGCGCTCGATGGCCTCGGCCAGAGCCGTGATGTGGTCATGGGTCACCGCCAGGGTCTCGGCCTGCAGGGCGCGGACCCGGTCGCCGTGAGACGACGCTGTCTCCTCGGTTTCAAACGTCGGACGAACGACCGCCAACTGTGCGTTTGTCATGATTGCCTCCCCGCCCGACTCCCAGCGTCGGGCCCGTGCATAATACGGTTAACGGGGGAATCCGGATGCGTCGAATCAGTGCGAGCGAGACACGATCGCCTTGATGGTCTCGGCCTTCATCGGCAGGTCTTCGGCGAGGCGAGAGGCGATCTCGCGCGCGCCGACCGGATAGGCGTCGCCGCCCTCGGCGATCTCGCGCGCCTTGGCCGCGGCTTCGGCCAGCAGCCGTTCCAGCCCTTCGACCTCCTCCAGCGCCAGGGCCCGCGCCTCCTGCTGCAGGCGTTTGACCCGCTCGGCCGTGGTGGCCGGTGGCTTCATCAGATCATAGACCTCCGACTCGGCGACGAGACGCAGGTCGGGTTTGCTGGGGGGCTTGGGGGACATGACGAACCTCTCTGAGGCTCCACAATGACCAACCCCGCACCCGCGTTCCGCGTTCGGACGGAAACGGAGAGCGTCGGTGGCCGAGTGTTGCCGGTATGCCTCAGACCGTTTCGCGGGCCGGTTCCTCGTCCAGCGCTTCGGCCGCCTCCTCGTTCAAGGCCTGACCCTCGCGACGCGGCTTGACGTAAGGCTCCGGCGTCGGCGTCACGGCATTGCCGCGCATCAGGCCGCGTCCGGCGGTCAGGCCACCGGTGACCTGCAGCGTCAGCCGTTCGGCGTCGCGGCGGCGCACGTCCTCGATCGTTTCGGCGACGTCCGCGGCGTGGAACCCCAGGTCGATCAGGACGTGCTCGCCGAACTTCAGCGCGGATTCGAACGTCTCGCGGATGTGATACTCGACGCCGGCCTCGATCAGCCTGATCGAGTGACCGCGGTCGTAGGCGCGCACGAACAGCTTGGTCAGGGGGAACTCGGCCTTGACGATCTCAACGATGCGGTCCGCGGCCTCGGGCTTGTCGACACAGACCAGAATGGTCTCCGCCTCGGCTGCCCCGGAGGCCCGCAGCACGTCCAGCCTCTGGCCGTCGCCGTAATAGACCTTGAAGCCGAAATTGCCCGCCGCCTTGATCATGTCGACGTCGATGTCGACGATCGAGACGTCCACGTCGCGCGCCAGCAGGGGCTGGGACACCACCTGGGCGAAGCGGCCGAAGCCGATGATCAGGACCCGCTCCTTCAGATCGCGCGCGTGCTCGACGCCATCCAGCGAGACCGTCTCGCGCGACCTCAGCCGATCGACGATCAACATGCGGACGGGCGTCAGGGCCATAGACACGATGACCACGGCCGAGGCGATGGCGGCGGTGCGCGGGTCGAACAGGCCCCCGGCCAGGGCGGCGGCGTACAGGACGAAAGCGAATTCGCCGCCTTCTCCCATCAAGGCCGCGCGCTTGATCGCCTCGTGGTGGGGCGCCTTCATGATCCGGGCGACGCCGTACACCCCCGCCATCTTGGCTGTCATGGAGGCGACCACCGCCGCCAGGACGATCGGCCAGTCGACCGCGACCACGCCGAGGTCCAGCGACATTCCGACGCTGAGGAAGAACAGCCCCAGAAGGATGCCCCGGAAGGGCTCGACGTCCGCTTCCAGCTGGTTACGGAAGGTCGATTCCGACAGCAGCACGCCCGCCAGGAACGCGCCCATCGCCATCGACAGACCGCCCAGGTCCATGGCCCAGGCCGCCCCCAGCACGACCAGCAGCGCGCCCGCCGTCATCACCTCGCGACCGCCATAGCGCGCCAGCAGCCGGAACGCCGGGTTCAGCGCCCATCGCCCGATCACATAGACGGCGGCCACCGCCGCCACGGCGAAGCCGATGGTCATCCAGATCGGCTGAGGGTTCTCGATGGTCGTGCCGAACAGACCCGCCAGCACCGCCACCACGGCGAGCAGGGGCACGATGGCCAGGTCCTCGAACAACAGGATCGAGACGACACGCTGGCCGTCCGACTCGTTGTTCTCGTTGCGCTCCTCCAGCAGCTGCATGACAATGGCGGTCGACGACAGGGCGAAGCCGGAGCCGATGATCAGGGCGACATACCAGGGCTGGCCGAAGGCGGCGACGGCGGCGGTCAGCAAGGTGGCGCAGACCGCGACCTGAAGCGCGCCCAGGCCGAAGATGTCCTTCCTCAGGCTCCACAGACGCGCGGGCCGCATCTCCAGCCCGATGAGGAACAGGAACATGACGACGCCCAGTTCGGCGACGTGCAATATGGACTCCGCGTCCTGGATCATTCCGACCCCAAAGGGGCCGATGATCAGGCCGGCCGCCAGATAACCCAGGACGGCCCCCAGTCCGAACCGCTTGAACAACGGCACGGCGACCACCGCCGCGGCCAGCAGCGCGACAGCGTGACCCAGCCCCATTCCCGTCGGTTCCGCCATCTTCGCCCCGTCGTTCCGATCCGTCCGGAGCCTATAGTGGCGTTTGCTCTTCGCGATTGCGAGAGGCGTCAGCCCTTTGTCAGGTCGACGATGCGTCTGACCAGGTCGCTGTCGGCATCGGTCAGGGGCGACAGCACCGTGAAATGGTTCAATCCCGCCAAGGCCTCAAAGCGCGTTTCGGCACCTCGCCCTGCCCAGGCGGCGGCCATGTCGCGCGACTGTCGCACGAACTCGGCTGTCTCGTCGGCCCCCACGACGCACTCCAGCACCGTGCCGCCGGGCGCGCCGCCGTTGGGGGCCGGCCACAGGATGGGCGACAAGGCCGCCGCCGTCGGAGTGTTCAGCCGCAGAGCCCGGTTGATCGAAGTCGGCACCAGAGGCCTGAGGTCGAACACGCCGGATATCGCGACGGCCGCCGACGCCCGCCCCTCGCTCAGCAAACAGGCCGCCAGATGCCCGCCCGCCGAATTACCGAACACCATCGGTCGCGCCCCCTTGCGCGACCGGATCAGGTCGGTCGCGTCGCGCATCTGCATGACGATCCGCGACAGGGGCACGGAGGGGCACAGGTCATAGGACGGCACGGCCAAGGACACGCCATGAGCCAGAAGAGCCGGGGCGATGCCGCTGAACCAGTCCTTGTCCAGCGCCTGCCAGTAGCCGCCATGGAGGAAGACCGCGACCGGCGCGTCCGGCCCGGCCTCGAACAGGTCCATCACCTCGCGCTCGCCTGGACCATAGCGCAGCAGGGACGGCGGATGGGCGGCGCGGGCGGCCTCGGCCTGGCGTTTCCACTCGGCCATCAGGGCGGGGTGGTCGGGCACGGCCCCGCGGTTGTCGTACTGGACCTCCAGCTCTTGGTCCGACAGGGGCTTATCGCTCACGCGCGCATCCGATACCTTGGCTGCCGAACCGCCGGGAGCCCTGCCATGATGACCGCCATCTTCGTCTTCATCAAATGCGAGCTGGGCCACGCCAACGATGTCGCCGCCGACATGGTCGACAATGTCGAGAACGTCTCGGAGGTCTATTCGACCTCGGGCCAGTACGACCTGCTGGCCAAGTTCCAGCTGCCGAAAGAGATGGATATCGGCACCTTCGTGACCAAGTCGGTGCAGACCCGACCCCACATCCGCGACACCTTCACCGTCATCACCTTCTCGCCCTTCCTGCCGACGAAGTGACGCGTCCATTTTCGCCGTCATCCTCGGGCTTGACCCGAGGATCAGACGCTGGGCGGACTGTGCGCGAGTTCGATCGCACGAGCGGGCGGACAATCCGATCCTCGGGTCAAGCCCGAGGATGACGGAGTTGGTGGGTGCCATTCCCTGACCCTACGTCAGGACGGGAACCTGCTAGAATGAACTCAGAGGAAACGCGGGGAACACGCATGACCGATCTGGAGACCTTCCGCGCCGAGACGCGCGCCTGGCTGGAGGCGAACTGCCCGGCCGAGTGCCGGGGGCCGCTGGACAATGACGAGGACCGCGTCTGGGGCGGTCGCAACGCCACCTTCAAGACGCCCGCCCACAAACGCTGGATGGAGGTCATGGGCGAACGCGGCTGGACCGCGCCGGAGTGGCCGACCGAATACGGCGGCGGTGGCCTGACCCGCGAACAGGCCAAGGTTCTGGGCAGCGAGATGCGCCGGATCGACGCCCAGTCGCCGCTGTCCAGCTTCGGCATCTGGATGCTGGGCCCGGCGCTTCTTCAGTTCGGCACGGAAGAGCAGAAGAAGCGGTTCCTGCCCGAGATCGTGCGCGGCGAGATCCGCTGGTGCCAGGGCTATTCCGAGCCCGGCGCGGGGTCCGATCTGGCGGGCCTCCAGACCCGGGCCGAGGACCGGGGCGACCACTGGATCGTCAACGGCCAGAAGGTCTGGACCTCCTACGCCGACCAGGCCGACTGGATCTTCTGCCTGGTCCGCACCGACCCGGACGCCCCCAAGCATCTGGGCATTTCGTTCGTCCTGTTCGACATGGCCACGCCGGGCGTGACGACGCGGCCGATCACCCTGATCAGCGGCAAGAGCCCGTTCTGCGAGACCTTCTTCGACGACGTGCGGGTCGAGAAGGAGAACCTGGTCGGGACGCTGAACCGGGGCTGGGACGTGGCCAAGGCTCTGCTGGCGCACGAGCGGACCATGATCGGGGCCATGGGCGACATGGGCCGGCCGATGGGGCAGGTCGCGGTGGACTCGCTCGGGCTGGACGAGACCGGCCGCCTCGACGAGCCCATGCTGCGCGCCAGGATCGCCGAGCTGGAGATCGACGTCGCCGCCTTCCGCCTGTCGATGGAGCGGGTCGGGGATCAGGTGAAGGCCAGGCAGGTCTCGCCGGCCATCGCCTCGATGCTGAAATACTACGGCTCGGAGCTGAACAAGCGCCGCCACGAACTGGCCATGGCGGCGGGCGGCTCGGACGCGCTGGAATGGGAGAGCGATCGATCCCGGAAGGGCACCGCCGCCCGCGACTGGCTGCGGACCAAGGCGAACTCGATCGAGGGTGGGACCTCGGAGGTCCAGCTGAACATCATCGCCAAGCATCTGCTGCAACTGCCGGGGGCTTAGCGACCCTCTCCCTCCCCTTCATGGGGAGGGTGGCGCGCAGCGCCGGGTGGGGCCTGGCGCCGCACCACCCCACCCGTCCGACGCTTCGCGTCGTCCACCCTCCCCATGAAGGGGAGGGAGAAACGAGACCGACATGCCCCTGATCCTGACCGAAGAACAGACCATGCTGAAGGACGCCGCCGACGGCTTCCTGGCCGAGCACGCGCCGATCTCTCACCTGCGCCATCTGCGTGACTCCAAGGATGCCGACGGCGTCTCGCGCGACCTGTGGCGGGCGTTCGGCGAGATGGGCTTCGCCGGCGTGATCATCCCGGAGGAACACGGCGGCTCGGGCCTCGGCGCCGTCGAGGCGGGCGTGGTGGCCGAGGCGTTGGGGCGCACCCTGACGCCCTCGCCCTTCTTCGGCTCCAGCGTGCTGGCCGCCCGCGTCCTGTCCGACGCCGCCTCTGCCGATCAGCAGGCCTGGCTGCCCCGCATCGCGGCGGGCGAGGCCATCCTGTCGCTCGCCGTCGATGAAGGCCCCAAGCACCAGCCCGCCCGCATCACGACGACGGCCGAGCGCAGCGGCAACGGCTTCAAACTGAACGGCGCCAAGGGCTTCGTGCTGGATGGTCACATCGCCGATGCCCTGATCGTCGCGGCCAAGACCGGGGCCGGCACCACTCTGTTCCTGATCGACGCGAGGACCTCCGGCGTCGAGATCGAACGCACCGTCATGGTCGACGCCCACAACGCCGCCCGCGTGACCCTGACCGACGTCCAGGTCGACGCCGATGCCGTTCTCGGCGCGGTCGACGGGGGCGAGGCGGCGCTGGAGAGCGCGCTGAACCTGGGCCGGGCCTGCGTCGCCGCCGGCCTGATCGGCGCGGGCGATCAGGCCTTTCTGAGCACGGTCGAATACCTGCGAACCCGCAAGCAGTTCGGCAAAGCCATCGGTGAGTTCCAGGCCCTGCAGCACCGCGCCGCCCATCTGTTCACGGAGTTGGAGATCGCCAAGGCGGCGGTGCTGGCCGCTCTCCAACGCATCGACGCGGGCACGGAGAAAGCCGACCTCGCCGTCTCGGTCGCCAAGGCCAAGGCCGGGCGCGTCGCCGAACTGGCGGTGCAGGAGGCGGTCCAGATGCATGGCGGTGTCGGCATGACCGACGAATACGACGTCGGCCTGTTCATGAAGCGGGTTCGCGTTCTCAACGAACTGCTGGGCGACGCGGGCTTCCACGCCGAGCGCATCGCCCGGGCCGGCGGCTACTAGCCGACGACCGAGATGCTGGGCCGGCTGGGGGCCTGCTCTTCCAGCCAGGGCGGGGGTGGCATGGCGCGGTGCGCGTCGGCCAGGGCCTCTGACCAGCGACGGCCCAGATCCCTGAAATAGGGATCGTCCGCCTCGATCCGGCGCTGATCGCCGTGCAGGCCATCGCGCGGGATGACGATCATGTCGAACGGCGGACCGACCGCGATGTTGGACCGGATCGTCGAGTCGAAGCTGATCAGTCCCAGCTTGACCGCCTCGGACATCGGCGTGTCGGGACGCAGGGCCCGGTCCAGAATGGGTTTGCCGTACTTCAGTTCGCCGATCTGCATATAGGGCGTGTCGGGGCCGCACTCGATGAAGTTGCCGAGCGAATAGATCAGGTACAGCCTCAGCTGGCCGCCCTTGACCTGACCGCCCAGAAGCATGCTGGCGTTGAGCCTGAGGGCGTCGGCTTCCGGCGAGGGCGAGATGTCGGCGCGGACCTGCTGCAGGGCCTGGCCACAGATCTGGGCCGCGCGAAACAGGCTGGGCGCGGTCTCGAGCGTTTCAAGTTCCTCGCTGCCCGGCATCTTGATGCCCTTGGACACCTGCGAGAGGGCCATCTGGGTCACCGACAGGTTCCCCGCCGTGGCGATGGCGATCACCCGCTCGCCCGGCACCTCGGTGACGTGCAGCTTCTTGTAGGAGGAGATGTTGTCCACGCCGGCGTTCGTGCGGGTGTCGGCGATCATCGCCAGACCCTCGTTCACCAGCATCCCGACGCAGTAGGTCATATCGAACGACCGGGCCCCGACCCGGCATCCCACGCAAATGGAACATGGACGCTAACAGATTCGGATGAACGAACGACCCCCGTCGTGTTCATGACCAACCCTGTCGCTGCTGTTGCTGCTGGGTCTGTTGCATGTGGCGCACACGAAGCGCGACCGTCATGCTCTCGCGGCCGCCGCCGTAGCTGGTCCCCCGGATCGGCGCCGCGCCCAGCGCGTCGAGTCCGGACGCGACGCGGACATAGTGTTCCGTCGGACAGACGCCGTTGGCCGGATCGAAGCCGACCCAGCCGAGCCCCTCGACGAACCCTTCGGCCCATGCGTGCGAGGCCTCCTGGTCCACGATGCCGTCCGTCCGGTGCAGATGGCCGGAGACATAGCGGGCGGGGATGCCAAGGCGGCGGGCGCAGGCGATGAAGATCTGGGCGTGGTCCTGGCACACGCCCTGGCGCTGGGCCCAGGCGTCGGCCGCAGTGTGGTCGGCCGTGGTGGCCCCGACCATGAAGGCGACCTCGGCGTGGATCAGACCCATCAGGCTGTGCAGGCGGGTCAGGTCGTCGCCCGGCCCCACGCGCCCGGCCAGATCGCGCAGCGCGGCGTCCGCATGGGTCAGGGTCGTCTCGCGCAGGAACACCAGCGGCGACAAGCGCTCGGGCGTGCCCTTCAGGACGCCCCCGGTGTCGACAGTGGCGACCTCTCCGGTCACCCGCACCATCAGGCCGCTCGTCGGTCGCTCGGTGTAGAGGGTGTGGACGATGTTACCGAACGCGTCCTCGGTGCGGCGAATGCGGGCGTCGACATCGGTCTCGATCCGCCAGTCGCGGACCTGCTGGCTCTCGGTCGAACGTGGCGTCAGGCGCAGCACCTGGACGATGAAGCGCGCGGCTCGGTCATAGGCATATCGGGTTTCGTGATCGATCCGGATGCGCATGGTTCAGTTCGCCCCCGTCATCCTCGGGCTTGACCCGAGGATCAGACGTTCAGCGCCTCGGAAGTACCATCCGACGCGCGTGCGTCGCCCCTCTGCACTGCGTGCCGAAAGTCTGGTCCTCGGATCAAGTCCGAGGACGACGGAGGGAGTGAGAAGAGTTCTACCCATGCCGCCTACACCAGGTACTGGTCGTGGATGGCGCTGGCCAGGCTGTTGTTCTCGCTGAGAAAGCTCAGGATGTACTCGTGCAGGCCCGACTGGAAGATGTCCTCGATCCTGGCCTCGTTGAACTGGGTCAGCCGCGCCGAGGCCAGGCGCTGGGCCGGGCCGCGCCGACCGTAATCGGCCGCCAGCTTTTCCAGATAGCTGACGATCATGGCCTGACAGCTGGCCAGAGACCGCGGCATCTGCCGGTTCAGCACCAAGAGGTCGGCCACCAGCCAGGGCCGCACGGATTCCCGATAGACCCAGCGATAGGCGGTCAGGGCGGAGACCTCCCTCAACAGCGTCGTCCACTGGAAATAGTCGAGCTGACCGCCGACCCTCTCTCCGGCCGGCAGCAGCAGGTGATACTTCACGTCCAGCAGGCGGGCGGTGTTGTCGGCCCGCTCGATCGCGCCGCCCAGCCTCAGGAACCAGTAGGCGTCGTTCCGCAGCATGGTCCGCGACGAGGCGCCTTCGACCGCCAGGCTGACCCCCTTCACCCATTCCAGGTAGCGGATGAAGTCGTCGCGCTTGGTCGGTTCGCCGAAGTCATTCAGCCCGTTCCAGGCCCCGTTGATCGCCTCCCACAACTCGATGGTCAGGGCGGTGCGGACCGAGCGGGCGTTGGTGCGGGCGGCGTTGATGCAGGCGCGGATGGAACTGGGGTTGTCCGGCGCGAAGGCCAGATATTCTCGCACCGACTTCTCGGACGGCGTGCGGGCCGTGGCCGCGAACTGGCGCGACACCCCCGCCGAGGCGATGGCGCTGGCCCAGGCGGTCGCCGCCGCCCCGTCGCGCGCGGGCAAGGCCGCCAGACGCACGGCGGCCTCCAGGATGCGCGCCAGGAAATCCGCGCGCTCCATGTAGCGGCCGGTCCAGTACAGGCTCTCTGCGGTGCGGCTCAGCATCTAAATCCTCCCCCGTTGG
>NCEB01000069.1 GCA_002280475.1 Brevundimonas subvibrioides
GGCACGATCTCGGCGTCCAGCCGCCCTTCGGCCTGGGCGGCGGCGGTGCGCTGCTGGGACTGAAGCGCATATTCGTCCTGGCGGTCGCGGCTGATGCCATAGCGGCGCGACACCACCTCGGCCGTCTCCAGCATCGACATATAGATGTGGGGCGACAGCGTCAGCAGCGCCTCATCCTTCATCCGGTACAGGTTCATGTGCTGGTTCTGGACGAGCGAGATCGACTCCAGCCCGCCACCGACCGCCATCTTCTGCTGATCGAACACCACCTGTTTCGCCGCCGTGGCGATGCCCATCAGGCCCGAGGCGCACTGCCGGTCGATGGTCATGCCGGGGACAGAGGAGGGCAGGCCGGCCGCGAGCGCGATCTGGCGCGCCACATTGGTGCCGGTCCCGCCCTGCTGCAGAGCCGCCCCAAGGACCACGTCCTCGATCTCGGCCGGATCGACGCCGGCACGGGCCACGGCGTGCTTGACCGCGTGCGCTCCCAGCTGCTGCGGCGCGGTGTCGTTGAACGCCCCGCGATAGGCGCGCCCGATCGGGGTCCGGGCCGTCGATACGATCACCGCTTCACGCATGGCATTCTCCCTTGGGGGCTACCGCTCGCGACGCGGTCGCTCGCTGCTTGAGCCCATCGTTGCCTCTACGCTAAGCGCCTGCCGCTGCGTCAAGGCAAGGCCCTTGCGCCTCAAGCAGCGAGGCTCCGCGAGCCGAGCGTAGGCGCGGTGGCGTCAGCCGCCCAAGGCACCCTGCGCCTTGGTCAGCTCGATCATGCCCTGGGCCGCGCCCATCTCCGGCACGATCTCGCCGGCGCGGTCGCTGATTTCGGCGAAACGGGCCGCGATCTGTTCCGGCGCGTCGTCGCCGACGACCCGGATGCCCTGGGTCAGGGTCACATAGGCCCGCTCGAATCCACCCGCGCCGGCCCCCAGGATGCAGCGGGTCGGCGCGTCCTGGCTGACCAGATACAACAGGCCCGGCGTGACCAGTTCGGGTCCCAGGGCCTCCAGCGGCAAGGCCGCGCCCAGGTCCTCGGTCATGCGGGTGTGGGCCGTGGGGGCCAGGCAGTTGACGCGGATGTCGTTCTTGGCCCCCTCGATCGACAGGGTCTGCATGAAGCCGACCAGCGCCATCTTCGCCGCGCCGTAGTTCGCCTGGCCGAAGTTGCCATAAAGGCCGGACGACGAGGTGGTCATCACGATCCGGCCATAGTTTCGCTCCCGCATGCCGTCCCACACCGCCTTGGTGCAGTTGACCGCCCCCATCAGGTGAACGTCGACGACGAAGCGGAAATCCTCGATCTCCATCTTGGCGAAGGTCTTGTCCCTCAGGACGCCGGCATTGTTGACCAGAATGTCGACCGAGCCCCATCGCGCGGTGGCGTCTGCGACCATCGCCTTGACGGCCTCGACGTCGGTGACCGAGGCCCCGTTCGCCATGGCTTCTCCCCCCGCCGTCTCGATCTCGGCCACCACGGCCTCGGCCGGCGACTGGGACCGACCTGATCCGTCGCGGGCCACGCCCAGGTCGTTGACGACGACTTTCGCGCCCCGGGCGGCCAGAGCCAGGGCATGGGACCGACCAAGGCCTCCTCCGGCACCCGTCACGATCGCCACCTTGCCGTCGAATCGAATCGTCATTGTTGAAACGCCTCCATGCGTCCTTGCCTGATATCAGCCCCGGCCCGATCGCCAAGAGGAGGATATGTGTTGAAACGGCGCCACAGTCGCCCTATTCCCGACGCGGATCGGGAACCGGGGACCCACTCTGCCGTTCGGCCCGGTGAGCGTCGCGTGTAAGCGTGGCCTTTGGGCAATCAACTCGACATGAGGACTGACATGAAGCTGAAACTTCTCGCCAGCGTCGCGGCCATCGGCGTTCTCGCCGCTGGCGCTGCTTCGGCTGAGCCGGATGGCTGGTACGGCGCGATTGACGCGGGCGTTCACCAGATGGACGACATCAACGCCGAGTCTTCGACGACGGGCGTGAAC
>NCEB01000012.1 GCA_002280475.1 Brevundimonas subvibrioides
TTGTTCCACGGCTTGCCGATGGTGTGCAGGAAGTCGGCCAGGTTGAAGATCTTCTCCTGGCTGGGCGTGTCGTGGACCCGGTAGATCAGCGGCGTGTGCGTCTTCTCCAGCGTCTCGGCGGCGCAGACGTTGGCCTGGATCATCATCTCTTCGATCAGGCGGTGGGCCTCCAGCGACTTGCGCGGCTCGATGCCGGCGATGCCGCCGTCGGGCGACATGATGATGCGGCGCTCGGGGCTTTCGATGGCCAGGGGGCTGCGGCGTTCGCGGCCCTTCAGCATCGTGCGATAGGCGTTCCACAGCGGATAGAGGATCGCCTCCATGATCGGCCCGGTGGCGTCGTCCAGCAGGCCGTCGATGGCCGATTGCGCCTGCTCGTAGGACAGCTTGGCGTGCGAGCGCATCAGCCCGCGCGTGAACTTGTGTCCGGTCTTGCGGCCGTCCTTGTCGAAGACCATGCGCACGGCCATGCAGGCGCGGTTCTCGCCCTGCTTCAGGCTGCACAGGCCGTTGGACAGCACCTCGGGCAGCATCGGCTCGACCCGGTCGGGGAAGTAGGTCGAGTTGCCCTTGGCCCGCGCCTCGCGGTCCAGCGCCGTATTGGGGCGCACATAGGCGGCGACGTCGGCGATGGCGACCCAGACGATCCAGCCGCCTGCATTGGCCGGGTCTTCGTCGCGCTCGGCGTAGACGGCGTCGTCATGATCCCGCGCGTCGGCGGGGTCGATGGTGATGAAGGGGACGTGGCGCAGGTCTTCGCGCCCCTTCAGCGTCGGGACGGCCTGATCCTCGGCCTCGCGCTCGACGGCCTCGGAGAAGCCGGTCGGCACCCCGTGGGCGTGGATGGCGATGATGGAAGCGGCGCGCGGGTCGTCCTCGCGCCCGATGTTCTCGATAATCTTGCCGCGCTTGGGACCGTAGCGATGCTCGCCCTTCTCGACGGCGGCCAGCACCAGATCGCCGTCGCGCAGGTCCGTCGCCTGGGCGGCGGGCACCAGCAGCACGTCCTTGGAGCGCTTGTCGACCGGCTCGACCCGCGTCTCGCGCCCGCCCTTGCGGATGACGCCCAACACGCGGTTGGTTCCGGCGTCCAGCCGCTTGACCAGGCGCGCCTCCCAGCCTTCGACGCCCCGGCTGAACTTGACCAGCAGGCGGTCGCCCATGCCGGGCGCCGGGCCGCGACCCTCGCGGTCGGGCATCAGGACGGCGCGCGGCGCGTCCTCGCTGCTCTTGACCAGTTCGACGTATAGTTCGCCGTCGGCGTCGCGATCCACGACATCGACCACCCCGACGGGGGGCAGGGCGCCGGCTTCGGAAAAGCCCTTGCGGCCGCGCTTGCCCAGGCGGCCCTCGGCCTCAAGCTCCTTCAGCATGTCGCGCAGGGCGCGGCGCTCGGCGCCCTTCAGGCCGAAGGCGCGCGCGATGTCGGCCTTTTCGGCTTCTCCGGCCTCGCGCAGGAAGGCGACGAGGGATTCTTTGTCGGGCAGGCCCGCGACGGGGCGTTTCGGTGTCTTGACCATTGCGCCCTTTCTAACGCGCTTCGCGGCGAAAGGGTGAAAACTTGCATGAGTTGACCGCGAGGGTCGCGACGCCCAGCTTCCCCCTGAAACCCGTGCAACGGAGCCTGCCTTCATGTCGATGACCGACACCCCTGTTCTCAGCCGTCCGGCCAAGACCCTGCTGGACCTGATCGGCAAGACGCCGATGGTCGAGGTGACGCGGATCGACACTGGCCCCTGCCGCCTGTTCCTGAAGCTGGAGAGCCAGAACCCCGGCGGCTCCATCAAGGACCGCATCGCCCTGTCGATGATCGAGGCGGCGGAGCAGGAGGGATGGCTGAAGCCCGGCGGGACCATCGTCGAGGCGACGGCCGGGAACACAGGCCTGGCCCTGACCCTGGTCGGTCAGGCCAAGGGCTATAAGGTGTTGCTGGTCATCCCGGACAAGATGTCCAAGGAAAAAATCCAGCATCTGCGCGCTATGGGCGCCGATGTCCGGCTGACCCGGTCAGACGTCGATCACGGCCATCCCGAATACTACACCGACATGGCCGAGCGGCTGGCGCAGCAGATTCCGGGCGGGTTCTTCGTCAATCAGTTCGCCAACAGAGCCAACTCCGAGGCGCATGTGCGGACGACGGGGCCCGAGATCTGGGAGCAGATGGGTCATGACATCGACGCCTATGTCGCGGGCATCGGCTCCGGCGGCACGATCACGGGCGTGGCCCAGTATCTGAAGCGCGAGGGATCCAGGGCCGAGATCATCCTGGCCGATCCGGTCGGCTCGGTGCTCGCCGGCATCGTCAACCACGGCGTGCCGAGTCCCGAGGGCAGCTACACCGTCGAGGGCATCGGCCAGAACTTCGTGCCGGACACCGCCGACATGAGCCTGATCGACAAGGCCTATTCCATTCCGGACGCCGAGGCCGTGGCGACCGTGCGCGAACTGCTGCTGAAGGAGGGCATCCTGGCCGGGTCGTCGTCGGGCACCCTGATCGCCGCGGCCCTGCGCTGGTGCCGCGAGCAGACCGAGCCCAAGCGGTGCGTGACCTTCGTCTGCGACACCGGGGCCAAGTATCTGTCCAAGGTCTACAACGACGCCTGGCTGGCGGATCAGGGCCTGGGCGCGCGTGAGATCCACGGCGACCTGTCCGACCTGATCAGCCGCAAGTACGAGAACGGCGACGTGGTGACGGCGGGGCCAGAAGATACGCTCGACACCGCCTTCAAGCGCATGCGTTCCGCCGATGTCAGCCAATTGCCGGTCATCCAGGACGGCCGTCTGGTCGGCATCCTGGATGAGAGCGATCTGGTTCATGTGATGAACACGGACGAGATCACGCGAAAAGAACGTTTTGCCAAGCCGGTGTCGTCCGCCATGACCCGCGACCTGGACACGGTCCAGGTGACCGAGCCGCTGGACGCCCTGATCCCCCTGTTCGACCGGGACCGCGTCGCCATCGTACTGGACGGCGAGCAGTTCGTCGGCCTGATCGCCCGCGTCGACCTGATAAACCACCTGAGTCTGAACAGGTAGTTGGAATGGTGCACCAGATGCACTACCTTCCACCATGGTGACGTTGTATCGCGCACCGCCGTGGAAAATCGCCGTCTATGGGCGAGATCACGGTGTGCCGCATTTTCACGTCGAGGGCAGAGGATGGCGGTGCTCAGTGGCGATCTCAACGCTTGAGTTGATCATCGGGTACGCGTCGAAGCCCGCTCTGACGTCGGCGATCGGCTGGGCATCGCAGCATCAGGATGAGTTGCTGGCCAAGTGGCGGGAACTGAACCATGAGCGATGAGCGTCTTCATACGATCCGTTCTGTCCGAGCCATGGACGGCTGCCGGCTTCTCCTGTCGTGGGAGGACGCCGAGGACGCGACGATCGACCTGACCCCCATCGTCAAGACGGCTGCCTTCCGGTCGTTGGGGCGACCGGAAGTGTTCGAGAAGGTCGAGCTGGGCGACTGGGGTCACAGTGTCGTCTGGCCGGGGGACATCGAGATCGGCGCAGACTCTCTCTGGCTGGACAGCTTGACGGCCTGGGGCCGGGAGGACACCCGCGCGTTTCTGGAATGGCGGCTACGAAACGGCCTGTCGCTGACCGCCGCCGCCGAGGCGCTCGGCCTGTCGCGGAGAACCATCGCCTACTATTCGCGAGGGCGGCCGGTGCCGCGTTCCATCATCCTGGCCTGCAAGGGCTGGGACGCACTGAAAGCCGCCTGACCATGCTCAAGAACAGCCAGGGCTTCTCGACCCGCGCCATTCATGCGGGCCAGCGGCCGGACCCGACGACTGGCGCGGTGATGACGCCCATCTACGCCACCTCGACCTATGCCCAGGAAAGCCCGGGGGTGAACCAGGGCTATGAATACGCCCGGGGCAAGAACCCGACGCGCGAGGCGTTCGAGGCCTGCATCAACGACCTGGAGGGCGGGGTACAGGCGTTCGGCTTCGCCTCGGGCATGGCGGCGACCTCCACCGCGCTGGAACTGCTGGACGCCGGATCGCATATCGTCACCGGCGACGACCTGTACGGCGGCTCATGGCGTCTGTTCGAGCGGGTCAGGCGGCGCTCGGCGGGACTGGACTTCTCCTATGTCGACATGGCCGACCTGTCGGCGGTCGGAGCGGCGATCACGCCACAGACGAAGATGATCTGGGCCGAGACGCCGACCAACCCCTTGATGAAGCTGGCCGACATCGCGGGCCTGTCGGCGATCGCCAAGGCCCACGGCCTGCTGCTGGTGGTCGACAACACCTTCGCCACGCCCTGGAGCCAGCAGCCCCTGAGCCTGGGTGCCGACATCGTCATGCATTCGGCGACCAAGTATCTGAACGGGCACTCCGACGTCATCGGGGGCGTGCTGGTGGCGCGCGAAGCCGAGATCGCGGCCCAGCTGAAGTTCCTCCAGAACTCGGTCGGCGGGGTCATGGGGCCGTTCGACGCCTTCCTGGTCAACCGGGGCCTGAAGACCTTGGGCATCCGAATGAAGGCGCACAACGAGAACGCCCTGGCCGTCGCCCGCTGGCTGGAGGACCGGGCGGGGGTGTCGCGCGTGCTCTATCCCGGTCTCATCAGCCACCCGCAGCATGAGCTGGCGACGCATCAGATGAACGGCCGCTATGGAGGCATGGTGACCTTCTTCGTCGACGGCGACCTGTCGCGCACGAAACAGGTGCTGGAGCGGTTCGAGGTCTTCACCCTCGCGGAATCGCTGGGCGGCGTCGAAAGCCTGGTGAACCACCCGGCCATCATGACCCACGCCTCGGTGCCGAAGGCGCTGCGCGAGGCGGGCGGCGTCACAGACACTCTGGTGCGCCTGTCGGTCGGGGTCGAGGATCTCGACGACCTGCTGGCGGACCTGGATCAGGCGCTGGCCTGATCCTGTAGGCGGCGGAGGAGGCGAGCCCCCTCCGCCGATAGGACTTACTGCGGAACCGACACCGCATCCGTAACGTGGATCACGCCGTTCGAGGCGGAAAGGTCGGCCGTGACCACGGTGGCGACGCCGCCGTTCTCGTCGGTCAGGATGACCGAGCCGTCGCGCAGCGAGGCGACCAGGGTGTCGCCCGACACCGTGGTGATCTCCGCCGAGCCGTTGCCGGCCTCGATCAGGGCGATGACGTCGGCGGCGGCCACGCGGCCGGCCACGACGTGGGCCGTCAGGACCTTGGTCAGCATCGCGCGGTTTGCGGGCTGCAGCAGGGTGTCGACCGTGCCGGCGGGCAGGGCGGCGAAGGCGTCATTGGTCGGGGCGAAGACCGTGAACGGCCCCGGTCCTTGCAGGGTCTCGACCAGACCCGCGGCCTGGACGGCGGCGACCAGGGTGGTGTGGGCGGGTGAGCCGACGGCGACATCGACGACCGTCTGCTGGGACTGCGTCTGGCTGTGGCCACCGCCGTGATGGTCGGCGAAGGCGGCGGGGGCGGTGGCGAGCAGGGCGGCGGCCGATACGGCCCCGGCGAGGGTCTTGAGCGTCATGGGAGGGTTCCTGAGCTTGCGATCGCCTGATGCGCGATCACCGCCACAAACGGCAAAGGCACCGCCGTGGATGCCGCGCAGCTTGCCGCGCGGCGAGCCGCCGCACGCGTCGCACCCCCAAGGTCTTGGGCTTCAGAAGGCGAACAGAACCGCCGCGACCAGTGTGTCCTCGTACTGCGCGCCCTGGTCGCCGATGTCGGTGCCGTGCCACGCGAGCTCGAGTTCGACGACCTCGGTCAGGGCATAGGCGACCCCGGCGCTCCAGCCGGTGTAGTCCGGGGCATTGTCCTGTTCGCGTCGGCCGACCATCACCGCGCCTTGCAGGCGGTCCGCCAGAGGAAAGCGCACACGGGTCTCGACCCAGGTCCAGGCTTCGGTCGATCCGAGGCCGTCCGGTGAATGCTCGACCCGGAAGCGGGCGTCGACGTCCCCGAACTCGCGGATCACATCGAACTGGAACTCGAACGCGGCGGCGTCCTGGCCGGGGTCGGCGTTCACCCGCCACTTGTGCGAGACCGAGGCATCGAAGTCGAAGCCGCCGCCCGAGAACTGCCAGCCCGCCTCGATCTCGGTCTCGACCGTCGATCCGGCGGAATCGATCGTCTCGAACTCGGCGTCCGCGTAGAATCCGCTCGCGGCGTTGTACTGGACCTCGCCGAAGACGTAGGGATCGCCGCCGCTCTTGGACGCGCCCTTGGAGCGGTTGTCGGTGGCCCCGCCCAGCTCGAACGTCCAGGGCGACCCGCGATCCGGATCATAGCGGGCGTTGTCGCGGTCCTGCGCGAAGGCGGCGCAGGGCAGGGCGATCGAGGCGGCGAGAATGAGGACAGGGGGCAGCGGACGGTTCATCCGCCGCTGTCTAGGCCACGCCGACCTTCTTGGCGAATTGCTCCGTCGCCTGAGCGTATTCCGAGCGCAGCCGGTCGACCAGTTCGGCGGTGGGTACCACGTCGTGGACCGCGCCCGCGCCCTGGCCGGCGGACCAGACGGTCTTCCACGCCTTGGCCTCGTCGCCCATGTCCAGCTTGTGGTCGGGCAGGACCTTGGGATCGATGCCGTTGGCCTGCAGCGACTTGGTCATGAAGTTGGCGGGGATGCCGGACACGGCGGCGGTGTGGACGATGTCGGTCGCCCCGCTCTCGATGATCATGTCCTTGTAGGCGGCGGGCGCCTCGGCCTCGGTCGTGTTGATGAAGCGGGTGCCCATATAGGCGAAGTCGGCTCCCATCATCAGGGCCCCGGCCACGTCCTGACCGGTCGACAGGCAGCCGGACAGGATGATGGTCCCGTCGAAGAAGGACCGCACCTCATTGACCAGGGCGAAGGGGTTGATGATGCCGGCGTGCCCGCCCGCGCCGTTGGCCACCAGGATCAGGCCGTCGACGCCGCTCTCGGCCGCCTTTCGGGCGTGACGCACATTGGCGATGTCGTGGAACACCACGCCGCCATAGCCGTGGACCGCGTCGACCACGTCGCGCACCGCGCCCAGCGAGGTGATGATCAGCGGCACCTGATGCTCGACCGAGACCATCATGTCGGCCATCAGGCGCGGGTTGGTCGGATGGACGATGTGGTTGACGCCGAACGCCGCCGCATCGGGCTTCAGCCGCGATTTGATCTCGACCAGCCAGTCCCGATAGCCCTCGGTCGTGCGCTGGTTGAGCGACGGGAAGGTGCCGATCACCCCGGCGTTGCAGCACTCGACCACCAGATCGGGCCCGGACACCAGGAACATGGGCGCGGCGATCACCGGCAGGGTGAGGCCCTTGGTCAGGGAGGCGGGGATGGCCATGGCGTTCGCTCCGTTTCGTTTGGCTACGCTTAGCGGGCTGCCGGTGCGGAAGGCAAATCCCGCGTTCATCGCTCCTTAGGGTCTGGGGCGAAAGGATGCCGGTCGGCTGGCTCGGTCTGTTAATACTTGTCCTGTTCTGTGTATGTTCCGAACTGGCCAGTCTAGACGCGGATTTCGACCTGCATCGTGGTTAAATCTCGTCAACTAATCCCATTGAGACCCATCTCATCCCATGCTATCCCAATCCTGTGATTTGGGGAGCGGCGTCGGCGTTCGGCGCGGGGATTCAGCAGGGGCGGGCCGCAGGGCCCGATGGGCAGGGCGTGTTTCTCTCGACCTATGAGAAGCAGCTGGACGGCAAGCGCCGTCTCTTGATCCCCCAGGAATTCCGCACGTCCGAAAACGGCGCCGAGCACGGCGTCTTCTGCTTCTTCTCGGTCGAGTCCGATTGCCTCGAGGCCGGCGGCGACAAGCTGATGGCCGAGTATGTCGCCCTCATCGAAAGCCTGCCGTTCGGCGACGACTGGCGCACCGCCCTGGAAGAGACCGTCTATGCCGGCCAGAAGCCGCTGGCCTATGACTCCGGTGGCCGCATCACGCTGCCAGAGGGGCTGATCGAGGACGCGGGCCTGACGGACGACGTCGTCATCGTCGGCATGGGGCCGCGCTTCCAGATCTGGGACCGTGCCCGCTGGATGTCTCGCAAGGAAGAGCGCCGCCAGCTGGCCCGACGCGCCATGCGCGAGCGTGGCGAGTTCGGCCGTCGCCGCCTGCCGGGGAACGACCAGTGAGCGGCCCTCATGCTCCGGTCCTGCTGGCCGAGGTCATCGAGGCCCTGTCGCCGAAACCGGGCGACGTCGTGATCGACGCCACCTTCGGCGCCGGCGGCTATACGCGCGCCATCCTGGCCACCGGGGCGGAGGTCATCGGCCTGGACCGCGACCCCTCGGTCCGGCCGCACGCCGACGCCGTCGCCAACGATTTTCCCGGCAAGTTCCAGCTGGTGCGGACGCCCTTCTCCGGACTGTCCGAAGCCTTCGCCGGAACCGGCAAGCCCCGGCTGGACGGCGCCGTCTTCGACATCGGCGTGTCGTCCATGCAGCTGGACCAGGGCGAGCGCGGCTTCTCCTTCATGCGCGACGGACCGCTGGACATGCGGATGTCGAGCGAGGGCGAGAGCGCGGCCGACATCGTCAACGGCTGGGACCACGGACCCCTGGCCCACATCCTGAAGCAGTACGGCGACGAGCGTCAGTCCGGCCGCATCGCCACCGCCATCCTGCGCCGTCGCGCCAGCCAGCCCTTCACCCGCACCCTCGACCTGGCCGAGGTCGTCGAAAAGGCGCTCGGCGGCCGTCGTGGCGCGCCGACCCATCCTGCGACCCGGACCTTTCAGGCTCTGCGGATCGCGGTGAACGACGAGCTGGGCGAGCTGACGGCGGGGCTGGAGGCGGCGGAGGCCACCCTGTCGCCCGGTGGCCGCCTCGCGGTCGTGACCTTCCATTCGCTGGAGGACCGCATCGTCAAGGCCTTCCTGACCGAGCGCAGCGGCAACAGCCCGGGCGGATCGCGTCACGCGCCGGCGCTGATCGAGACCAGGAAGCCCAGCTTCACTCTGCAGTTCAAGGGCGCGCGCGAGGCGGGCGAGGCCGAACTGGCCGCCAATCCCCGCGCCCGCTCCGCCCGTCTGCGCGCCGCCGTCCGCACCGAGGCCCCGGCCTGGAAGGCGGCGGCATGACCCGAAATCCGGTCCAGCGCCTGTTCGACTGGAAGGTCCGCGGCATCCGCTGGATCGAGATCATCGGCGTCCTGCTGGTCGCCGCCATGATCTTCTCGGTCTATGTCGCCAAGGCCGCCGCGGCCCGCGAAAGCGCCGAGATCGGCCGGCTGGAGCGCGAGATCGCCGAGACCCGCCAGCGGGTGCGCCTGCTGCGCGCCGAAGCCGCCCGGCTGGAACAGCCGGCCCGGCTGGAGGCCCTGTCGCGCGGTGTGGGCCTGGCCCCGGTCGAGATGGATCGCCGCGCCGAGGTGGTGGATCTCGCCGAACTGAAGCCCGCGCCGGAGTCGGTCGCGGCTCTGGTCGAGGTCGCGCCCGTCGTGACGCCCTCGCCTGAAGCCTCGGGCGCCGCCTCCGTCGAGGAGGGGCTGCGATGAGCGTTCAGGACCATCGCGCCTTTCGTCCCGCGCCGGGCGCCCGTCCGGTGTCCTCGGCCGTCTCGCCCTGGCTGCGCTGGCTGTCCGAGGCCGTCTGGTTCGTCGAGCACGCCTTCGAGCGCGCCCGCGCCGACGCCAAGCCGGAAGAGGACACCCGCGTCCGCATCGTGGTGATCCAGGCCGTCTTCGTCGCCGTCTTCGTGCTGCTGGCGGCAGGCGCGACCCGCGCGGCCCTGCTGACGCCGAACGGCGGCGGCGGGTTCGCCTCGGCCGCCGGTGCCCTGCGGCGCGCCGACCTGACCGACCGGAACGGGGCCCTCCTGGCCACCAATATCGTCCACTACGGCCTCTACATCGACCCGACAGAGGTCTGGGATCGCGAGGCCGCGTTCCGCCAGATCCGTCGCGCCCTGCCGGACATTTCCGCCGACCGCCTGCGCCGCGTGCTGGACGGCGACCGCCGGCTGATCGTCCAGCCGGGCCTGACCCCGTCAGAACGTCAGGCCGTCCACGCCCTGGCCCTGGGCGGCGTCTCCTTCGAACCCGAGGACCGGCGGGTCTATCCTCTGGGCCCGTCGTCCGCCCACGTCATCGGCGCGGCCGACACCGGCGGGGAGGGGATCTCGGGCGCCGAACTGGCCTTCGACGACGTCATCCGCGCCGCCGGGGCCCAGGGTCAGGACTTCGCCCTGTCCATCGATCTGCGCGTCCAGGGCGTGCTGGAGAACGAGCTCGGCCTCGCTGCGGCCGAAGCCGGGGCCAAGGGTGCCGTCGGCGTCGTCGCCGACGCCACGACGGGCGAGATCCTGGGCATGGCGTCCTGGCCGACGTTCGACCCCAACGACCGGTCATCGGCCGTCGAGGGCGCGACCCTGAACCGCGTGACCTCGGCCCACTACGAGATGGGCTCGGTGTTCAAGACCTTCACCGTGGCCGCCGCGCTCGACACCGGTCGAGCCGATCTGGACACCCTGATCGACGCGTCCGAGGCCTATTACATCGGCAACCGCAGGATCGAGGACTTCCACGCGACGAACAAGATCCTGTCGCTGGAAGACGTCTTCATCCACTCGTCCAACATCGGCACCTCGCGCCTGGCGGTCGAGATGGGGGCCGATACCATGCGCGACTATTTCCAGCGGCTGGGCCTGCTGGACGCCGCGCCGATCGAGCTGAAGGAAAGCGCCCGTCCGCGCCGTCCGCGCCAGTGGGACGACTCGACCCGCGCCTCGCTGTCGTTCGGCTATGGCATCATGATCACGCCGCTGCAGATGACGGCCGCGACCGTGGCCCTGGTCAACGGCGGCATCCACCGGCCCCTGACCCTGCGTCGCGGCGGGACGGGAGCCGAGGGCCGCCGCGTGGTCACGCCCGAGACCTCTGCCGCCATCCGCCAGCTGATGCGGGCCAATGTGCTGCGCGGCTCGGGCCGGTCGGCCGATGCCCAGGGCCTGCGCGTCGGCGGCAAGACGGGTTCGGCCAACAAGCTGGTCAACGGCCGCTACGACGCCAGTCACGGTGTCGGCTCCTTCGCTTCGGTCTTCCCGGCGGACGGCCCCGACGACGCGCGCCGCTATGTCGTGTTCGTCCTGGTCGACGAGCCCAGCCAGGGCTCGCGGCTGGGCGGCGCCGTGGCCGCGCCGGTGGTCGGTCGCGTCATCGACCGGATCGCCGGTTTCCTGGGCGTCCAGCGCCGGATCGATCCGCCCGTGGTCGCGGAGCCGGCCGCATGAGCGCCGTCCGCCTGTCCGACCTGTTGATGCGGGATGTCGACTCCGACCCGATGATCACCGGCGTCACGGCCGACAGCCGCAAGGTCAGCTCCGGCCACCTGTTCGTGGCCCTGCCCGGCACGGCCGCCGACGGGCGCGCCTTCATCCCTCAGGCCCTTACGCAGGGGGCCGCCGCCGTGCTCGCGCCGCAGGACACACCGGACGGTCTGGCTCCCCTGCTGGTGCGCTCGGGCGACGTACGCCGCGCCTATGCCCTGGCCGCGCGCGGTTTCTACGGGGCCCAGCCCGCGACCTGCGTGGCCGTGACCGGCACCAACGGCAAGACCTCGGTCGCCGCCTTCTGCCGCCAGATCTGGGCGGCGCTGGGCAGGAAGTCTGCCAGCATGGGCACCCTGGGCGTCGTGGCCCAGTCGGGAGCCGTGACCGAAGCCCTGACCCAGCCCGGCCTGACCAGCCCCGACGCCGCCGACGCCGCCCGGCTGATGGCGACGCTCGCCGAAGGGGGGGTAACCCATCTGGCGCTGGAGGCCTCGTCGCACGGCATCGATCAGCGTCGGCTCGACGGGGTGACGCTGAAGGCCGCCGCCTTCACCAACCTGACCCAGGACCACCTCGACTACCATGGCGACATGGAGGCCTATCGCGAGGCCAAGCTGCGGCTGTTCGAGACCCTGTTGCCGCGCGGCCGGACCGCCGTGCTGAACGCCGATTCCGACGCCTATTCGACCTTCGCTTCGGCCTCGATCATGTCGGGTCTGGGCGTCATGGCCGTGGGCGAGCGGGGCCGCGACCTGTCGCTGATCGAGCGCCGCGCCGTTCCCGAGGGCCAGCGGCTGGTGCTGGACGTTCGCGGTGCCCGGCACGAGGTCTCGCTGCCGCTGGCGGGGGCCTTCCAGGCGTCGAACGCGCTCGTCGCGGCCGGCCTGTGCATCGCGGCGGGCGAGGAGCCGGGCGCGGTCCTGGCGGCGATGGAGCGGATCACCGGCGCGGCCGGGCGGCTCCAGCGGATCGAGGGCGGCACCCGTGGCGGCGAGGCCTATGTCGATTACGCTCACACCCCCGACGGTCTGGAGACGGTGCTCAAAGCGCTCCGCCCTCACGCGACCGGCCGTCTGATCGTCGTCTTCGGCGCGGGCGGCGACCGCGATCGCGGCAAGCGACCCCTGATGGGCGAGATCGCCGGGCGTCTGGCCGACATCGCCATCGTCACCGACGACAATCCCCGCTCCGAAGACCCCGAGGCGATTCGCGCCGAGGTTCGCACCGGCTGCCCCTTCGCGCTCGAGATCGGCGACCGCCGCGCCGCCATCCGCGAGGCCATCGGCATGATGCGCGACGGAGATGTGGTCGTCGTCGCCGGAAAAGGGCATGAACAGGGCCAGATCGTCGCGGGCGTGACCCACCCCTTCGACGACGCCACCGAAGTCGCCGAGGCTCTGAGACTGAATGCCTGAATCGCTACCGCCGCTGTGGACGGCGCAGGAGATCGCCCTCGCCACCGGCGGCCGGATCGAAGGCGGCGTCTTCGACGCCTCGGGCCTGACCTACAACAGTCGCGAGATCGGCCCCGGCGACCTGTTCCTGGCGCTGAGGGGCGCGCGCGACGGCCATGACTTCGCGGGCAACGCCTTTGCCGCCGGCGCGGCCGGTGCCCTGGTCGAGCGTCCCGTCGACGGCGGCCCCTGTGTCGTCGTGCCCGACACCCTGCACGCGCTGGAGGCCCTGGGTGCCGCCGCCCGCGACCGCGCGCCCCACATCCGGCGCGGGGCCGTCACCGGCAGCGTCGGCAAGACCAGCGTGACCCAGGCGATCAAGGCCGGGCTCGATCTGGCCGGTCCCGCCCACGCCTCCATCAAGAGCTACAACAACCATATCGGCGTGCCACTGACCCTGGCCCGCATGCCACAGGCGACCGAGCGCGCGGTGTTCGAGATCGGCATGAACGCTCCCGGCGAGATCGCGCCCCTGGCCCGGATGGTCCAGCCGCACGCCGCCTGCGTGACCACGGTCGGACCGGTCCATATCGAGGCCTTCGCCGACGGCGAGGCGGGGGTGGCGCGCGAGAAGGCGGCCATATTCCAGGGCCTGGGCCCCGGCGGCCTGGCCGTCATCAACGGCGACAACCCTCACGTCGAGACCCTGCACCAGGCGGCGCTGCACGTCGGAGCCCGTGTGGCGACCTTCGGGTCGGAGACGTTTCACGACGCCCGCCTGATCGACTTCGCGCCGCACGATGGCGGGGCGCGGGTGACCGCCGAGGTCTGGGGCCGGACCCATGTCTTCCCGCTGCGCCAGTCAGGCTTCCACTGGGGCCTGAACAGCCTTGCCGTCATCCTGATGCTGGACGCCCTGGACGTGCCGATCGAGACGGCGCTGGCCGCGCTGGCCGAGTTCGAGCCGCTGAAGGGCCGGGGAGAGACGCGCCAGGTGCATATCCCGGGCGGGGCCTTCACCCTGATCGACGAGAGCTACAACGCCAATCCCCTGTCGATGAAGGCGGGGTTTCTCAGCCTGGGAGCCAAGCGCGTGGAGCGGGGTGGACGACGCGTCGTTGTCCTGACAGACATGCTGGAACTGGGCGACCAGTCGCGGGCGCTGCACGCCGGACTGTCCGTCCCCATCGACGCCGCCGCCATCGACGTGGTCCATGCGGCGGGGCCCGAGATGCGCCACCTCTTTGACGCCCTCGCGCCCGAGCGCCGGGGCGTCTGGGCCCCGACCGCCGCCGACCTCGCCGATCAGGCCGAGGACCTCGTGGGCGCCAACGACATCGTCATGGTGAAGGGGTCGAACGGCTCCAAGGCGTCCCTTGTCGCGGCGGCGCTGCTGCGGCTAGAGCGGGACACAACCGGGGGTCCGCCCCTCAAGTAGGGGCGCGCCGCGCGCGACCCGATAAGGGCAAACAAGCATGTTCTATCTTCTGTATCTCTACTACGCCGACGTGGCGCAGGATTACCCCCTGCTGAACCTGATCCAGTATCAGACGGTGCGGGTCGCGCTCGCCATGGCCACGGCCATGATCGTCGCCGTGGCGATGGGCAGCCGCTTCATCGCCTGGATGCGGGTCAAGCAGGGCAAGGGCCAGCCGATCCGCGCCGACGGGCCGGTCAGCCACCTGTCCAAGGTCGGCACCCCCACCATGGGCGGCCTGATGATCCTGGCCGGCATCGGCGTGGCGGTCTTCCTGTGGGGCGACCTGACCAATCCCTACATCTGGATCGTCTCCGGCGTGACGGCGGCCTTCGGTGTCCTGGGCTTCATCGACGACTACGCCAAGGTGACGTGGGCTTCTCCAACGCGGTGAACCTGACCGACGGGCTGGACGGCCTGGCGATCGTGCCAGTGATGATGTCGGCGGCGGCCTTCGGGATCATCGCCTATCTGGTCGGCAACTTCATCTTTTCGGACTACCTCGGCGTCCACCATGTGCCGGGCTCCGGAGAACTCGCCATCTTCTGCGCCGCCATCATCGGCGGGGGCACGGGGTTCTTGTGGTACAACGCCCCGCCGGCCAAGATCTTCATGGGCGACACCGGCTCCCTGGCCCTGGGCGGTGCGCTGGGCTCGATCGCCGTGGCCACCAAGCACGAGCTGGTCCTGGGCATCGTCGGCGGCCTGTTCGTCGTCGAGGCGGCCTCGGTCATGATCCAGGTCGCCTACTTCAAGGCCACCAAGAAGCGCATCTTCCTGATGGCCCCGATCCATCACCATTTCGAGAAGATGGGCTGGCCGGAATCGACTGTGGTCATCCGCTTCTGGATCGTCGCGGCGATGCTGGCCCTGATCGGGCTGTCGACGCTGAAGCTGCGGTGAGGATTCTTCATTCGATCCCCTCTCCCAGAGGGAGAGGGCTTGAGCCTCCAAGAGCGGAGCGATTGGCAAGGCGAAAGGGTGAGGGGTTTTGCCCTCACCGGCTCACACGGAAACCCCTCACCCTTTCGCGCGGGTCCGATCGCCTTCGGCTCTCGGGCGCTCAAGCCCTCTCCCTCTGGGAGAGGGTTCGATGATCCCCGTCCCCGGCTTCGAGAACCAGCGCGTCGCCGTCTTCGGGCTGGGCCGGTCCGGACTGACCGCCGCCCGCGCGCTCAAGGTGGGCGGCGCCGTTCCGATCCTCTGGGACGACGGCGTGTCCGGCCGCATGCAGGTGGAGGCGGAAGGCTTCGCCGTCGAGGACCTGACCGTCGCCGACTGGTCGGGATTCGCCGCCCTGGTCCTGTCGCCCGGCGCGCCCCTGACCCACCCCAAACCGCACTGGACCGTGGACAAGGCCCGCGCCGCCAGCGTCCCCGTCGTCGGCGACATCGAACTGTTCGCCCGCGCGATCGCCGCCCTGCCTGACGACCAGAGGCCCCGGGTCGTCGCCATCACGGGCACCAACGGCAAGTCCACCACCACGGCCTTGATCGGCTGGGTCCTGAAACAGGCCGGGCTGACCGTCCACATCGGCGGCAACATCGGCATCGGCGTGCTGGCGCTGCCGGAGCTCACGCCAGACGCCGTCTATGTGATCGAGGTCTCCAGCTATCAGCTGGACCTGACCACCACCTTCGCCCCCGATGTCGCCATCCTGACCAACATCAGCCCCGACCACCTGGACCGTCACGGCGGCATGGAGGGCTACGTCGCGGCCAAGACGCGGCTGTTTCAGGCGCTCGGGCCGGAGGCGGTGGCGCTGGTCGGGGTGGATGAGGCGGAGGGGACGGACATCGCGGAGTGGCTCGCAGTCGGCGGCGTCGCCGGCTGCACTGTTTCCACTTCCGCTCATCCCCGCGAAAGCGGGGACCCAGTGCTTTCGCTTGAGCACGATGGTCTGGACCCGTTTCTGGACTCGCACCGGTCGTCGAAGTGGCCAAAGAACTGGGTCCCCGCTTTCGCGGGGATGAGCGGAAAGTTGGAAGCGGCGGGCCGAGTGATCCGGGCGAATGGCGAGCCCGTCCTTGACCTCACTCCCGCCCGCTCGCTGCCCGGCCGCCACAACGCCCAGAACGCCGCCTTCGCCTATGCCGCCGCCCGGGCGCTGGGTGTCGCGCATGACGTCGCGGTCCAGGGCCTGATGACCTTCCCGGGCCTTGCCCACCGCATGGAGACCGTCGCCCACCTTGGCCCTGTGCGCTTCGTCAACGACTCCAAGGCCACCAACGCCGACGCCGCGCGCCAGGCCCTGATGTCCTATCTGAGCAGCTTCTGGATCGCCGGCGGTCGTGCCAAGGACGGGGGGATCGAGGACCTGCGTGACCTCTTCCCCCGCATCGCCAAGGCCTATCTGATCGGCGAGGCGGCCGCCGATTTCGCCGCCACCCTGGGCGACACCCCCCACGTCGCCGCCGGCGACATGGCCACCGCCGTCGCCCTCGCCGCCGCCGACGCGCGAGCTGCCGGCGGCGACCCGGTCGTCCTCCTCAGCCCCGCCTGCGCCAGCTTCGACCAGTTCCTGGATTTCGAGGCGCGCGGAGAGGCGTTTCGCGCCGCCGTTCTTAACCTTGGGGCTACGCCTTTCGTTCAGGGTTGAGAAACCATGACCGAGGCCGCCACCTCCTACGTCCCGCCGTTCAGCCGCAACGACCCCAGTCCCATCGCCAAATGGTTCTGGACGGTCGATCGCGCGCTGCTGGGCGCGGCTCTGGCGCTGATCGGCCTGGGCGTGGCGCTGAGCTTCGCCTCCTCGCCCGCCGCCATCCTGGCCGACGAATCCCTCACCGACCCCTTCCACTATTCCTGGCGGATGCTGGTCTGGGCCGCGGGCGGGGTGGGGGCCATGCTGGTGATGTCCCTCTTGTCGCCACGCGGCGTGCGGCGGATCGCGGTGCTGGCCCTGCTCGGCGCCATCGTCGTCATGGCCCTGCTGCCCGTCATCGGCGACACGGTGAAGGGCGCGGCGCGGTGGGTGAACCTGGGCCCGTTCAGCCTCCAGCCCTCGGAATTCGCCAAGCCCAGCCTGATCGTCTTCGCCGCCTGGATGTTCGCCGAGGGCCAGAAGGGGCAGGGGGTGCCCGGCGTCTCGATCGCTTTCGGGGCCTATGCCCTGTGCGTCGCCCTGCTGCTGATCCAGCCCGACATCGGCCAGACCCTCTTGATCACCACTACCTTCACGGCCGTCTTCTTCATGGCGGGCGTGCCGCTGCGCTGGGTCGCCGTGCTGGGCGGGCTGGGGGCGGCGGGGCTGGCGGCCATCTATCTGCTGTTCCCTCACGTCCAGTCGCGCGTGGCCAAGTTCGTCTCGCCCGGCGCCGAGGACACCCACCAGATCGACCGCGCGTCCGAAGCCATCCGCGACGGCGGCCTGATCGGGCGCGGCATCGGCGAGGGGGTGATGAAGCGTCACGTTCCCGACCTGCACACCGACTTCATCTACTCCGTCGCGGCCGAGGAGTTCGGCCTGGTGCTCAGCCTGGTGATGATCGGCCTCTATGCCTTCATCGTCGTGCGCGGCATGCGAAAGGCGCGGCTGCTGAACGATCCGTTCGAGCAGACGGCGGCGGCGGGCCTGTTCATGCTGATCGGCCTGCAGGCCTCGATCAACATCGCGGTGAACCTGAACCTGATCCCGACCAAGGGCATGACCCTTCCCTTCATCAGCTACGGCGGCTCGTCCATGCTGGCCATGGGGCTGACCATGGGGTTCGCCCTGGCCCTGACGCGGCGGCGACCGGGGGCCTACGAGCCGGGGTCCAGCCTGGCCCGCCCGCGGCGGATGCTGATGCCGTAGTGCGCGACCTCTCCCTCCCACTTGGGGGAGGGTGGTCGCGCAGCGACCGGGTGGGGGCGGCCCGGGGATCCGCAGGCGATGTCGGCGTCCGGCTCTCCCGGCCCCCCCATCCGGTCTCCGCTTCGCTCCGACCACCCTCCCGTTCCGGGGAGGGAGAGGTTCCTTCCCCGCTCCTCCTCCGCTATCCCCCTGCCATGACCAAAGTCTGCGTCGTCGCCGCCGGGGGCACCGGGGGCCATATGTTCCCGGCCGAGGCCCTGGCCCGCGAGATGGCCGCGCGCGGCTGGCGGGTCGTGCTGGCCACCGACCGCCGCGGCGAGCAGTACGCCCAGGCCTTCCCCGCCGAGGAGCGGCTGGCGCTCGACGCCGCGACCGGCTCCGGTCCGTTGGGTCTGGCCAAGGCGGGCGTGGCCATCGTGCGCGGCGTGGCCCAGGCCGAGGCCGCCTTTCGCCGCCTGGACGCCCGCGTCGTGGTCGGCTTCGGCGGCTATCCGTCCGCGCCCGCCCTGGTCGCCGCCATCCTCCAGCGCCGCCCGACGCTGATCCACGAACAGAACGCCGTTCTGGGTCGCACCAACCGCGCCCTGGCGCCTTACGTCCGCGCGGTCGCCTCGTCCTTCCCGACTCTGGAGCGCGCCGCCCCCGCAGTGAAGGCCAGGGCTGAGGTCGTCGGGGCCCCCGTGCGCGCCGACATCCGGGCCCTGTTCGATCGTGCCTATGCGGCGCCCGGCAACGGCCCGATCCATGTCCTGGTCACAGGTGGCAGTCAGGGAGCCCGCGTCCTGTCCGAGACGACGCCGCGCGCCATGGCGGGCTTGCCGGACGCCATTCGCAGCCGCCTCAAGGTCCAGCAGCAATCCCGTCCCGAGACGCTGGAGGCCGCGCGCCAGATCTATCTCGACGCCGGCATCGAGGCCGAGGTCGCGCCCTTCTTCCGCGACATGGCCAGCCGCCTGTCCTCCGCCCATCTGGTCATCGGCCGGGCCGGAGCCTCGACCTGCGCCGAACTGGCCGTCGCCGCCATGCCCTCGATCCTGATCCCGCTGAAGATCGCCACCGATGACCACCAGCGGCTGAACGCCAAGCTCCTGACCGATGTCTCTGCCGCCGAGATGATCCTGGAGGACGACCTGACTGTCGAGGCGATGACGCGGGCCGTGGCCGGGGTTTTCGCCGACCCCGCGCGTCTGCCCGCCATGAGCGCCGCCGCCCGTTCCGTCGCCATTCCCGACGCGGCCCAGCGTCTGGCCGACCTGACCGAGGCGACGGCCGGCTGAGGCTTTTTGCGGAACAGAAGCCATGGGCCAAACGCTGTCTTCCTCAATGCCTCCCGAAATCACCGACCTGACGCGCCAGATCATCCTGCTCTGGCGACGGTTCCAATGGCTGCCCGAATGGCTGGTCGTGGCCATCGTGATCGCCGTCTTCGTGGGCGGTGGCTGGGTGGCTCACCGCATCGTCTTCTCGATCCTGCGGCGGGTTGTTCGAAACCGCGACATGTTCTGGCGCGGCGTGGTCGAGCGCGCGCGGCGCAAGCTCCGCATCCTCATCATCCTGATCGCGGTCGGGTTTTCCGTCACCGTCTCGCCGCTCGATCCGGACCCCTCGGCCGTCATCCGGTCGGCGATCCTGTTCCTGGTGATCCTCGTGCTCGGCTGGATCGCAACGGGCATCGTCGACATGTGGGCGGTCGTCTATCTGCGGAAGTTCAACCTCGAGACAGAGGACAACCTCAACGCCAGGAAGCACGTCACCCAGACCCGCATCCTGCAACGGGCCGGGGTCATCCTGATCGGCATCGTCACCGTGGCCCTGGCCATGATGACGATCGGCGCGGTCCGTCAGTGGGGCGTGTCGCTGCTGGCCTCGGCCGGGGTGGTGGGCATCGTCGCCGGCCTCGCGCTCCAGCCCCTGCTCAAGAACCTGGTCGCCGGCATCCAGATCGCCACGGCCCAGCCCATCCGCATCGACGACGCCGTCATCGTCGAGAACGAGTGGGGTCAGATCGAGGAGATCACCTCCACCTACGTCGTCGTCCGCCTGTGGGACTGGCGGCGGATGATCCTGCCGCTCAGCTATTTCATCGAACAACCCTTCCAGAACTGGACCCGCGAGACGTCGCGCCTGATCGGCGCGGCCATCCTTTATGTCGACTACGAGGCCCCGATCGACCGCCTGCGCGCCGAGCTGGAGCGCATCTGCCGGGCCTCGCCCCTGTGGGACGGCGATGTCGTGAACCTGGCCGTGACCGACATCACCGACCGCGTGGCCCAGGTCCGTTGCCTGGCCAGTGGTCGCAACGCCGGCGTCGTCTTCGACCTGCGCTGCGAGATCCGCGAGAAGATGCTGGTCTTCATGCGCGACCAGTGCCCGGAGGCCCTGCCGAGGGACCGGCTGGCGGTGGACGCGAACGCAGCCCCGGTTACGCCACCAGCGTCTCCGCCTGCTTCAGGTCCACGCTGACCAGCTGGCTGACGCCTCGCTCGGGCATGGTGACGCCGTAGAGGCGATCCATCCGGCTCATGGTCACCGGGTTGTGGGTGATTACGATGAAGCGGGTGTCGGTGCGGTTGCGCATCTCGTTCAGCATTCGGCAGAAGCGGTCGACGTTGGCGTCGTCCAGCGGCGCATCGACCTCGTCCAGCACGCAGACCGGGGCCGGATTGGCCAGGAAGACAGCGAAGATCAGGGCGGCCGCCGTCAGGGCCTGCTCGCCGCCCGACATCAGGCTCATGACCGACAGCCGCTTGCCCGGCGGACAGGCGTAGATCTCCAGGCCCGCCTCAAGCGGGTCGTCGCTCTCGACCAGTTTCAGTTCCGCCTGGCCACCGCCGAACAGGGCCTCGAACAGGCTCTTGAAGTTGTCGTTGATGACGTCGAACGCGGCGGTCAGCCGCTCACGGCCCTCGGCGTTCAGCTCGTCGATGCCGTCCCTCAGGCGGGCGATGGCGCCGGTCAGGTCCGACCGTTCCAGCCGCATGGTCTGCAGACGTTCGCCGTATTCCTCGGCCTCTTCCTCGGCCCGCAGGTTGACCGGCCCCAGCTGTTCGCGCTCGCGCTCCAGCCCATACAGCAGGCTCTCGGCCCCGGCGGCGTCGGGCGGCCGGGCGATGGCGTCGTCGATCAGCTTCTGGCCCAGCTGGTCGGGCGACATCTGCGCCGTCTCGCGCAGCTGGGCATCCATCTCGGCCAGGCGTTCGGCTGCGCTCTCGGCCCGCGCGGCCAGACCGGCCCGGGCCTCGCGCGCCTGTCCGGCCGCGGCGTCGGCGGCGCGGCCGGCGCGGTCGGCGTCGGTGGCCTCGCCTTCCAGAACCGACAGGGCGTCGGCGGCGGCCTTTCGCCGCGTCTCGGCGGCGGTCAGCGTGTCCATCAGCTTCGACCGTTGCCCGGCCAGCACCTCCGGGGCCCGCTCCGCCTCCGCCAGCAGGGTCGCGGTTCGCCCCGCGTCCTTCTCCAGCGTCGTGATCCGCGCCGCGCTGTCCTTTGCCCGACCGGCCCAGCCGTCGCGCTCGCGCGTCAGGGACGCCAGCCTCTGCTCGCGGCCGCTCCGTTCGCGCGCCTCGGCGTCGCGGTCCGCGCGCGCTTGAGCGGAGGCCGTCCGTGCCGTTTCGGCGGCGGCGCGGGCCCCGGCCAGTTCGGCCTTCAGCGCGTCGACCGTCTCGCCCGACGCCGCTTCGGTCGCCGCCTGGGCCAGCGCCGCCCCGGCGGCCTCCTGCTCGGCGGTCAGGCGGGTCAGGCTCTCGTCCAGCGCCTGGGCCCGCGCCTCGCGCCGGGCCTGCTCGCGACCGAGCGCCTCGACCCGGTCGCGCGCGGCGGCCAGGGCCTTGTCGGCGGCGAAGGGTTTGAGGCGCGCGGCCTTCACCGTCTCCTCCGCCGCGCGGAAGGCCTCGGTCGCGGCCTTGAGCGTCTGTTGCGCCGCTTCCAGCGCGGGCTTGCCTGCGTCGATCTCGGCTTCCAACTCCGACAGCCGCGTGCGTTGTGCCAGCCGTACGGCGGCCGGACGCGGCGCCTCGGCCCGGCTGACGAAGCCGTCCCAGCGATGGAGGTCGCCCTCCTTCGTCACCAGCCGGGCGCCGGGCGGCAGGGCCTTTGCCAAACTCGCTGCCGCGGTCCGGTCCGCTACGCCGCACAGTGCCAGCCGTGCAGCCAGCGCATCCGGTGCGTCCACCACCTTCGCGAGCGGCTCCACCCCGTCTGGCCAGGCGGGGGAGGGCACCGCCGCCCCGCCCCAATAGGCCGCCGCCTTCGCATCGAGCGCCGCGTCCAGATCGTCGCCGAGCGCCGCCGCCAGCGCGGCTTCATAGCCCTTGGCGGCAGAGACCTTGTCCAGCGCCGGCGCGTGGTCGCGCCGGGTGGTGACCAGCAGGGACGCCAGCCCCCGCGCCTCGGTCTGCAGCCGTCCCAGACGGTCTTCGGCGGCTCGCGCGGCGGTGCGCGCCTCCTGCTCCGCGCGCGCCAGATCGCCCCGCCGCGCCTCCGCCGCCTCGACCTCGGCCCGGGCATCTGTCAGTGCCGTCGCTGCCGTCTCCAGAGCCGCCTGCGCCTCGATGACTTCGGGTGTTTCCAGCGGCCCCAGCGCGGCGCGTTCCCGCCGGGCCGCCTCCAGTGCCCCCTCCGCCCGCGTCAGTCGCGCCTCCGCGTCCCGTCGCCGCGCCGTCTCGGCGTTGGCCCGGGCCTCGATGGCCGCCAGGGTCCCCGCGACCCGTTCGACCTCGGCGTCGGCGGCGCGGCGGACGTCCTCGGCGCTCGCCAAGGCGGTCTCGAGCTCCGGCCCCCGGGTGGGGGCGGCGGCGACCTCTGCGGCCAAGGCATCGATCTCGGCCGTCAGCCGCTCCAGCTGCGCGCCTGCGTCCTCGGCCATGGCGGCCTCGCGCTCGGTGTCGGCGGCGATGCGCGCCTGTTCGGACTTCAGCCGCTCGACCTCGGCCCGCGCCGCCTGCTCGGCCATGTCCAGCCGGTCGCGCTCCAGCGAGGCGCGGTGCAAAAGGGCCGCCGCCACCGCGTCCTCCTCGCGCGCGGGCTTCAGCGCCTCCTGGGCCTTCAGCGCCGCCGTCTGCCCCCGCGCCGCCGCCGCCGTCGCCTCGCCCACGGTGCGTTCGGCCTCGGCCAGCTCCCCGGCAGCGTCTTCCGCCGCCAGCCGCGCGTCGTTCCAGCGGACATACAGCAGGGCGGCCTGCAGAGCCCGGATCTCGGCGGAGATCTTCTTGTACTTCTCGGCCTGACGCGCCTCGCGTTTCAGCCGGCCGAGCGCCGTCTCCAGCTCGCGCCCGATGTCGTCCAGCCGCTCAAGATTGGCCTCGGCGGCCTTCAATCGCAGCTCGGCTTCATGCCGCCGCGTGTGCAGCCCCGCCACGCCGCCCGCCTCTTCCAGGATACGCCGCCGGTTCTGCGGCTTGGCGGCGATCAGCTCCGAGATCTGCCCCTGCCGGACCAGGGCCGGGGAGTTGGCCCCCGTCGAGGCGTCGGCGAACAGCAGTTGCACGTCGCGCGCGCGCACCTCCTTGCCGTTGATCCGATAGGTCGATCCCTGGCCCCGGTCGATGCGGCGGCTGACCTCCAGGATGGCGCTGTCGGTGAAGGGCTGGGGGGCCCGTCGCTGGGCGTTGTCGATGGTCAGCTGGACTTCGGCGTGGTTGCGCGGCGGTCGGTCCGACGCTCCGGCGAAGATGACGTCGTCCATCCCCTGGCCGCGCATGGCCTTGGCCGAATTCGCCCCCATGACCCAGCGCATGGATTCCAGCACGTTTGACTTGCCGCAGCCGTTGGGGCCGACGATCCCCGTCAGGCCGGGCTCGATGAAGACCTCGGCCGGATCGACGAAGGACTTGAACCCGACGAGACGCAGTCGCTGGAACTGCATCCCGGCGTCAGCGACCCGCGACCAGAGGCTGGATCGCGGCCGACAGGCCTTCGAGAGAGGTATCGGCGACCCGGCGGCCGTTGACGAAGAAGCTGGGCGTGCCGTCCACCCCGGCGGCCTGGGCCCCGGCGATGCCCGCGCGGATGTTCTGGAGCGTCGCGGGGTCTTCCAGGCAGGTCTCGATCTCGGCCTGTGACTTGCCGCTGACGGCGATGGCGGCCGTGAACCAGTCCGCCACCGGCGCGCCCTCGAACAGGGCCGCCTGGCCGCTCATCAGGGTCGAAGCCACGTCAAAGAAGCGGTCCGGCGCGGCGCAGCGCGCGATGCCCGCGGCCTGGGCCGCCACCTGGACCGGCTGGGTCGGCAGGTCGCGGAACACCAGCCGGACCTGGCCCGTATCGACGAACCGCGCCTTGAAGGCCGGCAGCACGCCCGTGTGCCACTCGCCGCAGTGCGAGCAGGTGAAGGAGGCGTATTCGATCACCGTCACGAGCGCGTCGGCGCGGCCCAGCACGCGGTCGGCGGCCGTGACCGGCGGCACGGGGGCCGTCTGGGCCGAGACCGCGACCGGCGCGACCGTGATCGCGACGGCGAGCATCAGGTCGCGCAGGCGGATCATCGAGGTCAGCCCTCGGCCAGGGCGGCGTCGATCGCCGCCGACAGGCCGGACAGGGAGTTGTCGGGCACGGTCTGGCCGTTGACGATGAAGGTCGGGGTGCCACTGACGCCCGCGTCCATGGCGGCCTTGATGCGCTCATCCATCGCGGCGATGGCGGCCTCGTCGGTGACGCAGGCCTGGAACTGTTCCTCGCTCAGACCCACGCCGTTGGCGACCCGGAGCAATAGCGGACGCGGTCCGGCCGGTCCGAACATCTCGGCCTGGCTGGCCAGCAGTTCCTCTACCACCGGGAAATAGTTCTCCGGACCGGCGCAGCGCGCCATCAGGAAGCCGGCGACGGCCACCGGCTGGGGCGGGGTCGGGAACTCGCGGAAGACGAATCGGACCTGGTTGGTGTCGACGTATTTGGTCTTGAACTCGGGCCAGACCTGCGACTGCCAGGCGGCGCAGGCCCCGCAGGTGACCGAGGCGTATTCGATGACCGTGACCTTGGCCCCCTCGGGCGCGCCCTTGGCCATGTCACCGTCGGCCGGGTTGCCGGCGGTCGAGCCGGAGCATCCCGCCAGCACCGCCATGGCAGCCAGGGCGGCGCCCGTGACGGCCGCGCGGCGGCTCATGGAAGAGAACTTGAAACGACCGTCGGCGCGCATGGCGTCTTCCTCTGAAATCGAAAGCGGATGTTCGCGCGATTCCCGAACCTCGCGCGAGGCCTAGACCCTTCGACAACAGGTGCGGCGAAGTTTTGTCAACCGACCGACGGTCGACGTCAGGGGCGAGCCTTTCGCGAATCCGACAGCACCGCCCGGCCCAGTGCCTCCAGCGCGCCCTTTAGACCCGGCGGGGCGGCCTCCAGCGACTGCTTCAGCTCGGCTTCGGCCCCGGCGTCGAGCGGGTCGATCTTGCGACGCGCGCCCTTGGTCGAAACGGCGGGGGTGGGCAAAGGCTTCACCGGGCCCTGGGCGATCCTCAGCTTGTCGACCGAGCCTTCACCCAGGAACAGATTCACCCGCGCCAGGATGTCGGCGGACTGGTGCTGGACCAGAAGCGCGGCCGGGCCCGCCACGCGCAGTTCCAGGGTGCCCCCCGCACCCGCCCGGCCCTTGGTCAGTTTCTGCGGCCGGGTGACGCGGGCCAGTTGGTCGCCGACGATCTCGCGCCAGCGCGGTTCCAGCGCGCCCGCGCCGCGTCCGAACTTCGCGTCCAACTCCTTGATGAAGGGGGCCAGCGAGCGGCCGGCCGGGGGCGCGGGGCGCGGCATGGGCCGGGTCCGTCGCCGCGACAGGATCTCGCGGGCCTCGCTTTCGGTGGGCAGATCGCGCGCCATGGCCCTGTCGTAGCGGATTTCCGCGCCGACTTCTCCCTCCCCTGAAGGGGAGGGAGAGGCTAAGGCTCGACCCTATGCGCCCCGCCGATATCGCGAAGCTCAGGTCCGCCCTGCTGGACTGGTACGACGCCCACGCCCGGGCCCTGCCGTGGCGCCGGCCGCCGGGTTCCACCGATCGCGTCGATCCCTACCGGGTCTGGCTGTCGGAGGTGATGCTCCAACAGACGACCGTGCCTCACGCCACCCCCTATTTCGAGCGGTTCACGGCACGGTGGCCGACGGTCTCGGACCTGGCGGCGGCCGAGGACGGCGACCTGATGGCCGCCTGGGCGGGGCTCGGCTACTACGCCCGCGCCCGCAATCTGCTGGCGTGTGCCCGGACCGTGGCGCGCGATCATCAGGGTGTCTTCCCGGACACCGAGGCGGGTCTGCTGGAACTGCCGGGGGTCGGCGCCTACACCGCCGCCGCCGTGGCCGCGATCGCCTCCGACCGCCCCGCCAATGTCGTGGACGGCAACGTCGAGCGGGTCGTCGCCCGCCTGTTCGCCGTCGAGACGCCGCTTCCCGCCGCGAGGCCGGAACTGAGGCGATTGGCGGGCAGCCTCGTCGCCGACGACCGGCCCGGAGACTGGGCCCAGGCCCTGATGGATCTGGGCTCGACCGTATGCCGGCCACGGTGGCCGCTTTGCCTCATGTGTCCCATCAGCGGCTTCTGCGCCGCCCGGGCGACCGGCGAGCCGGACCGCTATCCGGTCAAGACGAAGAAGGCGGCCAAGCCCCATCGTCGGGGCATCGCCTGGGTCCTGCGCGACGCCGGGGGCCGGGTGGCCCTGGTCCGCCGACCGGACAAGGGACTGCTGGGCGGCATGCTCGGCCTGCCGACCGGCGACTGGCGCGAGGGACCGCCGGACGAGACGCCTCCGATCGAGGCGGGCTGGACCGACGCCGGCGCGGTCGAACACGTCTTCACCCACTTCTCGCTGACGCTCTGGGTGCGCGTGGCCGAAGGAGCGGGCGATTATCTCTGGAGGCCGGAAGCCGAGGCTCTGGCGGCCCTGCCGACGGTCTTCAGGAAGGCGCTAGTCCGTTCCGGCATTGCTTGAGCGCATTTTTTGTAGTAACAGAATCGAGTGTGCATCACGTTCGATCCGGCCAAGCGTGAACGCACTCTCGCCGAGCGAGATCTGGATTTTGCAATGGTGGCGGAGGTTTTCGCCGCTCCGTTCTACACCGAGCAGGACACTCGGAAAGATTACGGAGAAATCCGTTGGATCAGCGCGGGTTGGCTGCGGGGACGGATGGTCGTGGTGGTCTGGACCGAGCGCGACGAGGCGATACACGTCATTTTCATGAGGAAGGCCAATGTCAGAGAACAAGCACGATACGGAGAGCGGTTGGGTTGATCCCGACGATGCTCCCGAACTCGACGACGCCTGGTTCGAGCGGGCCGAGCTGCGTGTTGGCGATACCGTCATTCGCCCTGGACGACCGAAAGCCGGTGCAACCAAGGTATCGACGACCGTGCGCTTCGACGCAGACATCATCGATGCGTTCCGGGCCGATGGGCCCGGTTGGCAGACGCGGATGAACCGCGCTCTCCGGCAATGGCTGGACGCCCGCAAGGCCGCCTGAAAGCTACCGCGTCGTCACGATCCTGAGTTCGCCGACGCGGTTCCGAGGCATGGCCACGACCTGGTCGCCCACCCGCTCGAACGCCAGATCGACCGAGGCGTCACCGACCTGGAGCCGGCTGACGGTCAGCCGCTCGATGCCGGTCGGTAGGGTGGGGGCGTCGATCGTCACGGTTCTGGCTTGTGCGTCGATCTCGATGCCCAGGGCCGCCTTCAGCATCAGGAACACAGACCCCGCCGCCCAGGCCTGGGGCAAACAGGCGACCGGATAGGCGATCGGCCCCTCGCCGGGCTCGCGCTCGAAGCCGCAGAAAAGCTCCGGCAGGCGCATCTGGAAATGGCTGGCGGCGGCGTAGATCTCACTCAGGATCATGGCCACCGCGTCGCGCTCGCCGTAGCGCGCCATGCCCGCGACGCCCAGCGACGTGTCATGCGGCCAGACCGAGCCGTTGTGATAGCTCATCGGATTGAACCGGGGCTGCCCCCGCGCCAGGGTCCGGATGCCCCAGCCCGACCGGAACTCGGCCCCCAGCAGCCGCCGCGTCACCGCCTCCGCCCGGGCCCGGGTCGGCAGGCCGGTGAACAGCAGATGGCCCGCGTTCGATCCGATGGCCTCGCAGGGGTTGCCGTCCCCGTCCAGGGCGATGGCGTAGAACTGCTGGTCCTCGATCCAGAACCGCTCCTCGACCAGCTGGCGAACCTCTTCGGCGCGGCGGCCCCAGGCCCGGGCGCGACCGTCGGTCAGTCGCTCGCCCAGTTCGGCCATGGCCCGCCAAGCGGCGAAGGCATAGCCCTGGACCTCCAGCAGGGCGACGGGCCCCTTCGGAAACCGGCCATCGGAATGGAAGATCGAATCCTCTGAGTCCTTCCAGCCCTGGTTGGACAGACCCGTCTCGGCGGCGCGCTGATAGTCGATCAGACCGTCGCCGTTCGAGTCGCCATAATCCCTCATCCATTCGGTCGCGGCGACCAGATTGGGCCAAAGCGTCTGGATCAGATCGAGGTCGCCGGTCCGCCTCGCATAGGCTCCGGCCAGGGCCACGAACAGGCAGGTGGTGTCGACCCCGCCGTAGTAGAGGCCGAACGGCACCTCCCCGAGCGCGCTCATCTCGCCGCCCCGGGTCTCGTGCATGATCTTGCCGGGCTGGCTGTCCTGAAAGGCGTTGACCTCGGTGGCCTGGCGCGCCGCCAGATAGGTCAGGACCCCCTTGGCCAGGGAGGGGTCGAGCCACAGCATCTGCCAGGCCGTGATGATCCCGTCCCGGCCGAACGGGGTCGAGAACCACGGCGTCCCGGCATAGGGATAGGGGCCGGTCGGCAGGTCGGTGGTCAGCAACGCCACATCGGCGCGCGACTGGTCCAGCCAGGCGTTGAACCGGGGGCTGCGGGGGCCGCGCACAGAGGCCCCGCGTCGGCGCCGTCGCCGCATGGCCAGCCGCGCCTCTACGGCGTTCTGGCGCCAGCGCGACTTGTCCGGCGTGGCCCGCAGCTCGGGCCCACACTCGATATAGAGGTCCAGCGCCTTGCCCATCGGCAGGCTGAACATGAACTCCGCCCGTGTCCCGCCCAACCGGGCGGGGGGCTCGGAAAAGGCCAGGCAGCCGGTGCGGCGGACCGCGTCGAGACCCGTGTAGGCGAAGGTCACGCGCCGCCCGTCGTGGCTGGGCGTCTCGACCGTGCCGCGCTTCTCGCGCAGCGTTCCCCGCACCTGGAAGATGTCGGCGAAATCCGCCCCATAGTCGAAGGCCAGCGGCAGGAGGACGTCCTCGATGCCGTGATTGACCATCCGCACCCGCTCGAACATGCGCTCGGCCCACAGGAAGCGGCGGCGTTCGATGTGGATCACCCCGGCCGGGGCGGAACGACCGCCCATCGGCGGCAGGGGCCGGTTCGTCACATGGGCGGTGAAGAAGACGTTGTCGCGCGAGACGCCCGAGCTGAGCCGCGACGGCCGCGCGAGGCCCACGGTCATGGCGAACCGCGACAGGATGCGGGTGTCCTTGTGGAACAGGCCGTCGGCCCCGCCCTTCAGGTCGCCCCAGTCGTCGGCCACCAGAAAGGTGTCGGCGTCCTTCAAGGCCTGCAGCGTATCCAGCCCGCCGGCTTCACCGGTTTCCGCCGCCGTCGTCTGAACCGAATAGCCGTCGTCCATGAAGCCTCGCCGTCGTGACCGTCAGTCGCGCGGTCTAGCTGTCGAATGCTAGACCTTGATCAGCTGAGGAGGAATCGCTTCGCGATTCCGCCGATGCTGTGAATCAAGGTCCAGCGGTTTCCTGGGGCCTGATCCGACCGGAAAACTGGGGCCTGATCCGACCGGAAAACCGCTCACACTTTTCCGGATCAGGCCCTAGGGGAAAATGACCCTGGCGATCTTTGGTTCAGGCCGTGGCGGCGAAGCTGCGATCCTCGTGCAGGGGCACGACCACATCGGTCAGCACCGGCTCGGCGAACGGCCGCTTGGCCAGCAGGTCGCCGTAGACGTCCAGATAGCGACGCGCCATTGCGGTGGCCGAAAAGCGCAGTTCGAACCGGGCGCGGACGGCCTCGCGGTCCAGCATGGGCGCGCGATCCGCGGCGGCCACCGCCTGTTCCAGGGTATCGACCAGGAAGCCCGTCGCCCCGTCCTCGATGATCTCTGTCGTCGACCCGCAGCGGAAAGCGACCACCGGCGTGCCACAGGCCATGGCCTCGATCATCACCAGGCCGAAGGGCTCGGGCCAGTCGATGGGGAACAGCAGGGCGTCGGCCCCGCCCAGGAATTCGGACTTCTGATGGCCGCCGATCTCCCCGACGAACTCGATCAACGGATTGCCATCGATCAACGGTTTGATCCTGGTCTCGTAGTAGACCTTGTCGGCGGCATCGACCTTGGCCGCTATCTTCAGCCGCTTGCCAAGCTTCGTGGCAATCTCGATGGCGCGGTCAGGCCGCTTCTCGGGCGAGATCCGGCCGAGGAAGGCCAGATAGCCCTCGGACTTGGGCGAGAACACATACTGCTCGGCGGGCATGCCGTGATGCACGGTGGCGTGCCAGTTGGCGAAGGCCAGCGGCCGCCGCTGATGGTCAGAAATCGAGACCAGGCCGAACTGCGGCCAACGCTCATAGACCTCGGGCAGGTCCTTCATGTCCAGCCGCCCGTGCAGGGTCGTCAGGGTCTTGCTGGCGTGCCGCTCGAAGAACGGAAAATGGATCATGTCGGTGTGGAAATGGATCACGTCGAAATCGTCGGCGCGCGCGAGGACTTCCGACAGCATGGTCATGTGGGCGGCCAGGTCCGACTTCAGCGGGGCGGGGTCGAGGCGGATCGCCTGATCGCGGACCGGCACCAGCCGCGCCCTGGTCCGCGCCTCGGCCGAGGCGAACAGGGTGACCTCGTGGCCCAGATCGACGAGCGCATCCGTGAGGTGAGCGACGACACGCTCGGTTCCACCATACAGCTTGGGCGGCACGGCTTCGTAGAGCGGCGTAACCTGAGCGATTTTCATGGCGAACGTTCCAGCGCCCGGACAGCGATGGGCGCGAGATCATCAACCTCCGCGCGGGCGGGTGGTTCCACAGGGAACAACGATTTCCCGCAACGTTTCCGGTAGGTTACGCTTGTTTCAATGTACGCTGGTCGTCATTGCATGCCGGCGCGGACCTCGGCTCTCAGGGCGTCTATCGAGCGCAGGCCGTTGTCGGTGCGGAAACGCCAGTAGGTCCAGCCGTTGCAGGCGGGCGCGTTCTCAAGCAACGCCCCCAGTTTGTGGATCGAGCCGCTGAGCGCGCCGGACACCAGCGAGCCGTCCGCCCGGACCCGCGCCTCGCGCTCGCCCTTGGGGCAATACAGCACGTCGCCGGGCGACAGCAGGCCGGCCTCGACCAGGGCCCCGAAGGCGACCTTGGGCTCGGCCTTCTTGGAGCCCATGACCATCAGGTCCTCGGGCGCGGCGGGACGCACCGCCTTGATCCGCTTCTCGGCCACCTTGGCGTAGTCGGGGTCGCGCTCGATGCCGATCCAGCGCCGCCCCAACCGCTTGGCCGCCGCCCCCGTCGTGCCCGTGCCGAAGAAGGGGTCCAGCACCACGTCGCCGGGCCGGGTCGCGGCCAGCAGAACCCGGTGCAGCAGGGCCTCGGGCTTCTGGGTCGGATGGGCCTTCTTGCCGTCCTCGCCCTTGATCCGCTCCTCTCCGGTGCACAGCGCGAAGGTCCAGTCCGAGCGCATCTGGGTGTCTTCGTTGAAGGCCTTCAGCGCGTCGTAGTTGAAGGTATAGCGCTTCTGTTCACGGCTCTTGGCCGCCCAGATCAGCGTCTCGTGGGCGTTGGTGAAACGCGTCCCCTTGAAGTTCGGCATGGGGTTGGACTTGCGCCAGATGATGTCGTTCAGCACCCAGTAGCCCAGGTCCTGGATCGCCGCGCCCAGCCGGAAGACGTTGTGATAGCTGCCGATCACCCAGATCGAGCCCTCGTCGTTCAGCACCCGGCGGCACTCGGTCAGCCACTCGCGGCAGAAGGCGTCATAGGCGGCGAAGCTGGAAAACTTGTCCCATTCGTCGTCGACCGCATCGACCTTGGAGTTGTCGGGCCGCAGCAGGTCACCGCCCAGCTGAAGGTTATAGGGCGGGTCGGCGAAGACCATGTCGACGGACTTGTCGGGCAGGGACCGCAGCACCTCGATGCAGTCGCCGATGAGGAGGATGTCAGTCTTGAGATCGGTCACGAAGGCGGCCCCGGCTACGCTGAAGGCCGCACGGTGAATCCTTGTGGTTAAGGGGGGCTGAACGCGTTGACGCCATGGATTAATGTGCATACATTAATTGCGTGAGCGAGGATGAACCCGAGTTCGATCAGGACAAGCGTCGGTCCAATCGAGACAAGCATGGTCTGGCGCTGGACGCCTTTCCAAAGTTCGACGCCGATCCGGTTGTTCGGGTGGACGAGCGCAGGGACTACGGCGAGACGCGATACCGCGCCTTTGGTCGGATCGATGGCATTGGTCATTGCGTCGTCTACACCGTGCGGCGTGGCCGGGTCCGGCTGATCAGCTTTCGTCGGGCCCACGAGAAGGAGATAAAGCGTCATGGCATCTGATCGGGACAATCCGGAGTTCGACGAGAATCCAGAATGGACGGAAGAAGATTTCGCCAAGGCTAGGCCGGCTGGCGACGTCCACGGCCCTGAAATCCTCCGTCAACTGGTCCGCCAACCCGGACGGCCGCCGCTGCCGCCCGCACGTCGCAAGGAGCGCGTGACCATCCGACTGTCTCCGGAGGTTTTGGAGCATTTTCGATCCGGCGGTCCTGGTTGGCAGACGCGTGTCGATGAGGCCTTGCGACGAGCCGTGCGCGAGGCGTGATCGCCGCGGTCCGGGCGAGGGTGCATTCCTGCGCGGCGCTTGCTAAGCCGCCGGGATGATCGCGCGCCTTCGCCCCGTCCCGTTCGACCTCGGCCCCGTCCACTTCGTCGGCATCGGCGGCATCGGCATGAGCGGCATCGCCGAGATCATGCTGAAGATCGGCTATTCGGTGCAGGGCTCCGACGCCAAGGCCAGCGCCAACACCGAGCGTCTGGAGAAGCTGGGCGCGCGCATCTTCATCGGCCATGACGCCGCGCACGTCGGCGATGGGGTGTCGGCCGTGGTCTATTCCACGGCGGTCAAGGCCACGAACCCCGAGATGATGGTCGCGCGCGAGCGGCGCATCCCCCTGGTTCGCCGGGCCGAGATGCTGGCCGAACTGATGCGGCTGCAGTTCTCGATCGCGGTCGGGGGCACCCACGGCAAGACCACGACGACGTCCATGGTCGCAGCACTGCTGGACGCGGCGGGGCTGGATCCCACTGTGGTCAACGGAGGGATCATCAACGCCTATGGCACCAACGCCAAGGTCGGCGACGGCGACTGGATCGTGGTGGAGGCGGATGAGTCGGACGGCAGCTTCCTGCGTCTGAAGTCGACCGTCGCCATCGTCACCAACATCGATCCCGAGCATCTGGATCACTACGGCGACTTCGATGCGGTGCGTAAGGCGTTCTGTGACTTCGTCGAGAACATCCCCTTCTACGGCTTCGCGGCCGTCTGCCTGGACCACCCGGAGGTCCAGCGGCTGGTGGCCTCGATCGATAACCGCCGCATCGTCACCTACGGCATGAACCCCCAGGCCATGGTCCGGGCCGACAAGGTCGAGATGGGGCCGGACGGCTGCCGGTTCGACGTGTTGATCCAGGGGCGAGGCCTGGCCGCGCTGGACGAGCCTGTGCGGATCGCCGATCTGCATCTGCCCATGGCCGGTTGGCACAATGTCGCCAACGCCCTCGCTGCCATCGCCGTGGCGCGCGAACTGGATGTCTCGGACGAAGCGATCCGCGAAGGGCTGGCCGCCTTCGCCGGCGTCAAGCGGCGTTTCACCACCACGGGCGTGGTCAAGGGCGTGCGCATCATCGACGACTACGGGCATCATCCGGTCGAGATCGCCGCCGTCCTCAAGGCCGCGCGCCAGGTGACCGAGGGCCGCGTCATCGCCGTGGTCCAGCCGCACCGCTTCACCCGCCTGCGCGACCTGATGGACGAATTCTCGACCAGCTTCTCGGACGCCGACAGCGTGATCGTCGCCGACGTCTATGCGGCGGGCGAGGCCCCGATCGAGGGCATCGATAAACAAGCCCTGGTCGACGGCATCCGCCGTTATGGCCACCTGCGCGTCTCGGCGCTGGAGAACGCGGCGGTGCTCCCGCGCGTGATCGCCGAGGAGGCCAAGGCCGGCGATGTCGTGGTGCTGCTGGGGGCCGGGGACATCACCAGCTGGGCCTATGCGCTGCCGGCGCAGCTGGAAGCGCTGGGCTGATCGAGCGGACCGGCCGCTGAAGGCGTGCTGAACTGGACGAAAAGCACGCGGGGGCGTATATATACTTCTCGCTCAGGGATATCCCATGCCACTCTACATCAAGGATCCGGAGGTCGACCGGCTTGCCGAGCGTCTGGCTGCGCAGCGCCGCATGACCAAGACCGAGGTGGTCAGACAGGCATTGCGCCACGAGCTGGACCGGGTCGGAGAACCCAACGAGTATGTGGAACGCGCCTTGGCCTTCGTCCGTGATTTACATGCACGCGCCGGTCCCGATCGCGGCTTCGTCGACAAGGCGTTTATCGACAGCCTCTACGACTAGGGCGTGATGTTCGCTGACGCTTCAGCCCTGTGCGCCATTCTATTGAAGGAACCCGACGCCGCCGATTTGGCGAGGCGGATGGAGGCGCATGCCGTGCGCGTCACTTCGCCCATGGCGGTCTGGGAAACCGTCATCGTCATCAGTCGGTATCTCCACTTGCCGGTGGAGGCCGCCGAGGCGGAGGTGGAGGACTTTCTGAGCCTCATGATGATCGAGGTTCAAGCCGTTCCACCCCAAGCTCGACGCCTTGCCATCCAGGCTTACGCGCGGTTCGGGAAGGGGCGCCATCCGGCGGCGCTCAACTTCGGTGACTGTTTCGCCTACGCCTGCGCGCGCAACGCCAGGATGCCCCTGTTGTACAAGGGCGACGACTTCGCCCAGACCGATATCGAGCCCGCATGACCGCACGATCCGAAGCCGCCTCCGCCTGGCGCGAAACCCTTCCCTCCGTGCGCGGCAAATTGGTGCTGGATGAGCCGCTGGCACCCTACACTTGGTTCCGGGTTGGCGGGGCGGCGGACGTGCTGTTCATCCCAGCGGATGCGGATGACCTGGCAGCTTTCCTCAAGGCGCTCCCGGACAGCGTCCCTGTCACGGTGCTCGGCGTTGGCTCCAACGTCATCGTTCGGGACGGCGGCGTCGAGGGCGTGGTGGTCCGGCTGGCCGGTCGACCCTTCGCCGGGATCACGGCCGAGGGCGACACGATCACGGTCGGCGCGGGAGCGCTCGACGCCATGGTGGCCAAGGCCTCGGCCAAGGCGGGCCTCGCGGGGCTGGAGTTCTACGCGGGCATTCCGGGGACGATCGGCGGGGCGCTGGTCATGAACGCGGGCTGCTACGGGTCGGAAACGAAGGACGTCCTCCTCTCGGCCTGGGGGCTGACACGGTCGGGCGAGCGGGTCGACTACGCGCGGGCCGATTTCGGCTACAGCTACCGCCACTCCCAAGCCCCGGCCGACATCATCTGGATCGAGGCGACCTATCACGGGACGCCCGACGATCCCGAGGCCGTCTCCGCCCGCATCGCCGAGATCACGGCGCGGCGCGAGACCACCCAGCCCATCCGCGAGAAGACCGGCGGCTCGACCTTCAAGAACCCGCCTGGGCATTCGTCCTGGAAGCTGGTCGATGATGCCGGCTGGCGCGGACGGCTGCACCGCGTCACCGGCGGCGGGGCCATGTTCAGCGCGCTCCACTCCAACTTCATGATCAACCCGGGCGAGGCGACCGCCGCCGACATCGAGGGGCTGGGCGAAATCGTCCGCGCCGAGGTTCAAAGTAAACTCGGCGTAAACCTAGAATGGGAGATCAAGAGGATCGGCCGCCCGTCATAAGCCCCAGCTAGAACAGCCCCCATGGTCCGTCCCTTGTCAGAGCTGCACGTCGCCGTCCTGATGGGGGGGCTCTCTTCGGAGCGAGAGGTCTCGCTGTCCTCGGGCAAGGGCTGCGCCGACGCGCTGGAAGGCCAGGTCGCCCGGGTCAGCCGCGTCGATGCGGGCCGCGACCTGGCCCAGGTGCTGGCCGAGCTCAAGCCCGACGTCGTCCTGAACGCCCTGCACGGCGAATGGGGAGAGGACGGCTGTGTCCAGGGCATCCTCGAGACCCTGGCCATTCCCTACACCCACTCCGGCGTCCTGGCCTCGGCCCTGACGATGGACAAGGACAAGACCAAGTCGATCCTGAAGGCGGCGGGCGTCGCCGTGCCAGGCGGCGGCCTGTTCGACCGGCACGAGGTGGCGCGTCGCCACGTCATTCCGCCGCCCTACATCATCAAGCCCAACGCCGAGGGGTCGTCCGTCGGCGTCTATCTGGTGCCCGAGGGCGCGAACGGGCCCCAGGCCGAGGTCGGGTCGGACGCCTGGACCTATGGCGATCTCGTGATGGTCGAGCCCTATATCCCCGGCCGTGAACTGGCCGTCGCCGTGATCGGAGAGGCGACCGGCCCGCGCGCCCTGACGGTGACCGACATCACCCCGGTCAAGGGCTTCTACGACTATGAGGCCAAATACGCGCCGGGCGGGTCGATCCACAGGCTTCCGGCCGATATCCCCGCCCGTGTCTTCGAGGCGGCGCTGCGCGAATCCGAGCGGGCGCACGCCGCCCTCGGATGTCGCGGGGTCAGTCGGTCCGACTTTCGTTATGACGATGTTAAGGACGTGCTGGTCCTTCTGGAGGTCAATACCCAGCCCGGCATGACGCCGACCTCCCTCGTTCCCGAGCAGGCCGCGCATCTGGGCATGAGTTATCACGACCTGGTCCGGTGGATGGTGGAGGACGCCTCATGCCCGCGGTAGTTCGCGGCGGTCGACGCGCGGGTTCCGCGCCGGCCCCCAAGCGTGGCACGGGTCCCAAGGGGCAGGGGCGTCGCGGCCCGGCCCCTCGCAATGCGGGCGGTGTTCCGGGCAAGATGGCGGCGCTCGGTCGGCTCGACCTGACGCCGCGGGCGGTCGTCCTGTCGATCTGCGCCGGCGTCGGGGTTCTGGCGCTGGTCCTGGCGACCGGATCACGAGCGGACCGGATCGGGCAGTCGTTCAGCCAGGGCATGGACGGCGTCACGACCGGCATGGGGCTGCGGCTCAACCGCGTCCACATCACCGGCGCGTCCGACGAGGCCACGCCAGCGATCCAGCGCGCCCTGGACGTCCAGGCGGGCCAGCCGATCACGACGCTCGATCTGGACGCGCTGAAGGCCAGCGTGGAACAGGTCGGCTGGGTGCGAGAGGCGCGGGTGGTGCGCCTGCTGCCCGACACCTTGATCGTCGAAGTCGAGGAACATGATCGTCTGGCCGTGTGGCAGACGGGCGGGCGCACCCACGTCATCGACGGCGAGGGCCGGACGATCGTCGGCGCCGACGCGGGACGCCACCCCAACCTGCCGCTCGTGGTGGGCAAGGGGGCGGACGGGGCGGCGGGAGCCATCCTGCCGCTGCTGGCCCAGCGCCCGCGCCTGATGAGCCGCGTCGACGCCGTCGTGAGGGTGGACGAGCGGCGCTGGGACCTGCGGCTCAAGGACGGTGGCATCATCCAGCTGCCGGCCATCAATCAGGAGGCGGCGCTGATCCAGCTGGACGCCCTGGATCAGCGAGAGCGGCTGCTGGAGCTCGGCTTCGAGCGCATCGATCTTCGCACCGAGGGCCAGGTCGCGGTGCGGCCCGGCGCGTCGGCCTGATACAGTCTGAGTAGGGATTTCAAGGGCATGGCGGGAAAAAGGGGCGATCCGGCGATCGAGGCCACGAAATTCGATCGAGGGGGAGCGGCGAACCGCGCGCCCGTCGTGGCCGCGCTGGACCTGGGCCAGTCAAAGGTCGCCTGTTTCATCATGAAGCCCGATGGCGTGCGCCACGCCGACCGCACCATCCGCGTCGCGGGGGCCAGCCATGTCCAGTCCAAGGGCGTGCGCGGCGGGGCCATCGTCAGCATGGACGAGGCGGCCCAGGCCATCGGCCACGCGGTCGAGCGGGCCGAGCGGGCGGCGGGCGCGCCCGTGTCGGGCGTCATCGTCACCACCGCCATCGGCCAGATGGCCAGTCACCGGGTGCAGGCCCGGGTCTCGCTGGGAGCCAGCCCCGTCGGCGACGCCGACCTGGCCCGCGCCATCGGGATGGCCCTGGCGCAGATCCGTCTACCCAACCGCCGCCCGATCCATGTGTTGCCGATAGCGTGGTCGGTGGACGGGGCGAGGGGGGTCCACGATCCACGGTCGATGCGCGGCGGCTCGCTCGGGCTCGACCTGCTGGTCGTGTCGATGGCCGAGAGCGCCTTCGGATCGCTGAGCCATTGCCTGGAGCTGGCCCATCTGGACCTGCAGGGCGTGGTCGCCGCGCCCGTGGTCTCGTCCCTCGCCGCTCTGGAAGAGGACGAGATGGACCTGGGCTGCGTCTGCATCGACATGGGCGGGGGATCGACCTCGGCCGCCGTCTGGGGCGGGCGCTCGCTGCTGCATATCGAATCGCTGAACGTCGGCGGCGACCATGTCACCTCCGACATCGCCCGGGGCCTGTCGACCTCCAGGGCTGGGGCCGAGCGGCTGAAGACCCTGCACGGCTCGGCCATGGCGGCGGCGCACGAGGACCGCGAGATGCTGGAGGCCCCGCCGCGCGGCGAGGAGCCGGGCGCCGGCCCCGTGATCGTGCCCCGCGCCATGCTGAAGACGGTCATCGCCCCTCGGGTCGAGGAGACGCTGGAGCTGCTGCGCGACCGGTTGAAGGCGGCGGGCACGGGGCTGGAGCCCGGCGCGGGACTGGTCCTGACGGGCGGTGCCAGCCAGCTGAACGGCGTACGGGAACTGGCCATCCGGGTGTTCGACCGGCCCGTGCGCCTGGGTCGGCCTCAGCGGGCGCCGCATCTGGCGGATTCGGCGGCGGGCCCCGCCTTCTGTTCCGCCGCCGGCGTGCTGCTGCGCGCCGCCTATGGCCCGCGTGAGGCGGTCTCGGCGCGCAAGCTCATGTCGCGCCAGATCACCGCCGCTGACGCTCCGCGTGTGCATCAGGGCAATCTGGTGGCACGCGCGGCGGGCTGGCTGCGAGACAACCTGTAGTTTACTATGTTCGCGTGTTTGATCACCTTGAAGTGTATTGTGGCCTCCAACACGCAGGCACAGTCTGATCCGGCGGCATTTCGCTGCTCAGGAAAGGACGTCCAATGTTCAAGGTATCTCTGGCCGCTCTAGCGGCAGTCATGCTTTCGGCCGCCGCTCCCAACCCCTACGGGACGGATCTCAAGCAGTCGGTCGCGATCTACCCTACCAAGGAAGCCTGTTATCTCGACTACGGTTGCCTCCGGGTCGGCGAAGCCTGGTTTTGCCCAACCCAAGAGTCAGAGATCTGCGAGACTTACCCCGACTAAGCCGTCGTTCGGGCTCTTCATCTGACAGCCCGTATCATCAGACAAAGAAAAGCGCCGGCGGGGATCACCCCGCCGGCGCCAGTCTCAGTCCGTTCTGTTCGCGGCTTAGAAGCTGCCCGCGACCGTGAACAGGAAGGTCCGACCGACGGTGTCGCCGACGATTCCCAAGTCTTCACGCGGGTTGCGCGTGTTGAACAGGTTGTTGATCGACACTCGAACATTCACTTCATCAGTGACCTGGTAGGCGGCGGTGTAGTTCGCCGTCGTGAAGCCCTCCAGTTTGAAGCCGTCTGTCTGCTCGACGAAGGTCGAGGGGTTGGTCTGCACGTTGCCCACCGTGCCGCTGTTGCGGAACAGCGTGATGCGATGATCGAACTTGCCCATCCGGTGCGCGATATCGGCCCGGAACTCCCACTCGGCGAAACCGGGCTCACCGGAGTTCGGGTTCGTGTCGAGGAACGTGCCGCTGCCGGACACATCGAACTGTTGCAGTTGATACGCCGATCCCGACAGGAAGATGTCACCCCAGCTCGACCCCATCGACCCGACCAGGTCTTCAAGGGCGAAGTTGTAGCGAGCCTCGATCGTTAGAGCCCGCAGTTTGGTGGCGCCAAGGTTGAGGTTGGAGAAGGCGAACCATGAGGACTGGAAGGGCTGGTTGATGACCGACGGTGCCCCGGGGTTGGTCACCGGCAGGACTGGGCGACCCGTCAGCGGACTGACGGTCGGGTTGACGAAGTTGCCGTCGGCACCGCGAACGCCGATCTGGAACAGATCGCATGCCGGAGTTCCGTTCAGCAGCGAGTTGGGGAACGTCGCCTCATCGAAGCACTGGTTCGTCGTCGTGTTCGGGCCGGTCAGACCGATCTGCCCGGTGACTTCCGCCTCATAGTAGTCGGCGGCGATGGTCAGTCGCGGAATCCAGCGGGGCGTGAAGGTGAACCCGTAGCCGAAGGCTTCCGATTCCTCGTTCGAAAGGAACGAGTTGGCTGTGACGCCGGCGGGGCGGGTGCCGGCTACGCTGACGTAGCTCGCCAGGAAGGCTTCAGCGGCAGCACGGTCGGGTGCCGCACCGGTCAAGATTACGGCGCTGATGCAGTTTTCCCGACGATTGGCAGGGTTGGGCCCTTGGGTGATGGTCGTGGGCGTGCACGGGATCAGGAATCCGCCGGTGAAGGCCGACTGCGGGGAACCGAACAGTTCGGTGATCGATGCCGAACGCACCGAGGTCGACTTGTTGGCGCGGAACTGCAGATCCTCGCTCAGCTGCCAACGAATGCTTGCCTGATAGACTTCGTCGGTTGTCCCCGGCGACGGGGCAAGGCCCGCCGTCGTGGTCTTGCCGTCCCGATCAACGATCCGGAAGGCTCCGCTGATTTCCAGCGCCTCGACAAGCGGAAGGGTGAAGTCCTCGCCGAAGATCGGGATCGATGCCTCGTAACCATACTCGAGGAAGCGAAGCTCGCCGAAGCTGGACGGACCCACGGCCGTCCGTGTCGCGCCAGTGGCGAAGTCAGGGTTCGGCGTGAACCGGAGCGACTCGTTGCGCCACTCGAGCTGGGCCCCCGCGCTGATCCAGCCACCGGGAAGGCGGAAGATCTCGCCGCCGAGCGAAGCCGCCATGTAGTGCTGGCGACCTTCGTTGAACGACCCGGTGTCGCCGAGAAGGTAATCACGCAGCTCCGGCGTTACCTGCGCGTTACCTTCGCCGAAGATGTTGAAGGGAATGCACCCCGCAACCGTGGCGCGACTGGGAACGAGCCCGAGGTTTGTCGTGATGTTGGCTAGGGCCGGGTCGCGAATAGCGATGCTTTCCGGGCTGGCCAGAGTCTGTTGACGGCAGACCGGCTGTCCGTTGGCCCCCCTCACAACGTCAGTGGCGATGGCGAACTCGTGGTCGAGGATCGCAACACCGAAGTTCTGAACGTCGCTCTGACCATAAACGCCCGCGACATCCCAGTAGAATCGACGACCCCAAAGCCCGAACTCGCCCTCAAGCGACTGGGACGTCCGAAACAGTTCAACGTTGTTGCCGCTTTCGACAGGACCCAAGATGTCGGCGAGTGCGCGACCTGCGTAGAGGACGCGTTGACCATTCAGCGTCGGAACGACAAGGCCCTGGCCGACAAGGTTGGTGATCGTTGTCTGATTGGCGGCTGAGAAGAAGGGGTTCTGGTCGATGTAGATCGGAATGTTCCGATTGCCCGCCGCCGTAGACCCGCCTGGCGCATTGGAATTCGCTGCGCCGATCGAGCGGAACTCGATATCGCTGTAAAGATACTCGCCGCGGTAAGTGATGCTGTCGGTGACGTCGAAGCGCGTCACTCCCGACAGGCTGAGGCGTTCGGTCGAGGACTGAAGGTTACCGAACTGACGTTCCGCGTTAGAGAAGCCATCCCCGCCGACAGTCGTGCCGATGGTGCCGAGCGTAGCATCGCCTAGGCTGTAGGGCACGAGGGCACCGGAGCCATCGAACTGCAGCGGAACTGCGATCCGGGGAAACAGCGCTGCAGTGGCCGGGTTGGTGTTGATGATGGTCGGCAGATACCCCAACGGAGACCCGGCCGCGTTGCCTTGTGCTCCGTAGAAGGTGCCGATGAACAGCAAGGGGTTAAGGCTGGGATTGGCGGCGAAATACTCGGACGGAGTCGGTCGGTTCCGTTGAAGAAGGTTGACCGCCAGATTGGTTTGCTGAGCAGTGGTCAGTGCCGCGATATTGGTGCCGGGGGCGAAGCGATTGATGACCGATGCGGCTGTTACGCCCGTCGGCAAAGAGCTCGGGGCGAAAAAGGCGAAGCCTTCCGGATCTGCGGCGCGTCCCGCCTGTGTGGCGAGAACGGGGGCGTTGGGAATCAGGAAGGAGGCACCCGAAACGCCTGACTGGAATGTGTTCCCCGTGAAGAGCAGGCCGCCGGCCGAGAACGTCCCGTTTCGAAGGTCCGACGCGTAGATGTTGTTTCGTTCGAAGTCCGAACCACCGGGCAGGAACACAGAGTCGGGGCTCGTGGGCGAGCCGAACGAGCCAGGCCTGCGCACGCGAGCATCCCGGGGGTTGAGGATGGCACCGGGATTGATCGTGTAGTTGCGCTCACCCCCGATCGGGATCAGCTCCTGCTTGAAATAGTCCACGGCCAAGGTCACGTTGGCGCGGTTATCGTAAAAGTTGGTGCCCCAGGTGACCGCGCCGCGGTAGCGATCACCGTCGCCGTAGTCGGTGACGCCGTACTGGGCCAGGACGTCCAGGCCCTCGAAGTCGTCCTTGAGGATGAAGTTGATGACGCCGCCGACGGCGTCCGCGCCGTAGATGGCACCGCCGGTCAGAGGCGTCACCTCGACGCGCTGGATCAGCGATGGCGGCAGGGTGGTGATATCGACCTGGGCGCCCGTGGCGTTGTCCGGCACGAACACCGTCGCCTGGTTGCCCGAGATGAAGCGGCGGCCGTTGACCAGCGTCAGGGTGCGCTGGGTGCCGAGGTTGAACAGGTCGGCGAAGGCGAAGTTATCGCCGAACTGGGTGTTGGCGCCCCGGCTGTTGGAACCGGTGCCGACCAGCGGGATGTCTTCGATGACGTCAATGGCGTTGCCGACGGCGGTGCGCTCGAACTCTTCCTCGTCAACCTGCAGGACGGGCGTCGGCAGGTCGAATCGCTCGCGGCGAAGACGCGAACCGGTGACGACGACTTCTTCGACCTGGGTTTCTTGTTCGTCCTGAGCGGCCGACTGGTTCGCGCCCGCAGGCGTCGACTGGGCGTGGGCGGGAAGGGCGGTCAGGGCAAGAAGCCCCGCCAGAATGGAGGTGCCCAGAAGGGCCTTCTTCGACGACATGATGATATCACCCCTGAAAAACATATGCGGAAGGCATTGGACAGCCTTCGTCCACGGTTCGGTTACACCATCGCAGCGTGCCTGCAACATTTTCAGGCCGCAATCCTGCAACATCTGCCGCCATTGTCGCAGTTAGGTCACGTTTTGGCCTTGGGACCGTCGCGTGACGGCCTCTGTCGAGATTGGTTACGTCCTCTCGCGGAAAAGATGCGCGGACGGTCGGGCCGGGACTGTGTTTCCGGCCGACTCACACTAGTCCGGTAACCTTCTCTTAACGGCGCTGGGTGTTTCCTTAACGCGCTCATAACCAATGCGAATCGGCGGGGACTTCGCATTGGCCGTTAACGGGGCAGGGTCGAAAACAAGGGTCGGTAACGGAATGTCTCTCTCGCTGGTGCGGCCGCAGGCCACGGAACTGAAGCCCCGGATCGTCGTCTTCGGCGTCGGCGGCGCGGGCGGCAACGCCGTCAACAACATGATCGACGCCGGACTGGAAGGCGTCGAGTTCGTCGTCGCCAATACCGACGCCCAGCATCTGTCCTTCGCCAAGACCGACCGCCGTATTCAATTGGGCGAGACCATCACCCAGGGTCTCGGCGCCGGCGCCCATCCCGAAGTCGGCATGAACGCCGCCGAGGAATCCGCCGACGAGATCCACGCGCACCTGGAAGGCGCGCACATGATCTTCATCACCGCCGGCATGGGCGGCGGCACCGGCACGGGCGCCGCGCCGATCATCGCCAAATGCGCGCGCGACCGCGGCATTCTGACCGTCGGCGTCGTGACCAAGCCCTTCACCTTCGAAGGCCGTCACCGCATGCGTCTGGCCGACGCCGGCATCGCCGAGCTGCAACGCTACGTCGACACCCTGATCGTCATCCCGAACCAGAACCTGTTCCGCGTCGCCAATGAGCGCACCACCTTCGCTGACGCCTTCGGTATGGCCGACCAGGTGCTGCATTCGGGCGTGCGCTCGATCACCGACCTGATGATCCTGCCCGGCCTGATCAACCTCGACTTCGCCGACGTCCGCGCCGTGATGTCCGAGATGGGCAAGGCGATGATGGGCACGGGCGAGGCCTCCGGCGACGACCGCGCCCTGCTGGCGGCCCAGAACGCCATCGCCAACCCCCTGCTGGACGAGACCAGCCTGAAGGGCGCCAAGGCCGTGCTGGTCAACATCACCGGTGGCCTGGACATGACCCTGCTGGAGGTCGACGAAGCCGCCAACGCCATCTCCGCCGAGGTGGACGGCGACGCCAACATCATCTTCGGCGCGGCCTTCGATCCGGCCCTGGACGGCAAGATCCGCGTCTCGGTCGTCGCCACCGGCATGGACGAGGTCGCGACCCAGAAGATCGAGCCCGTCGCCCCGCGCCAGACGACCTTCCACGAGCCGCGCCGCGCAGAGCCGGTCGCTCCCGTCGCCCGCACCGAGCCCGCCCGTCGCGAAGCCGCCGTCGCCTCGGCCTATCGTGCGCCTGAGCCCGCCCCGGTCGTCCCGACCTTCGAGGCCCCGGCCGCCCGCGCACCCGAGCCGGTCATCCACGTCGCCGAGGAAACCCGCGCTCTGGAACCTATCGTCGATCCCTGGGTCGAGGCCTTCGAGCAGGATCACGGCCGCGTCGCGACCGCCCCGACCGACCAGGGCGATCTGTACTTCGACGCCCCGGCCCCCGCGCGCGCCGAGACGCCGACCCATCAGGAGCCGGATCACCGTCGTTCGGGCTGGAGTCTGTTCGGCAAGAAGCCCCGCACGCCCTCGGCCTATGCCCCGGTCCAGCAACCGGAACCGCGCGCGCCGCAACCTCAGCCTCAGCCGGAACTGCGCCAGACGTCACAGGCAGCCGTCCCGGCCGAGGACGACCTTGAAATCCCCTCGTTCCTGCGTCGCCTGGCGAACTGACCGACTTTCTCCCTCCCCGGCACGGGGAGGGTGGACGCAGCGAAGTGGAGACCGGGTGGGGGCGGCCAAGCTGGTCACAGGCGCGGCCTGCGCCGAATGGCTATGCCGCCCCCGCCCGGTCGCTCCGCGACCACCCTCCCCAGAGGGGGAGGGAGAGGCGCATTGCCCTCCTCCCGCGTAACAATCCGAAACCCGACTTTGGTTTTCCCTGGCGGCCGGGCTGGGTAGGCATCCAGCTTCGGTTAATGCGCTGTTGAGATGCGCGGGGCCGCAACGTCGGGTTTGTCTCTTGGCCGCACGCCACGATCATCGCGAACGGACGCTCGTCGCCCCGGCCATCTGCGCCGGCGTGGGCGTGCATACCGGTCAGCGCGTGCGTCTGGCCATCCGGCCCGCGCCGACGGGCACGGGGATCGTCTTCGTCCGCACCGACATCACCGACCGCGACAATCGGATCGTCGTCTCGGGCGATGCCGTGGTCGACGCCCGGTTGAACACCATGATCGAGAACGGCGCGGGCGTGCGCCTGTCGACCATCGAGCATCTGATGGCCGCCTTCTGCGCGCTCGGCGTGTCCAATGTGGTGGTCGAGGTCGATGGCCCGGAATTGCCGATCCTCGATGGTTCGGCCCTGCCGTTCGTCCAGCTGCTGGACCGCGCCGGCTTCCGCCGCCAGGAGGCGCCGGTTCGCTACATCGAGATCCGGGAGCCGATCCACGTCACCGACGGCGACAAGCACGCGGCCCTGCTGCCGTGCGACCGCTACGAGATGCGGTTCGAGATCGACTTCGACAATGCCGTGGTCGGCAATCAGGTCGTGGATTTCGTGGTCGACGAACAGACCTTCCGCGACGAGATCATGTCGGCCCGCACCTTCGGTTTCGCCCATGAGGTCCAGGCCCTGCGTCAGGCGGGTCTGGCCCGGGGTGGCAGCCTGGAGAACGCGGTCGTCATCGACGGCGACGAGATCCTGAACCCCGGCGGGCTGCGGATGGAGCGCGAGTTCGTGCGCCACAAGGCGCTGGACGCCATCGGCGATCTCTACGTCCTCGGCGCGCCCCTGCTGGGCCGCTATGAAGGCTTCAAGGCCGGTCACGCGGTGAACAACCGCCTGGTCCGGGCCCTTCTGGCCGCGCCCCACGCCTGGCGCGAGGTGATCCTGGAGCCCCAGCTGGCCCGAGCCGGCTGAGACCGCAAGACGGCCCCTAGCCCAGGGTGATCGCCGACATCAACCGGCCGAAATCCGGTTCTCGGTTAAGATGCGCGCGCCGGTTCGAGTAGAACCGCGCCTCGTCCACCCGGGTATCGTGGCCCGTCCAGGCGGCATTCCCCACCCCTGCCTGCTCCAGCCGCCACAGGACGAACCCCGGCAGGTCGAACAGGCGCTTGTCCGTCGTGGCCCCGGCCATGAAGAATCGCTCCGAACCCGGGTCGTGGTGCTCGAACCGTTCCTGGAAGTCCGCGCCGACTTCGTAGCTCGCCTGGGCGATACAAGGCCCCACGACGGCGGCGATCCGGGCCGGCCGAGCCCCCAGAGCCTCCATGGCGGTCACGGCGCTGTGGACGACGCCGTTCAACGCGCCCTTCCAGCCGGCGTGGACCGCCGCGACCACGCCGGCATGGGCGTCCGCCATCAGGACCGGCGCGCAGTCAGCGGTCAGGACGGCGCAGATGACGCCGGGCGTCCGGGTCACCACGGCGTCGCCCTCGGGCCGGTCGCCGCGCCAGGGTCCTTCGGCGACGCGGGCCAGGCTGGAATGGATCTGGTAGCAGGCCGCCAGGTCGTCGGGCGTCCCGCCCATGGCCGCCGCGACGCGCCGCCGGTTCTCTGTCACCGCCACGGCGTCGTCGCTGGACCCCAGGCCCGTGTTCAGTCCCTCGAACAGCCCGGCGGACACCCCCCCCTGGCGCGTGAAGAAGCCATGTCGCACTCCGTCCAGCAGGGGGTGGGTGATCGGTTGCGGCGGCTGGATCATGTCGCTCATGGCTCGAATCCCGGAACGTCGAGGCTGCGGGGCGAGAATATCGCCGCCGCCTTGAACAGGGCGCCCATCTGGTCGTCCGCCGTCAGACGATCCAGCTGGCGTCGGATGGCCGGGGCGGCATCGGGCCTCGCCGACATCAACCGTTCGGCGCGCGTGTCGATCCCCAATCGACGCAGGAATTCGCCCTGGCCCACACAACCGGTCACGTCCGCGCCCGCCTGAACCGCCGCCTCCAGCACGGCGGGAAAGTCGGCCCACTGGGTGACGTCGGCCAGGCCCGGGGTGTCCAGCGGATCGACCCTGGCGTGTCGCCTCAGGGCCTGAAGCGTGTCGCCCGGCCCCGGTCGGTCGCGGCCATAGTCGATCAGCAGGGCCGCGCCAGAGGTCTCGGCCACCAGCCGGGCCAGGTCGCGACCGAAGGCGGCCTGCTGTTCGGAGACCTCGATCAGCTCGCCCGGCTGGACTTCGAACATTGGCCGGACGAAACCGCCGCTGATGGCCGTGAGACCGAACATTAGATCGCCGTCGTCCGAGACGCCGACGCGTCGCTCCGTCCAGCCGGTTTCCGTCCGCACGAACTGGCGCGCGGGCATGCAGTCCAGAACCTCGTTGGCGATCAGGATCACCGGCGCGTCGCGGTCGATGGCCTCGAGCGACGAGACCCAGCGGGGAGGGGTATCCGTTTCGCCCAGCCGCCGCGCCTGGACCTCGCGCAGGGGTCGGCTGGGCTCGATCAGGATCAGCTCGGTCGCCGACAGGAAATCGGGGGCCAGCCGCGCGGCGCGAAGTGCGTCGGCCATCAGTGTCCCGTCGCCCGGCCCGATTTCCACGAGGCGCACCCGTTCCGGCGCGCCCAGCCTGTGCCAGACCTCGACCGCCCACAGGCCGATCAGCTCGCCGAACATCTGGCTGATCAGGGGCGCGGTGATGAAGTCGCCGGCCTCGCCGAGGTCGGGCCGAGTGGCGTAATAGCCGCCCGAGGGATCGTGCAGACAGCGGGTGACATAGTCCGCCATCGTCATCGGGCCGGTCAGGGCGATCTCGCGGGCCAGCCTCGCCTTCAGGGACCCGTTGCTCATCGGCCTGGGCTCATCGGCATGGGCTCATGGCGTCAGGCTGCGGTGACCGGCGGACGGCTCCGCGCGCGCCAGATCAGCCAGGCCCCGACCAGGATCATCGGGATCGACAGCAGCATCCCCATGGTGATCACGCCCTGCAGGGCCTCGGGCATATGGCTGTCGGGCTCGCGCACGGTCTCGATCGCCGCGCGGCTCAGGCCATAGCCGACCAGGAACAGGCCCATGACGTAACCGGGCTTGGTCAGAAGCTTCCATTTCCACACCGCCAACCAAAGCACCACGAACAGGACGATGCCCTCCAGCCCGGCCTCATACAGCTGGCTGGGGTGTCGGGGTTCGTTGCCGGCGGGGCAGAACCCATAGGTCCGCTCGATCTGGGCGTTGCAGAAGCGGATGGCCCAGGGCGCGTCGGTGACCCGGCCCCACAGTTCGCCATTGGTGAAGTTGGCGATCCGTCCGAAGAACAGGCCCAGCGGTACCGCCGGCGCGATCGCGTCACCCAGGCTCAACAGGTTCGCGCCGTGTTTGCGGCCGAACCATACGGCGGCGAGGACCACGCCCAGGAAGCCGCCGTGGAATGACATGCCGCCGGTCCACAGCTGGAACAGCTCCAGCCGCTCGCCCCAGCCGTCGCCGGTGAACAGCTGACCGAGGATCGCGGGCTTGTAGAACAGGACGTAGCCCAATCGGCCGCCCAGGATGATACCCAGGGTGATCCACAGCACCAGGTCGTCCAGCTGGACGGGCGTGATCGGGGCCCGGCCCGGGCTCCAGACCCGATCGGCCTTCAGGATCCGCGCGGCATAGATCCAGCCCAGGACGATGCCGGCCACATAGGCCAGGGCATACCAGCGGATCGGCAGCGGACCCAGCTGGATCAGGACCGGATCGAACTCGGGGAATATCACGCTTGGCGCTCCTGAAGCGGTTCGCTGAGCCCCTTAGCAAGCGTCGCCACGTCGCGCGAGGGTGACACGTTTAAGCCGCGATTGACCTTAGACAGGGGGTGGTCGGGTAAGGTTTCGTTCACCATATCCGCAGACCCTTCCTTAACGACGCTCGCCAGTCGCGGGCCGGAGCATCCGATGCAGACGCGCAATCCCATTCTCGACGAGTTCGCCAAGCTGTCGACCAGCGCGATGGGCCTGGCCCAGGCGGCGGGCGAGGAGGCCAAGTCGGCCTTCCGCTCCCAGTCCGACCGGATCGCGGCGGAGATGGACCTGGTCCGCCGCGACGAGTTCGATGCCCTGAAGGCCGAGATCGCCGCCCTTCGCGCCGAGATCGCCACCCTGAAAAAGCCGGCCACCGCCAAGGCCAACAAGCCGAATACGGGAACGTCCACGGACGGAACTCGTCTTCCGGACGCAGCCGGTTGAGCCGAATCCGCGAACACGCCTACCGTCTCTTCATGGCGCATGAGTCGCGCCCCGCCCCCCGCGAGACCTGAGTTCCCTGATGGATGCTGTCGCCCACGAAGTCGACGTCCCCTACGATCCGCTGGACGTGGTCGAGCATGTGCTGAACGCCGAGAACCTGCCGTTCGACCGCACCGACGACGGCGACCTGGCCTTCGCCCTGGCCGGCGACTGGAAGGACTATGAGTTGTGGTTCGCCTGGCGGCCCGAAGGCGACTGCCTGCAGCTGTGTTGCGCGCTCGACCTGCGGGCCACGAAGAGCCGCCGCAGCGCCGCCTATGAGCTGGTCTCCATGGTCAACCAGCGCACCTGGATGGGCCATTTCGAGGTCTGGGCCGAGGACGGCGAGATCGTCTTCCGCCACTCCCTGGCCCTGCCGCACGGCGAGCGTCCGACCCTGGCCCAGGCCGCGTCGATGATCGACGCGGCGGTCGAGGCGGCGGACCGCTACTATCCCGCCTTCGACTTCATGATCCGCGGCAACAAGAAGCCGCAGGACGCGATCGACAGCTGCCTGTTCGAGACCGTCGGCACGGCCTGAGGCCCCCATGCAGGTGACCCTCCTCGGCCACGGTCGGCTCGGCTCGGCGCTGGCCGAGGGCTGGCGTCTGACCGGCGCGGCTTCACCGACCGTTCTGACCCGCGCCGACCCGCCGGTCTGTCCGTCCCACACCCGCGCGCTCGTGATCGCGGTGAAGCCGGGGTCGTGGCGCGCGGCGGTCGCGCCCTTGTTGTCCAGACTGCCGGCCGAGGCCGTGATCGTGTCCGTCATGGCCGGCGTTCGCGCCGCCGATCTGGCTTCCGTGCTCGATCGCCGCATCGCCCGCGTCATGCCGACCACCGCCGTTGCGCAGGCGCAGGGCGTCGCGGCGATCTGGTCGGCCGATCCCGGCGCGCGCGCGGTGGCCCATGCCCTGTTTGATCCCGTGGCGGACACGGTCGATCTGGCGGACGAGGTCCAGCTGGACCCCGCCACGGCGGTCGCGGGCTCGGCCCCGGCCTTTTTTCACGCCTTCGCCCAGGCGCTGGCCCGAGCAGGCGTCGAGGCGGGGCTGACGCCGGACGCGGCCCAGCGTCTGACGCGAGGAGCCCTGCGGTCCGCAGGAGCCGGCGCGGCCACCGATGCTTCGCTGGACGACCTCATCGCCCGCATCGCCTCGCCCGGCGGCACGACCCGCGCGGGCCTTGACGCGCTGCACGCGGCCGATCTCGAGGGCGTGGCGAAGGCGGCGGTCCGGGCCGCCATCGCCCGCGCCCGTGATCTAGCGGACGACCAGCCGTCCTGAGGCCAGGTTGGCGGCCAGACGGTTGAAGGCGCGGTCCGCGTCCTGCCAGGTGCCGAAGCCCCGGACGTCGGCGAGCGAGGTCGAATAGCGCGCGTAGTGCACCGGCAGCCGACGTCCGTCCGCCATCACGACCTCGCCCTCGATGGTCGCGCCGCCGATAGAGAGGCTGTCGATCACCGACAGGCCGGGACGATCGGCCGCCTGCTGAAAGGTCGGCCGGTTGGGCTTTAGGTCGGTCAGCACGAGATTGACCTGGGCGTCGCCCAGAACGCCGTGCGCGTCCAGTTCGCGGGTCACCACGGTCTGCAGCCGCTCCAGCTGAAGGTCGACGTCGCGTTGGCCCAACTCCTCGACCTCTTCGATCAGGTCGCCTCCGACGGTCACGGTGACGCGGGGCTCCTGGGCCAGGGCGGGCGCGGCCAGACCGGCGGCGAAGGCGAGGGGGGCGAGAAAGGCGAGACGGCGCATGATGAACCTCCGATGTTTCCCTGTCGGACCCAAGATGCGCCTTCCGGACCGCCTTCGCTAGCCCGGCAGACGGATCAGGGCGCGAAGGCCCCCCAGGTCGCTGCGGGCCAGGGTGATGTCGCCGCCGTGGCTGCGCGCCACATCGCGCGCGATGGCCAGCCCCAGCCCGACGCCCTTGCGGTTCTGGTTGCGGCTCTCGTCCAGCCGGCTGAAGGGGCGAAAGGCCTCCTCGTGCATCTCCTCCGGGATCCCGGGCCCGTCGTCCTCCACCGCGATCTCGAGCCCGCCGGAGGGCAGGGCGCGCGCCGACAGCCGCACATGCTCGCCATGCGCCGCCGCATTGCCGGCGAGGTTGGTCAGGGCCCGCTTGAACGCCAGCGGTCGGAGAGTGGCGGTCAGGCCGGTGGGCGTGGCGATCTCGACCTCCGCGCCCGCCCGCTTCACGTCCTCGCCGGCGGCCGTCAGCAGCGCGGGGATGTCCAGCCGCTGGGGCGTCTCCCCGGCCTCGCCGCGGGCGAAGGCCAGATATTCGTCGATCATGTGCTCCATCTCGTCCAGGTCGCCCTTCATGGCCGCCTGGCGCTTGAACGGCGGAGCCAGCGCCAGTTCCAGCCTCAGCCGTGTCAGGGGCGTCCTCAGGTCGTGGCTGACCGAGGCCAGCAGGGCCGTCCTCTGATCGATGTGACGCTGAATCCGGTCGCGCATGGCCAGGAAGGCCGTCGCCGCCTGACGCACCTCGCGCGCGCCATGTGGCTTGAACGGCCGGGCGACTTCGCCGCGTCCGAACGCCTCCGCCGCCTCGGCCAGTCGCTCGATGGCGCGCACCTGATTGCGGATGAACAGGATCGCGACCCCCATCAGCAGGGCGGTCGCCAGCGTCAGCCACAGCACGAAGATGTGCGCCTGGGTCGCCACCGCCCGCTCGCGGGGCGCGATGATCCGCAGCACCCCGTCCCTCTGCTGCACCTGGATGTCGATATAGGCGGGATAACGGGTCGTATCGAACCAGAAGGGCTGGTCCAGCCGCCCGGCCAGGGCCGCCTCCACCGTCCGGTCCACCACCCCGATCGGCCCCCGCCGCTGTTCCTCGGGCAGGGTCGCTCCGGGCCGCAGCGCCACCGACAGCTGCATGGACCGCTGGGCCTGGTCGGTGATCTCGGCCAGGTTCGATGCCGTCGGCTCGTTTCGATAGCTCTCGGCCGCCCAGGCCACGTCGCCGGCCAGGCCTTCCGACAAGCGCGCCGTCACCGTCTGCCAGTGCATGTCGAAGAAGGCCCAGGTCACCGCCCCCTGCATGATCAGGATGGGCAGGACGATGATCAGCAGCGACCGCCCCCACAGCGTCGTCGGCAACTGGCGCTTCAGCACCCGCGCCAGGACGGGGAAGGGGAGGATTCTCATTTAATCCTCCCCCACTGGGGGAGGTGGCGCGGCGCGGCTTCGCGCCGTGACGGAGGGGGCCAGCCGCGCATTCGGTGTCTGGGGCTGGCCCCCTCCACCGCTTCGCGGTCCCCCTCCCCCAACGGGGGAGGATGTTCGCGTCATCAGTCCGGGGCCAGCATGTAGCCGATGCCGCGCACGGTCTGCAGGTAGCGCGGGTTCTTGGGATCGACCTCGAGCTTGCGCCTCAGACGGGTCACCTGGACGTCCACCGCGCGGCCGGTGATGTCGGCCGTGTCGGGCGACAGGTCCATCCGCTCGACCGGGGCATGGGCGTTGAGGGCCAGGGTCTTCAGCAACTGCGCCTCGGCCTCGGTCAGCCGCATCGGCGCGCCGTCGCGGGTCAGCTCCAGCCGCTCCAGGTCGAACAGGGCGGGCCCCAGCTTGATCTCGCGCGGCATGATCGGCTTGACCCCGGTCCGCCTCAGGATGGCGTCGATCCGCAGCGCCAGTTCACGAGGCTCGAAGGGCTTGGACATATAGTCGTCCGCCCCGCGCGACAGGCCCTCGATCCGGTCGGCCGGATCGCCGCGCGCGGTCAGCAGCAGCACCGGCGTGCGCGACAGCTGCGCCTTGTTGCGGACCCAGGTCGTCAGCTCCAGCCCGCTTTCGCCCGGCATCATCACGTCCAGAACGACCAGGTCGAACTCGATCAACTCCATCAGGCGACGGGCGGCGGCGGCGTGCGCCGCACCCGTCACGCGATAGCCCTCGCGCGCCAGAAACTCCTTCAGCAGCTCGCGAATCCGGTCGTCGTCGTCGACGATCAGCAAGTGCCGGCCGACGCCCGCTCCGGCCACGGGTCCGGACCGGCTGCTCATGCCTCGGCTCCGATTCGGCCGATCCCGGCGTTGACCTGAGGCGTCCGGGAAGGTCTAACCGGCAAATCTGCGCAGGAGACGTTGTTCAATGGCCTTGGTTCCTTTCGACGATCGTGACGGCTGGATCTGGTTCGATGGCGAATTCGTGCCCTGGCGGGAAGCGAAAACGCACGTTCTGACCCATGCCCTGCACTACGGTTCGTCGGTGTTCGAAGGGGAGCGTATGTATGGCGGGGAAATCTTCAAGCTGACAGAGCATTCCGAACGTCTGGCCCGATCGGCCGAACTGCTGGACTTCACCCTGCCGTACTCGGTCTCCGAGATCGACCAGGCGTGCCGCGATACCTGCGCCAGGATGGGGATGGAGGACGCCTACATCCGGCCCGTCGCCTATCTCGGGCCGGAACAGACCTCGGTCTCGGCTCTGAACAACAAGGTTCACGTCGCCATCGCCGTGTGGGACTGGCCCAGCTATTTCGACCCCGAGGTCAAGAAGAAGGGCATCCGTCTGGAGTGGGCCAAATGGCGCCGCCCCGACCCTCTGACCGCCCCGACCACCGCCAAGGCGGCCGGCCTCTACATGATCTGCACCATGTCCAAGAACGCCGCCGAGCGGCGAGGCTTCTCGGACGCCATGATGCTGGACTGGCGCGGCTATGTCGCCGAGGCGACCGGCGCCAACGTCTTCTTCGTCCAGGACGGCGTGATCCATACGCCGGACGTGACCCACATCCTGAACGGCATCACCCGCCAGACGGTGATCGACCTGGCGCAGGCCAGGGGCATCGAGGTCGTGGTGCGCCACATCCGCCCGGAAGAGCTGTCGACCTTCAGCGAGTGCTTCCTGACCGGCTCGGCCGCCGAGGTGACCCCGGTCCAGCTGATCGGCGAATACACCTTCACCCCCGGCGATATCAGCCTGGGTCTGATGGACGACTACGGCAAGCTGGTTCGGCGCATCGGCTGAGGTCCACTTGAGGCTCTCGGCCCCAGCGGCTATGTGTATGGTTGATCTGGATCATACACATGCGCACCAATATCGAGATCGATGACAAGCTTATCGCCGAGGCCATGAAAGCGACGGGCGCGAAGACGAAACGCGAAGCGGTCGAGGAAGGCTTGCGGACCGTTGTGCGTTTGCGAGCCCAGGCCGAGATTCGCGAATTCCGCGGCAAGCGCCACTGGGAAGGTGACCTGGACGCGATGAGAACCGACGATTGATCATCGTCGATTCCAGCGTCTGGGTGGATTTCTTTCGCGACCGGCCAACCCGCGAAGTCGAGTATCTCGACAGCATTCTGGGTGTCGAGGACCTGCTCACAGGCGACCTGGTTCTCGCCGAAGTGCTTCAGGGGTTCAGAGACGACCACGACTTCGTTGCTGCACAGTCGCTGATGACCAGCCTGATCGTTGTCGAGGTCGCCGGTCAGGCCTGTGCTGAACAGGCCGCTCGAAACTACCGCATTCTCCGGTCAAGGGGCGTCACCGTCCGAAAGACCATAGACAGCCTGATCGCCACCCGCTGTATTCTGGACGACCTCACCCTGCTCTACAGCGACCGCGACTTCGACGGGTTCGTCCGTCACCTCGGATTGCGCTCGGCCCTGCCCGAACCCGCCTGACCCTCCGCGCGCCTCAGTGTGCGGCGGCCGTCGGCAGGTGGTCCTTGTCGTGGCGGCCGACCTTGTCGACCAGGGTCCGCGCCGCCGCGTTCATGCCGATGACCTCGACCTCGGCCCCCTGGCGGCGATAGCGGAACACCACCTTGTCGACGGCGGCCACGCCGGTCAGGTCCCACAGGTGCGCGCCCGTCATGTCGATCTCGACGCGGGTCGGATGGCCGTGGTGCTCGAAGGCGGCTGCGAAGACGTCGGCCGAGGCGAAGAACAGATTACCGGTCACCCGATAGTGCAGGTGACCCTCATCGGGGACCTCGATCTCCTCGACGACGACGGTCTTGCCGACCTTTCGCATGAAGAAGATCGCCGACAGGACCACGCCCAGCACCACCCCCTTGGACAGGTCGTGGGTCGCCACCACCGTCGCGGTCGTCGCGATCATGACGACCGAGGACTGGATCGGGGTGGAGCGCAGCCTCAACACTGAGCCCCAGTCGAAAGTGCCGACCGAGACCATGATCATCACGGCCACCAGCGCCGCCATCGGGATCTGCGCCACCCAGTCCTGAAGCACCAGGATCAGGAACAGCAGGAACAGCCCGGCCCAGAGAGTCGACAGCCGCCCGCGCGCGCCACTCGTCACATTGATGATCGACTGGCCGATCATGGCGCAGCCCGCCATGCCGCCGAACAGGGACGAGGCGATGTTGGCGATGCCCTGGCCGCGCGTCTCGCGGTCCTTGTCCGAGGGCGTGTCGGTGATGTCGTCCAGCAGGTTGGCGGTCAGCAGGCTCTCCAGCAGGCCGACGAAGGCGAGGGTCGCCGCCACCGGCCCGATGATCGCCAGGGTCTCCCACGTCAGCGGCACGTTCGGCAGGTGGAACATCGGCAGGGTCGAGGGCATCTGGCCCATGTCGCCCACGGTGCGCACGTCCAGGCTCATGAAGATCACCAGGGCACTGATCGCCACGATGGCGACCAGGGGCGACGGCACCGCCTTCGTGATCCGCGGAAAGCCGTAGATGATCACCAGGGACGCGCCGACCAGGGCGAAGGTCTGCCAGTTGGCCCCGATCAGCTCGGGCATCTGGGCCAGGAAGATCAGGATGGCCAGGGAGTTGACGAAGCCCGTCATCACGCTGCGCGATACGAACTTGATGTAGCGACCCAGTTTGAACAGGCCGACGATGATCTGGAACACCCCGGTCAGCAGCGACGCGGCGAACAGATATTCCAGCCCGTGATCGCGCACGAGCCCGACCATCAGCAGGGCCATCGCGCCCGTCGCCGCCGAGATCATCGCCGGTCGTCCGCCCACGAAGGCGATCGTCACCGCGATGACGAAACTGGCGTACAGGCCCACCGACGGGTCGACGCCGGCGATGATGGAAAAGGCGATGGCCTCAGGGATCAGGGCCAGGGCCACGACGGTGCCGGCCAGCAGGTCGCGTCTGGGATTCGCGAGCCATTGCTCACGCGCCGAGGCGAGAAGGGTCATGGTCAGATCTGTCGTTCAGGCGGCCCGGGCGCTCGGCCTCGACTTCCGCTGGTGTCCCGGGGGATCGGCGCCCGGGGTAGCCACCCGGTCGCGCCGGGTCCCTGTTCACCGTCCTTGTCGGATAATGCGCCGCAACAGGCAAGGACGGGACGCGTTGCGTCCGATTTCGACGCATCCAGGCCGTAGGGTGCGGCGCGTCGCGCTCGGTTCCGGGCTGAGATGAGAGAAGTGAGAGTCACTTTCACGCCGGTCTCCCACTCTCACCCTTGCCACGCCGCCAGTGGTTCGCTTGAACGGATGGACCGGCGGGGGGCCGGACAGGACACCTGAATGTTCAGCCCACTGAACCTGCAGAGCCTTGCCGGGCTCATCGTCATCGTCGTCGCCTGCTGGCTGTTGTCGGAGAACCGCCGGCAGTTCCCCTGGCGATTGGCCCTGGGCGCCGTCGCCGCTCAGGCGGTGCTGGTGCTGGCCCTGTTCACTCTGCCGGGATCGCAGAACGTGCTCGCGGCCGTCACAGGGGCCGTGGACGGCCTGACGGCGGCGACGGCGCGGGGCACCCAGTTCGTGTTCGGCTATCTGGCGGGCGGCGACCAGCCCTACGCGGTGACCAACGCCTCGGGCCTGTTCACCTTCGCCTTCAACGTCCTGCCGTTGATCCTGGTCATCTCGGCGCTGTCGGCCCTGTTGTGGCACTGGCGCATCCTGAAGTGGATCACCCTGGGCTTCGGCTTCGTCTTCCAGCGCACCATGGGGCTGGGCGGGGCCTCCGCGCTCGCCGTCGCGGCCAACATCTTCCTCGGCATGATCGAGAGCCCACTGGTCATCCGGGCCTATCTGGACAAGCTGACCCGATCCGAGATCTTTCTGATGATGGTGGTGGGCCTGGGCACCGTGGCCGGGTCCACCATGGTGGCCTATGCCTCGATCCTGGGCCCCGTGCTGCCGAACGCGGCGGGCCATGTGCTGGTGGCGTCGATCGTCTCGGCCCCGGCGGGCATCCTGCTGGCCCGCATCATCATTCCGGAAAAGCCGGGGGAGGGCGGGGCGGTCGCCGACTACGGCTCTGCGCTGAAATACGACAGCGCCATAGACGCCATCGTCAAAGGCACCGCCGATGGCCTGATGGTGGTGCTGAACATCTCGGCCGTGCTGATCGTGTTCGTCGCCCTGGTCGCCCTGGTGAACATCATGATCGGCGGCGTCTGGCTGTTTGACGCGCCGGTGACGGTCGAGCGTCTGCTGGGATGGCTGTTCATGCCCCTGGCCTGGCTGATCGGGGTCGACTGGTCCGAGGCCGGCAAGGCGGGCTGGCTGCTGGGCGTGAAGCTGACCCTGACCGAGTTCGTGGCCTTCATCGAACTGGGCCGGGTGCCGCTGGAGGACATGAGCGAGCGGACGCGGATGCTCTTGACCTATGCCCTGTGCGGCTTCGCCAACATCGGCTCGGTGGGCATCACCGTGACCGGCCTGTCGGTGCTGATCCCCGAGCGGCGCGAGGAGGTCCTGGGCATGGTCTGGAAGGCCCTGTTTGCGGGCTTCCTGACGACCCTGATGACGGCGGCGGTTGTCGGCGCGATGCCCGCCTCCATATTCGCCTGAACCGGAGACCGACCGCCATGAAGCTCTACGACAGCCACCGCGCTCCCAATCCCCGGCGCGTCCGCTGGGTCATGGCCGAGAAAGGCATCGAGGACGTCGAGATCGTCCAGGTCGACATCATGGCGGGCGACCATAAGACACTCGACTATCGTGCCCGCGTCGGCGTGCCCCACGTCCCGGCGCTGGAGCTGGACGACGGCACCGTCATCTCCGAATCCGTCGCCATCGGCCGCTACATCGAGGCGCTATACCCCGAGCCAAACCTGTTCGGCCACGATCCCCGCGAACAGGCCATCGTCGAGATGTGGACCCGCCGCTGCGAGTTCTATCTGGCCAACCCCATCATGCTGAACGTGCGCCTGACCCACCCGGCCCTGGCCGCGCTGGAGGCGCACCAGCAGCCCCAGGTGGCCGACTACAACCGCACCGCCGCCGAGCGGTTCATGCGGACGCTGGACCGGCATCTGGCGGACCACGCGTACATCGCCCTGGACCGCTTCACCATCGCCGACATCGTGGGCGCGGTCGGGCTGGATTTCGCGCGGCTGGTCAAGTACCGGCCGCCGGAGGAACTGACCCACCTGCATCGCTGGCTGGACGCCTGCCGCGCCCGGCCTGCGGCCAAGGCGGGGATCTAGGTTGAAACTGCAGGTTAGCTAAGTTAGCTTACCTGCATGGCCGTCACTGCGAACATCCACGAGGCCAAGACCACGCTGTCCAAGCTGATCCAGCGTGCGCTGGACGGCGAGGAGGTCATCATCGCCAAGGCTGGCAAACCTTTGGTGACGCTGAAGCCTTTGCGTCAGGCCAGTTCGGTTCAGGATCGGATGGCGATCTTCGGCAAATACGAAGGGCAAATGATCCTCTCAGACGACTGGGAGGAGTCGGCCTTCGATGCAGAGATGCATCGCAAATGGTTCGGCGACGAACCCGCAGAGGCGAAAGTCGCCGAACCGCCCTCGCGCTTCGACACTGAATGACGCTTCTGCTGGACGCCAACGTCGCTGTTTGGTGGCTGAGCAATCGTCGCCGCCTCAGGCCGCAGGTGGTCGATACGATCGCGCGGAGCGCTTGCCTGTTCAGCACGGCTTCCTTGTTGGAGCTGACCGCCAAGGCCTCCACGGGACGGCTGATCTTCACCGGCAGCATGAAGGCGGACCTGGCCCGGCTCTGCGTTTGGCTGCCGGTCACTGCGCCGCATGCCCTCCACGTTCAGACCCTGCCCCGCATCAACAACGACCCTTTTGATCGGGTCATCGTCGCCCAGGCCATGATCGAAGGCCTGACGCTCGTCACCGGTGACCATCTGCTGGCCGATTATGGCGTCCCCGTCCTGCTGACCTGATCAGCGCGGCGTGAACTTCCGGATGATGCCCGAATAGGTCATCAGCGTCCGCTCGCCCGTCGTGATCTGTCCGCGCACGAAGATCAGCGAGCCGCCCGCGCGCACCACCTCGCCCGTCGCCTCGATCAGTTCGCCGACGTAGGCGCCGTCGATCAGGGTGGAATCGAGCTGCACCGTCACGCCGTTCTTGCCCTCCATCTCCTGATAGGCGGTCTGGAACAGGGCGATGTCGGCGAAGGTCATCAGGCAGCCGCCATGCATCCGGTCGCCGGCGTTCATGTGCTTGGGCTCGGCGCGGAAGGCACAGCGCATGCGGCCGTCGGGGTCGGGCTTGAAATAGAAGGGCCCCACCACCTGGTCGAAGGTGCCGTGCAGGTCATAGGTCTGCCATCCGGCGAACTCGCCCTCCGCTACCGTGATCTTGGCCACCATGTTGAACCCGCCTTACTTTCACTCTCGCAGTGCAGCATATAGGCGCGATGAGCGACCCAATCGAAGCGGCAATTTTCGAGACCCTGGCCAAGGCCGATCCGAAGGGCGTCGGCGGCAAGTCCGTCGAACCGGCGGACGTGGCCAAGCACATCCAGACCGAGCAGTGGCAGCGGGTTCTTCCCAAGGTGCGGGCCACGGCGCTGCATCTGATGCGGCAGGGGCGGCTGACCATCACCAAGAAGGGCAAGGTCGTCGATCCGTCCAGCTTCCGCGGCGTCACTCGCCTGCGCCTGCCGACCGAGGCCGAGACGGCGGCGGCTCTGGCCGCCTTGCCGCCCGCGCTGGCCGAGGATGATGATTGATCTCTTCCGCTCATCCCCGCGAAAGCGGGGACCCACACCTTAAGTGAGGCAAGATCCTTTGGGATCATCATCCCGGACCCAGACAGAGGCCAGGACGCCCAAAGCACTGGGTCCCCGCTTTCGCGGGGATGAGCGGGAAGGGTTGGATCAGGTCCTGGCCGACATCCGCGCCTGTCGAGCGTGTCTGGGCGAGCTGCCGCATGAGCCCCGGCCCGTGGTCCGGGTCTTTCCCGAGACGCGGCTGCTGATCTGCGGCCAGGCGCCCGGCCGCCGCGTGCACGAGAGCGGCATGCCGTTCACCGACCCGTCCGGCGACCGCCTGCGCGACTGGATGGGGATCGACAGCCAGACCTTCTATGGCGATCCCCGCATCGGCGTGGCGGCCCAGGCCTTCTGCTATCCCGGCACGGCACCCCGGGGCGGGGACTATCCTCCGCCCCGTCGCTGCGCGACACTTTGGCGGCCTCGGTTGATGGCGGCCTTGCCGGACATGGAACTGACCCTGCTGGTCGGCGGCTACAGCCAGGCCTGGGCTCTGGCCGACCGCGCGAAGGCGACCATGACCGAAACGGTGCGGGCGTGGCGCGCTTATGCCCCCGACATCCTGCCGATGCCCCACCCCTCCTGGCGAAACACCGCCTGGCTGAAGCGGAATCCCTGGTTCGAGGCCGAGGTCGTGCCCTGGCTGCGCGGCCGGGTCAGGGAGATCCTGGCCCCATGATCCGCGCGCTCGTCCTCGCCGCCCTGATCCTCGCACTGCCGGCCTGCGCTGCGCCCTTCGTGCAGTCGCCGCTGACGCCGCCGCCGGGGTTCGCCGGACCCGAGATTCAGGAGCGGGCCTTCGTCGTGCAGGACGGGGCGCGGCTGCCCTATCGGCTCTGGGCCCCGGCGGAGGAGCCATGGGCCGTCGTCGTCGCCCTGCACGGCATGAACGACCACTCGGCCGCCTTCCGCCTGGCCGGGCCGTGGTGGGCCGAGCGGGGCATCGCGACCTATGCCTATGACCAGCGCGGCTTCGGGGCCTCGCCCGGGCGCGGCCTGTGGCCCGGCGAGGCCCTGATGGTCGAGGACCTGCGCACCATCGTCGCCCTGGTCCGCGCCCGTCACCCGAACGCCCACATCGCCGTGGTGGGCGAAAGCATGGGCGGGGCGGTTGCCATCTCGGCGCTGGCCTCCGATCGCCCACCCGATGCCGATCAGGCCATCCTTCTGGCCCCGGCGGTCTGGGGGTGGTCGAGCCAGAGCCCGTTCAACCGCGCCAGCCTGTGGATCACCGCGCGTCTGCTGGGCGACCGCGCGGTCGAGCCGCCGGACTGGGCGGTGCGCGACATCCGGGCCACGGACAATCTGATGGAGCTGATCGCCAACGGAAACGACCCGCGTTTCATCCGCTCCACCCGTTTCGACGCCCTGCACGGCCTGGTTGATCTGATGGAAAGCGCGACGATCAAACTGGGGCAGGCGAGGGGGCCGGTCGCCCTGCTGTATGGCGCGAACGACCAGATCATCGAGAAGGGCCCGATGCGGCGCGCCCTGATCCGCGCGGGTGATCCGACGAACCTTCGCACCGCCTGGTATGCGGACGGCTGGCACCTGTTGAACCGTGACCTCCAGGCCGAGGTGGTCTTCGCCGACATCGAGGCCCTGCTGCGAGACCCCGCTGCTCCTTTGCCGAGCGGCGCGCCCGAAATCCTGCCGCAGCTCCGTCGCTAGTCGTCGTCGGCGGGCAGCCGCTCCATCGCCCGCCAGCCGATATCGGTCCGGTTGAAGCCGCCCGGCCAGTCGATCATTCGGATCGCGCGATAGGCCCGCTCCCGCGCCTCTGCGATGTCGGACCCCTCGGCGCAAATGTTCAGCACCCGGCCGCCGCTGGCCACCAGGGTGCCGTCCTCCCGGCGCGCCGTGCCGGCGTGGAAGACCTGGACATGAGGACCGAAGTCCTGGTCCGTGCCCCGGATAATCGAGCCTTCCAGGGGGCTGTCGGGATAGCCCTTGGCCGCCATGACGACGCAAATCACCGTTTCGGCCTTGAACTGGGGCTCTGGCAGGCGCGAGACGTCGCCGCGCGCGCAGGCCAGCAGATAGGGCACAATATCGACCGCCAGCCGCATCATCAGCACCTGGCATTCGGGGTCGCCGAAACGGGCGTTGAATTCCACCACCCTGGGGCCGTCTTCGGTCGACATCAGGCCGGCGTACAGCACACCCCGATAGGGCGCGCCTTCCAGGGCCATGGCTTTCAGCGTCGGCTGCACGATGCGCCGGTTGGCCGCCATGACCAGCTCCTCGTCGAACACCGGGGCGGGCGAATAGGCCCCCATGCCGCCGGTGTTCGGCCCCAGGTCGCCGTCGAAGGCGCGCTTGTGGTCCTGGGCCCCGCCGAACAGCAGGGCGCGCTTGCCGTCGCACAGGGCGAAGAGCGAGCCCTCTTCGCCCTCCATGAACTCCTCGATGACGACGCGGGCCCCCGCCTCGCCGAAGCGACCGCCCAGCATCCGCTCGATCTCGGCCTCGGCGTCGTGCCGATCCGGGCTGATGGCCACGCCCTTGCCGGCGGCCAGGCCGTCGGCCTTGATCACATAGGGCGGCTTGAAGACCTTGAGCGCCGCGCGGGCGTCCTTGATCCGCTCATAGACGCCGTAGTGGGCGGTCGGGATCTCGTGCCGGGCCATGAAGGCCTTGGAAAAGGCCTTGGACGTCTCCAGCTGCGCCGCCTTCGCGGTCGGTCCGAAGCAGGGAATGCCGGCCGCGTTCAACCGGTCCGCCAGCCCGGCCTCCAGCGCCACCTCCGGCCCCACGACCACCAGCCCGACGCCCAGTTCGCGCGCCAGCCGAGCCAGCCCTTCGGCATCGGTCGTCTTGTAGCCCGGCAGGCACTCCGCGACCCTGGCGATCCCGGGATTGCCGGGCGCGCAGTACAGCCGCTCGACCAGCGGCGATTGCCGGATTTTCCAGGCCAGGGCGTGCTCGCGCCCTCCAGACCCGACGAGGAGGATGTCCATGCCCGGGCAATGGCCGGGCCGCCCCGGCGGGTCAAGGCCTGAGCGGACGCTCAGAGCACGGCGGAAAGGCCGTAGACCACGAGACCGAGCAGAAGCAGGCCGAACAGGATCAGCCACACGCCGACCGCCGGCGTCCCGCTCCGGCGCGCGAGGTCGCGTTCGCGCGGGTCTTCCTCGTCGCGGGGCGGGATCGGATTTTCGGTCATGCGGCCAGAGCTAGAAGGCGATTACGGCGGTTTCGGCGCCGAGTGGGTCCGGGTATGAAGGCGAATGACCGACGACTATGTCTTCGCAGGCGGTGCCGAGCCCGTCCCGGCTCCGCCGCGCGACAACAACCCGCCGCTGTCGATCTCCGAGCTGTCGTTCGCCCTGAAGCGGACGCTCGAGGACCGGTTCGGTCATGTCCGGCTGCGGGGCGAGATTTCCAAGGTCAATCGCCACGCCTCGGGCCACGTCTATCTGACGCTCAAGGACGACAAGTCGGCGATCGATGGCGTGGTCTGGAAGGGGGCCGTGCGCGGCCTGGGCGTGCAGCCCGAGACGGGGCTGGAGGTCATCGTCACCGGCAAGATCACCTCCTATCCGGCGCGGTCGTCCTATCAGATCGTTATCGAATCGATGGAGGCGGCGGGCGCCGGGGCCCTGCTGGCCCAGCTGGAGCGGCTGAAAGTCAAGCTGGCGGGCGAGGGACTGTTCGAGGCGGGGCGCAAGAAACCGATCCCCCTCTATCCCCGCACCATCGGCGTCATCACCAGCCCGACCGGCGCGGTGATCCGCGACATCCTTCACCGCATCGCCGAGCGTTGGCCCTGCCATGTGATCGTCTGGCCCGTGGTGGTCCAGGGCGACGCGGCCTGTGGTCAGGTGTCGGCGGCCATCCGGGGGTTCGACGCCATGACGCCGGGCGGATCGATCCCACGGCCCGACCTGCTGATCGTGGCGCGTGGCGGGGGCTCGGTCGAGGACCTGTGGTGCTTCAACGACGAAGGCCTGGCGCGCACCGTGGCGGCCGCCAGCATCCCGATTATCTCGGCCGTGGGTCACGAGACTGACACCACCCTGATCGACTTCGTCTCCGATCGCCGCGCGCCCACGCCCACGGGCGCGGCGGAGATCGCGACGCCGGTGCTGGCGGAACTGCGGGCGGCGGTCACCGATCTGGAGCAGCGGATTGACCGGGCGGGGGCGCGACTGCTGGAGGATCGCCGTGTCCGCCTGCGCGCCGTCGCGCGCGGCCTGCCCGCCCGGCCCGAGGAACTGGTCGCCGTGCCGCAACAGAGGCTGGACCATGCGGCGAGCAAGCTGCTGGCGGGGCTGCGCCGCAACACCGAGGTGCATCATCGACGGTTCACGGGGATGGCGTCGCGCCTCGGGCCCGCCCTGCTGGACCGCGCTCTGGAGCAGCGGGCGGCCCGTCTGGACGGGCAGGGCACCCGTCTGTCCGCGGCCCTGTCGGCCAACGCCGCCGTGCACGAACGTCGCCTGCTGCGCGTGTCGGGCCGTCTGAGCGACGCATCGATCCGGCGACGCCTCGACCAGCGCGCTCTGAAGCTCGATGCTCTTGCGGCGCGGTTGGAGCGACCGCTGCCTCTCGCCCAGAGGCAGGCCGAGGCGCGCTTGGCCGCTCTGGGCCGAGCCCTCGCCAGCCTTGATCCGAGACGGCCCAAGCCCGGCTTCGCTCGCATCGACGATGAGGCCGGTCGCATGATTACCTCCGCCGCCGCCCTGTCGCCGGGTCAGACGGTCACCGTGACCTTCCCCGACGGATCACGCGGGGCTCAGATCGACGGAGACGCGGGACCTCGCGCCCGGCAGGCCGTGAAGCCCCGACCGGCCCCGACCGCCCAGGGCGATCTGTTCTGACGCGGCGGACGGGGAGGAGACGAACGGCCCGTCCCGCGTTAAGTTCACGCCCATGAGCACCACCCCGACCCCCGCCTCGCTGCACTATGGCGACGGCGAATTCGCGATCCTGAAGCCCGGCCCCTTCGTGCGGTGCGCGGTGACCGACCGGCCGATCCCGCTGGACGTCCTGCGTTACTGGTCCGCCGAGCGGCAGGAGGCCTACTATGGGCCCGCCGAGGCCCTGTCGCGGATGGTCGAGCCGTGACACCGGACCGGCGCCGACTGCTGATCGGTGCCGCCGCGGCGGGCCTCGCCGGCCCGGCGTTCGGCCGCGATCCCGCCGACCTCGTCCTGACCGGCCGCCTGGTTCAAGGCGGTTTCGTGATGGGCCGAACCTGGCCGCGCGCCCTGATCTTCGTCGATGGCGAGGCCCTGACGACCGCGTCGGCGTCGGGCCATTTCGTCGTCGGCTTCGACCGGGACGCCCCGGGGTCGGTGTCATTTGAGTCCCGCGCCGGAAGACGGTCGCAGCGGCGGACCCTGCCCATCGTGACCGGGACATTTCCGTCCAGCCGAATCAACGGCCTGCCGCCCTCGACCGTCTCACCGACCGATCCCGCCCTGCTGGAGCGCATCGCCCGCGAGGTCGCTCTGAAGACCGAGGGGTTCGCCAGCCGGATCGACACCGACGACTTTCGCTCGGGGTTCGACTGGCCGCTGCAGACCTATCGCGTCACCAGCCATTGGGGTGCCCAACGCGTCCTGAACGGCACGCCCGCGCGGCCGCACTACGGCATCGACCTGGCCGCCCCACAGGGGTCGCCGATCCGGGCTCCAGCCGACGGCGTCGTCACCCTGGCACAACCGGCGATGCATTTCGAAGGGGGGCTGACCCTGATCGATCACGGCCAGGGATTGATCAGCGCCTATCTGCATCAGTCGCGGATCGACGTGTTGCCGACCCAGCGAATCAGTCGGGGCCAGATCATCGGCGCGGTCGGAATGACCGGCCGCGCCACGGGTCCGCATCTGTGCTGGCGGCTGCGTTGGCGCGACCGCCAGATCAATCCCGCGCTTCTTGTGGGCTATTCGGCACCAGAAACCGGTTACTAGGCGGGTCGAACCGGTCCGGACCATGGACGTTCTGGCGCTGTCTGCATAAAGTTCCGCCTTTGATCGCCATGGGGCGGTTGTCCTCGCCAAACCATGTCCGCACTCCAGTCCCTTCATATCCTGCTGGTGGACGACAACCAGCACATGCGCGCCATTGCGTCGGCGATCCTGCAATCGGCGGGTGTGCGCAGCATCCGCGAGGTCTCAGATGGCGCGGCCGCTCTGGACGCCGTTCGTGATCACGCGGTGGATCTGGCCATCGTCGACTTCAACATGTTCCCGCTGGACGGGGTGGAGTTCACCCGCCTGATCCGCAACAGCCCCGACAGCGCCAATCCTTATCTGCCGATCATCATGATGACCGGCCATTCGGAGAAGAGCCGAGTCTATGAGGCGCGCGACGCCGGCGTCACCGAGTTCGTCGTCAAACCGATCACCGCCAAGGCTGTGTTCGATCGCATCCAGGCCGTCATCATGCGACCCCGGCCGTTCGTGAAGACGGAAGACTATTTCGGTCCCGACCGCCGGCGCGTGAATAGCCCGAATTTCAGGGGGCCGTTCCGTCGCTCGACGGATCAGATCGAGATCGAAGACGCGGGGTCCAGCGCCGCATAAACCCGGTCGGGCCAGCGTTTGTGCACCCAGAACCAGTCCACCGGATGTTCTCGCACCCGTCCCTCGATGAAGGTGGTGATCGCCTGGACGCCGGCCGCGATGTCGGCCTGGCGGTCGCCAGTGGGCGTGATCTCGACCGGCTCGTGAGCCGTCACCCGAAACCGCACCCCGGGCAGGCGAACCACCGACATGGGCTGAATCACCGTTCCGAACCTGAGGGCCAGGCGGCTCGGGCCGGGCGCGGCGTTGACCGGCTGGCCGAAGAAGACGACCTCGGGCCCCTCGTTGAACTTCTGGTCGTTCATCAGGGCGACGCTCTCGCCACGGCTCATGCCCGCCAGCAGCTCGCGCGCGCCGTCCCCGCCCTTGGGCGCGAACAGCTTGATGCCGTAGCGGGCGCGCGCGGCGATGATCTGCGCGTCGACATAGGGGTTGTTGGCGGCGCGATAGGTCACCTGGACCGGAATGCCCGAGGCCACCAGCACCGCCGCCATGGTCTCGATGTTGGCCATATGGCCGGCGACGAAGACGACCGGTTTTCCCGAGGCCCGGATCGCCTCCAGCCGCTCGGCCCCGACAATGTCGATGCGGCCGGACGCGGGCGTCAGACGGTCCATGACAGCCGTCTCGGCGAAGGTGCGGCCGGTCTGTTCCCACTGGGCGACGGCCAGCCGCTCGCGCTCGGCCGGGTCCATGTCGGGAAACGCGATTCGCAAATTGCGGATCACCGTGCGGTGGGTGCCGGTGCGGGGCCCCAGCGTCCGCAGCACCCAACCGCCGAAGTTCGACGCCGCCCCCAGCCCGATCAGCCGCATCAGGCCGATGAACCCGGCGAAGGCCGCCGCCTCCAGTCGCCAGATCAGGTCCTGGCGAAGACTCGCCCGCTGGGTCATCCCGTCGCCCTCGCCCCACACGCCGTCATCCTCGGACTTGATCCGAGGATCAGACGCGGGACGCGCTCGGCGATAGGAGCAGGGTGCGGACGTAGACGCGTGCCCTTCGTCCGTCGTGCGTGAGGACGGTCCGATCCTCGGGTCAAGCCCGAGGATGACGGAGGAAGCGAAAAGTGGCCGTCCTCACCAGGCAATGGTGATCCCGCCGTCCACGACCAGGGTCTGGCCCGTCATGTAGTTGGAGGCGGGGGACGACAGATAGACCGCCGCTCCGGCGATCTCGTCCGGCTGGCCGATGCGGCGCAGGGGGGCCGGGTCGGTCGCGACCTTCAGGATCTCGGGGTTCTCCCACAGGTATTTGGCGAAGTCGGTCTGGACCAGGCCCGGCGCGATGCAGTTGACGCGCACGTTCGACGGTCCCCACTCGACGGCGAGGTTTCGCACCAGCTGCATGTCGGCGGCCTTGGAGATGTTGTAGGCCCCGATCAGGGCGTTGCCGCGCAGACCGCCGATCGACGACACCACGGTGATCGCCCCGTCCCTGCGCTCCAGCATCTGGGGCGCGACCATCTGGATCAGCCAGTGGTTGGAGACCACATTGTTCTGCAGGATCTTGTTGAACTGGTCGTCCGAGATACCCGCCATCGGCCCGGCATAGGGGTTGGACGCGGCGTTGCAGATCAGGATGTCGATCTTGCCGAAGGCGGCGTTGGTCTCGTCGACCAGCCGCTGAAGGTCTTCTTTCGAGGCGATGTTGGCCGGGATGGCGATGGCCCGGCCCTCGCCGTGTTTCGCGTTGATGGCGGCGGCGACCTCGTCGCAGGGGCCGGCCTTCCTCGACGAGATGACGACATTGGCCCCGTGTTCGGCCAGCCGTTCGGCGATGGCCTTGCCGATACCCTTGGACGAGCCGGTGATGACGGCGCATCTGCCGGTGAGATCGAACAGTTCCATGCGGTTGATTTCCTTCTCACCGAGCAACCCGGCGAAGGCCGGGGTCCAGATCACAGATTTATGCGGCTTGGATAGCCCACCGACGCGCACTGTCCAGCACCCGAGTTTTCCATCTGGACCCCGGCCTTCGCCGGGGTGCACGGAGAAAAGACAGGCCATGCCCTAGCGGTTCGGCCCTGATAGCCTGATACTCGACCGATTCCATCCGGGAAGTCGGACAAACCCGTTCCCATGCGTGCACTGACCAACGGCTTCCTGTTCTTCGGCTACGTCTTCCTGGCGATGACGGTCGGTGCCTTTCTGTGGCGGGCGGGCCTGGGCCTGGGGCCGGGGATCGCCGCGACCTTCGGCGTGCTGGGTGTGTTGGCGGCGGGCCATGCCCTGATAGGCGGGGCCGCCGAGCGCCGTCGCCTGAAGGCCGAGATCGACACAGTGCGAGAGGCGCATCGCCTGCTGGCAGACGCCATGGAGCAGACGCAGGGCGCGCTCGGCGACCTGGCCCAGGCCATCGAGGCCGGGGCCCTGACCCGCACCGAGGAACTGTCGGGCGAGGTCCGCATGCTGGAGGATCTGATCCAGCAGATGAGCGCCTCCATCGACCAGCGCCTGACGGTCACGCCCATGGTCGCGCCGGACAGCGCCGAGGCGCGGCGGCATCAGCAGTCCAGCCTGCTGCTCCGCACCGTCCACGACGCCCTGACCGAGAACCGCGTCGATCTGTATCTCCAGCCGCTGGTCACCCTGCCGCAGCGGCGGACGGTCTTCTACGAGAGCTTCACCCGGCTGCGCGATTCCACCGACCGGGTCATGATGCCCGCCGAATATCTGTCGATCGCCGAGGGCGAGGGGCTGGTGCCCGCCATCGACAACCTGCTGCTGTTCCGCTGCGCCCAGATCGTTCGCCGGCTGGCGCGTCAGGACCGCAAGGTCGGCGTCTTCTGCAACGTCGCCCTGTCCAGCCTGGGCGACGAGACCTTCTTCCCGCAGTTCCTGCAGTTCCTCAGCGAGAACCGCGACCTCAACCAGGCCCTGATCTTCGAGCTGGGCCAGGCGACGTTCGACGCGCGCGGCGCGGTCGAGGCGCGCAACATGGCCAAGCTGGCCGACCTCGGCTTCCGCTTCTCGCTGGACAAGGTCCAGACGCTGGACCTGGACTTCAACGACCTGCAGCGGTCGGACGTGAAGTTCGTCAAGGTCGCCGCCGACCTGCTGATCGAACAACTGCTGGACCTGGACGGCGGCTCGCCGATCCCGTCCCTGCGCGACATCCAGGCCGCCGACTTCGCCCAGCTGACCCGCCGTTACGGCATCGAGGTCATCGCCGAGAAATGCGAGAACGAGCGCCAGATCGTCGACATCCTGGAACTCGACATCACCCTTGCTCAGGGTCATTTGTTCGGCGAGCCGCGCGCCATCAAGGAAGCCGTCCTGGCCGAGACCGATCCGCCGGCAGACTTCGTGCGGTCCACGCTGATCAACGCGGAGAAGCGGCGGCGCTACGCCTGACAGGCCCCCAATTTCCTTCGTCATCCTCCGGCGACCAGCCCCGCCTCGAACAGGGCCGCGCGATCGGCCAGAAACTCGAGGTCCTCCGCCCGATAGTCGGCGTGATCGGGGAAGGGCGCGAAGTCCTTCAGGTCGCATCCCGCCGCCTTCAGCGCCCGCTCCACCTTCCACGGCTTGGCGATCCCGGCGAACCCGACCTGAGGCCCCACCGGCGGCGGGCCTGAGGGCTCCAGCCGAGCGATGAAGACGGGCAGGGTGCCGAACATGGCCAGCAGCTCCGGATCGGCAGGGGGCGCATCGGCGGGCAGCAGCACGACGACCGCATCGGCCCGCGCCAGCCCCGCCGTCAGCGGCTCCCGCATCGGTCCGGAGGGAAACACCGACCCGTCGCCGAAGGGCCATTCGTCCTCGCGCGTCTCGCCGTCCACGACGATCAGGCTGAGGCTCTTTTTCAGCGCCGGGTTCTGGTGGCCGTCGTCCAGCACCAGGGTCCGAGCCCCTGCCGCCACCGCCGCCCGGGCCCCGGCCACCCGGTCCCGCGCCACCCACATCGGCGCGTCGCCCGCCAGCATGAGGGGTTCGTCGCCGACGTCCGCCGCTGAGTGCGCGGCCGGATCGACCCGCACCGGCCCCTCCAGCCGCCCGCCATAACCGCGCGACAGGCCATGCGCCTCGACATCCGCAGCTCGCAGCAGCCGCAGCACTTCGCGCGCCACGGGCGTCTTGCCCGAGCCTCCGACCGTCAGATTGCCGACGGAGATGACCGGCACGCCGACGTCCTCTCCCGGCGTCCGCGCGATCCGCCGCGCCGTCGCCGCCGCCCACAGCCAGGAGGCGGGCTTCAGCAGGGTCCGTGTCACCCGCCCGTGCCGGCCATGACGCTCGTACCACCAGCGAGGGGTGGAGACCTTCATATTCCTTCTCCCGCAAGGGCAGAAGCAAACCATGCGCCGCTCATCTTGAACGCCTTGGCAACAGGAGCTGCAGCGTCTCCCACAGCCGCTCCAGTCCGGCCCCGGCGTCGCTGGCCGCGCGCCGGGCGCGGTCGCCCATGGCACGGGCCGCCGCTGGGTCGTTCAGCAGGGGCGCGACGACGCCCGGCAGGTCGCCGGGCGAGGCGACGACGGCCAACGCGTCTGCCGCCGTCAGGGCGTCGGTCACCTCACGCCAGTTGTCCGCGTCCGGCCCGGCGACGGCGGGCTTGCCCAGCCGCGCGGGTTCCAGTGGATTGTGCCCGCCCCACGGATCGCGGCCCAGGAAGGACCCGAACGAGCCGCCCATCACGACCACGTCCGCCAGCCTGAGGAACAGGCCCAATTCGCCCAAGGTATCGGCGACATAGATGTCCGTCTCCGCGTTCGGCGCGGCCCCTTGCGAGCGCAGGGCGAAGCGATAGCCGTCGCGGCCGAGGGCGGTCGCGATCTCGCCCCCCCGCTCCGGATGGCGCGGCACCAGGATCAGGCACAGCCGCTCGGTCAGGCGGTCCAGCGCCCGGACCACGGCGATCTCCTCGCCCTCGTGGGTGCTCGCGGCGACCACCACCGGCCGGTCCCCGATCGCGGCCGACAGGGCGGTGAAGGCGCGTGCGTCGTGGGGCAGGGGGGCACCCGAGAGCTTCAGATTGACCAGTCCGTCTATCCGCCCGCCCATGGCCTGGATGCGATCCGCCGAGACGATGTCCTGCGGCATGATCCGGTCGAAGCTGCCGATCACGGTCCGCGCCGCGCCCGGAAACCGGGCCCAGCCCTCGGCCGTCTTTTCGGTGATGCGGGCGCTCACCAGGGCCAGCGGAACGCCCCGCGCCTTGGCCGCCCCGATCAGATTGGGCCACAGTTCGCTCTCGACGAAGACGCCCAGCGATGGCCGCCAGTGATCGAGAAAGGCCGTCACGGCACCTGGCGCATCCACGGGCGCGAACTGGTGAATCACCCCCTCCGGCAGCCGCCGCCCCAACAGTTCCGCAGACGTGAGTGTCCCCGATGTCACCAGCACCGTCAGGTCCGGTCGCGCCTTTCGGAACCGCTCGACCACCGGCAGCAGGCTCAGCGTCTCGCCCACGCTGACGCCGTGCAGCCAGACCAGATCTCCGGCGGGACGGGCCTCGCCCGCGACCCCCAGCCGCTCGTCCACCCGACGCGGATCCTCCTTGCCCTGCTTGGCCCGGGCGTCGAGCAACCGGGGGGCCAGAGGCTCCAGCATCCGGGTCAACAGCCGATAGGCGAACAGGGCCGGGCTCATATCCCCTCCAGCCCCGTGATCGCGTCCGCGCGCGCCTCCACCGCCGTAAGGCGCTCGCCCCACGCGGCGGCCACGGCGGCCAGGTCGCCGCCGTCGGGAAAGTGGTCGATCTCATAGACTATGGCACCGCGTCCGAACGGCAGGGGCAGAAGCGCCCGATCCCAGCTGTTCAGCCGCACCGCGGGCTTGCAGCTCATGCCGATGAACAGCACCGGCACCCCCGACATCCTCGCCATCAGGGGCAGGCCCTCGGCCATGACCCGCGCGGGGCCACGCGGTCCGTCCGGCGTGATGGCCAGCGCCCCGACCTTCAGCTGCTTCAGCCCGTCGCGCAGGGCGCGCGATCCACCTTTGGCCGCGTCCGCCTTGTCCTTGTTCGCCGAGGACCCACGCACGGCGGGAAAGCCCTGCAGAGCCACCGCTTTGGCGATAAATTGGCCGTCTGGACTAAGCG
>NCEB01000070.1 GCA_002280475.1 Brevundimonas subvibrioides
CGACGCTCGAGCCCTTGGACACACCGGCCTTGTCGCCTTCCAGCGACGAGGCGGAGGCCACCGTGACACCCTTGGTGTCGTCGATGATCTGGGCCGAGATGTTCTTGTCCGAACGATGCACGGACAGGCGCAGGCGACCGTTGGCCACCGCCTTGAGGCGACGACGGGTCCGCTCGGTGCGGCGCTTGGCGTTCTCTTTGAGGGTCGTGGCCATGGCTTACTTCTTCTTGCCTTCCTTGCGGCGGACCTTTTCGCCGGCATAGCGGACGCCCTTGCCCTTGTAGGGCTCCGGCGGACGCAGCTTGCGGATGTTGGCGGCCAGTTCACCGACGACCTGCTTGTCCGGGCCCGAGATCTTGATCTCGGTCTGCTTGGGCACCGCGAAGGTGACACCGGCCGGAGCCTTGATGTCGACCTCGTGCGAGAAGCCCAGTTGCAGCGACAGGTCGTTGCCCTTCATGGCGGCGCGGTAACCGACGCCGACCAGTTCCAGGGACCGCTCGAAGCCGGTGGTGACGCCGGTGACCATATTGTCGATCAGGGTGCGCGACAGGCCCCACATGGCGCGCGCGCGCTGGGTGTCGGCGCGGGCGTGCAGCGTCAGCTCGCCGTTCTCCTGGCGAACCTCGATCTCCTCGGCCACGGTCCAGGACCGCTCGGCCTTGGGACCTTTGACGCTGACCGTCTGGCCGTCGATGGTGACGGTCACGCCTTTCGGCACGGCGATGGGACGTTTTCCGATACGGGACATCTTTAGTAGACCCTGCAGAGGACTTCGCCGCCGACGTTGGCGTCGCGGGCTGCGGCGTCGGACATGACGCCCTTGGAGGTCGAAAGGATCGAGATGCCCAGACCGTTCTTGATCGGCTTCAGGTCGCTGATGGCCGAATAGACGCGGCGGCCAGGCTTCGACACGCGGGCGATCTCGGCGATCACCGGCTGGCCGTCGAAATACTTCAGCTCGATCTCGAACTGCGGGAACTCGCCCGGGTTCTGAACCAGGTTGTAGCCGCGGATGTAGCCCTCGTCCTGCAGCACGTCGAGGACGCGCTGGCGCAGACGCGAGGCCGGGGTCAGCACTTTCGAACGCTTGCGCATCGCGGCGTTCTTCATGCGGGCGATCATGTCGCTCAGGGGATCGTTGATCATCATGTCTGTCGCTCCCCTTACCAGCTCGACTTGGTCAGGCCCGGGATCTGGCCCAGGTTGCCCAGCTCACGCAGGGCGATACGGCTCATCTTGAGCTTGCGGTAGAAGGCGCGCGGACGGCCCGTCACCTCGCAGCGGTTGCGGATGCGGACGGCCGCCGAGTTGCGCGGCAGTTCGGCCAGCTTCAGGCGGGCGTCGAAACGCTCTTCCAGCGGCAGGCTCTCATCGTTCGCGGTCGCCTTCAGGGCGGCGCGCTTGGCGGCATACTGCGCAACCTTGGCCTTGACCATTTCGTTGCGGTTTACGGCGCTTTTCTTAGCCATTGTGCTTTTCCCTTCCCGCTCAGTTCTTCACGAACGGGAACTTGAACTCGGTGAGAAGCGCGCGCGCCTCGTCATCGGTCTTGGCCGTGGTGCAGACGATGATGTCCATGCCCCACATCTGGTCGATCTGGTCGTAGTTGATCTCGGGGAACACGATGTGCTCCTTCAGACCCATGGCGTAGTTGCCGCGACCGTCGAACGACGTCGGCTTCAGGCCCCGGAAGTCCTTCACGCGCGGCAGGGCGATCGTGATCAGACGGTCCAGGAACTCGTACATCTGGTCGCCGCGCAGAGTGACCTTGCCGCCCACGACCATGCCTTCGCGCAGCTTGAAGCCGGCGATGGAGTTGCGGGCCTTGGTGGCGACCGGCTTCTGGCCGGCGATGGCCGCCAGGTCCTTGAGGGCCG
>NCEB01000013.1 GCA_002280475.1 Brevundimonas subvibrioides
GGTCGGGCTTCGGGGCGGCGGCGTTGTGGCCGCACTCCGGCTTGTGTGTCCCCGTGCAGCCGCAAGCGGCAGGAGGCGTGACGGCCACTCCGCCAATGTAGACCTGGTTGACCGTGACGGGGGCCCCTGTCGCAGTGGACTTGCAAGTGCAGGCTTCGGGCTTGCCGCAGCCGCAGGCGGGACCGGGCGGAGCGACCGTCGCCTTGGCCTCGACCTTCTTTTCGCCCTTCAAGGCCTCGTCCAGGGCCTTGAGCGACGGCGTGATTCCTTTGGCGACGTCCAGCACGGGACCTAGAAGCTCGTGGATCAGGTCCCGCAGAGCTTGGGCTCGTGACTTCAGCTCGTTTGTCGAGGCGGCCATGGCGGCCGAAGAGGCGACCAGAATGGTCGCGTGTATGCTTGTGACCGAGTGGTCGTTGTAGGTGTTGTTTATGGTTTTTCCTCGGTTTAGCCCGAGCAGGAAGCTCAAAACCGCCACAGTCAAGCCGGCCAAGATCTGGAGAAGGAAGTCCCCTCCTGCGCCGCTAAGCGGACCCGCCTGTTCGACCATGATCGGAAAGTCCGTTGGCGGTGTCATGCAGCTTTCCCCGGTTCAGCACCGCAGTTTCTGTTCGACGCGCCTCCGGCGCAACACAAAGGTTAACGCTGGTCTGTGAAGGTTGTGGGTCGCCGCCTCAGGGGGCGCGCAGCAGGGCGCGGGCCTCGACGCCCGTCTTCGCCGCCGCGTCGCGCACCTCGACCTCGACGACGACCGCCCCCGCCGGATCGTGGGCCCACAGATAGCGGCGCTCGACCTCGACCGTCCGGCCCGACGGGGCGAAACCCTCGAAGCTGTCGCCCCACGGCGTGATGCGTGTCAGCTCGGGCCAGGTCAGGGCGCAGGCGGCGGTCAGCTCGTCCTGGGCCATTTCGGTCAACTCGTCGGACGGGCTCACAGCCATCGTCGCACGCGGCGCCGATAGGCCTCGTAGTCCGCTCCGAACCGGGCGGCGAGATAGACCTCCTCGCGCTGGATGACGAAGCGGTCGACGACCAGCAGACAGGGAATCAGCAGGACGATGGCCAGCGGGCTGTCGAGCCCGACCGCCAGCGCCAGATAGGTGACGGCGAACCCGACGTAGATCGGATTGCGGGTGAAGCCGTAGACGCCGCCGGTGACCAGGGCCGTCGAGGGCTTCCACGGCTGAACGGCGGTCCTGGCCTTGTGAAACAGGCCGGCCGCCCAGGCTTCGACCGCGAGGCCCAGCACCAGCCCCGCGATGGCGATGCCGGCCTGAACGGGGCGGTCCAGCCCCAGGCTGGGTTCGTCGATCAGCTGTCCGCCGCCCCAGCCCAGGGCGAGGAAGCCCAGATAGATCAGGGGCGGCGGCGCGATGACGCCGGGGATGTCGGCGGTGCCGCGGCCCGCCATCATTCTTCGTCGGCGTAGATGGCGACGACGGCGGGCGAGGCGCTGGTCACCGCGCCCCGGTACATGCCGGAGGTGGTCATGGCGAAGCCGGGCACGCCCTGGGCGTCGACCACGATGACGCCGCCATAGCCGCCCAGCGACAGGGCGTCGTCGACCTCGGCCTGACCGGCGTCCTCGGACGAGGCCCCGGCGGCGATGCGGCTGCAGATGTCGCGGGCCACGGTGGCGCGGATGTAGAACTCGCCGTCGCCGGTGGCGGAGACGGCGCAACCGTCGCGGTTGGAGGCATAGGTGCCGGCGCCCAGCACGGGCACGTCGCCGACCCGGCCCCAGCGCTTGCCGGTGGTTCCACCGGTCGAGGTTCCGGCCGCGAGCGTGCCGGACTGATCCAGGGCCACGGCACCGACCGTGCCGAATTTGCGCTCGTTCAGCGGCGGCGCGGGTTCGATCGCGGCCATGCCGGGGGCGGGGGCTCCGGCCGGACGCGCGGGGATCGGCAGGTCGCGCTCGCGCAGATGGCTCTCCAGCCCCTGCCAGCGGCGCTCGGTGAAGAACCAGGACGGCTCGACCTGTTCCAGATCCTGTGACGCCGCGAAGGTGTCGGCCCCCGCGCCGATCAGCATGACGTGAGGCGAGTTCTCCATCACCGCGCGGGCGGCGGCGATGGGGTGGCGGGTGGTGGTCAGGCCCGCGACCGCCCCGGCGGACAGGTCGCGGCCGTTCATGACGGCGGCGTCCAGCTCGTTGCGCCCTTCTGCGGTGAAGACGGCCCCGCGACCCGCGTTGAACAGGGGATCGTCTTCCATGAGCTGGATCGCGGTCTGGATGGCGTCGAGCGAGGTTCCGCCTTCACGCAGAATGGCGGCCCCCGCCTCGAGCGCGCGAGACAGGGCCGCGCGATAGGCGGCGTCCTGTTCCGGCGACAGGTTGGCCCGCTCGATCACGCCGGCTCCGCCGTGGATGGCGAAGGCCCAGCGCGCGGGCTCCTGCGCGGCGGCGGGGCCGGCCAGTGCAAGTGCAAGAGCAGCAATCGCGAGACGTCTGACGAGCACGGAACTCTCCCTTTTTGCAAACGCCGGTGGACCGAGCGTCAGGATGAAAATCGAGTCTGAATAGTCTGAACTGTGCGAAATCCAGCAGCGCAGGCCGCTCGTTTCAGGACGCTAGCACAAGGCGACGTCAAAATCGGACGCAGCGCCTAAGGCCCTCGCCGGTGGTGCGACCACTTCCACAGACGATAGCCGACGATCGGCGCGAAGCCGCCGACCAGGGCGGCGATCAGCACGGTCCAGAAGCCGCCGCCCAGGCCGAACTGGCCCACCAGCCCGCCGACGATCGCCGCCGCCAGCGGGCCGAGGAACGGCATCCAGTGAGGCGGCGCGACCTTAATTCGCGTCGACCTTGATGACGCCGCGACGGATCTGGTCCAGCTCGATGGAATCGAACAGGGCCTGGAAATTGCCTTCGCCGAACGCCTGGTTGCCCTTCCTCTGAATGATCTCGAAGAAGATCGGGCCGAACATGTCCTGGGTGAAAATCTGCAGCAGCAGGCCGTCCTCGTCCGAGCCGTCGATCAGGATACGGTTCTTGCGCATCCGGGCCACGTCGTGCCCATGGTTGGGCAGGCGTTTGTCGATCAGTTCGAAATAGGTCTCGATCGTGTCCTGGAAGGGCACGCCGCGTTCCTTCAACGTCTCGACCGTCTCGAAGATGTCGTCGGTGGCGAGCGCGATGTGCTGGATGCCCTCGCCGTTGTAGCGCCGCAGGAACTCCTCGATCTGGGAGTTCTCGTCCTGGCTCTCGTTGAGCGGAATGCGGATGGCGCGGTCGGGCGCGATCATGGCCTGGCTGAACAGGCCGGTCGCCTTGCCCTTGATGTCGAAATATTTCTGCTCCTCGAAGGCGAAGACCTCGCCGTAGAAGCCGGACCAGGTCCGCATCTGGCCGCGCCGGACGTTGTGGGTCAGGTGATCCAGCATGTGCAGGCCCACGTTGTTCCTGCGCTCGGCTTCTTCCCAGCCCTCGATCTCGTCCCAGCCGTCGTAGAGCGAGCCCTTCTCGCCGTAGGAATCGATCAGATAGAGCAGCGATCCGCCGATGCCGCGCAGCACATAGGCGCCATCGCCCAGCGCGCCGCCGTCATGCATCTCGGCCGAATGGGCCCCGCGCGCGACGGCACCCTCATAGGCGGCCTTGGCGTCGGCGACGCGGAAGGCCATGCCGTTGGCCGACGGACCGTGATCGCGGGCGAACTCGCCGGCGTGACCCTTGGGCTCGGCATGGACCAGGAAGCTGATGTCGCCCTGCTTCATGCGCACCACGCCGTTGGCGGGATTGCGGTGGGTCTGGACGAAACCCAGGGTCTCCAGCTGGCGGATCATGGCCTGGGGATCGGGGCCGGTGAACTCGACGAATTCGAAGCCGTCGACACCGAGGGGGTTCTCGTGGGCGGCCGCGGTCGCGCGGGGGGCCAGGTCGTCCATGGCGGGTCTCCTGAAGAAGCGGTGGCCGCAAGGGGGTCGGCCGGTTGGCGCGGAACCTAGTGGCCCCGCCGCGCGAAGCCAACCCGCGCAGGGTCGCGGCGTGTTCACGAGGCGGCGATGCTTGCCCGTCCGGCCCGCTCGTCCTAATCCCGGGGCATGGCGAACACCCCCTTGATCTGCCCGTCCATCCTCGCCGCCGATTTCGCCAAGCTGGGCCAGGAGGTCGCGGCGATCGAGGCGGCCGGCGCCGACTGGGTCCACGTCGATGTGATGGACGGCCACTTCGTGCCCAACATCACCATCGGCCCCGATGTGGTGAAGGCGCTGAGGCCCCACACCACCCTGCCGTTCGACGTGCATCTGATGGTCGCGCCGGTCGATCCCTGGCTGGAGGCCTATCGCGCCGCCGGGGCCGACATCCTGACCGTCCATCCCGAGAGCGGCCCGCACCTGCACCGGACGCTCGGCCGCATCCGTCAGCTGGGGGCCAGGGCCGGCGTGGTGCTGAACCCCGGCACGCCCCTGACGGTGCTGGAGGAGGTGATCGATCTGGTCGACCTTGTGCTGCTGATGTCGGTCAATCCGGGGTTCGGGGGCCAGTCCTTCATCGACAGCGCCCTGACCAAGATCGAACGGACGCGGGCGCTGCTGGATGCCGCCGGGTCGACGGCGCACCTGCAGGTCGACGGCGGCGTGACCGCGCTGAACGCCGGGGCCTGCGTCGCCGCCGGGGCCGATGCCCTGGTCGCCGGAACCGCCGTGTTCAAGGGCGGGCCGGACGCCTATGCGGCCAATATCGCGGCTCTGAAGGGTGCCCGGGCGTGAACCCCATCGGCCCGTTCGCCGAACGATCCACGCCCTCGGTCGGGCCCGACGCCATTCCGGGCCTGAGGGGCGCGCCGACGCGGACACCGGTCCGCAGCGCCGGCGTGGCCACGGGTCCGGGGCTGTGGCCCGCGATCGCCGGGCGGCTTGTGACCCGTCAGATGTGGATCGAGCTGTATGGGCTGCCCGGCTATGCCCAGACGCTCGCCGCCGGAAAGGCCGTCGCCTTCGCCGCCTCGCCGCGCGACTTCCGGCCAGTGGAGGGGGCGCTCGGCAAGGCGATCCTGTCGGGCAAGTTCCACCTGGCGGGCACCCATATGGAGGTCGAGGCCGGCGGTGATCCGTGGAACCGGCCCAGCCCCTCCAAGCCCTTCGCCACCGACCTTCACGCCTTCGCCTGGCTGCCGTCGCTGATGCTCAACGACGAGCGGGGCGCGCGCGAAGCCCTGCGGCTGACGCTGATCTGGGCCGAGACCTTCACGCGGTGGTCGCCGTTCGCCTGGGACCCGCAGATTCTGGCCCGGCGGACCTTCAACATCGCCTGCGCCGCCCGGCGCATGGGGGCGGTGGCGACGGACGGCGAACGCTTCCGTTTGGCCGATGTGCTGGGTCGGCAGGCGCGTCAGCTGCTCAGACCGCCCGGCGGACTGGCGGGGCAGGCCGAACGGCTGGTCGCCGCCGCCGTGGCCGGAGCCGTCCTGGCGGGAACGCCGGGACAGAGGCTGCGACGCGCGGCCCTGGGTCGGCTGCCTGGCGCGCTGCGGGTCACGGTCTTCGGCGACGGCGGTCATGCGTCGCGCGGTGCCGAGGCGGGACTGGAGCTGCTGCTCGATCTGCTGACGCTGAACGAGGCCCTGGCCCAACTTTCGGAGCCGGTGCCCGAGGCCATGGCCGGGGCCATCATGCGGCTGACCACGGCGCTTCGGCTGCAGACCCTGCCGGACGGACGGCTGGCGGCGTTCCAGGGCGGAGGGCCCTCGAGCCCGAGCCGCGTCGCGGCGGCCCGTGACCATGACGATCACGCCGATGCGCCGGGCGGCGCCAGCGGCTCGGTCGGGGGCATGGTGCGAATCCGCTCGCCCCTGCTGACGGTCATGACGGACGCCGGGCCCCCGGCGCGCGGCGCCTGGTCCGAGGCCGCCTGCGCCCAGCCTCTGGCGCTCGAGATCGTCTGCGGCAAGGACCGGTTGATCACCGGCTGCGGCTGGACGCCCCGCGCCGCCGACCGGCAGGGCCTGCGGCTGGCCCCGGGCCATTCGACCCTGACCCTGGGAGAGGCGACCTTCGCCGAACCGCTGGGCGGCTGGAAGGCGGACCTGCTGGGTCCACGCCTGTTCGGTCGGCCGTGGAAGACCAAGGTCGAGCGTCGCGACGCCGAGGGCGCCGTGTGGCTGGAGGTCGAGCACGACGGCTGGGCCGCGCCCTTCGGCCTGCTGCACCAGCGCCGGCTCTATCTGGATCAAAGGCTGGACGAACTGCGCGCAGAGGAGCGGCTGCATCCCTGTCCGGAAAGCCGGGGTCAGGTGCGGGCCATCGCGGCACCGTACGCGGTGCGGTTCCATCTGGAACCGGGGGCCCAGGCGTCGTTGGCGCGGGATCGCCGCTCGATCCTGCTGCGCGGCCATTCGGGGCGGGGCTGGTGGTTCCGCACCGACGGGCCCGACGTCGCCATCGAGCCCTCCGTCCATGTCGAGGACGGACTGACCCGGCGCTCGCTCCAGGTCGTGGTGCGAGGCTCGGCGCGGACCGACGCCGAAACGAAGATCCGCTGGAAGCTCAGCCCGGCGGGAGCGGCGGGCGACCCGACCTGAGTCTGCCCCGCGAGATCACGGGGTCAGGGTGACCTCGGCCTCGCCATCCTCGCGCGTCACGGTCAGCACCAGCGGACCCCGGCCGCCCAGCAAGCGCCCGAGATCGGCCAGAGACCCCACCGGCCGACGCCCGATCGCCGTGACGATGTCTCCGGCGCTCAGGCCCGCGGCGGCGGCGACGGAGCCGCCCTCGACCGCCTGGACCTGGGCCCCCTCGGCGACCTGGGCGAAGCTGGCGCCGAAGGCCTGGATGGCGCTGGACCCGATCTGGACGCCCTCGTCGAAGGGGACCTCGACGTTCAGGCTGGCCGTCGCCTCCTGTCCGTCGCGCTGATAGACGATGGTCAGCGGCGTGCCGGGAGGGGCGATGCCGATGGTCGCTTGCACAGAGCCGGCGTTCGCGGCGGCCCGGCTCTGGACCCGGGTTATGATGTCGCCGCGACGCAGGCCCGCCCGGTCGGCGGGCGAGCCCGGCGTCACGTCCTCGACGATGGCGCCGCGCACGAAGCCCAGGCCCAGCTCGACCGCTCGCTCGGCCGTCAGGGACCCCAGGGTCGCTCCGATCCGGCCGCGCGTGACCTCGCCGGAGGTCCTCAGCTGGTTCACCACGAACATCAGGATGCGTGTCGGGACCGCGAAGGCGATGCCGTCGTTGCCGCCGTTGAAGTCGCCCGACAGGATCGAGGTGTTGATGCCGATCAGCCGCCCCCGGCTGTCCAGCAGAGGCCCGCCCGAATTGCCGGAGTTCACCGCCGCGTCGGTCTGGATGTAGTCCTCGACGGCGTCGCCCATGCCCGACCGGTTCAGGCCCGAGATCACCCCCATGGTCAGGGTCTGGTCCAGCCCCAGGGGATAGCCGACGGCGAAGGCGAGATCGCCCGTCCGCAGGGTGTCGGAATCGACCATCTCCACCTGCGTCAGGCCCGTGGCCTGGATGCGCAGGACGGCCAGGTCCGTGGCCTGGTCCGATCCGATCAGTTCGGCGTCCAGCAGGCGGCCGTCCGACAGGTCGACACGATAGGTCTGGCCGTCCGCGACGACATGGTTGTTGGTGATGATGATGCCTTCGGCCGCGTCGATGATCACGCCCGAGCCGCTGGAGACCGCGGCCGGCACGCCCCCCTCGCGCGACGGACCGGCGGAGACGCCCAGGGTCGTCACCTGGACCACGGCCGGCAGCGAACCCTCGAGCCCGGTCGAGAAGCTGAACACCCCCCGTCGGCTGTCGTAGGGAAGGGGGAAGTCGCTGGACGGCGGCGTTTGCGCGGCGTCGGTCCGGGCGGTCGACTGAGCTGTCGCGGCCGTGCCCCCGGTCACTCCGATGACGAGGGCGACGGCGGTGGCGGTCAGGAAGCGGGCGCGCGTCATGTGGTCTTTTCCCAGTGTGTCGGCCGGAGCCTATCGTGTGAACCGCGCCGTGACGATGGTCCCGGGCGCGGCGTCATCAATCGTCATTCCCGCGCCATGCCGGCGAAGGCTGGCGCGTACGAAGGCCAGCCCCATGCCATGGCTCTCGCGGGGCCCCGCCGCCTTGCCCATGCCGGGCCCCTGATCGGCCACGCTCAGCACCGGTCCGTCCTCGCCCGGATGGGCGCGGATCAGGACCAGCCCGCCGTCCGGCGAGAACTTGACGGCATTGTCCACCAGATTGGCGACCGCGCGCTGGAGCAGGGACCGAACGCCCAGGACGGCCACCGGCTCGGCCTCGGCGCGGATGACGATGCCCCGTTCGTCGGCGATCGGCTGATAGAGCTCGACCGCGGCCTCGGCCAGGATGTCCAGCCGGACACTCTCGAACGACCAGGCTTCGCCGTCGCGCAGGGCCATGGCCTCGTTCATCGCCCGGGTGATGTCGGCCAGGTCCTGGCGCGCCTCCTGGGTCAGTCTCAGCCGTTCGGCCGGATCGTCGGTATCGGCCAGGCGATCCAGCCGCGCCGTGGCCCGCGCCAGCGGCGTGCGGAAGTCGTGAGCCAGCTGGTCGGCGGAATCGCGCAACCAGGTCAGAAGTTCGTCCAGGCGGTCCAGCGTCCGGTTCACCTGGCCCGACAGCTCCGTCAGCTCGGGCGCGACCGAGACGTCGGGGGCGCGGCGCGAGAAATCGCCGACGGCGGCGCGGTCCAGCACCTGGGTCACCTCGGCGACGGCGCTTGTCAGCCGGCGGCGGGCGAATGTGGCCGCCGTGAGGCCGGAGACCAGGATCAGGACCCCGATGACCGCCACCGCCAGCACGGCCCAGCGCCAGGCGACACCGGCGGGATCGACCACCCGCCCGACCATGACGTCCAGGGCCCCGATCGGCCGGCGCACGACGACCACCTCGACGGCGCGCGACGGGCACAGCTGCCCGACCGCCAGTTGAACCAGATAGACGTCTTCACCCAGGCTGGTCAGGCGACGGGCCCTCGCGGTCTGCAGCGCCACCAGACCTGCGGGCTTGCCCACGGGTGCGCGGATCAGACGCACGCCTGCCCCGCCCCGGCCGGTGCGACAGGTTTCTTCCAGCGTCGTGCTCTCGCGACCCGGCCCGTCCTGAAAGGCGGTCAGCAGGGCCGACAGATAGGCCGCATCGGCCTCGGTCATAACACTGGCGTCCATCGCGGTGTCGGGCGGCAGTTTGGTGGCGATGGCCCCGAAGTCCGCGAGGGCGGCCAGAGCCGCCTGCTGTCGCTGGTCCAGCTGGGCCGCCCGTCCTGTGATCAGCAAAGAGCCCGTCAGGGCGACGGCGGCCAGTATGGCCAGGGTCGAGGCGAGCTGGAACGACGTCCGCCGGGCCAGCCAGGCGGTTGTCGCCGACAGGTCCACGGCACGTCCGAAGGCGGCCCAGATGCCGGGTTGGCTGGACGCCAAGGCTCAGGCCGCGTCCAGGTCGCGGAACACCAGGCTCTGGCTGCGCGCCGAGACGATCAGGGGATGCAGATCCTCGCCGAGCTCGGGGGACTGTTCCTTGAGCCGACGGCGCAGGGCCGAAATCCGGGCGTCGATGATGTTGACGAAATTGTCCGGCAGAAAGGTCCATTCGACCCAGCATCGGTCCCACAACATGGTCTTGGTCACCGGCTGGCCCCGCGCCGTCATCAGTTCGGAGACGATGGCGAATTCGAGCGGGGACAGATCGATCAGCCGTTCGCCCTCGGCGGTCTTCAGCTTCAATGTCCGCGCTCCCGGCGACAGGCGGAACGGGCCGTTCAGCAGGTCGCTGTTGGCCGGGCGCGCGCGTCGGGCCACCCGGCGCAGCTGGGCCGCGATCCGGGCCAGGAGCTCCTCGTCGCCGACTGGCTTGGACAGATAGTCGTCCGCCCCGCCCAGCAGACCCTCGACCCGCTGGCGCTCGCCGGTCAGGGCCGTCAGCATCAGGGCCGGGGCGTCCGAGGCGGCCCCCGAAGATTCGCGCAGCCGTTTCAGGGTCTCCAGTCCGTCGAGCCCCTTGGTCAGGCGGTCCAGGATCAGGATGTCGTAGGGCCGGGCCAGGGCGGCCTCCAGCGCCTGTTCGCCGGCTTCGAACCGGTCGACGGCGGCGAAGCCGGCGCGCAGCAGGCGGTCGCTGACATGGTCGGCTAGGGCCGGATCATCTTCCAGCAGCAGGGCCCGTCGTCCGGCAAACACCTCCGCGAGCGCCGCGAACGGGTCATCGATCGCGACCCCGGCCTGATCCATCGTCTCGGTCATGCCCGTCCCCCGTCCAGACGCACGATAGGCGCCCCGCCGCCCCCGCGACAATCCCGAGCGGCTGATGCTTTCTGACGCCCGCGTCGGGAACATGAACTATTTTTAAGACTCTCTCCCAGTCGTGCGGCGTAGGGTCGGGGACGAAGCGCGGGTCAGGTCGCGCCCCTTCGTCGCAAACCCCAGGAAAATCTCATGAAGTCGCTTCTGCTCGGTGCCGCCATCGGCGCCATGCTGCTGCCCTCCGCCGTTCTGGCGCAGGATCACGATCACGCCTGCCTGGATGAGGCCTGCACGGTCTGGTCGATCTTCCAGGACGTCCCGGCCGTCGAGGGCGCTTCCGGTTGGCAGGGCGTTGACGCCCCCCGCTACGGCACCTGGGGCTTCGATCCGGCCGGCATGGACACCTCGGTCGCGCCCGGCGACGACTTCATGCGCTACGCCAACGGCGCGGCGCTGGACCGGCTGGTGATTCCGGCGGATCGCACCAGCTACGGGTCTTTCGCCCTTCTCGGCGAGTTGTCCGAGAACCGGATCAAGGCCATGATCGACGGCCTGGCGGCGAGGTCGGATCTTGTCGCCGGCTCCGACGAACTGAAGATCGCCGACGCCTATCGCAGCTACATGGACGTGGCGCGGATCGAGGCGCTGGATGCCCAGCCGCTGCAACCCTATCTGGCGGCCATCCGCGCGGCCGACAGCCATGACGCCATGGCCGCCTACATGGGGCGGACGGTCGGCGGCCTGGGCGGGTCCTTCTTCGCCACGGGGATCGGCACGGATCAGAAACAGCCGGACCGCTATGTCACCTCCGCCGGCCAGTCGGGGCTCGGCCTTCCGAACCGCGACTACTATCTGTCGCCCCTCTATGCGGACAAGAAGACCCAGTATCAGGCCTATGTCGCCCGCATGCTGGAGATGATCGGCTGGGAAGACCCCACCGGTAACGCGGAGCGGATCGTGGCGCTGGAAACCGCGATCGCCGAGGCCCACTGGACCCCGATCGAGAACCGCAATCGCGACCGGACCTATAACGAATACACGATCCAGCAGCTGGCGGCCGATGCGCCCGGCTTCGACTGGAACGGCTATTTCGGCGCGGCCCGCCTGGGCGACGTTCCCCGTCTGATCGTTCGCCAGAACACGGCCATGCCGAAGCTCGCGGCCATCTATGCCGAGACGCCGATGGCGACGCTGCAGGCCTGGCAGGCCTTTCACACCACCGATCAGGCGGCGCCGCGCCTGTCGGCCCGCTTCTCGGACGCCCAGTGGGAGTTCCGTTCGCGCGACCTGCAGGGCCAGCCCGAGCAGCGTCCGCGCGACCGCCGCGCCATCGCCTTCGCCCAGGGCGCATTGGGCGAGGCCATCGGACGCCAATATGTCGCCGACTGGTTCCCGGCTGAGTCCAAGGCCCAGATGGAAGAGCTGGTGGCGAACCTGCGCCGCGCCCTGGCCCTGCGCATCGAGACCTATGACTGGATGAGCGCCGAGACCAAGGCGGCCGCCCAGGACAAGCTGGCCAAGTTCACGGTCAAGATCGGCTATCCCGACCGCTGGCGGGATTACTCCGACCTGGAGATCCGTGGAGACGACCTGTTCGGCAATGCCGAGCGCGCCGGCCTGTTCCGCTGGGAGTATCAGCTGAACCGCCTGAACGATCCTGTCGACAAGACCGAGTGGGGCATGACGCCCCAGACGGTGAACGCCTACTACAACTCGACCAACAACGAGATCGTCTTCCCGGCCGCCATCCTGCAGCCGCCCTTCTTCGATCCGCAGGCCGATCCGGCGGTGAACTACGGCGCCATCGGCGGCGTCATCGGCCACGAGATCGGCCATGGCTTCGACGACCAGGGCTCCAAGTCCGATGGCGACGGCGTCCTGCGCAGCTGGTGGACGGCCGAGGACCGGGCCAATTTCGAAGCCCTGACCCGGCGCCTCGGGGCCCAGTACGACACCTACGAGGTCCTGCCCGGCTATTTCGTCCAGGGGGCCCTTTCGATGGGCGAGAACATCGGTGACGCGGCCGGCGTGGCGGTGGGGCTGGAAGCCTATCACCTGTCGCTGAACGGCGCGCCCGCCCCGGTGATCGACGGATTCACGGCCAATCAGCGTCTGTTCCTGGGCTGGGCCCAGGTGTGGCAGTCCAACTCGCGCGACGACGCCCTGAAGAACCAGGTCGTGACCGGGCCGCACTCGCCGGCGATGTTCCGCGTCATCGGACCGGTCCGCAATGTCGACGCCTGGTACGAGGCCTTCGACGTCCAGCCGGGCCAGCGGTACTATCTGGCTCCGGACGAGCGCGTCCGCATCTGGTAGGCACAGTCACCCAAGGGGGCTGCGGACCGAAAGGACGCAGTCCCCATGTCCCACGCCGTCATCCTCGGACTTGATCCGAGGATCGGACGTGCCGCCGCGCCATCGGTTGGCCCGACCCGCGACCGCGCCTGATATCGAACGCCTCACGCGCTCGACCTCTGATCCTCGGGTCAAGCCCGAGGATGAGGGGAAGAAAGGGTTCAGGCGGCGTTGGCCGCCTTGCCGCCGGACTTCTTGGCCTCGGCCTCGTTATGGGCGATGACGCCCCGCGCGATCAGCTCGGCGGCCTCTCCGGCGTCGCCCCAGCGCTTGACCCGCACCGACTTGTTCTTCTCCAGGTCCTTGTAGCGAGTGAAGAAGTGCTCGATCTGCTCGACCATGATGGTCGGTAGCTGACGGTAGCTGGCGATGTCGGTGTAGTAGGGGTGCAGCGCGTCGACCGGCACGGCCAGGATCTTGTCGTCGCCGCCCGCCTCGTCCTCCATCATCAGCACGCCGATCGGCCGCGAACGGATGACGCAGCCCGGCACCACCGGCGTCGGGTTCAGCACGATGACATCGCAAGGGTCGCCGTCGTCCGCCAGGGTGTGGGGCACGAAGCCGTAGTTGCCCGGATAGTACATGGCCGTGTGCAGGAATCGGTCGACGAACAGGGCGCCGGACGCCTTGTCCATCTCGTACTTCACCGGCAGGCCACCCTGAGGGATCTCGATGACGACGTTCAGGTCCCAGGGCGGGTTGGGACCGACGGGAATGGCGTCGAGGTTCATGACGGGGCCTTGGATTGTGCGACTGCGAACGAGAGCCGGGCGTGATAAGCCTGTCGGAGCCCGGCGGCAAGCACGGGCACGGACACGGAACCGGAGGCGCGGCCCCATATGACCCCCCTGGACTGGCTCGGGCTCGGCCTCTTCTTCCTTTGCTGGCTGGCCTATGAGCCGCTGCTGAAGGTGCTGGCGCGCCGCAGCGGCTCCTTGAACGACGACATGCTGACGGTGCGTCATGCCTGGATGACGGCCATGACCCGGCGCGAGGTTCGGCTGCTGGACAGCCAGTTGCTGGGCCATTCGATCAACTCGGGCTCGTTCTTCGCTTCTTCCAACCTGCTGCTGATCGCCGGCGTGGCCAGCGTGCTGTTCGGCGGCGACCAGGCGTTGCAGGGGTTTTCCGCCGTCGGCGCGGAAAAAGTGCCGGTTCCCTTGCTGGAGGCCAAGCTGGGCCTCGTGCTGTTGTGTCTCGCGCGGGGGCTTCTCGACTTCATATGGTCCATCCGCCAGATGAACTATGCCCTGGCCCTGATCGGATCGGCCCCGGAGATCACGATCGAAGCGGACCGCGAAGCCTTCGGTCAGGCCACAGCGGATGTGCTCAATCCGGCGCTGGGGGCGTTCAGCCAGGGGGTGCGCGGCTACTATTTCGCCCTGGCCGGGGCGGCCTGGCTGTTCGGGCCGTTATGGCTGTGTGCCGGCGTGGTGTCGGCCTTCACCCTGTTGGTCTGGAGACAATCGGCGTCTCCGGCCGCGCGGGCCATCCGCACCGCGCGCCGCTTGATCGATGCCGATAGGGCGATCCGATAGCGGTCTTCGCAGCTGCAACAATGGCCCCGTCGCGGGATCGCGGCACGATCGTGTCCTGAAAGCGGTTACAACTCGTCATAGCCGAAGTTTCAGGTCGTAACGAGGCGTGATCGCGAGAGGATCGATCCAGCTTGACGCATTGTGCATCGCAACCTAGATTGCTCTTCGACGCCTCCGGGCGTCTTGCCCTTCCTGGGCGTTTCCTCCCTATAGACTTCATGCCGCGCCCTCGGGCGCGGCTTTTTTTCGGCCCCGGGAACGACCGACGCCGGATCGGCTTCCGAGTCTAGCGGGGCCAGACTTCGCGCGACAGAGCCACGATCACCCGCTCGATCCGCGCGGCGAACCGGTCGTGATCCGACGACGGCTCCAGCGTTTCCTCGTCCAGATATAGCGCGCGGTTGATCTCGACCTGCACCGCCTGAAATCCTTCATCCGGTCGCCCCCATGTCTGGGTGGCATAGCCCCCGGCGTAAGGGGCGTTGAGCGCCACGCGAAGGCCTTCGGCCTCGAACAGGGCGCGGATCCGTCGGGTCACGCCACCTCTGGCCGCCGCCCCGTGCCGGTCGCCCAGCACGATGTCGACGGCCCGAACGCCGGGACGAGCCCCCGCGGCGCGCGAGGGCATGGAGTGCCAGTCCAGCAGCAGGGCCGTCCCATGGGCTTCCCGGGCCCGGCCCATCAGGTCGCCGAGCGCCCGATGATAAGGGGCGTGGACCCGCTGGACGCGGCCGCTCACCTCCTCGATGGACAGGCGACGGTCGTAGAGGGCCTCGCCGTCTCCGGCGCGTCTGGGAAGGACACCATAGCCCGCCGCCACCTTGGCGGACATGGCCCCGGCGACCCCGTCGATCAGAACCGGATCGAGCTCGTCCGGCGAGCGGTTCAGATCCACATAGGCGCGCGAGATCTGGGCGGCCAGCAGCGGTATCCCGAGCCGAGGACCGTGCCCGACCAGACGATCCACGCCCACGTCCTCGGCGCTGCGAAGGGTCTGCCAGCTCAGTCCCGGGATGGCGCCCATGTCCGACGGCACCCAGCCGCCCGAGTGGGGCGAGGCGAAGACCATCACGGCCGGCTGCGCGCTCGCCCCACGCACCACGAAGGGCGGGGGAACCGGTGCCGGATCGATGGGGTGGGCGGCGGTCATGGCCCGCCATAACCTGTTTTTCCCCTGTGACCATGCGCGTCTCGCCCAGGGTCACGGTGAATTTCATCGCCGGTTTACTGTTGCCGGACTAGCGTCACCTTATTGACGAGGGGACATTTGGGCATGGCTCGCATCCTGCTGGCGGAAGACGACGGTTCGCTGAGGGGCTTTCTCACCCGGGCGCTGGAACGCGCCGGGCACCAGGTCGTCGATTGCGAGAACGGCGACGACGCTATCGATGCGCTCGAGCACGGCCCCTATGATCTGCTGCTGACCGACATCGTCATGCCGGGCGCCGACGGCATCGAGGTGGCGCGCGTCGCCGCCGCCCGTCAGCCGGGCCTGCGCATCATGTTCATCACCGGGTTCGCCGCCGTGGCCCTGTCCGCGGCCCAGGCCAGCCCCCAGGCCAAGGTCCTGTCCAAGCCGGTCCACCTGCGCGATCTCGTCAGCGAGGTCGACAAGATGTGCGCGGCTGCCTAGTTCGACCGCGTCGGCGCTCGCTGCGGGTGTCTCGCCTTCTTGGCGGGTTTGGGCTTGCTGCTGGCTGAGCGCGGGATTGGCCCTTGCGACTTCCGCTTTCGCCGGGTTATAGACCGCGCCTTCCCGCCCTCGGGGGTCGCCCCAGGGCCGTTTCGGCGGACGCGTAGCTCAGCGGGAGAGCACTACGTTGACATCGTAGGGGTCACAGGTTCAATCCCTGTCGCGTCCACCATTCTTTTCAATGACAAGATTGGATCCAAACCGCTCTTCGGGAGCCTGTGGTCGTCTCGTGGTTGAGCCTCGTCTCAGACCGGGTGCGTCGGCGTGGGCTGGACGGGTTCGGACCGGGTCGAGACCGCGGCGTCGTCGGGCAGGGGAATGAATTCCTGATCGTCCTCGGTCGGCAGGGTCATGCGGCCGGCCTGCCAGTCGGCCTTGGCCTGTTCGATCCGCGCCTTGGACGAGGCGACGAAGTTCCACCAGATGTGGCGTTCGCCGACCGGTTCGCCGCCCAGAGCCATGACGGTCGCGGGTCCCAGAGCCCTCACGGTCGGCTCGGACTGGGGCTCCAGCACGATCAGCTGGCCCTCATGGAAGGTTCGGTCGCCGATCTCGACCGAGCCCTTGGCGACATAGAGCGCCCGCTCCGCCATTCCGCCGCCGCGGGGGCCCGGCGGCGGGGCGGTGCGGACGCCGTCCTTCAGCTCCCAGTGGACATAGAACAGCGGCGATGACGTCTGCACCTCGGCCTTGGCGCCATAGGCCTCGCCCGCCACCAACCGCGCGAACAGCCCGCCGTTCTCGTAGAGAGGCAGGCCCTCCTCGCCGATGTGCTGAAACCCGGGGTCTGAGTCTTCGGCCTCGTCGGGCAGGGCGATCCAGGCCTGCATGCCGTTCATCGGCCCGCCCTGGGCGCGTTTCAGGGGATCGGTGCGCTCGGAATGGACGATGCCCTTGCCGGCCGTCATCCAGTTCACCTCGCCGGGGCGGATGTGCTGGGTATAGCCCAGGCTGTCGCGGTGCAGGATCTCGCCCTCGAACAGATAGGTCAGGGTCGACAGGCCGATGTGCGGATGGGGCCGCACATTGATCGCCTCGGAGCCGGGCGCGAACTCGGCCGGGCCCATGTGATCCAGGAAGATGAAGGGCCCGATCATGCGGCGCGAATGGAAGGGCAGGATGCGCCCGACCTCGAATCCGCCGAGGTCCTTCTTTCGGGCGTCGATCACCATCTCGATCATGGGGCGCTCCTTGGGGGCAGTCGCAGGCGAGAGATGAGGGCGGGGGCGGGTTCGGGCTCGCGCAGGGCGCCTTCGCCGTCGAAGGCGCTCCACTGTGATCGGGATACGAACACCAGATCGCCCTCATGGATCAATCCCGTCGTCGGTTCGTCGATCCGCGGCAGATTGGCCGCGAGGACCTCGGTCGCCTCGATCCGGTCCCGGCCGGCGCTCAGCGTCAGCCGCAGGACCCGCTGCGGCGCGGTGCCGTTCTGGATCGCATAGAGGGCGTCGCCGCCGTCGATCAGACCGTCGACGCCGATCAGGACGGCGTCGGAAGGGGCCGCGAGGCGCTGCGTGCTTCCGTCCGCTCCGACCCGCCAGATGCCCGAGGAATAGTCGGCGACGATCAGCGCGCCGTCATCGCCGGCGACCATGCCCTGGGGCGAGCCGAGGACGCCGGGAGCCCGCATGACCTCCAGCGCCTCGGCCGCCGGGCGAAGGCGGAACAGGTCGCCGCCCACCGGATTTGCGACATAGACGGTGCCGTCGGGGCCCAGAGCCACGTCGCCCGCGCCGCGTTCGGTCGCTCCGTCAGGAAGGGCGTAGCGCTGGACCACCGCCGCCGTATCGAGATCGATGCGGAGGAGGGCGGGTTCAACCGGCGCGGCGTCTGCCAGGCGGCCGTGGGTCGCGGGCGGCAGGGCCATGGTCGCCGCCCACAGCACGCCTCGCGCAGGGTCGATCGCCAGTCCGACGACGGCGCTGCGTTCCGGATCGTCGGCCAGCCACGGCGTGACGGTGCCGTCGTCCGACAGCGCCAGAATGGTCCGGCCCCGGACCTGGGACACCAGCCAGCGGCCGTTCGCCGGGTCCCTGACAATGGCCTCGACCAAGCCGGATCCCGGTATGGCCGCGATTTCGCCCAGGGCTGCGGCCCCGACCGGTTCGCCATTGGCACGCTGGGCTTCGGAGATACTCGCTCCGGCGGGCGAGGCCAGCAACGGCGCAAGGGCAGTGACCTGGGTAAGGTCGGCGGTCAGTCCCGCGGCCGCGTAGAGCTCAAGCTGGCGGATGGCGTCGTCGGGGCGGTCGTCCTCGGCGGCGATCCTGGCCCTCAGAACGATGACGCCGGGGTGGTTGGGCAGGTGTCGTTCGGCGGCCGCCAGCGAGCGTTCCGCCTGCGCCAGGTCTCCGGCCTGCCGCGCCGCCATGCCCTCGGTCCGCAGGCGTCGGAAGGCCGCGAGGTCGGTCTCCCCAGCGACGGCCGTCGTCGTTTGCGCGGGGGCCGCACCGACCCCCAGGCCGAGGGCGAACACCGCGCCCAGAACTCCGATCCCGATCATCGCCCCGCGCCCCCCGGCCATGGCTCAGTGCCCCACATGCGGGGTGATGATCCCCAGCGGCAGGGTCGTCACATTCTTCACGCCCCGCGTCACGATATGGCTCTCGCAATCCGAGACGATGCCGAGGCTCAGCAACTTTTCCCTCAGGAACTGGTCGAAAGCATGCATGTCGGAGGTGATGATCCGCAGCACATAGTCCTCGCGGCCGGTGATGGTCGCGCACTGGACCACCTCGGGCCAGTTGGCCACGGCGGCTTCGAAGGCGTCCAGATTGTCCTTGGACGGCAAGCTCAGCTTGACGATGGCATAGACCTCGAAGTCGAGACCCAGGAGCGCGGCGTCCAGCAGGGTGACGCGCTTGCGGATCAGGCCGCTATCCTCCAGTCTCTTGATCCGGCGCCAGCACGGCGAGGCCGACAGGCCGACCCGCTCGGCGACCTCCGCGACCGACAGGCCGGCGTCCTGTTGCAGGATGTCCAGGATGCGGGCGTCGATCGGGTCCAGTTCGTCAGCCAAAGCGTTTCTCCGTTTATCGTTATGACGCAATAAAATACCCTAAATCGGCCTTGTGCAAGGCGAATTTGGGCGAGCGTTAACGGGGGCGGCATGCTATCAGCCGCAGAAATCGACGACGCGCTCGGATCAACCGGACGGCAGGATGGAATGACCAGGAACACCAGGCCGCTCTCGCTGCGGGTGCCGGAGCCCTCGGGCCGTCCCGGCGACGCGCCGGATTTCAGCCACCTCAAGCTCGACGCCGCCGGCGCCGTCGACCGGCCGCCGGTTGATGCGCGCCCCGTCCAGATGCTGGACCTGGCGTTCCGCCTCGTCCGCGTTCTGGACGACGAGGGCCAGGCCGTCGGTCCGTGGAACCCGCGCCTCGATGCCGAGACGATGCGTCGGGGTCTGAAGGCCATGATCCTGACCCGCGCCTTCGACGACCGGATGCACCGCGCCCACCGCCAGGGCAAGACCAGCTTCTACATGAAGTGCACCGGCGAGGAGGCCATCGCGGTCGCCCAGGGCATGATCCTGAGCCGCGAGGACATGGGGTTCCCCACCTATCGCCAGCAGGGCCTCTTGATCGCGCGCGGCTATCCGCTCGCGACCATGATGAACCAGATCTACTCCAACGCCGAAGACCCGATCAAAGGCCGCCAGCTGCCGATCATGTATTCGGCCAAGGACTATGGCTTCTTCACCATCAGCGGCAATCTGGGCACCCAGATGCCCCAGGCCGTCGGCTGGGCCATGGCCAGTGCCTACAAGGGCGACGACAAGATCGCCATAACCTGGATCGGCGACGGGGCGACGGCGGAAGGGGACTTCCACAACGCCCTGACCTTCGCGGCCGTCTATCGGGCGCCTGTGATCCTGAACATCGTCAACAACCAGTGGGCCATCAGTTCCTTCATGGGCATCGCCGGCGGATTGGAGACGACCTTCGCGTCCAAGGCCATCGGCTATGGCCTGCCCGCGCTGCGCGTCGATGGCAACGACTTCCTGGCCGTCTGGGCCGCGACCCAGTGGGCCGAGGAACGGGCGCGGACCAACCAGGGCGCGACGGTGATCGAGCTGTTCACCTATCGCGGCGCGCCCCATTCCACCTCCGACGATCCCGGCCGCTATCGCCCCGGCGATGAGCACGAACACTGGCCGCTCGGCGACCCGATCTCGCGTCTGAAACAGCATCTGATCGCGCTCGGCGAATGGTCGGACGAACAGCAGGCCGAGGCCGAGAAGGACGCCGTCGAACAGGTTCGCGCCGCCGGCAAGGAGGCCGAGGCCATCGGCACGCTGGGCCAGTCGCGCCCGTCGGTGAAGACGATGTTCGAGGAGGTCTATGCCACCGAGGACTGGCGCCTGATCGAACAGCGCCGGGAGGTCGGGGTATGATCCCCTATTCCGCTCATCCCCGCGAAAGCGGGGACCCAGTGCTTTGGGCGATGGCTGCCCTCGTTCATCGCGCTGACCCCCATCCCACACGCCTTGCCTCACAACAGAACTGGGTCCCCGCTTTCGCGGGGATGAGCGGTGGTTTTCAATGAGCGAGACCTTCACCGAAACCGACCGCACGGACGGCATCGAGCCGGACATGGCCGACCAGTCCAACGCCCCGGCGTCCGACGCGCCGGACGCGCCGGCCGTCGCCCCCATGAACATGATCCAGGCGCTGAATTCGGCGCTGGACGTCAAGATGGCCGAAGACCCGAACGTGCTCTCGTTCGGCGAGGACGCGGGCTATTTCGGCGGCGTCTTCCGGGTCACGGATCACTTGCAGAAGAAGCACGGCCTGACCCGCAGCTTCGACGCTCCGATCTCGGAGTGCGGCATCGTCGCCGCCGCCATCGGCATGGGCGCCTATGGCCTGCGCCCGGTCGTCGAGATCCAGTTCGCCGACTACATCTATCCCGCCTACGACCAGATCGTTTCGGAGGCCGCCAAGCTGCGCTACCGTTCGGCGGGCCAGTTCACCGCCCCCATCGTGGTGCGTTCCCCCTATGGCGGCGGCATCTTCGGCGGTCAGACCCACAGCCAGTCGCCGGAAAGCCTGTTCACCCATATCGCCGGGCTTAAGGTGGTGATTCCGTCCAACCCCTATGACGCCAAGGGCCTGTTGACCGCGGCGATCGAGGACGACGACCCGGTCATCTTCTTCGAGCCCAAGCGGCTGTACAACGGCCCCTTCGACGGCTGGCACCAGAAGCCCGTGTCCCCCTGGAAGGCCCAGGAACTCGCCCAGGTGCCGACCGGCAAGTATGTCGAACCCATCGGAAAGGCGCGCGTGATGCGCGAGGGCGCCGACGTCACCATCCTCGCTTATGGCTCCATGGTGTGGGTCTCGCTGGCGGGTGCCGAACATGCCGGTGTGGATGCCGAGGTGATCGACCTGCGCACCCTCGTCCCGCTCGACATCGAGACCATCGAGGCCAGCGTGAAGAAGACCGGCCGCTGCGTCATCGTCCATGAAGCCCCGAAAACCTCCGGGTACGGAGGAGAGCTGTCGGCCCTCGTCCAGGAGCGCTGCTTCTATCATCTGGAAGCCCCCGTGACCCGCGTCTGCGGCTGGGACACGCCCTATCCGCACGCCTTCGAGTGGGAGTATTTCCCGGGTCCGGAACGGGTGGCGACGGCGCTGAAATCTGTCATGGCGGGAGGACGCTGATGGGTCGATTCGTCTTCAAACTGCCTGACGTGGGCGAAGGCACCGCCGAGGCCGAACTGGTCGCCTGGCACGTCGCCGTCGGCGATACGGTCTCGGAGGATCAGATCCTGGCCGACATCATGACGGACAAGGCGACGGTGGAACTGACCTCGCCCGTCGCGGGGACGGTCACGGCCCTGCACGGCGAGCCCGGCGTCATGTCGCCCGTCGGCGGGCCGCTGGTGGAGTTCGAGGTCGAGGGGGCGGGGAATTCGGAGTCCGTGGCTCAGAACCCCTCCGTCTCCTCGCAAGAGCTCGGATCCACCTCCCCATCCGCAAGCGCGGACGGGGAGGAGACCGTGTTGGCGTCTCCTCCCCATTCGCAGAATGGGGAGGTGGCACGGAGCGATAGCGAAGTGACGGAGGGGCTCTTGGCCGCCCCCGGCAACTACGTCTTCAAGCTTCCCGACGTGGGCGAGGGCACCGCCGAGGCCGAGCTCGTCGCCTGGCACGTCGCGGTCGGCGACACCGTGACCGAGGACCAGCTTCTCGCCGAGGTCATGACCGACAAGGCCACCGTCGAACTGACCAGCCCCGTCGCCGGTGTGGTCACGGCGCTGCACGGCGACGCAGGCACCCAGGTCCCCGTCGGCGGCCCGCTGGTGCGCTTCGACGTCGAGGGCAAGGGCAATGTCACGGCCTCGCCCCCCTCGAACCCTGCTCCGCAGGCTTCGGTCCTCCCAGAGGGGGGACAGACGACGCGCACCGTCTCTCCGCCTCCTGGGCGGAGACAGGCGGCGCAGCCGCCAGAGGCGGGCAAGTCCGTCTCCCGCGCCCCCCAGACCCCCGGCGTCCGGCCGCTCGCCTCTCCGGCGGTCAGGAAGCGCGCCCGCGAACTGGGCGTCGAGCTCCCGTTCGTGCCCGGCTCCGGCCCGGCCGGCCGCATCGAGCACGGCGACCTGGACGCCTTCCTGGCCGGCGGATCGCGCCCGGCCGTGCCCGCCTCGACCGGCTCGACCTATGCCCCGGCCGAAGGCACGACCGAGGTCCGCATCATCGGCCTGCGCCGCAAGATCGCGGAGAAGATGGCCGAGAGCGTCCGGCGCATCCCCCACATCACCTATGTCGAGGAGATCGACGTCACGGCGCTGGAGGATCTGCGGGCCCATCTGAACGCACAGAACAAGGGCAGCGATCGTCCGAAGCTCACCGTCCTGCCCTTCATCGCCCGCGCCATCGTCGTGGCCCTGCGCGACCAGCCGCAGATCAACAGCCACTATGACGACGAGGCCGGGGTCCTGACCCAGCACGCGGCCGTGCATCTGGGCATCGCCGCCCAGACGCCGAACGGCCTGATGGTGCCGGTCGTCCGTCACGCCGAGGCGCGCGATCCGTATGACACCGCCCTGGAAATCGCCCGCGTCTCGGGCGCCGCCAAGGACGGCTCGGCCAAGCGCGAGGAACTGACTGGCTCGACCATCACCATCACCTCGCTGGGCACGCTGGGCGGCGTCGTCCACACCCCGATCATCAACCACCCCGAGGTCGCCATCGTCGGCCCCAACAAGATCGAGGAGCGGGTGGTGGTGCGGAACGGCCAGATGGTCGTGCGCAAGATGATGAACCTGTCGTCGTCCTTCGATCACCGTATCGTCGACGGCCACGACGCCGCGGTCTTCGTCCAGCGCATCAAGGGCCTGCTGGAACAGCCCGCGACGCTGTGGATGGGGTGACGGCGATGCCCGGTCCGTCAGGGATCGTCGTTTGCGAAGCGGCGCCATTTGGCGTTCATGGACCTTTGATACGCGAGGGAAGAAAGCCATGATCCGCGTCCTGACCGCCGCCGTGACCGCCGCCGCGCTGGTGGCGGCGTCGCCCGCGTTGGCCTGCATGCCGCCGCCGCCCAACGCCTCCTACGAGACCCAGATGGCCCGCGCGGCCTTCGTCGGGCGGGTGGTGTCGATCGAACGGTCGGACCCGGCCGGCTGCCTGGAGGATGCCCGCGCCAGGGCCAAGGACAGGATGTCCGGCGATCCCGGCGAAGCTGCGTGCGAGGCCTTCGGCTACGCCACGCTGGAGCCCGCCTGGATCATCAAGGGCGAGGACCTCGTGACCGGCCCCTTCCGCGTCTTCTGGAATCGGGTCGGGTTCTGCACGGTCGGGTGGGAGCCCCGGATGGGCGACCTGGCTGTCGCCATGATCCCCGAGGATCCACGCCGGCTGGGCGAGGGCACGACCGCCGTCGTGGACGGCATCCAGCAGGGCGAAATTCTGTTTCAGATCATCATGGAGCTGGTCGAAGAGATCCAGCCCCGACCTTCCCAGTAACGGCGGCGCATGACCCAGACCCTCAAAACCAAAGTCCTCATCATCGGTGCCGGCACCGGCGGCTATGTCGCCGGCATCCGCTGCGGACAGCTGGGGCTGGAGACCGTGCTGGTCGACGGTGGCGACGGGCTGGGTGGGACCTGCCTGAACGTCGGCTGCATTCCGTCCAAGGCGATCATCCACGCGGCATCCAAGTTCGAGACCGTGGCCAAGGCCGCGGGCGGCGGGACGCTGGGCATCACCGCGTCCGCTCCCGCCATCGACCTGGCCCAGACCCGCGAGTGGAAGGACGGGATCGTCCGTAAGCTGAACGCCGGGGTCGCGGCCTTGCTGAAGAAGGCCAAGGTCAAGGTCGTCAAGGGCTGGGCGACCTTCGACGACGCCAAGACCTGTCGCGTCGAGACCGACGATGGCCCCGTCACCATCACGGCCGAGCACGTCATCCTGGCGACCGGCTCCGAACCCGTCGAACTGCCCTTCCTGCCGTTCGGCGGCGACGTCATCTCCTCGACCGAGGCCCTGTCGCTGGACGCCGTGCCGGGCAAGCTGGTCGTGGTCGGCGGCGGCTACATCGGGCTGGAACTGGGCATCGCCTATCGCAAGCTGGGGGCCCAGGTCGCCATCGTCGAAATGGCCGACCGCATCCTGCCGCTCTACGACAAGGCCCTGACCGACCCGGTCATGAAGTGGCTGACCGATCACGGCGTCGATATGCACCTCGGGGCCCGCGCCGGCGGTTTCGGCGATGGCAAGCTGTCGATCACGACGAAGGACGGCGAACCGCTGCAACTGGACGCCGGCAAGGTGCTGGTCACCGTGGGCCGACGTCCGCGCACCTCCGGCTGGGGTCTGGAAAACATGGGCGTCGCCATGGCCGGGCCGTTCGTGAAGATCGACGACCGCTGCGCCACCTCGATGAAGAATGTCTGGGCCGTCGGCGACCTGACCGGCGAACCCATGCTGGCCCATAAGGGTTCGGCCCAGGGCGAGATGGTCGCCGAGATCATCGCCGGTCGCGCTCAAGCAGCGAGCGGCCGCGCCGCGAGCGATAGCGCAAACGAACGACTCTTCGATCCCGTCACGATCGCCGCCGTCTGCTTCACCGAACCGGAGATCGTCTCCGCCGGCCTCGGCCCGCTCGACGTCGAGGGCCGCGACGACGTCATCACCTCGGTCTTCCCGCTCGCCGCCATCGGCCGGGCGCTCGCCATCGAAGCGGGCGAGGACGGGGGCTTCGTCCGGGTGCTGGCGTCAAAATCCGACCACCGCATCCTGGGCGTCCAGGCGGTGGGCCAGCACGTCGCCGAACTGTCCAACAGCTTCGCCCAGATGCTGGAGATGGGGGCGGTGCTGGAGGACGTCGCGGGCGTCATCCACGTCCACCCGACGCTGGGCGAGGCGTTCCACGAGGCGAGCCTGCGCGCGCTGGGCCACGCCATTCATATCTAGGGGTCGCTAACGCTCGCTACGCGGTCGCTCGCTGCTTGAGCGACAGGGCGCGTGGGTTCTCAGCTTGAGCGTTCCTCCGGCCCATGCCTAACTCCCTCGAAACCGGGGGAAGTCCATGAAGCCGATCATCGCCGCTGCCGTTCTCGCGCTCCTGCTGCCGGCGGGTGCCGCGCTCGGCCAGGACGGGGCCGCGCCGCCCGCCGGGTCGGTGACCCTCGTTCAGGCTGGACGTCTGCTGGACCGACCAGGACAGGCCCCCCGCGGCCCCTCCACCGTCGTCATCCGGGACGGTCGCGTGGTCGAAGTGCGCGACGGGATCGTGGGTGCCGACGCCTTTCCGGGCGCGGAGGTGGTGGACCTGTCCGATCGTTTCGTCCTGCCCGGCCTGATCGACAGCCATGTCCATCTCGGCACCAGCCAGGCGGGGCAGGCGGGCCTGATCGCCCAGTTCACCGAGAGTGTTCCGACCACGGCCTATCGCGCGGCCGAGAACGCTCGCGCCACCCTGATGGCCGGCTTCACCACGGTGCGGAACCTGGGCGACGACGGCGGCGTGACCCTGGCCCTTCGCGACGCCACCGCCCGCCACGCCATCGTCGGCCCCCGCATCGTCGATGCCGGCGTCAGCATCTCGACGACCTCAGGTCATATGGATGGGCGCAATGGCCTGAACGACGCGCTGCGCGAGCACACCGACCACACCAACGTCTGCGACGACACCGCCTCGTGCCGCGAGGCCGTCCGCCTCCAGATCAGCCGGGGCGTCGACGTCATCAAGATCGCCACGACCGGCGGGGTGAACAGCCGCATCGGCGCGGGCCTGGGCGCCCAGATGTTCGAGGACGAGGCCCGCGCCCTGATCGAGACGGCGCATCTCTATGGCAAGAAGGTCGCCGTCCACGCCCACGGGGCCGACGGCATCGCGCTGGCGCTGCGCCTGGGCGCGGATTCCATCGAGCACGGCACAATCTTCGATGACGAGACCATCAGCCTGTTCCGCTCTTCCGGCGCCTATTACGTCCCGACGCTGTCGACCGTGAACGGCTATCGCGAACGGCTGGCGGCGGACCCGAACGCCTATTCCGCCGAGGTCCTGCCCAAGATCCTGTGGCGCATCGAGATCACCGGTCAGTCGCTGCAACGCGCCGTGCCCGCCGGTGTCCGCATCGCCTTCGGAACCGACGCCGGCGTGTCGATGCATGGCCGCAACGCCGACGAGTTCGAGCTGATGGTCCAGTACGGCATGACCCCGGCGACGGCCATCCAGGCGGCGACGATCAACGCCGCCGACCTGTTGGGCCTTGGTGAGGAGATCGGGTCGCTCGAACCCGGCCGCCGCGCCGACATCATCGCCGTCGACGGCGATCCGCTGGCAGATGTCACCGTGCTCAAGGATGTCGACTTCGTGATGCGCGACGGGCGGGTCTATCGGGCGGATTAAGGGTCGAGGGTCGAGATTCAAGGGTCGGAAGATTGGCATCGACGGCGACGGGCCGCTAAGCAGAGCCGTCGCCCGCCCGATTGGATCCTGCCCTTGTCCCTCGACCCTCGACCCTCGACCCTCGACCTTTCCATCCCCCGCCACGACTGGACCCTGACCGAAGTCGAGGCCCTGTTCGCCCGCCCCTTCATGGACCTGGTGTTCGAGGCGGCGACCGTGCACCGGCGCTGGTTCGATCCGTCCGAGGTCCAGACCTCGCAGCTCCTGTCGATCAAGACCGGGGGCTGCGCGGAGAACTGCGGCTACTGCTCGCAATCGGCCGCCTTCGACACCGGGCTGAAGGCCGAAAAGCTGATGGACGCCACCGCCGTGATCGCCGAGGCCATGGCAGCCAAGGCGGGTGGGGCCAGCCGCTTCTGCATGGGCGCGGCCTGGAGGGAGCTGAAGGACCGGGACACGCCGAAACTGGCCACGATGATCGCGGGCGTGAAGGCCCTGGGGCTCGAGACCTGCGCGACGCTGGGCATGCTGACGGCGGATCAGGCGCGCCAGCTCAAGGACGCGGGGCTCGACTACTACAACCACAACCTCGACACCGGGCCGGACTATTACGCCGACGTCGTCACCACCCGGACCTATCAGGACCGGCTCGATACGCTGGAGCATGTGCGCTCGGCCGGCATGAAGACCTGCTGCGGCGGCATCGTCGGCATGGGCGAGAGCCGCCGGGATCGCGCGGGCCTGCTGCACGCGCTGGCCCAGGATGATGTTGACGGCCGACTGAAGCTGGGCCGCCAGCCGGTCGATGTTGGGCACCCCACCGGGCAACAGGCTCTCGGCCTCGCGCTCGTCGCGCGGCTGGTCTGCCCCCGGGCCATGGTCCGGTTGTCGGCGGGTCGCGAGGGCATGAGCGCGGAAATGCAGGCCCTGTGCTTCCTGGCGGGGGCCAACTCCATTTTCGTCGGCGGTCGTCTTCTGACCACGTCCAATCCGGGCGAGGACGCCGACGCGGCCCTGTTCGCCCTGCTGGACCTCCGGCCGATGGCATTGGCTAGTCCTCCCCCGTTGGGGGAGGGGGACCGCGAAGCGGTGGAGGGGGCCAGCCCCACAGGCGTCGTCTGGACCGAGCCCCCTCCGTCTCCTTCGCTTCGCTACGGATCCACCTCCCCCAACGGGGGAGGATTGGCGTAACCCGACCTTAAGCGCGGTCGTGGCATAGCGACGGCCATGGATCGTCGCGCCCTTCTCGCCGCCCCCCTGCTGCTCGCCGCCGCGACCCCCGCCCTCGCGAGTGGCGGCGGCGGCGGCGCGACCGCCTCGACGGGGGGCTATCTCCGCTATCCCACGATCACGGCCACCACGATCCGCTCAGGCGGCCGCCGCGGCGTGATGACGGTCGAGACCGGCGTCGACGTCGCCGATCCCGCCATGCACCTGCGCGCCCAACAATCCCAGCCCCGGATGCGCGCCGTCTTCGCCATCCTGGTCCAGCGCGAGGCCGAGAGCCTGTTGCCCGGTGGGGTGCCCAACATCGACCGGCTGGCGGCCCAGCTTCAGTCGGCCGTCAACATCATCCTGGGCCAGCGCGCCTCGCCCCTAATCCTTCGTCGGGCTGACCGCGTTCGCATCGCCATAGGTCAGGGCCAGGAACACGTCTTCCAGGTCCGGGTCCTCGGTGGTGATGTCGGCGATCGTCACCCCGGCCGCGCGCACGGCCGCCAGCACCTGCTCCACCGACGACTGGCCCTTGCGATAGGTCACGGCGAAGGCTCCGTTCGGCCGGGCCGCCACCTCGAACCCTTTCAGCGCGGGCGGGGCCGGCAGGTCGCCCTCCGGCGTCACCACGACGTTTCGCGTGTCCAGCCGGCGCAGCAGCTGCGGCGTCGGCTCGCAGGCCACCACCTCGCCCCGGTTCATGATGGCGATGGTGTCGCACAGCTCCTGCGCCTCCTCCAGATAGTGGGTGGTCAACAGGATCGTCACGCCCTCGGCGTTGATGCGGCGGACGTATTCCCACAACTGGCGACGCAGCTCGACGTCCACCCCGGCCGTGGGCTCGTCCAGGATCAGGATCGGCGGATTGTGAACGAGCGCCTTGGCCACCATCAGCCGCCGCTTCATCCCGCCCGACAGGGCCCGGACATAGGCGTGCGCCTTGTCCGACAGACCCAGCGCCGCCAGCAGTTCGTCGGAGCGACGCTCGCCCGCCGGCACGCCATAGAAGCCCGCCTGCACCTCCAGCGCCTCGCGCGGGGTGAAGAAGACGTCGGCCACGATCTCCTGGGGCACGACCCCCAGGGCGGCGCGGGCGTCTCGGGGGCGTTCGTCGATGTCGCGGCCCCAGATCGCGGCGGTGCCGCCGGTCTTGTTGACCACGCCGGCCAGGATGTTGATCAGCGTCGACTTGCCCGCGCCGTTGGGCCCCAGAAGCCCGAACATCGAGCCACGCGGAATGACCAGGTCCACGCCCCTCAGCTGCGACGGCGGCGGCGTGCTGGGCCATCCGCTGGTCTATCTCGACATGGGTGGCGAGGATTTCGTCGAGTGCGGCTACTGCGACCGCCGGTTCGTGCTGGCCTCGGACGGCCACCGCGAGAACGAATATCTGGACCCGGCGGCGCGGGGTCCGGGGGCTCACTAGCACGCCTGCCCCGCCGCCCAGCCCGAGCTCCAGGCCCACTGGAAGTTATAGCCGCCCAGCCAGCCGGTGATGTCGACGACCTCGCCGATGAAGAACAGGCCGGGCACGGATTTGGCCTCCATCGTCCTCTGGTCGAGATCGTCCGTCGAGACCCCGCCCAGGGTGACCTCGGCGGTGCGGTAGCCCTCGGAGCCGACCGGCTTGACGGTCCAGGCGTTCACCGCCGCCTCAAGCCGGGCCAACACCTTGTCGCCGACCTCGGCCAGCTTGCCGTTTGCCCCCTCGCGCGCGGTCAGAGTCTCGGCCAGGCGGCGGGGCACGATGGCGGACAGGGCGGTGTGGACGGCCTGTTTGCCGCCGTTCTCGGCCTTCCTCGCTTTCAGCCGCTCCAGCACCGGCACGCCCGGGGCCATGGCCACGGTGATCGCCTCGCCCTCGCGCCAATAGCTGCTGATCTGCAGGATGGCCGGGCCGGACAGGCCCCGGTGGGTAAAGAGGATCGCCTCCTCGAACCGGGCCTTGCCCGCCGTCACGACGGCATCGACCGCCACCCCGGCCAGCGGCGTCATCTGCTCCAGCAGTCCGGCCTCGAACGTCAGGGGCACCAGCGCCGGTCGCGTCTCGGTCAGGGTCAGGCCGAACCGCCGCGCCACGTCATAGCCCCAGCCCGTCGCCCCCATCTTGGGGATCGACTTTCCGCCTGACGCCACGACCAGACTGGCGCAGGAGACGGTCGACCCGTCGGACAGCGTCAGGGCGAATCCCCCGGGGGACCGCTCCAGCGTCTCGACCGCCGTTCCGAGCCGAAGTTCGGCCCCCACATCCCGCATGTCGTCGGTCAGCATGCGGACGATCTGCTTGGCGCTGTCGTCGCAGAACAGCTGGCCCAGGGTCTTCTCGTGCCAGGCGATGCCGGCCTTATCCACCCGGGCGATGAAGTCGGCGGGGGTGTAGCAGCCCAGCGCCGACGCCGCGAAGCGCGGGTTGGCCCCCAGCAACCGGTCGGTCCGCCCGGCGTCCAGATTGGTGAAGTTGCAGCGCCCGCCGCCACTGATGCGGATCTTCTCGCCCGGCGCGCGGGCGTGATCGACGACCAGCACGCGCCGTCCGCGCCGCCCGGCCTCGATGGCGCACATCATCCCCGCCGCGCCCGCGCCGACGATGACGACGTCGTAGGTCTGGGGGCGTGGGCTCACAGCGACCGCAGGAAGGCGATCAGGGCCGCGTTGACCTCATCGGGTCGCTCCTGTTGCAGCCAGTGACCGGTGCCCGGCAGGACGGTCTGTGACCGCAGATCGGTCAGCCAGTCCTTCAGCCCCGCCTCGTGCTGACCGGCGTAGTGGCGCACAGGGTCCCGCTCGCCGACCATGAACATCGACGGCTGGGCGATCTTGCGCCCCTGCAGGAAGGCGGTCAGCGCCCAGTTGAGATCGAGACAGCGGTACCAGTCGATCGGCCCCTTGAAGCCCGAGGCGGTGAAGGCGGCGACGTATTCGGCGAAGTGATCTTCGCTCATCCACGGCGGCAGGGTGGCGTCGTCGGGGACTTCGGACAGGAAGTCGTGGCCCGGCGCGATGAAACCGGTGGACTGTCGTCCGTCCGGCGTCGCGCCGTCGTACGAATAGAAGCCCTTCCTCAGGCCCGTCGCGACATCGGCCTCGAAGATGTGGTGGGCGTCCGGCGCCTGGAACTGGTTCATGTACAGCTCGCCCCGGCCGAGCCGCTTCGAGATCGCGGCCATCGCTGGTGTCGGCGGCCCCGACGCGCGACGCGGCTGGAACGGCACCGACAGACCCGCCACCGCCGTGAACACATCCGGCCGCATCAGGGCGCAGTGCCAGGCGACCGGCGCGCCCCAGTCATGGCCGACGACCGTGCAGCTCTGGTGGCCGAGGGCCCGCACCAGATCGACCATGTCGCCGACCAGATGCAGGATGGTGTACGAACCGGTCTCGAAGGGCTTGTCGGTCCCGCCATAGCCCCGCATGTCCGGAGCGACCGCGCGATGACCGGCCTTGGCCAGGGCGGCTACCTGCGCGCGCCAGCTGATCCCCAGCTCCGGGAAGCCGTGGATCAGCAGGACCAGCGGCGCCGAGCCGTCGTCCGGACCGGCGTCCAGCACTTGCTGCGTCAGGCCGTCGGTCTTCAGCTGGTGGGTCTTCATGCGGCTTGATGTCCGTAGGGATGCAGCGCCAGGCTGGTGGAGGAGCGGGGCACGCCGACCCCTGTCTGACGAAAGATGATGGGCCTTCCCCGACGCTTTGTCAGGGGGCGGAAGTGTCCTACACCACCGCCAACAACGCGGGCATTCCGCCTGCGATTGGGGGAGTTTTCTTTCATGCGTAATCTGTTCCTCGCCGTGGCCGTCGCCGCGGCCTTCGCCCTGCCCGCGTCGGCCCAGACCGGCTCGGTCTCGTTCTCGATCGTCAACAACTCCAACGCCACGATCGATTCGATCCTGTACGGCCAGTCGTCGTCCGACGAATGGAGCGACAACATCCTCGACTACCAGGTCGAGCCCGGCGACACCGTCGAGGTCACCGTCGACGACGGTCTCGAGGACTGCATGTATGACTTCTACTACACCTTCGACGATGGCTCGGACTACGTCGAACGCGTCAACATGTGCGAGATCGACGGCACCGAGTTCGAGTTCACCGGCTCCTGATCCGACGACCTCTCGAGACGAAGACGGCCCCGGGAGCGATCCCGGGGCCGTTGTCGTTCAGGCTTGTCGTCGGGATCAGGCCGCGGCCTTCACCCCGGCGAAGTTGCCGTAGAAGGTCTCGCCCCTGGCCGCCATGTCGCGCAGCAGCTGAGGCGGGCTGAACCGCTCGCCGTACCGTGCGGCGTACTCGTCGGCCTGCTCGACGAAGGCCTTGGTGCCCATCTGGTCGATCATGGTGATCGGGCCGCCGGTCCAGGGCGCGAAGCCCCAGGCCAGGATGGCACCGACGTCGGCCTCGCGCGGATCGTCGATCACGCCCTCTTCCCAGCAGCGGGCGACCTCGACGGCCTGGCGGAACAGCAGACGGCGCTTCTGGTCCTCGACCAGTTCGGGCGTCGAGTCGTTGATCGTCACCGGGGCCAGTTCGGACAGGCCCTTCCACAGGGTCTTGGGCTTGGCGTCATAGTCGTAGAACCCCTTGCCGTTCTTGCGTCCGTAACGGCCCAGGTCCTCGACCATGGTCTTGACGATCGTCCAGCCGGGCAGGGGCACATAGGCGTCGCCCAGGTCCTCGGCCGTCTGTTTGGCGATCTTGACCGACAGGTCCAGCGCCACGTCGTCGTGCATCTCCAGCGGCCCACGCGGCATGCCGGTCATGCGGCCGATGTTGTCGATCATGGCCGGTGCATAGCCCTCCTCCAGCATGGCCAATCCTTCCGCGACATAGGTGCCGAAGCAGCGGCTGGTGTAGAAGCCACGGCCATCCTCGACGACGATCGGGGTCTTCTTGATCTTCATGACGTAGTCGAGCGCCTTGGCCAGGGCCTCCTGGCCGGTCTTCTCGCCCATGATGATCTCGACCAGCATCATCTTGTCGACGGGCGAGAAGAAGTGGATGCCGATGAAGTCCTCGGGGCGCACCGAGGCCTCGGCCAGGCCGGTGATCGGCAGGGTGGAGGTGTTGGATCCGAACACGGCGCCGGGCGTCAGCTGGGCCTCGGCGCGCCGGGTCACATCGGCCTTGATCTCGCGGTTCTCGAACACCGCCTCGATCACCAGGTCCGAGCCCTTGATGTGGTCATAGTCCGTGGCCGGCACGACCATGGCCAGGAGAGCGTCGTACTTGTCCTGGGTCAACTGTCCGCGCGACAGGCGCTTCTTCAGCAGGTCCTCGACATGGGCCTTGCCCTTGTCGGCGGCGTCCTGATCGCGGTCGATCAGGATGGTCTGGATGCCCGCCATGGCGTTCACATAGGCGATGCCCGCGCCCATCATGCCGGCGCCCAGGACGGTGACCTTCTTGGGATCCGACTGGGGCACGTCCTTGGGCCGCACCGCGCCCTTGTCCAGCTCCTGCTTGGACAGGAACAGCGACCGGATCATCCCCTGCGCCTGCGGCGTCATCAGGGTCTTGATGAAGTAGCGGGTCTCGATGCGCAGCGCGGCGTCCATCGGCACCTGCACGCCCTCATAGACCGCCTTCATCAGGTTCACGACGGCCGGATAGTTGCCGTAGGACTGTTTCCTCAGCATGGCGTTGCCGACCAGGAAGTTCTGGATGCCGGCCGGGTGATAGGGGCCGCCGCCGGGCAGTTTGAAGCTCTTGTCGTCCCACGGCTGGGCCGCCTTGCCGCCGCCCTTGATCCAGGCCTTGGCGGCCTCGACCTCGGTTCCGGCGGGCACGACCTCATGCACGATGCCCGCGCCCTTCGCGTCGTTGGGACGGAAGGACTTGCCCTCGCTCATGGCCATCATGGCCGCCTGGACGCCGACCAGGCGCGTCAGGCGCTGGGTGCCGCCGCCGCCGGGGAACAGGCCGACCTTGATCTCCGGCAGGCCCAGCTGGATCTTCGGGCTGTCGCCGACCACGCGGTAGTGACAGGCCAGCGTCAGTTCCAGACCGCCGCCCAGCGCCAGGCCGTTGATCGCCGCCGCCACAGGCTTGCCGCAGGTCTCGAGCGCCCGCAGCGCCCCGTTCAGCTTCCAGCCGGCGTCATAGGCGTCCTGCAGAGAGCCGCCGGTCAGCATGCCCGCAGCCATGTCGCCCAGGTCCGCCCCGGCGCAGAAGCCGGAGGTCTTGCCCGAGGTCAGCACCGCGCCCTTGATGGCGTCGTCCGATTTGATGCGTTCGACCACCTGCGGGATCTCGGCCATGACCGAGCCGGTCAGGGTGTTCATCGAGCGGCCCGGCACGTCGAAGGTGACCAGGGCGATGCCGTCGGCGTCGACGTCGATCTTGAAGTTTTCCATTGGCCGAAGGCCCTTCATTCTGAAACGTCGGCGTGTGGGCCGACCGGTTTCGGTTCATCACGGCGAACACGGCGTAGGCACGGAGGACACTGCGATCGGTGCGCGCTGTGATCGCCGTGTCTTCGCTGTGGTCGCCGTGATGAACCCCTTTATTGACCGCTGGCGCGCTCGATGTAATCAAACGCGCTCGATGACTGTGGCGGTGCCCATGCCGCCGCCGATGCACAGGGTGATCAGGGCGGTCGACTTGCCCGACCGCTCCAGCTCGTCCAGCACGGTGCCGGTGATCATGGCGCCGGTGGCCCCCAGGGGGTGACCCATGGCGATGGCGCCGCCGCAGACGTTGATCTTGTCGTGATCGATGTCCAGCGCCTGCATGAAGCGCAGCACGACGGCGGCGAAGGCCTCGTTCAGCTCATACAGGTCGATGTCGGTCGCGTTCATGCCCAGCTTGGCCAGCAGCTTGTTGGCCACGAACTCGGGGCCTGTCAGCATGATGGACGGCTCCGACCCGATCGAGGCGGCGCCCACGATGCGGGCGCGGGGCTTCAGGCCCAGGGCCTTGCCGGCCTCCAGGCTGCCGATCAGCACGCCCGCCGATCCGTCGACGATGCCGGAGGAGTTGCCCGGGGTGTGGACGTGGTTGACGCGCTCGACCTCGGGGTAGCGCTGGTTGATCACGCTGTCGAAGGCCATCTCGCCCATCATGGCAAAGGAGGGGTTCAGCGCACCCAGCGTCTGCATGTCCGTGTTCGGACGGATGGTCTCGTCGCGGTCCAGGATGGTCAGGCCCAGCTGGTCGCGCACCGGCACGACCGAGTTCTTGAAGCGCCCTTCGGCCCAGCTCCTCGCCGACCGCTTGTGGCTCTCGACCGAATAGGCGTCGACGTCGTCGCGCGACATGCCCCACTTGGAGGCGATCATGTCGGCCGAGACGCCCTGAGGCACGAAATAGGTCGAAAACGCGCTGGACGGATCGACCGGCCAGGCCCCGCCGTCACTGCCCATGGGCACGCGGCTCATGGCCTCGACCCCGCCGCCGACGGCGAACTCGGCCTCGCCCGACTTCACCTTGGCCGCCGCCATGTTCACGGCCTCCAGGCCCGAGGCGCAGAAGCGGTTGATCTGGACGCCCGCGACCGTCTGCGACCAGCCGGCGTTCAGCACGGCGGTGCGGGCGATGTCGGCGCCCTGTTCGCCCACCGGCGAGACGCAGCCCAGGATGACGTCGTCGACCTTGGAGGTGTCCAGCCCGTTGCGGTCGCGCAGATTCTCCAGCACCTGGGTGGCCAGCGACAGGGCGGTGATCTCGTGCAGCGACCCGTCCTTCTTGCCCTTGCCGCGCGGCGTGCGTACCGCGTCGTAGATATAGGCTTCGGTCATTTGGTGCGGCTTCCCTTTTGGGTCCCTACCGCTCGGCGCCCCAATCGCGTTTTGGGCGCCTCGCTGCTTGAGGGACGGAGGACGGATGCGATGTTGGCTCTAAAGCCGACGTTTACGTCAACGTCAAGATAAGAGTTACCCTGACACGGAACGGCCGCGCTCGTGCGACATTGATCCCGATCATGATACGCCCCCTGTCCGCCCTCGTCGCCGCCTGTCTGACCGCCGCCTGCGCCCCCGCCGATCCGGGCGGTCCACGCTGGATCGAGCCCGCGTCTCCCGACGCCCGGGTGGCCATCCCCACCCCGCCGCCGCGCGACGGCCGGCCCTCAGATCAGAACGAGGCGCGGGTTCTTGCGGCCCACAACGCCGAACGGTCCGAGCAGGGCGTCGCGCCCTTGGTCTGGAGCGAGGACCTGGAAGCCGAGGCGCGCGGCTGGGCCCGCGAACTGATCGCCACGGGCCGCTTCGCCCACGACCCGCGCCCGCACGGTCACGGCGAGAACCTGTGGACCGGTTGGGGCGGCCGCGTCTTCACGCCCGAGGAGATGGTCGAGGACTGGATCGCGGAGCGGGCGGACTATCGCCCCGGCGTCTTCCCGAACGTCAGCCGCACCGGCGACTGGACGGCGGTCGGCCACTACACCCAGCTGATCTGGTCGGGCACGACGCATGTCGGCTGCGCGATCGAGACGCGCGACGACCAGCAGCTGCTCGCCTGCCGCTACTCGCCCCCTGGAAACATCGACGGCCGGCGTCCGCTCTGACGCCGGCCGTCTGGTCGCCAGCGGGCCTCTCGATCAGGCCGCCTGCTGCATCGCCTCGGCGTTGACGGCCGCGTCGGCGATCGCCGTCAGGTCGGTGTCGGTCTGGCTCTCTTCCTGCAGGGTCTCATCCAGCAAGGCGGCGGCGTCCTTCATGCCGAGCACCAGGGCCCAGCGCTTCAGCGTGCCGTAGCGGGTGATCTCATAGTGTTCGACCGCCTGGGCCGCCGCCAGCAGGCCGGCATCCAGCGCCGCCGTGCCCTTGTACTCCTCGGCGATCTCGTCGCCCTCGGCCAGGATGCCTTCGATGGCGTCGCAGGTCTTGCCGCGCGCCGGCTTGCCGATGATGTCGAACACCTGCTGCAGCCGCTCGATCTGACCTTCCGTCTGGCCGATGTGCTTTTCGAAGGCGGCCTTGAGTTCCGGCGACTGCGCCGCGCGAACCATCTTCGGCAGCGACTTCAGGATCTTGCGCTCGGCGTAATAGATGTCCTTGAGCGTGTCGTGGAACAGGGTGTCTAGGGTCTTGTCGGCCATGGGTCGGCTCCTTCCAGCGGGGGTGAGCCGGTGGAACGAAGGCGGTCCTCGCCGGTTCCGACGGCGAAGCTTAGATTTTACAGTAGGTTACAGCCGCGCTTGCTCGCGCTCAGGCCGCCTTGGCCCAGGCGGCCGAGGCCTCGGCCAGGATCTCCAGCGACCGCACCCGCGCGCCGTGGTCCCAGATCTGGCTGGTGATCATCAGTTCGTCGGCCCCGGTGCGCTCCACGAACGCCCGCACCTGGTCACGCACGGTCGCCGGCCCGCCGACGGCCGAGCATGACAGGGCCTGATCGATCATGGCCCGCGCGGCCGGATCGAGCCGCTCGGCATAGCCCTCGACCGGCGCAGGCAGCTTGCCGGGCCGCCCGGTCCTCAGATTGACGAAGGCCTGCTGGACCGAGGTGAACAACAGCCGCGCCTCATCGTCCGTCTCGGCGGCGAAGACGTTGAAGCCCAGCATGACATGGGGCCGGTCCAGCCGCGCCGAGGGTCGGAAGGTCTCGCGATAGAGGCGGATCGCCGCCATCATGTCGCCGGGCGCGAAATGGCTGGCGAAGGCGAAAGCCAGGCCCAGATGCGCCGCCAGCTGGGCGCCAAAGGTCGAGGACCCCAGGATCCAGATCGGCACGTCCTGCCCCCCGCCGGGGTTGGCGCGCAGCCGCTGGTCCTCGGCCGCCGGCTCGAACCAGTGCATCAGCTCCATCACGTCCTGGGGAAAGCTGTCGGCGTCGCCCGCCCGATCGCGCCTCAGCGCCCGCGCGGTGGCCATGTCCGACCCCGGCGCCCGGCCCAGCCCCAGGTCGATCCGACCGGGATACAGCGCCGCCAGCGTGCCGAACTGCTCGGCGATCACCAGCGGCGCATGGTTGGGCAGCATGATCCCGCCGGCCCCGACCCGGATCGTCTTCGTCGCCGCCGCCACCGCCCCGATCACCACCGACGTCGCCGCCGAGGCGATCCCCGCCATGTTGTGATGCTCCGCCAACCAGTACCGCCGATAGCCCAGCCGCTCGGCGTGGCGGGCGAGGTCTATGGTGTTGGCGAGGGAACGGGAGACGTCGGAGCCCTCGGGCACCGGGGCGAGGTCGAGGATGGAGAGGGCGGTCATGTCACCCAAATGGGCGCGGGGCGGAGGGCAGATAAGGAGCGACCCGCCCTCTCCCTCCGCTCAAATGCATACGCCTCGAAGGGCCGCTAGGGGGAGCGGACACTCGGCAGCCTCGGTCAGGACCGGTCAACCCGACCTTTTCCCGTGTTCGCCCATTTTCTGAACAGGGGCAAAAGCTCCAGATACACATCGATGAAACGATCATCGCCGCCATGGCGGGAGGCCCGTGCTGCGAAAAAGAGTTCGTTTCGGATGTCGCGAAGCGCGGCGCGCTTCTTAAGCTGCGCTGATGCCGCCGACGCCTCGAAGGAACCCAGTTCCTCGTATCCATTGAAGGAAAGCGCAAAGCTCCAGATGGCTTCTGGATCACCCTCGTCTGGGAGTTAATAGGTCCATCTCAATCACCCGTCTGCTGCGGGAAGCGCCGCCATGAAACAGCTAGACAAAGATTTCCTCGCTCCGCGACGATGCCTCCGCGAACCCGTCCCCGAAATCTTTGAAGCCGCAGGCTATCTCAGCCTAGCCGTTGAGGCTCACTTGAGCGGAAACCGCAGCGGTGCAGCACACATGATTGGTCGAGCAAATCAACCGGCCATAAGGGATTGGGTAGCGCCGCTCCTTGGCTCGGTCGCAACCTACCCTGATCGAGCAGATTATGTCCGGTACCGCCCAGTCCCTGCCGCCCCCCCGGTTCTCAGCAAATCCGTGAGGGTCGCCGTCAGGATGCCAAACGCTGAGCAGCAGGCGGAGTTGATACGGCAGCAGGGACGACACTGTGGGTTCTGTCACATCCCCCTCATCAGTGCGGATGTCCGGAAGGCGCTGGTGCGAGCGTATCCAGGAGTAGCAACGTGGGGTGCGAAGAACGCGGATTGTCACTCTGCCTTGCTGTGTATGTGGCTGCAGTTCGATCACTTACTCCCGCACAGTCGAGGCGGCGGCAACGACCTCTCGAACATCCAAATTACATGCTCAGGCTGCAACTATGGGCGGATGGCGCTCACGCTCGAAGAGGTCGGGCTTTTGAACCCGCGTCTCCACCCTCGGCGGGGTTCAGATTGGGATGGGCTAGAGCGGTTTCTGTCTGCCGCTGCCTAAACCACCCCTTGCCCTCGTACTGGAGTGTCGCAGCCCCGCTTCAGATCCGGCGCATCGCCTCCTCGGTGAACAGCCGCACGGCCTCGTCCAGGCTGACCACCGTCTGCTCCTGAGACCCCAGCCGCCGGATCGCCACCTCGCCCTTCTCGGCCTCGGACCTGCCGACCACGGCGATGACCGGGACCTTGCTGACCGAGTGTTCGCGCACCTTGTCCCCGACCTTCTCGATCCTCAGGTCACGCTCGACCCGCAGATGGGGACGATCTCAACGCCCGCTATGCAGCCCGGGATTCCACAGGCACGGCCGCCAGGCGAAGCCCCAGCGCATGGACGGCCCGGTTCAAGCGGCCCGCGAAGTCCAGGGATGGGTCCTCCGGCAGGTTTTTCGCCCGTTCGATCGTCGCCACGGCACGGGCGGTGACTTTCGGATCATCGATCGCGAGCATTTCCTCCAGATAGCCTGCGATATCCTCGTCGTCCTTGAAGAAATCCACGACGTCGAAGGGATAGGTCTTGGTCGCCATCACAGGTCCAGGTCCCGCGCCAATCGCTTGGCCTTTGCAATGTCTCGATCCTGGCTGCTTTTGTCGCCGCCAAGCAGAATGACGACGATCATGTCACCGCGTCTGGCGAAGTATAGGCGATAACCCGGCCCGGCGTGAATCCTCAGTTCTCCGACGCCCTCGCCGACCGGCCTCCAATCGCCGAAGTGTCCGTCCGCGAGGAGATCCAGGCGAGAGAACACGCGACGTCTCGCGACCCTGTCGCGCAGTCCGTCGATCCAGTCGCGCGCCTGGTCGGTGTAACGGATGTCCAGCGTCATCTGAGGTCCGGGGGCGTCGCCTCCTCGGTCAGAATCCGCACCGCCTCGTCCAGGCTCACCACCGTCTGCTCCTGCGAGCCCAGCCGCCGGATCGCCACCTCGCCCTTCTCGGCCTCGGAGCGGCCGACGACGGCGATGACCGGGACCTTGCCGACCGAGTGTTCGCGCACCTTGTAGCCGACCTTCTCGTTCCTCAGGTCGGTTTCGACCCGCAGGCCCGCGGCCTTGAACCGGGCGGCGACCTGATGGGCATAGTCGTCGGCGTCCGAGGTGATGGTCGCCACCACGGCCTGGACAGGTGCCAGCCACAGGGGGAAGGCCCCAGCGTAGTTCTCGATCATGATGCCGATGAACCGCTCGAAACTGCCCAGGATGGCCCGGTGCAGCATGACCGGCCGGTGCTTGGCCCCGTCCTCGCCGACGTATTCCGCGCCCAGCCGCTCGGGCAGGACATAGTCCAGCTGGATGGTGCCGCAGGTCCATTCGCGGCCGATGGCGTCCTTGACCACGAAATCCAGTTTGGGCGCATAGAAGGCGCCGTCGCCCTCGGTGACGACCGGCTCGGTCCCGGCGGCGCGCGCCGCCTCCGCCATCAGGGCCTCGGCCTTGTCCCAGAATTCGTCCGAGCCCGCGCGCGTCTCGGGCCGGGTGCCCAGGCTGATGTAGGCCGTCTCCATGCCCAGGTCCGCGTGGACCGACCGGGCGAGCGCGATGAAGTTCGACGTCTCCTCGACGATCTGGTCCTCGCGGCAGAAGATGTGGGCGTCGTCCTGGGTGAAGCCGCGCACCCGCATCAGGCCGTGCAGCGAGCCGGACGGCTCATAGCGGTGGCAGGCCCCGAACTCGGCCATCCGCAGCGGCAGTTCGCGATAGGATCTCTGGCCGATGCCGAAGATCTGGACGTGGCCGGGGCAGTTCATGGGCTTGAGCGACAGCGTCTCGCCCTCCACCGTCTCGCAGACGAACATGTTGGGCCGGTACTTCTCCCAGTGGCCCGAGGCCTCCCAGAACTTGCGGTCCAGCACCTGGGGCGTCTTGACCTCGACGTAGCCGGCGGCGTCCAGGCGGCGGCGCATATAGGCCTCGATCACCTGCCACAGCACCCAGCCCTTGGGGTGCCAGAAGACCATGCCCCGGCCCTCTTCCTGCATGTGGAAGAGCTCCATCTGGCGGCCCAGCTTGCGGTGATCCCGCTTCTCGGCCTCCTCCAGCCGCTTCAGATAGGCGTCCAGGTCCTCCCTGGTCGCCCAGGCGGTGCCGTAGATGCGCTGAAGTTGCTCGCGATTGCTGTCGCCGCGCCAATAGGCGCCGGCCAGCTTGGTCAGCTTGAAGGCCTTGCCGACATGGCGGGTGGAGGGGAAATGCGGCCCCCGGCACAGGTCGATCCATTCCCCTTGTCTGTACAGGGTGATGGTCTCGGTCTCGGGCAGGTCGCGGATCAGCTCGGCCTTGAAGCTCTCGCCCCGCGCCTCGAAGAACAGGATGGCCTCGTCACGGTCCCAGACCTCGCGCTCGAATCTGGCGTCCCGGTCGATGATCTTCGCCATCTCTTTTTCGATGGCGGCGAAGTCGTCGGTCGAGAAGGGCGTCTCGCGGGCGAAGTCGTAATAGAAGCCGTCCTCGATGGCCGGGCCGATCGTGACCTGGGTGCCGGGGAACAGGCTCTGCACCGCCTCGGCCAGCACATGGGCCGCGTCGTGGCGGATGGTGTACAGCGCCTCGGGGTCGTCGCGCATGATCAGGCGGAACGATCCGCCCGTCTCCAGCACCCGGTTCAGGTCCCGCTGCTCGCCGTTCAACTCGGCCAGCACGGCCTTCTTGGCCAGGGAAGGCGAGATGGCGTGGGCCACGTCGCGCGCGGTCGAACCGGCCGGATAGTCTCGTGTGGCACCGTCGGGAAAGGTCAGCTGGATCATGGGGTCTCGGTCTCGACTGGCGGGACCGGGTCGTATCCCGAACCGCCGAAGGGGTGGCATCTACACAGTCGCCGCACGGTCAGCCAGCCGCCCTTGCGAAGGCCGTGCTGGATCAGGGCGTCGCGGCCATAGTCCGAACAGGTCGGCAGGAACCGGCACGACTGTCCGAAGACGGGGCTCAGCGTCAGCTTGTAGCCCCGATGGGCCGCGCGGACGCCGCGTTCATAGAGGGAGCCTGAACTCATGATCTTGCCGCTCATCCCGGCGAAAGCCGGGACCCAGTTCTTTGGGCGATGATTGTGCGGGTAGCCCACGCTCGCGATCCGGCGCAATGCCTCACGAAAGCACTGGGTCCCGGCTTTCGCCGGGATGAGCGGAGAAGAGAGTTCAAGCCGCGCCGGCGAGTCTGGTTCGGGCGGCCTGCGCGGCCTGCACCGCTTCCAGCGTCGCCTCCACCGCGACCATCGTCGAGGCATGCCGCGCCGGATAGTCCGCGACCTGCTTCAGCACCCGCAGCCCCTCGAACCGGCCGGACGGGCCCTCGCCGCCGAACTTCAGCATGGCCGCCATGGCGTCGCGCGCCTCGGTCAGGTCCTGGACCGTCGCGCCGATCACGCTCTCGCCCAGCACACCGGCGGCGGCCTGACCGAGCGCGCAGGCCTTCACGTCCTGGGCGAAGTCGGCGATCCTGCCCTGATCGTCCAGCACGACATCCACGGTCGCCCGCGACCCGCACAGTTTCGCCACCCGCTCGCCGGTGCCCTCGGGCGAGGCCAGCCGTCCCGCATGGGGCAGGTTGGCCGCCAGCGTCAGGATCCGTGCGCTGTAGAGGTCGTCGATCATGGCCCCGATATAGGCTCCTGGACCGGTCCGGAAAAGCGGTGCCGATCACGCGGATTTCAGCAGGGGTGATTTGGCAGCGGGTCCCTGGCTGACTAGCGTCCGCGCTTCCCCGACGCCTGTGTGTTGAAACGACAAGGAATTCCCATGCGCCTCACCCTGATCGCCGCCGTCTCCGCCGCCGCCGTCCTGGCCGCCGCGCCCGCCTTCGCCGCGATCCAGACGACCTACACCGACGCCCAGCTGGAAGCCTTCGCCTCGGCCATGGTCGATGTCCGCGCCGCCGCCCCGACCGACGGATCGGCTCCGAACGCCGAACAGCAGGCCGCCATGGCCAGCGCCGTCGAGGCCTCCGGCCTGACGCCTGACGAGTTCAATGCCCTGGCGACCACGGTCTCGACCGACACCGTGCTTCAGGCCCGCCTGGCGCTGCTGGACGCTCCGGAGCCGGTGCCCGGTTCAGTCGCGGCCGGGGTGACCGACGCCGAGGTCGAACAATTCTCGTCCGCCATGGTCAATGTCCGCGCCGCCGCTCCGGCCGACGGCTCGACGCCCACGACCGAACAGGCCGCCGCCATGGCCGCCGCCGTCTCGGCCTCGGGTCTTTCGACCGACCGGTTCAACGAGATCGCCACCGCCGTGTCCCAGGACGCTCACCTGCGCGCCCGGGTGCGGCTGGCGGACGCCCAGCGCGGCTGATCTAGGGGGTCTGCAGCGAGCCCCAGGTGCGGGCCGAGGCCTGGTCGGACGGCGAAACGGCCGTCGTGGCGAGGGCTCGACCCTGCCCCTGGGCCCGTAGCCATTGCAGGTTCCGCTCGGCCGCCTCGGGCGGCAGGTCGCGCCGGATGATCTGCTCGGCCTCGGACATCTTGCCCTGCAGCCCCAGCGTCATCGCCAGGTTCAGCCGCATCTGCAGCGTCGCGGTCGGCTGGGCCACGGCCCGACGCAGCATCGCCTCGGCCCCGGCGGCGTCGCCGCTGGTGGCCAGCGCCATGCCGGCGTTGGTCAGGATGTTCGGATTGTCGGGCGATATCGCCAGGGCGCTGTGCCAGGCCGCATGCGCGTCCTCGGCCCGGCGCACCTGCTGATAGGCCACGCCCAGCAGCGACAGCGGCCGCCAGTCGTTCGGGGCCAGGTCCCGCGCCTGTTCCAGCGGCTGGATGCCATAGAAGGCCTGCCCCCGCGCGATCTCGGCCCGGCCCGCTTCCAGCATGGCCTCGATGTTGGCCGGCTGCAGCGTCAGCACCTGCCGCGCGGTTTGAGCGGCCTGTTCATGCTGGCCCAGCTGACGCAGGGCCTCGGCCAGTTCGACCCCGGCGACGGGGTCCAGCGGATTGACCTCCATCTCGCGCGACCAGAAGACCGAGCGGGCCAGCGGGTCCAGCCGGTTGTAGGCGGCGCGCTCCTCGGCCGAGGCGGGCTGGCGGGGTGCCGGCGCGACGGGCTGGGCGGCCTGGGCCTGCGCCGCGCCCTGAGCCGTCTGGGCCAGCGTCGGCGAGGCCACGGCGACCCCGAGGGCGGCGATTAGGATTGAGGTTCTGACGCCGTTCAGCGACATGGTGCGGACCGATCCGGATGTCTGACGCGCTCCAGAGTCCGTGGTTCGCGTCAAGCATTGGTTAATCTGACAAAGGCCCGACATGTCCGTCCTGTCACCCGATCCCATCGTCGCCACCGATGCACCGGAGGCCGCGTCGGCCACCCCGATCCGTTTCGTGGGCCCGGACGGCGAGATCGCGCCGGGCGCCCGGTCCTGGGCCGAACGGATGGGGTTCAAGGGCAGGCCCGGGCAGGTTCTCGCGGTCCCCGATGCCGACGGCGGCGTCGATCGGGTGCTGGTCGGCGTCGGCCAGACCTTCGATCCCATGAGCGCCCGCGCCCTGTCGGCCAAACTGCCGACCGGCCTCTACCGGCTGGACCTCGATGCCGACGCCGCCCGCCCGGCGGCCCTGGCCTTCCTGCTCGGCCGCTACGCCTTCGATCGCTACAAAGCCAGGAAGGACGTGGCCGATGTCCGTCTGGTCGCGCCCGAGGGTTTCGACACCGGGGAGGCCGCTCGCATCGCCGCCGCCTGCGCCCTGGCTCGCGAGATGGTCGACACCCCGCCCGCCGACATGGGCCCGCTGCAGATGGAGACCATCGCCCGCGAGATCGCCGAGGCCCACGGCGCGACGATCGCAGTGGTCACCGGCGACGACCTGCTGGAACAGAACTATCCCGCCATCCACGCCGTCGGCCGCGCCGCCGCGCCGCATCGCGCGCCCCGCATCCTGGAGATCGGCTGGAACCTGGATCGCGCCGACCGGCCCCTGATCGCCCTGGTGGGCAAGGGGGTGGCGTTCGACTCGGGCGGGCTGGACATCAAGTCGGCCGCCGGCATGCGCAACATGAAGAAGGACATGGGCGGCGCGGCCCATGCCCTGGCGCTGGGCCGTCTGGTCATGCAGGCCGGGCTGGACGTGCGGCTGGTCGTACTGGTCGCCGCGGTCGAGAACGCCATTTCCGCCGACGCCTTCCGGCCCGGTGACATCCTCTCGACCCGCAAGGGCCTGACGGTCGAGATCGGCAATACGGACGCCGAGGGCCGGCTGATCCTGGCCGACGCCCTGACCCGCGCGGCCGAACATTCGCCGGGCCTGACGCTGGATTTCGCCACCCTGACCGGCGCCGCCCGGGTGGCCCTCGGGCCGGACCTTCCTCCGCTCTATACCGACGACGAGGCTCTCGCCGCCGATCTGCTGGCGGCCTCTGCCGAGGTCCGCGACCCCCTCTGGCGCATGCCGCTCTGGCCCGGCTACCGCGCCGCGATCGACAGCGATCTGGCCGATGTGCGCAACGACAGCGCCGGCTGGGCCCAGGGCGGATCCATCACCGCCGCCCTGTTCCTGCAGAAATTCGCCCCGACCACCGGCGTCTGGGCCCATCTGGACGTCTTCGCCTGGAACAGCCGGGGCCGCCCCGGCTGGCCCGAGGGCGGCGAGGCGCAGGGCTTGCGCGCCGCCTATGCGATGCTGAAGGCGCGTTACGGAAAAACCTGATTCAGGTCCGCGCCTTAACGGGATTTTCGCCTTCGACGTTCAGTGTGTCTGTCCAATCGTCAGGGCCTTCGCTTGACCGACCTGTCCGTTCCCGCCCGGCCGCTGCTGGCCCGTCACGACCTCGCCGCCCTGGCGTTGGAGGGGCTGGTCCGCGCCGACCGCTATCGGGCGACCACGGCCATGCGGCTGCGGGCACCCGTCGCCGACATCCACGCCGAAGCCGACGCGGCCTCCGAGCGCATCGACCAGTTGCTGTTCGGCGAGGCCTTCGATGTGTTGGAACACCGCGACGGCCGCGCCTGGGGCCAGGCCCGGCGCGATGGCGTCGTCGGCTGGGTCGATCTGACCGTCCTCGCGCCCGGCACCCTGCGCCCCACCCACAGCGTCTCGGCCGTCGACGCCGACCTGCCGCTGAATGCCCTGGTCACCGATCCGTCGGAGCCGGATCTGCGTCTGCGCCCCATAGGCGACTTCGAGCGCGATCCGGTCACGGTCGCCCAGCGTCTGATCGGCACGCCCCACGCCCTTGGCGCGCGCTCGTCGATCGCCACGGACTGTTCCGGCCTGGTTCAGCAGGCCCTGCTGGCCTGCGGCCTGTCCGGCGCGCGCCGCGCCCATGAACAGGCCCAGTTGGGCCATGCCGTCGATCGCGACGATGCCCGTCGCGGCGACCTGGTGATCTGGTTGAGCCGGGTCGAGGGTCAGAGCTGGACAGGCCATTCGGCGATCATGCTGGACGAAGCCACTCTCATCCACGCCACGGGGTTCCACGGCGCGGTGGTCGTCGAAGCCCTGGCGGCGGCCGACGCCCGCTGCCTGTCCGACGGCTTCGCGCCAGCGGTCTTCAGGCGCGTCGTCTAGTTCAGCTGTTCGGCGGCGTCGCGCTGTCGGCAGCCGGAGGGGCGATGTTGCCGGGCTGGACGACCGGCGCATTGGGATCGGCGGCCTCGGGAACGACCCCCGGGACGGTCGGATCGACCGGCACCGTGTCTTGCGTGCCCGGCGTCGCGCCGTCGGTCTCTCCGCCCGGCTGACGCGCCGGATCGGGCGCGGGGATGGCGAAGCCTTCCGAGCCCTGGCTGCGCAGATAGGCGATCAGGTTCACCCGGGCCGTGGTGTCGCGCAGGCCCGCGAACGACATCTTGGTGCCGTCGACATAGCGGGCCGGGGCGTTGATGAACTGGTCCAGCGCGTCCAGAGACCAGGTCGGATCGACCGACCGGTGCGCCACCATGGCCTCCGAGAAGGCGAAGCCGGGATGGGCGCCGACCGAACGACCCACGACGCCGTACAGGGCCGGTCCGATGCCGTTGGCCCCGCCGGCGTTGATGGTGTGGCAGGCTTGACAGCGCGCGAAGGCGGCCTCACCGGCGGCCAGATCGGCGACGGGCAGCAGCGTGCCCCAGTCGGGCGGCAGGACTTCCTCGGCCCCACCGGCCGCAGCTTCTTCCGGAACATCGATGAAATAGCCCATCTTCTCGGGCTCTTCAGGCGCATAGACCGCGCCCGAAACCTGCTGCAGCACCAGGACGGCGAAGGCCGTTCCCAGACCCGCGCCCATGATCTTGTTCCACTTCAGATCGCCGCTCATACGCGTCGTCGCATCCCGTCTCTGAGGCCCGTGCCGCGGGGAGGCGAAACGGGCGAATGTCTTGCGGGGCGGTCTCTGACACGCTAGCGCCGCCTTCGCAACCGGCCGCGCGGCTGCGTCCGCGCCCTTGAAGTCGCATATCGGGAAACGCACGAATGACGCCCCTGATCCTGATCCCGACGCGGATGGCCGCAGCCCGCCTGCCGGGCAAACCGCTCGCCGATATCGGCGGCAAGCCCATGATCGTGCGCGCCTGGGAACAGGCCGCCGCTTCCGGCCTGCCGGTCGCCGTGGCCGCCGGCGATGCAGAGATCGTCAAAGTCATCGAGGCGGTCGGCGGTCGCGCCGTCCTGACCGATCCCGCGCTTCCCAGCGGCTCGGACCGCGCCCTGGCCGCGCTGAACACACTCGACCCTCACGGCGAATACGACGCCGTCATCAATCTGCAGGGCGACATGCCCTTCGCCGATCCGGGTCTGGCCATGGCCTGCGCGGCCCTGCTGCACGGCGAGCCGTCCTGCGACATCGCCACCCTGGTCGCGCCCGAGCTCGACCCGTCCGACCGCGCCAACGTCGATGTGGTGAAGGCGGTCCTGGCGCTGAAGGACGGCGACCGCCACGCCCGCGCCCTCTATTTCACCCGCTCGACCCTTTACGGCGACGGCCCCGTCTGGCGCCACATCGGCGTCTACGGCTACCGCCGGGACGCCTTGAAACGCTTTTGCGCCGCCCCGCCGTCGCCGCTGGAGAAGCGCGAGAAGCTGGAACAGCTCCGCGCCCTGGAACTCGGCCTGTCCATCTGGGCCGCGACGGTGGATCAGGCCCCCATTTCGGTGGACAACCCGGCGGACCTGGAGGCGGCGCGGGGGATGGTGTGACGCGGGATTTCTCCCTCCCCCTCGGGGGAGGGTGGTCGTAGCGAAGCGGAGACCGGGTGGGGCGGGCAAGGCGACACAACTTCAGGGCTTGCCTTGTCTTTCCCTGCCTTGCCGCCCCCACCCCCTCGCTGCGCGAGGACCCTCCCCCGAGGGGGAGGGAGAAGGACGCAACCTCTCCCCAATCCCTGATCCCTGATCACTCGCCTTCCACCCATGCCTCCAGCAGCGTCCGCGCGATCGCGAACTTCGGCGGGGCCTTCACCTCATGGCTCCCCGCCAGCACCGCCCGCGCCTCGTCCCGGGTGAACCAGCGCACCTCTTCCAGCTCGGTCTGGTCCGGCGTCGCCTGGTCGTCCGACACCTGCGCGATCAGGCCGATCATCAGCTGCGAGGGGAACGGCCACGGCTGGCTGGAGTGGTACCGGACCGTCGTCACCGTCAGCCCGGCCTCCTCGGCGATCTCGCGCGCGCAGCCTTCCTCGATGGTCTCGCCGGGCTCGATGAAGCCTGCCAGCGCCGACATCCGCCCCGCCGGCCAGCTGGCCTGACGTCCCAGCAGGCATCGGTCGCCGAACACCGGCAGCATGATCGACACCGGGTCGACGCGCGGGAAATGCTCGGCCTGACAGTTCGAACAGGATCGCTTCCAGCCGCCGCAGATGCTGTCGGTCGCGTGGCCGCAGTTGGCGCAGAACCCGTGCCGCCGCCGCCAGTCGAACAGGCTCTTGGCCCCACCCGCCATCGCCGCGTCCGCTCCCGACAGTACCGCCGCCGCCTCGCGCAGTTCGGTGAAGACTCCCAGCCCCGCCATCGGGCCCGCCGCCGGGTCCGCCGGGCCGGTGACCTCGACCGCGAACACCGGCGCGCCCTTCCACAGACCCAGGAACAGCTCCCGGTCCGGATCGCCCACCAGATCGCGGGCGTGGCTCAGCGCGACCCAGGCCAGGCGCGGACCCTCGGCATGATCCTCCAGCAACGGCCGCCCGTCCCACAGCACCATGGCCAGGGCCTCGGGATTGGCGGCCTGTTCGGCCAGCCAGTCGGGGTCGTTTCGCCGGTCTCCGGCGCGGTCCAGCGGATTGCCGGCGAAGGTGTTCAGGACGGGGAGGGCCATGGCCGCTTCCTAGCGGCGTTCGCGCCCGCCGGGGAGGGGGCCTTGATCTCGCCGCGCGGGGACGCGATATGGGGGGCGGAGATCGCGGGCGAAGGCTTCGCCAATCTGGTCAGGGCCGGAAGGCAGCAGCCACAACGAATTCCCCTTCGGGTCGCGGTCTCCACCGCTCCTTTCTTTAGCGCTACCGCTCGACGCGCGGAGCCTCGCTGCTTGAGCGCGAGTAATCCTCACCCGTAGGGGGAGGGGGACCGCGAAGCGGTGGAGGGGGCCAACCGCAGAGATCGCCGTGTGGAGCAGGCCCCCTCCGTCTCCTTCGCTGCGCTACGGAGCCACCTCCCCCTAAGGGTGAGGATTGGGCGGAACCTTCACCGCGCGAGACCGCTCCTGTGCCGACCTCAACCGGAGCGGTGACATGAGCATTCTCGGCAAGATTCTCGGCGGCATCTTCAATCGCAAGAAGGACGCCCCCGCCGCACCTGCACCGACCCCGACCGCGACCCCGGCCCAGCCCCCCGTCACCGCCGCCGTCGCCACGGCGCCCCAACCGCCTCAGCCCGTCGATGTCGCCGGCATCCTCGACTTCATGAACGAGCAGCGGGACCAGACGCTGAACTGGCGCACCTCCATCGTCGACCTGATGAAGCTGATCGGCCTGGAAAGCAGCCTGGCCGAGCGCAAGGAGCTGGCCGACGAGCTCGGCTACACCGGGGACAAATCCGACAGCGCCAGCATGAACATCTGGCTGCACAAGCAGGTCATCCAGAAGATCATCGACAACGGCGGTCAACTGCCCCGCGACATGACGCCGTGACAGATCGGGCCGCAGGCCCAATCAATCTCTGGCCGTGCCTTTTCCAGTTTCATCACAGCGGTCACAGCGAAACAAGGCCACGCCGATCACAGCGGGACCCCGTGCGTAGCCGCGACGATGCTTCCGCCGTGACCGCTGTGATCCGCCGTGATCGCCGTGATGAACCGCTGATGGGCCTGCGGCCGAGCTCTTAAGGAGTCGCGCACGATCCCCCTCCCGCGCTAACCTCGCCCGATGACCGACGTCGACCTTGATTCCGGCGATCCGCCCTGGGCGGAGGACGACGACGCCCCAGAGTCGTCAGAGCATGTGCGCGACGAGAACACCGACGACATGTTCGGCGCGCCCGCGCCTGCCCCAGCGGCCGAGGCCCCCAAAGCCGCGCCCGCCCCGGTCGAACCGCCGTCCGAGGCGCACCAGAACGACGGGGCCGCCTATACAGTCCTCGCCCGCAAATACCGCCCCCGCACCTTCGAGGACCTGATCGGGCAGGAGGCGATGGTGCGCACCCTGACCAACGCCTTCGCCACCGGCCGCATCGCCCACGCCTTCATGCTGACCGGCGTGCGGGGGGTCGGAAAAACGACCACCGCCCGCCTGCTCGCCCGCGCGCTCAACAACGAGACCGAGACCATCGACCGCCCCTCGCTGGAGCTGACGCCCTTGGGCCGCCACGACGCGGCGATCATGGCCGGCCAGCACATGGACGTCATGGAGATGGACGCCGCCAGCCACACCGGCGTCAACGACATCCGCGACATCCTGGAAAGCGTCCGCTACGCCCCGGTCGAGGCCCGCTACAAGGTCTATGTGCTGGACGAAGTCCACATGCTCTCCAACCAGGCCTTCAACGCCCTGCTGAAGACGCTGGAAGAGCCCCCGCCCCACGCCAAGTTCATCTTTGCCACCACCGAGATCAGGAAGGTCCCGGTCACCATCCTCAGCCGCTGCCAGCGCTTCGACCTGCGCCGCGTCGAGCCGGAGATCCTGGTCGAACACCTGGCCCGCATCGCCGACAAGGAGGGCATGAAGGTCGAGGCCGACGCCCTGGCGCTGATCGCCCGCGCCGCCGAGGGCTCGGTCCGCGACGGCCTCTCCCTGCTCGATCAGGCGCTGGTGCAGGGCGAGCGCGGCGAACCCGTGGCCACCGACGTCGTGCGCGACATGCTGGGCCTCGCCGACCGCAGCCAGACCATCCAGCTGTTCGAACAGATCATGGCCGGCCGCACGCCCGAGGCGCTGGAGACCTTCCGCGCCCTCTATGGCTATGGCGCCGACCCGGTCCAGGTCACCAACGACCTGCTGGAACACTGCCACGCCGCCTCGGTCGCCAAGATGCTGGGTCCCAACGCCACCCGCCTGCCGAACGACCAGGCCCAGCGACTGGCGGCCATGGGCGCGGCGGTCTCGGCCGGCACCCTGTCGCGCGCCTGGTCCATGCTTCTGAAGGCCCTCGACGAGGTCCGCCGCGCCCCCAGCCCCGCCGACGCCGTCGAGATGGCCATCGTCCGCCTCGCCTACGCCGCCGACCTGCCGGGGCCAGAGGAGGCGCTGAAGAAACTGCAATCCGGCGACCTGACCGGCGGCGGTTCCAGCGGCGGCCCGTCGCGCGGCGGCGGCGCGGGAGGTGGCGGCGCCTCGGCCCAGCTCGCCGCCCGCCCGTCGGCCCAGCCGAGCCCGCCCGACCCCCAGAGCTTCGAGGCCGTCGTCGCCCTGATCGGCGAGCGGCGCGAGATCGCGCTGAAGATGGACGTTGAACGCTACGTCCGCCCCGTCGCCTTCAAGCCCGGCCAGCTGACGTTCGAGCCCGCCCCGGGCGCCCCCGCCAACCTCGCCACCCGCCTCGCAGGCCGTCTGAAGGAATGGACCGGCCGCCAGTGGTTCGTCATCGCCAACGGCCAGGGCGGCGGCGAGACCCTGATCGAACAGGAAAAGAAGGCCGCCCAGGCCCTCCGCGCCGAGGTCGAGGCCGACCCCTTCGTCCAGGCGGTGATGGACGCGTTTCCCGGTACGGTGCTGGGCGAGATCAAGACGCTCGCCCCGGTGGTCGAGATGCCGGTCATCCCGGATGAGGTGGGGGACGAGGATTGAGGGCGCGACGTGTCCCGCGTTGATTGACGGAGAAACCCTCGGACCCGCGACGGCGTAACATTTGAGTCGCCGGGCCGAATAGGGGGGCGTGTGAACACGCTGGAAGCACGGCTGAAGCCGCTCATGATCGGGGGGCTGGATGGGGACACGCGCGCCTGGCGCGAGTTCCTCGGCCTTCTGCGCCCTGCGTTTCACGCCTATTTCAAGCGGCGCCAGTTCCACGGCGACGCCGATGTCGAGGATCTGGTGCAGGAAGCCCTGATGGCCGTCCATGCCAAACGCGAGACCTGGCGGCGGGCCGATCCGGTGACGTCGTGGTGCTACACGATCGCGCGCTACAAGCTGATCGACCACCTGCGCAGGACGGGGCGGGCGAGGTTCGTGCCCATGGTCGACGACCTGTCGCTTGAGGTCGACGGGGTCGAGGACGGCGCTGTCCGTCACGATCTCGACCGCCTCTTGTCGACCGTGCCCGCCCGACAGCAGGCCCTGGTCAAGGATGTGAAACTGTCGGGCTACAGCCTGGCCGAGGCCGGAGAGCGCGCGGGCCTGTCGGAGGGGGCGGCGCGCGTCAGCCTGCACAGGGCCATGAAGGCCCTGATGAACCGAGTGACCGATCGTGAGACCTGAACCCCTGAACACCGAAGACCTGATCGACCGGCTGGCCGCCGGGGCTCGCCCGATCCCCGAGCACAGACCGGCCCGGCGCGCGGCGCTCTGCGCCGGACTGGCCCTTGTGGCGTCTGCGATCGTGGTCTGGATGACGCTTGGGCCGCGTCCGGATCTGGCGTCCGTCGTCGACGAACCGGCCTTCCTCCTGCGTCAGGTCTATGCCCTGTCGGTCGCGGGGTTCGCGGGCTGGCTGATGCTGCGCCTGGGTCAGCCGGGCGCGCCGGTCCGGGGCCCGGTGATCGGCCTCGGCGCGGTCGCCCTGCTGGTGATCGGCCTGGTGGCCTGGGAGCAGGCCGGGCTGGGTGACGCATCGCGGCTCGACTCACTTCTCGGCCAGTCGTGGACCCAGTGTTCGCTGCGCGTCGGGGCGATCAGCCTGGTGGCGACGCCCTTCGTCTTCTTCGCCGCGCGCAGACTGGCTCCGGCTCGTCCGACGATGGCGGGCCTTGCCGCCGGCATCGTCGCCGGGGCCGTCGCCGCCTCGGCCTATGGTCTCTATTGCGCGGAGATCACCGCCACCTTCGTCGCGACCTGGTACAGCCTGGGCATCGTGACATCCGGCCTGCTGGGTGGAGCCCTGGGTCGCTGGGTCCTTCGCTGGTAGTTCCGGCCCGATCACAGCCCAGGGCCGCGACGACCGCGCTCGACGCGCGGATGTCGCGGCGGACCCCGCTTCAGCCCATGCGGAGCAGGCGATCCAGGCTGAGAGTGCCGGCACCGTTCCGGATCAGATAGATCAGCAGCCCGGCCCACACCAGGTGGGTCGCCCAGGCCGCCGGATAGACCAGCACCTGAATCACGACCGTCATGATCAGCAGGGCCAACGCCGATACCCTTGTGAACAGGCCCAGCACCAACAGGATCGGAAACAGATGCTCGGCATAGGTCGCCAGATAGGCGGCGACATCGCTGGGGATCAGAGGCAGCCGGTACTCCTCGGCGAACAGGAACAAGGCGGTGTCGGACACATCGAGGACGCCCTCCACCTTGGTCCGGCCTGAGAGGAAGAACACCGCCGCGATGCCGGTCCGGGCGGTCAGGCCGACCAGCCAGTCCGGGACCAGGCGACCGAACGCTCGCCCAGCGGCGTCCACGGGGGCCAGAAGGCCGGTCGCGCCGGTTCGGGGTGTGGCTTCTGCGGTCATGGCGGTTTCAGACATCGTTCTGGATCTCCGGATGAAGGGTCGAGAAGGCTCGGGCGGACAGCAGCCCGGCGAACAGGGTCGAAAGGGTCACGGCGGGGTCGGCCGCGAAGGCGTCGCGCGCGGCCCGGCCGAGGTCGTGGCCGTCGCGACAAGCGGCGAGGAAGGCCCATTCGGGCCGCGCGAGGCGCCGCCAGATCACGCCGTGGCCGGCCCGGACGATCAGCAGACCTTCCGGCCGTTCTTCCCAGACCATCGGTTCGTCGGGTTCGGCGTCCGGCTGGTTGTCGATCCAGATCGAAACCACGCTCCAGTCGAACCAGAACAGGGTGGTCGACGGGTGCAGTCGCGCCGTCGAGGAGAACAGCCGCGCCGGCGGCATGGCGGCGACCATCGCGCTCGACAGCACGGGCGCGTCGGCGGCTGTGTGGGCTCGCATCCATGCCCGATCGATCCGGGCGACGGGGGCCAGATAGGGCAGGTCGTGCGCCGGAGGAAAGCCCGCCAGCCAATCGGGAAAGTCCTCGGCGAAGGTGTCCAGGACCGGGTCGACGGGCGGCGAGCCATGCGCGAATTCCGCGCCCGCCGCCCTGAACCAGTCGCGGCCCACAAGGCGCGCCACGGTGGGGTAGAGGGCCTCCAGCGCATCCAGCCGGGCCTTCACGACCGAGTTCCGATAGACATCGACGACCGACCGATCCTGACCGTCAGGGGCCAGCCATCCGTCAAGCGCGGCTGTGTCTCCCGACAGCATGGCGTGGAAGGCGGCCTCGAAGCCGTCGGTGGCCTGCTCAGGCATGGAGGCGGGCTCCCTGAGCGTCGTAGTGGACCAGGGCCCGATCACGCTCGGCCATGAGCACGGCGAAGTCGGGCACGTTTCCGTCGCGCTCGATCAGCGTCGGGCGAGGTCCGAGCCGCGCCAGAGCGTGGTCGTAGAGCGACCAGACCGCATTGGAGACCGGCGCGTCATGGCTGTCGATCAGCAGGGCGTCGCCCAGGCGCTCGTCCGGCGCATGGCCGGCCAGGTGGATCTCTCCCACCGCCTCGGCAGGCAGGGCGTCGATGTAGGCGCGGGCGTCGCCGCCCAGGTTGTGGGTCGTGACGTGGACGTTGTTCACATCGAGCAGCAGGCCGCAGCCGGAGCGGGCGACGATCTCGGTCAGGAACTCGGTCTCGGCCATCTCGTGCCCGCGCAGCGCGAGATACAGGGAGGGGTTCTCGATCAGGATCGGACGCCCCAGCGCGGTCTGCACCTCATCGATGTTGTCGGCGATGCAGGCCAGGCGCGCGCGCGTGCGCGGAAAGGGCAAGAGGTCGGGGTGATAGACGTCGCCATGTCGCGACCAGGCCAGGTGCTCGGAAACGAGCGCCGGCTCCAGGCCGTCGACCAGGTCGCAGAGCCGATCGAGGTGGTCCGGATCCGGGCGCGCCTCGCTGGCCAGCGACAGGCCCACGCCGTGTATGGACAGGGGCTTGTCTCGACGGATGGCGTCCAGCCACGCGAGGCGCGCGCCACCGTCCACCATATAGTTCTCGGCATGAATCTCGAACCACAGTCCGGCCGCCGAACACGCCAGGGCTTCGGCATAGTGCGGGGACTTGAGCCCCAGCCCGACCGTCAAGCTGCCTACGGGGGGAGTGAAGGCAGGCATGGGCCGGGCCTCGGCGACCGGATGGGGGGTCATGCCGCTGGAGGGATCAGCGGGTGACGGGCGTCAGCGATCCATTCCCGCGCGGGGTCTGGATCGAAGTGCAGGTTCCGGCGGGAACCAGCTTCCAGGCGTTGCCCTGATAGTCGCGCGTCGAGGTGCCGGCGCAGGTCGTGCCAGGGCCGGCGGCGCAGTCGTTCTTGGTCGCGAGGGCGACGCCGTAACATTTCTCCATGGCGGGCTCCGCCGCCCGGCTGTTGCTGCTCTGGGCGTGAGCCAGGCCGGCACCGGCGACGAGGGCCAGGGCGGTGGCACCGCCGATGGTCATGTGGGTCTTGGTCATGGGTGAGCTCCGTTGGCGTTTCCGTCCGAGGCGTCGGACGGGCCCTCATTCGGAGTGATCCACATTCCGTTACGCGAAACCGGACGCAGTGTGACGAGAGCCTGCAGGCCCCGCCTTGCACCCCCCGCCCGCCCGCGCCTATCTACCCCTCATGAAAGATCTCAACGCCCTGATGCAGCAGGCCCAGGCGATGCAGCAGAAGCTGCAGGACGCCCAGGCGAAGATGGCCGAAACCACCGCCGAGGGCACCTCGGGCGGCGGCATGGTGACGATGACCCTGAAGGGGCCCGGCGAGATCACGGCGGTCCGCATCGACGACAGTCTGATGGTCCCGGGCGAGGCCGAGATCCTGGCGGACCTGATCGTGGCCGCCCACGGCGACGCCAAGCGCAAGCTGGACGTCACCAACGCCGAGCTGATGCGCGAGGCCGCCGGCCCCATGGCGGGGCTCAACATCCCCGGCATGCCCAAGCTGTTCTGAGGCCTTGGCGGGCACAGCCCATTTCTCCGCTCATCCCCGCGAACGCAGGGACCCAGTGCTTTGGGCGATGACCGCCCGGGTCCGGAGCTCCGCCTTCAATCCCATGCACCGTGCCTCGCTTAAGGTCTGGGTCCCCGCGTTCGCGGGGATGAGCGGAAATCCGGTGGACTGATGGCCGCCTCCGCCGGACCCGAGATCGAGCGGCTGATCGCCCTTCTGGCCAAGCTGCCGGGGCTCGGCCCCCGCTCGGCCCGCCGCGCGGCGCTGGCGCTGCTGAAAAGGCGTGAACAGCTGCTGGTTCCGCTCGCCGCCGCCCTGGCCGAGACCGCCGAGAAGGTCGTGTCCTGTTCGGTCTGCGGCACGCCCGACACGCGCGACCCCTGCGCCATCTGTTCGGACCCCGCCCGTGACAACGGCCTGATCTGCGTGGTCGAGGAGGCCGGCGCGCTCTGGGCCATGGAGCGGTCCGGGGCCTTTCGCGGCAAATACCATGTGCTTGGCGGCCTGTTGTCGGCGCTGGACGGCGTCGGGCCCGATGCCCTGCGCGTCTCCGAACTGGTCGGCCGGGTCCGGGGCGGCGGCGTGCGCGAGGTCGTGCTGGCGCTGCCCGCCACCGTCGACGGCCAGACCACCGCCCACTATCTGGCTGATCGTATCGCCGGCGACGGGCTGGAGATCACCTCACTGGCGCGCGGCGTGCCCGTCGGCGGCGACCTCGACTGGCTGGACGACGGCACCATCGTCCAGGCGCTGCGGGCACGGCGTCCGGCGTAACGAATCCCTCTCCCCACGGGAGAGGGGCGTCCACGTCCGCTTCTGACGCATCGGCCTCCTACAGTGCCGGAATGACCTCGTTCCGGCCTCTTCCTTGCGTGGATTTCGCACTATTCAGACGGTTCGCACGCATTTCTCGGCGCGCTCGCCCTGACCTCCGACTCCCGCTATCGAACGGATCATGAACGCGATGTCCCTGATCCTTCTGGTCACCACCCTTGCGCTGGGGGCCGGCTTCCTGTGGGCCTTTCTCGGCTGGCAACGGACGCGCGGCGAGGTGACCCTGGCCCATGAGCGGCTGGTCCATTTCGAAGGGCGCAGCGAGGCCATGGCCGATCTGGTGAAGGCCCAGGCCGCCGAATCCGCCCGCGCCGTCGCCGATCAGATGGTCACCCGCGCCACCCAGACGTTCGAGGCCCAGGAGATGGCGGTCCGCGCCCGGCTTGAGGCCCAGCTGAAGCCGGTGGCCGATACGCTGAAGGCGTTCGACGAGAAGGTCACCGCCCTGGAGAAGGCCCGCGCCGAGGAAACGGGCACGCTGAAGGCCGAACTGGCCGCCCTGATGGTCGCCTCCTCCTCCACCCGCGACGAGGCCCGCAAGCTGACCGAGGCCCTGCGTGGCAACACCGGCCGGCGCGGGCGCTGGGGCGAGCAGACCTGTCGGAATGTGCTGGAGGCCGCCGGCATGGCGGGCCGCTTCGACTTCACCGAACAGACCTCGGCCGCCGACGAGACGGGGGCCCAGCAGCGGCCCGACTTCATCGTCCGCATGCCCGGTGGCGGCATGTTCGTGATCGACGCCAAGGTGCCCCTGGCCCTGCCGGACCCGGCCGACGGCGACGAGGACGCCCAGGCCCGGGCCGTCGCCCTGCGCACCGCCGCCAGCATGAAGACCCACGTCCGTCAGCTGTCGGCCAAGGCCTATCAGGACCAGTTCAAGCCCAGCCCCGACGTGGTCGTCATGTTCGTGCCGGGCGAATCCTTCCTGGCGGCGGCCCTGGATCACGAGCCGGACCTGCTGTCTCAGGCCATGGCGTCGCGCGTCCTGATCGCCACCCCGACGACCCTGTTCGCCATCTGCAAGGCCGTCGCCTACGGCTGGCGCGCCGAGGAACAGTCGAGGAACGCCGACGAGGTCGCGAAACTGGGCAAGGAGCTCTACAAGCGGCTGTCGGTCATGGGCGGCCATGCCGTGGCCCTGGGCAAGTCGCTCGGCCTCGCGGTCGACAAGTATAATGCCTTCGTCGGCTCGTTGGAGACCCAGGTCATGGTCTCGGCTCGCCGCTTCGAGGATTTGCAGGTCAATCATGAAGGTAAGGACCTGCCCCTGGCGGCCCCCGTCGACGCCGCGCCCCGCTCGCTCGCCCGGCCCGAACTGCTCGCCGACGCCGCCCAGGCCGAGGCGCGCACGCCGGCTCTTGAATCTTCGCGCGACCGCTGACAAGGTCACTTGACAGCGCTGCGGCGTGATGTAAAACGTCCTTGTCAAACAGACGGGGTTGCTTGTCATGAATGCGACGGAGGTGCGCGTGTCCGAACGTCCCCTGGCCCGATACGGCCTGTTGATGGCGGTGTGCCTGGTCGCGGGCGGCATCGCCGGCGGCGTCTCGGCCGCCTTTGGTGAGGCGGCCGGTGTTGGCCCCGTCATCGTGGCCGGCTCCGTCGGCCTCGCCATGGCGGCTGGTCTCTGGGTGTGTGCCCGCTGGTGGCGGGCCCTCGACGAGGCCGCCCAGGAAGCCCACAAATGGGCTTGGTGGTGGGGCTCCACCTTCGGCCTTGCGATCGGCGGCGTCGCTCTGTTCACCCTCGCCTATGCGACGCCCGACGCCCTGACGGCGGAGCCGAAGGATCTGCTGTTGGGCGGGGCGGGCCTTGTGGCGCTGGGGCAGACCGTCGGCTACGGCGTCGCCTGGGCCGTCTGGTGGCTGAAGCGGCGGTGACCTTATGAACAATCGCCTCAAGGTCCTGCGCGCAGAGCGCAACTGGAGCCAGGCCGACCTCGCCGCCGCTCTGGGTGTCTCGCGCCAGACCGTCAACGCGCTGGAGACGGGTCGCTACGACCCCTCCCTGCCGCTGGCCTTCAAGATCGCCCGCGTCTTCTCTCAACCCATCGAATCCATCTTCTCGGACACAGGAGCCTGATCATGATGTCCCAAGCCGAAGATCGCCGCCAATCCCTGCCCCAGAAGATCGGCATCGCCGTCGTTCTGGGCGGCCTCGGTGCCCTGACGGGCTACGGCATGGCCCAGATATTCAAGGACGAGGGGGCTCCCTGGCCCGACGTCCTGGCCATGGCCATGGCCGTCGCCCTGATCGCCGTTGGCCTGCTGAGCGCCGCCGTCATGGCCACCCGGCCGTCGTCCGTGCCCAAGGGCTGCGGCATCCTGCAGGTCGTCGTCTTCCTGCTGGCCGGCGTGATGCTGCTGGCCCCGATGTATGCGCCGGCCCTGGCCACGCCCGACGTCGTCTTCGGCGGCATCGTGGTTCTGCTGGCCATCCAGACCGTCGCCAACGTGCTGTTGTGGCGGCGCGCCGACGAGATGCTGCGACAGGTGATGGCCGACACCTCGGTCATGGCCTTCTGGGCCCTGCAGACGGCGTTGTTCCTCTATGCCGCCGCCGAGCGACTGGGGCTGATCGAGACCATCAGCGGTTGGGGCCTGACCGGCATCCTGATGGCCGTCTACCTGCTCGCCTCCATCGTCGCCTCCGCGCGGCGCGGGATCACCTGACGCCTTCTGCCTTTCTTGTGTCTTCAACGCCTGCCTCCCTGATCGAAAGGATCGGATCGATGAAACTCGTCTCCCTGCTCAAGACCTCCGCAGCCCGTATCGGCCGCTCCGCCGCCGGCGTCGCCCTGGGCCTCGGCCTGACCACGGCCCTGCTCATATCGGCTCCCGCCGACGCTTTCGCCCAGGCCGCGCCGGCCGCCGTTCCGATGGCCCAGGGTGATGGCCCGGCGCTGTGGGTCGTCACCGACGCCGATTCGACCATCTACCTGTACGGCACCTTCCACCTGCTGCGTCCCACCACCGCCTGGGGCAGCGCCAAGGTCGACCGGGCGCTGGACGGCGCCTCGGAGGTCTGGTTCGAGGTCGAGAATCCGGACGATCAGGCCGCCATCGGTCCCATCGTCCAGCAACTCGGCATCTCGCCTGACCGCCCGCTGTCCAGCCTTCTGACGGCCGAGGAGTTCGCCACCCTCGACACCGCCGCCCGGGCCCTCGGGGCCAGCGGGGCCCAGTTGGACCCGCTCCGTCCCTGGTTCGCCTCGCTCCAGCTCACGGTCGCGGCCATCGTCAAGGCCGGCTTCGACCCCCAGGCCGGGGTGGATCGGACCCTGATGGCGCGGGCGCGGGCTGCGGGCAAGCCGGTCAAGGGGCTGGAGACCGTCGCGGATCAGATCGGCTTCCTCGCCAATCTGAGCGAGGAGACCCAGCTGGAGATGCTGAGGGCCTCGCTCGAGGACTTCGCGGAGGCCGAAACCCTGCTGGACGCCATGTCCACGGCCTGGGCCACGGGCGACGTGGAGGGCGTGAACCGTCTGGTGATCGCCGAGACCCGCGCCGAGAGCCCGGAGCTCTATGAGGCCGTCTTCGTGCGTCGCAACCGGGACTGGGCGGATCAGATCCAGACCCTTCTGGCGGGGTCCGGCACGGTCTTCATCGCGGTCGGCGCTGGCCATCTCGCCGGCGACGAAAGCGTTCAGGAGATTCTGGAAGACCGTGGCGTCACGGTCACGCGGCAGTGACGCAAGGCGATACGAAGCCCCGCCAAGGTCGCCGCGCCGTCGCCGGGGCGACGGTCGCCATTGGCCTCGTCTGGCTGGCTGTCGTCGGACTGCATCTGTACTGGCGCAACTGGGAGGAAGCCGTGTTGTGGGCAGCCATCGCCGTCGCGACCATGGCCGCGTCTTTCGCCGGGCTCCCGGGCTTTCGTCGCAAGTCCTGACACCAGCGCCCGCAGCGATCGCGCCGCTCTCCGCCCCGGAGGGCGGCGCTTCGCGGCGTCTTCAGCCTGGAGCGGGCGGCGGGAATCGAACCCGCACGAAAAGCTTGGGAAGCTTTCAGGCTACCACTACATCACGCCCGCGGAAGCTGCGGCAACCTAGCGGAAAGTCGCCACGGCTCAAGTCCGGAGACGAACCGCGCGGCGAAAGTTTGTTCCGTCAGCACCCCGACAGACTGTCTTCAAATCGTCGCAAGTAACCCTCGCGGACGGATCGAGCGTTACTGCTCCGCCCTCGGATCGACTGTAACAAATCATCGGTTTTCTGTCATTCGCCCATAACATTGACGCCCTAAAGCCAGCGCCGGGGTTGCTGGGACTGCGTCGTTCGGACGCGTGGCGACCGAACATCCAACGCGAGGGTTTCCCGATGCTTCGACTGACCAAGGTTCTTCTGGCCGGTGCGGCCGTGATGGCGCTGGCCGCCTGTGGCTCCGCCGAGGTGGCTTCGCCCGGCGAGGGCGATTTCGGCAATCCCGGCACCGGTGGCGGTGGCGGTGGTGGCGGCACCACCCCGCTGCCTCCCGGCACCCCGGCCCCCGACTGCCCGGCCGGCCTTTCGAACGCCGGCCTGGTCGCCAACGGCACCCTGCGCGCCTGCCAGCTTCCGTCGGACATCACCGGCAACCTGACGCTGTCGGTTCGCGCCGGCACCATCTACGCCATCTCGGGCCGGACCCAGGTGGGCCTGGACCGCGGCATCGACACGGCCTCGACCACGGGCACCCAGGGCGTCCTGACGATCGACCCGGGCGTGCGCGTCTTCGCCTCGGGCGGTTCGGACTATCTGATCGTCAACCGCGGCTCGCAGATCTTCGCCGAGGGCACGGCGTCCAACCCGATCGTCTTCACCAGCCGCCAGAACGTCGAGGGCACCACCTCGCTGACGTCTCAGGGCCAATGGGGCGGACTGGTCATCGCCGGCCGCGCGCCCCAGGCCAACTGCCAGCTGACCGCCCCGGTCACCTGCACCGGTCAGGTCGAGGGCACCTCGGCCTTCTACGGCGGCAACACCCCGACCGATAACTCGGGTCGCGTCCGCTACGTCCAGATCAAGTTCTCGGGCTTCGAGATCTCGACCGGAAACGAACTGCAGGGCCTGACCATGGCCGGCGTCGGCTCGGGCACGACGGTCGAGTTCGTCCAGATCCACAACTCGTCGGACGACGGCATCGAAATCTTCGGCGGCAACGTCAATCTGCGCCGCATCGTCATCACCGGCGCCGATGACGACGGTCTGGACACCGACACGGGCTGGCGCGGTGCCGCCCAGTTCGGCATCGTGACCCAGCGTCCGCCGAACTCGTCCAGCCGCTCGGCCGGTTTCGAGTTCTCGTCCGCTCCGACCTCGATCCCGCTGGCCTCGCGCTACGTCTCGCGTCCGTTCCTGTCGAACTGGACCCTGGTCGGCCGCTCGACCACCAACACCAACCACACGGTCGCCCACTTCGACACCGGCACCGATCCGACCATCATCAACTCGGTCTTCACGGCCGCCTCGGGCGCGCTCCAGGGTTGCCTCGACATCAGCGATGCCGATACGGCCACGTCCAACCCGACCTTCACCTCCGTCTTCATGTCGTGCCCGGTCTCCTACCGCTCGAACAACGCGGCGACCTCGGCCAGCATCTTCACGGCGGGCACGGGCAACACGGCCGCCGGAACGTCCACTCTGACGGCCCCGGCCTCGGGGGCGACCCTGACCAACCAGGTCCTGACCTTCATCAACGGCGCCAACGAGACGGCGGTCACTCCGGCCAACGCCCCGGCGGTCAACAGCTTCTTCTCGGCCACGACCTACATCGGCGCCGTCCAGAACGCGGCCGACAACTGGTACGCCGGCTGGACCTGCGGCCTGTCGGGCGACACGACCTGCTGATGACTGAAAGCGAGGCGGCGGCCCGGAGCCCGGGTCGTCGCCGCCTTTCCCGCTTTCGTTAGAACCCCTTCAAGGCGCAGATCATGAAGACTCTCTCTCTGACCCTGACAGGGGTCCTCCTGGCCAGCAGCGCGCTCATCGCGCCCGGCCTGGCCCACGCTCAGACCGCTCCGGTCGAGCAAACCCCGGCCGAACAGGCCCAGGACGAAGCCACCCAGGTCGACGAGATCGTGGTTCTCGGCCGCTTCATCCCGGAACCGAACCGGGAAAGCCCCGAGGTCGCCGCCTTCCTGACCTCGGAAGACCTGGAGCGCACCGGCGATTCCAGCGCCGCCGCCGCCCTGACCCGCGTCACCGGCCTGACGGTGGTCGAGGGCCGTTTCGTCTATGTGCGTGGCCTCGGCGAGCGTTACTCGTCGGCGCTCCTGAACGGCTCGCCTCTGCCTTCGCCCGAACCGCTGCAGCGCGTCGTGCCGCTGGACCTGTTCCCGTCGTCGATCCTGGAAGGCGTGACCGTCCAGAAGACCTATTCGGTCAACTACCCCGGCGAGTTCGGCGGCGGCGTGATCGATCTGCAGACGATCGACGCGCCCAGCGAGCCCTTCTTCACCATCTCCGCCGGCCTGGGCTACGACACCGAGACGACGGCCCAGGACGGCCTGATCTACTACGGCAGCCGCACCGACTTCCTCGGCTTCGACGACGACACGCGCGACGTGCCGGGTCCGCTGGGCCTGGCCTTCGCTTCGGGCAACCAGATCCAGGCGGGTCCGGACTACACCGGCGACGACCTGCGTCGCATCGGCCAGTCGTTGGTCAATGCCCCTCTGCGCCTGCTGCAGTCCGAAGAAATCCCCGTCGACGGCAGCCTCGAAGTCTCCGGCGGCTTTTCCAACGAGACGCCGATCGGCACGCTCGGCGTCATCCTGGTCGCCGGCTACGACAACAGCTGGACGTCCCGTGAGGGCTTCCAGGAAGAGGCGCAGTTCTCGGGGTCCGACATCGTCGCAGCGACCAGCTATGCCTTCAACTCGACCCAGAATGACGTCCAGCTGAACCTGCTGGGCGGCCTGTCGCTCTCGGGACTGGACCACGAGGTCAAATGGACGAACTTCTACGTCCGCAACACGACCAAGGAGGCCCGTTCGCGGGTCGGGCCGGACTTCGACGCCGGCGGGTCGATCCTGCGCGACGACTACACCGAGTGGTTCGTGCGTCAGCTGTTCTCCAGCCAGCTGGCCGGCGAGCACGAGTTCCTGGACGGTGCCTTCGAGATCGACTGGCGCGCCAACTATTCGACCACTTCGCGCGACGCGCCGTACGAGAGCCGCTTCGGCTATGGCCAGAACGCGGCGGGCGACTTCGTTCACGACATCGAGCGCAACCTGATCTCGTTCAGCGAGCTGAACGACGACGTCTATTCGGGCGGTGCCGACTTCGCCTACACCGTGCCGCTCTCGGACTTCCGCGAGGCCAAGTTCTCGGCGGGCTTCGCCCTGTATGAGAACACCCGCGATTCCGAGCGCCGCGACCTGCGCTTCATCTCGCCGGCCGGTCTGACCACCGACCAGACCGAGAGCCGCGTCGACTTCCTGTTCTCGGACTTCAACATCAACGACACGGTCCTGCAGATCAACGAGATCACCGGATCGAACGGCGCGGCGGCCTATGACGCCGAACTGGTCGTCAACGCCGTCTACGGCCAGGTCGAGGCCGAGATCATCCCCTTGGTGAACGCCACGGTCGGCGTCCGCTTCGAGGACGCCGAACAGTCGGTGACGCCGCGCGACCTGTTCGGTGGCGCGCCGACCTTCGCCTCGACCCGGATCGAGGAGCAGTACTATCTGCCCGCCGCCACGGTGACCTGGAACTTCGCCGAGGACATGCAGCTGCGCCTCGCCGCGTCCCAGACGATCGGCCGTCCGCAGTTCCGCGAGCTGGCCCCGCAGTCCTATACGGACCCGGAAAGCGACCGGACCTTCATCGGCAACCCGTTCCTGGTCGATACCGAGATCCTGAACCTCGACGCTCGCTGGGAATGGTATTTCGCCCGCCAGCAGTTCATCACGGCCGGCGTCTTCTACAAGCAGCTGGACAAGCCGGTCGAAGCCGTGATCGTCGACGTCGGCAACCAGCGTCAGCAGTCGTTCCTGAACGCGCCCGAAGCCACGATCATGGGCGCGGAGATCGAAGCCAAGAAATACTTCGAGTTCCCCGACAACGGCATGGGTTTCATCGCCAACAAGCGGTGGCTGATCCAGGCCAACTACACCTTCTCGGACTCCGAAGTGACGGTCGACGCGGGTGACACCGTCCTGACCCTGGGTGGCGCGGGCACGCCGGAAAGCGCCGCCTTCTTCATCGCCGACGGTGCCCGTCTGCAAGGCCAGTCCGAGCACGTCGTCAACGCCCAGTTCGGCTGGGAGGACGACGCGGCGCGGTCGCAGGCGACCCTGATCGTCAACTACGTCTCCGAGCGGATCACCGCGCGCGGAGCCGGTGTCGGCGGCAGCCGCGAGCCTGACTTCATCCAGGAGCCGGGTGTGTTCCTGGACTTCGTCTACCGCAAGGACTTCACGGCGATGGGCCGCGACCTGGGCTTCGCCCTGGAGCTGCGCAATCTCCTCGGCACCGAGTTCGACGAGTTCCAGGAGCTGGGCAACAAGATCCGGATCAACAACTACGACCTGGGCTCCAGCGCCTCGATCAGCCTGACAGCGCGGTTCTAGGACCTAAACACATCTTCCCGACTGACGGCCGCTCCGGTGACGGGGCGGCCGTTCTTCGTCTCACTCCGCGCGATGGACCACCTCGCCGTCGACGACGGTCAGCACCGCCTTGCCGCCCGGGATATCCGCCTCGGGCACGGACATCAGGTCGATGTCGAAGGCGGTGAAGTCGGCGCGCTTGCCGACCTCGATGGTGCCCAGCTCGGCCTCGCGGAACGAGGCGTAGGCGGGCCACAGGGTGAACATCTTCAGAGCGGTGGCGCGGTCGACGGCCTCGTTCGGGCGCCAGTCGGGCCCCTGGAACCCCTGCAGGTCGCGCCGCGCGACGGCGGCGTAGAACTCGATCAGAGGATCGCCGCGCTCGACCGGCGCGTCGGAGCCGCCGACCACGATGACGCCGCGGTGGACCAGACTGTGCCAGGCATAGGCCCCGTCCAGACGGGCGTCGCCCAGCCGGGAGGGGGCGAAGTGGAAGTCGCCGATGGCGTGGCTGGGCTGCATCGAGGCGATGATCGGCAGATCCTCGAACCAGTGATAGTCGGACGGGCGCAGGATCTGGGCGTGCTCGATGCGCCAGCGTACGTCGGCGCCGTTCGGACGTTCGGACGGGGGCACATTGGCCAGGGCGGCGGCATACCATTCGGCCACCTCGGTATTGCCCCGGTCGCCGATGGCGTGGGTGGCCAGCTGGATGCCGGCGCGCAGGGCCTGTTCGTAAAGCGGGATCTGCTGCTCGGCCGTGACCTGCATCAGGCCCGATGTCTCGGGCGCGTCGGAATAGGGCTGGTGCAGGGTCGCACCGCGCGAGCCGAGCGCCCCATCGGCATAGTATTTGACCGCGCGGGTGATGATGCGGCCGTCGGCCACGTCGCGCGGTCCCTGGGCGAACAGCTCGGCCGCGCCGTCCGGGGTGACGCTGTTGTAGACCCGCAAGGGCGCCTCGCCGGCCTCGGCCATGGCTTCGAGCAGGGGGACGTCGCGCCACGGTACGCTCATGGAATGAACGCCGGTCCACCCGTAGCGGGCCTCGACGGCGAAGCCCGCGCGATAGGCGGCGCGGGTGGCGTCCGGGTCGGCCTGGGGCTGCAGGGGGGCCAGCAGCTGTTCGGCGGCGTCGACGAACAGGCCGGTGGGTTCGCCGTCGGGACCTTTCAGGATCTCTCCGCCGAAGGGGGCCCGGGTCGAGGCGTCGATGCCCAGCCGAGCGAGGGCGGCCGTGGAGGCGACGGTGGCGTGGCCGTCGGCGCGCTGCAGCAGGACGAGGCGGCCGGGCGCGGCGGCGTCCAGATCGGCCGAGGTCAGGAAGCGGGCGCCGTTCTCGCTCTCGGGCCAGCGGGTCTCGATCCAGCCGCGCCCGATGATGACGCCCTCGGGGTTGGCCTCCGCCCAGGCGGTCAGCCGGGCCATGGCCTCGACGAGGGACGCCGAACCCTCGAGGTTCAGCGTCAGCTCGCGCCAGCCGATGCCGTCCAGATGGGCGTGGCCGTCGGTGAAACCGGGAAACAGGGTCGCGCCGCCGAGGTCGATGACCTCCAGCCCCTCGGTCGAGGGCGCGCCGGCGGCGGGGCCGACATAGGCGATGCGGCCGTCGCGGGCGATGACGACCTCGGCCGGGGCCGCCCCGTCCACGCCGGTGTGGATCGTCCCACCCCGGATCAGCAGGTCCTGGGCGGCGGCGGGAAGCGCGAGGGCGGCGAAGGCGACGGCGAGGAAGGCGCGGGTCATGGACAGGTCCGGATGCGACGGGAACGAACCGCGAGTTGCGGCGCTCCGGGCCGCGACGTCAAGGCGACGCCGGCGCGCGGGGGGCGGAGGTCGAGGGTCGAGGTGGGCACCTCTCCCTCCCCCTCTGGGGAGGGTGGTCGACGCGAAGCGGAGACCGGGTGGGGGCGGCCGGTGCTTGAGCGCCGACATCGCGTCTGGACCCCGGCGCCGCCCCCACCCGGCGCT
>NCEB01000053.1 GCA_002280475.1 Brevundimonas subvibrioides
GCCGGGCTGGTATGGCTGCCGCTGGCGTGGGCGGGTCATGTGGCACTGACGCCGGATCGCGCCCTGGGGTGGGGCCTGATCGCGGGAGCCGTCCTCATCGGGGCCGGGGCCGTGCTGAACCGGGCCTGCCTTCTGGGCAGCATCTCCAGGATCGGCGACGGACGGCTGAGCTATCTCGGCCTGCCGATCGGTCTGGCGGTGGGATTTCTCCTCGCCGACGCGGTGTCGATCCGGCCTTCCGACGTTCGGCCCAATCTCCTCGGTCACCCCTCCGAGATCTCGGCCCTGGTGGTGGCCGGCTTCACCGTGATGCTCTGGACCGGCTGGGCCGCCATGCGAGCGTTGGGCGACGGGGCTGTGCAGGGCCGCTGGTCCGGCCGGATCGCGATGGTCGTCCTGGGGATCGCCGGAGCCCTGCTGTTCGCCGCCGCCCCGGGCTGGACGCTCGCCGACGCCATCCGGATCGCGATCCCGCAAGGTTCCATGACGCTCATGGCGGCCGGCGCTCTCGGCCTGGCGATGTTCGCCATCCTTTGCCTGGGGGCCATGCTCTCTGGCCTCCTTCGACGATCGTTCGTTCTTCGCTCGCCTCGGCCTGTCCCCTTCCTGCGCTCCGTCGCCGGAGGCGCGGTCATGGCCCTGGGCGCGAGCCTGATCCCGGGCGGAAACGACAGCCTGCTGCTCGCGGCCGTTCCGGGGGCGACCCTGGCGGGGCTCGTTGCCCATCTGATCATGTCGGCGACGGTGTTCGCCCTGTTGGCCGCTACGCGAGGCGTTTCAGGGGCGAGCGATTTCGACCAGGCCGCCCCGTGACGCAGACGGGGTCGCCGACCCGTTGCGACCACCGTCCAGCCAAGCTTGTATGCGGACGTCGCCGGGGTCGGCGGCGCCGAGGGCTGATCGCGATGTCACAACCCACAGAGCCCCGCCGGAAGATCACCCTGCTGTGGGTGGTCGAGAGCCTCAGCACCGCTTCGGGCATCGCCTTTCTGGCCAGCGCGATCGCGCACGCCACGGCCTTCCACATGACGTGGGGGCTGAACTACTTCGCCGTCGCCTCCCCCACGGATGTGGTGATGGGCGCGTTCAACCCCTTGCTGCTCGTCCTGGGCCCCGCCGTCGCCATCATGCTGGCGGGGGCCGCCGTGACGGTGGCGATGAACGTCGCGCGAGAGGGGCCAAAGGCGGCGTTGGAAGGCGTCGTCGAACGGACGGTCGGCCTGTTCACGCCGCTGCGTCTGCTGGTGCTCAGCCTCGCGTCGCTGATGGTGGTGGTCGCCTTCTCGGACGTCTTCGTGCCTCGACCCGGTCGTCCGCCGAGTTGGCTCTATACGGGTCTGAGCGCCGACGCGCCGAGTTGCGCCGGCGCAAGTGTTCAGTGGCTCGGCAGTCAGTCGGCGATCCTCGACTGCGGGGGCGAGGTCCGCGTCGAGCGCCGCGATGCCTTGAAGCTCAGGGTCGCCCGCGCCTGAGGGGATGCCCGTCGCTCAGGCCGTCTCCACCGCCGCCTGCACCTTCAGCGCCTGGACCGTCTCGCGCACATCGTGGACGCGGATGACGGCGGCCCCGCGACGGGCCCCCTCAAGGGCCAGGGCGATGGAACCACCCAGGCGGTCGGTGGCCTCGGCGGCGGACGGGTCGATGTTGCGGATCATGCGCTTGCGGCTGGCCCCCAGCAGCACCGGAAAGCCCGTCGCCACCAGCCGGTCCAGTGCGGCGATCAGGGCCAGGTTGTGCTCCACCGTCTTGCCGAAGCCGATGCCGGGATCCAGCGTGATCCGGTCGCGCGCCACCCCGGCCGTCATCGCCGCCCCGGCCCGGGCGACCAGGTGATCCACGACCTCGGCGACCACGTCGTCATAGCGCGGCTCGACCTGCATCGACTGGGGGTCACCGAGCATATGCATGAGCACCACCTCGCAGCCGAGATCAGCGGCGACATCCACGCTTTCAGGGGCGAAGGTCAGAGCGGTCACATCGTTCCAGATCGAGGCCCCGACGGCCATGGCGGCGCGCGCGACCTCGGGCTTCATCGTGTCGACGCTGATCGGGCCGTGCCAGCGGGCGTGGACGGCCTCGATCACCGGGACCACCCGGACGATCTCGTCCTGGGCCGAGACGGGCTCCGCGCCCGGGCGGGTGCTCTCGCCGCCGATGTCGAGGATATCCGCCCCGTCGCCGATCAGCTTCATGGCCTGCGCCAGCCCCGCCTCAACGGTCGCGTGCCGGCCGCCGTCCGAGAAGCTGTCGGGCGTGACGTTGACGATGCCCATAACGCGGGGACGCGCCATCAGGACCCGCCGCCGATCAGGCGACCCAACGCCTCCAGATAGGCGGCGAAGGCGGTGCGGCCCTCCGGTGTGATGGCGATGCGGGTCAGGGGCTTGTTGTCCTTGAAGCTCTTGTCGATCGAGACATAGCCCGCCTCGTCCAGCTTTTTGAGATGGACCGACAGATTTCCCTGCGTCGCCTCCAGCACGGTCTTCAGCTCGGTGAAGTCGGCGGCCTCGACGTCGGCCAGATAGACCATGATCCCCAGCCGCAGGCGACCGTGGATGACCTCGTCGATCCTGCCGAGATCGGCCAGGCCCATCGTCAGATGGTGCCCCGCGCATCGCGGAACATCACCCATCCTGGCAGGGCGAACAGGGCGAACAGGGCGACGGTGCAGACGCCCAGATACCACAGCGGTTCGCGCACCAGCAGGCCCAGCGCCACTGCCGTGGCCCAACCGCCCAGAGCCGTCGCCAGCATCCAGACCTTGCGCTTCAGGGTCCAGGCCATGAACCAGGCCGCCGCCTGAAGGGCGAAGACGATCGCGGCGTAGTACAGCCAGACCGCGAAGTCCTGATCGCGGGCAGCGCCGACGCCGAAGATGATGACGACAGCCAGATTCGCCATGCCGGTGGCGCTGAAGGCCGCGTTGAGGGTCCGGGTCGCCATCGGACCGCGATTGGCCCCTCCGTCCTTGCGGTCTTTCAGGATCGCCCAGGCCAGGACGCTCAGGAAGGCGACGCTGATCCCGACGACGAACGCCAGGTTCGCCAGATCCGGCCAGTCGATCAAGCCAGTCGCCTGGCCGACGTGAAACAGACACTGAAGCCCGTACAGCAACCCCCCCGCCAGATAACAGATCGCCAGGGTCATCGGCGGCCGGCCACCGCCCTCGACGATGGCGCGCATGAAGGCGAGGTCGTCCTCGGGCGAATGCAGACGGGGTTTGGCGCGCATGTTCGATCTCCTGACGCCGGCTCGTCCTTCGGGTGGACGAGCCGGCGGGACTTGGCAAGCTATTCGGCGGGAAGCGGCGCGGCGTCCGGATGCGGCTTGCGCCAGGGGACGCGACGTCCGTTCAGCCAGGAGCCGATGAAGGTGTGACGGACCAGCAGTTCGTAGCTGAGCAGACTGACCGCCATGACGCCCGCGACCACAGCCGCCAGCTTGGCGAACCACGGCCAGGGCTGGGCCAGAAGCAGGACCTGGGCGGCCATCACCAGTGGCAGGTGGACGATGTAGACCCAGTACGAGGCGTCCGCGAGATAGCGGCGAACGGGGCTGTGACGCGAGGCGAACCGCAGAGCCAGGCCGACGAGGGCGAACGTGGCTGACCACAGGGCGATGGCATAGGTCCAGGCCGAAGTGGCCTTCATCGCCGGGTCGATGACGGGCTCCAGCCGGGGGCCGAGCCCTCCGGCGAGATAGAGAGCGGCGGCCCCGGTCGCGACCGCCACGACGGCGAACACCGGCCAAGCACCCTTGATGCGATCCAGCAGGTCGCGGCGGCGATTCAACAGGGCACCGACCGCATAGGCCAGGCCGAAGGTCGTCAAGGCCACAGCGTTGGGGACCAGCCCCGTGTCCGGCGTCGGCACGCCGAAGAACACGATCCAGTCCGGATGGCTCCAGAAGGCGAACGCCAAGGGCGCGGCCAACAACGCGGGGCTCCAGGGACCGACCACGGCGCCGGCGATCCGGTCCGCCAGCCGGCCGGTGCGGCCGGATCGATCGAACGCGGTCAGGGCATGCAGCGCCAGCCGCGTGACATAGAAGATCAGCAGGACCCAGAGGAACCACAGATGGGTCAGGGGAAAGGTCTCGAGCGTCAGGGGCGGCGGCGGTGGACCGTCGGTCGGCAGGGTGCCGCCGTTGTCGATGGCGACCTTCCACAACAACACGGCGATGATGGCCGGGAAGACGACCCACCACATCCCGAACAGGCCCCCGCCGACGCGGTTCAGCCGATCCCGGGCGAAGCGCGGCCAGCCCATCCGCCCCAGCATCAACTCCCCGAACAGGCCCGCGATGAGGAAAAAGGTCGTCATCCGGAACAGGTGGATGACGAAGAAGACCAGACTCGCGCCCTGGGACGTCTGGGCATCCGTCGCGATCCAGATCGGAGCGGGGATGTAGGCCATCGAAGCGTGCAGCACGACGCCGAGAAGCAGGGCCCCTCCCCTCAAGGCGTCCAGGCCGTGCAGGCGGTCGGTAACGGTCACGAGACATCTCCTCTATCGAGGGCCTGCCGATACCATAGACATGTTTGTTATGCAAACATGTCTGGAGAATGAAAGCCCGCGCGGCGAACCGGGCGGGCTTTCCGGCCTTGCGGCTAGTGGACGGTGCGGTGCTCTTCCGACGCCACCACCGTGACGCCTTCCGACACCGGCGTGACCGGCACGGACACCGACGGGCCCGAGTTCGGGAAGTTGTTCTCGTCGCGGTTCGGGGCCGCGCCCTTCTCCAGCAGGTCCTTGATCTCCTCGCCCGACAGGGTCTCGTACTCCAGCAGGGCCTGCGCCAGCTTCTCCAGGTCCTCGGCCTTGTCGGTCAGGATCTTGCGGGCCTCGTCCCAGCCGGAGGTGACCAGCTTCTTGACCTCGGAATCGATGATCCGCGCGGTCTCCTCCGAGATGTTCTGGCTGCGGGCGACGGAGTGGCCGAGGAAAACCTCCTGCTCATTCTCGCCATAGGCGACCGTGCCCAGCACGTCTGAGAAGCCCCACTGGGTGACCATCCGCTTGGCCAGCTTGGTCGCCTGCTGGATGTCCGAGGACGCGCCAGAAGTGATATTTTGCTTGCCGAAGATCAGCTCCTCGGCGACCCGGCCGCCCGCCATGATGGCGATGCGGTCGATCATCTGCTGGTACTTCATGGAATAGCGGTCGCCTTCAGGCAGCTGCATCACCATGCCGAGCGCCTGTCCACGCGGGACGATGGTCGCCTTGTGGACGGGGTCCGCCATCTTGACGTTCATGGCGACGATGGCGTGGCCGCCCTCGTGATAGGCGGTCAGGCGGCGCTCCTCCTCGTTCATGGCCATGGACTTGCGCTCGGCGCCCATCATGACCTTGTCCTTGGCGTCCTCGAAGTCGCGGTGCGTGACCATGCGACGGTCCTTGCGGGCCGCCATCAGGGCCGCCTCATTGACCAGATTGGCCAGATCGGCACCCGAGAAGCCGGGCGTTCCGCGCGCGACGGTCTTGACGTTGACGTCGGCGGCCAGCGGCACGTCCTTCATGTGAACGCGCAGGATGCGCTCGCGGCCCGAGACGTCCGGATTGGGCACCACGACCTGGCGGTCGAAACGGCCGGGACGCAACAGGGCCGGGTCCAGAACGTCGGGACGGTTGGTGGCCGCGATCAGGATGATCCCTTCGTTGGCCTCGAACCCGTCCATCTCGACCAGCAGCTGGTTCAGCGTCTGCTCGCGCTCGTCATTGCCACCGCCGAGGCCCGCGCCCCGGTGACGACCCACGGCGTCGATCTCGTCGATGAAGATGATGCAGGGCGCGTTCTTCTTGGCCTGTTCGAACATGTCGCGCACCCGGCTGGCGCCGACGCCGACGAACATCTCGACGAAATCGGAGCCGGAGATGGAGAAGAAGGGCACGCCCGCCTCGCCGGCCACGGCGCGGGCCAGCAGGGTCTTGCCGGTGCCCGGAGGGCCCACCAGAAGCGCGCCCTTCGGGATCTTGCCGCCCAGGCGCTGGAACTTGCCGGGATCCTTCAGGAAATCGACGACCTCCTGCAGCTCCTCCTTGGCCTCGTCCACGCCGGCGACGTCCTCGAAGGTCTTGCGCCCCTTGTGCTCGGTCAGCAGCTTGGCCTTGGACTTGCCGAAGCCCATGGCTCCGCGCGCCCCGCCCTGCATCTGGCGCATGAAGAAGATCCACACCCCGACCAGGAGCAGGATGGGCAGCAGGCCGATCAGCAGCCCCTGCCACCAGGCCTGGCGCGTCGTCTTGACGTCGACCTGGGCCCCCGAGGCGCGGATGGACTCGATCAGGCCCTCATTCGGGTAGGGGGTGGTGGAGGTGAACCGGGTATCGTTCTGATAGACGCCGGTGATCTGGTCGCCGCGCACGGAGACCGACTTGATCTGCCGGGCCTCGGTCGCCGTGACCAGCTGGGAATAGGAGATTTCCTGCGGCCGACTCTGGGCCTGGGCGCCTGCGGGCTGTCCGGGCAGGGTCCCGCCGTTCTGGCTGACGGCGGCGTAAACCGCCAGAAGGCCCAGGATGATCACGCCCCAGATGGCCAGATTGCGAAGGTTCATCGGTTCGAAGTCCTCGTCGCCGACCGCCCGGCCGGCATGGGTTTCACTCAATCGACATCAAAATAGGTCAGACGGCGGCGTTTCGCCATGGACGGTTCGCGTCAGGTCCTTTTCCTGCGTCGTTTCGCCCAGAGCCAGCATCAGGCGGCGGGGCCCGAGATTCAGGACCCTGGCCGCACGCCATGCAAGAACCGGGCGATCGGACCCGTCCCGGATCAGGACCGGCAGGGCCCCGCGCGCGGCGGCGGGCGATCGGGCGACGAGGGCGCGGTCGGCGTCCGACAGTCCCGCCAGCAGGCCCAAAGCGGGCACGACGCTCCAGCCATCTTCGGAAGCGGTGATCTCGTAACGGCCGTCCCAAACGGCGGGTCGATCCGGGTTCAGGCGCAGCTGGACGGACGCTCTGCGGCGGAACTCGCCTGCCTCGCGCATGACGACAACCCGGCCCGGCGTCGCCTCGATCCGAGCGCCCGCGAGCGTCGCCGTGAAGGGGAGTTCGGCCGCCAGCCTGGCCTCCAAGGCCGTCAGTCGGTCGGGGCGCGGCGGGCGGTCGTGACCGGCCGCACAGAGGACGGTCTGTCCCAGGCGGATCACGCCATCGAACCCCTCTCCCAGAAGAAGCGGGTTTGGGCTTCCCGACGCTGTCACGCGGTCGTTTTTACCCGAAGGCACAGGGGGCTCAGCCCTGGCCGGATCACGGTCCGCCTTCACAGCGGGGGCGTTCAGCGATCTGCGGGCCGCACCCCGCCCGAACCCCTCATTTCCTGGGTCCTCGATCCAGTCCCGGCCCCTTGCCCGCAGCAGGTCCCGCAACGCCTGACGCCGCTCCTCCAGCATCGGCCGCAGCAGCATCAGCCCGCGCCCCTCCGGCCAGGCCGGGCTGGGCGACCACTCCCGCAGTCCCCCCAGCGTCGAGCCCCGCGCCCGCATCCAGTCGCCCTCGGCCACATCGTCGGCCGTGTGCCCGAACAGGACCACCAGCGCGCCGGCCTCTCGCGCGGCATCGGCGATCAGGGCATGGCGGGCGCGACGGGCGGCGGCGGGCAGGCCGCTCTCGGGCGTGACGCCGTCCCAGCGGCGCTCGACCCAGTCGGCGCCGACCGAGCGCGCGGACGACTTCAGGCGATGGGCGAGATCGCCCGCCTGGCGCCAGTCGGCCGCGGCGCAGGCGTCGCGGATGGCCTGCGCGGTGTCGTGCGCCGAGCGCTGGAAATCGGTGAGGAATTCCGCGATCAGCGCGGCGTCGTTGCCGATCAGGCCGGGCAGCACCTGCGCGTCGAACACCGCAGGCGCGGCCTTGTCCATTGCCGCGGCCGGCGCGCGTGACAGGGCGCGCAGCGGCACCGGCGTGCCGTCCGCGCGCGTGGGCAGCCAGCGTGCGAGCACCCGCCGCAGCTCCTCGACCTGGACCGGCTTGGTGATGAAGTCGTCCATCCCGGCGTCGATGCAGCGCTGCGCCTCGCCGCGGAGGGCGTTTGCGGTGACGGCGACGATCGGCGTGTGCTGCCCGGGCGGCTCCTCGCCGCGAATGCGTGCGGTCAGCTCGTAGCCGTCCATCTCGGGCATGTGCAGGTCGGTCAGCACCACGGCGTAGTGCCCCTTGCGCCAGTGCAGCAGCGCCTCGCGGCCGTTCTCGGCGACGACGCAGTTCACGCCGAGCAGCTCGAGCTGGCGCTCGATGACACGGCGGTTGATGTCGTTGTCTTCGGCGACCAGGATCTGCGCGGCGGCCGCATCGGTGGCGCTCGACGCCGAGGGCAGGGCGCGCGCGGGCTGCGGTGTGGCGGTCGCCGGGGCGCAGGTCGGGCCGGCCGGCGGC
>NCEB01000014.1:0-2773 GCA_002280475.1 Brevundimonas subvibrioides
GCGAGCCGCCGCGTAATCCGGGCAAGATTGTCAGCGCCAAGATCGCGGCCGACGCCTAAAGCCCTCTGGCTCAGGCTTTAAGGCCTGGCGCGACCCTTCGGAAAACGGCCTCGGACATTGTTCGGGGCCGTTTTCTATTGGCGGCGCAGCGTCACCACGATCGGTCGATGGTCCGAACCCAGCGCCGGGCCGCGTTCGACCGTGACGGCGCGCCATTGCGCTCCGGCGTAGACATGGTCGATCGGAAGGAACGGGGCGGGGGCGGCCATGACGCGGGAGAACTTCCCCGCCGGCCATGACGCCATCGCTCGGGTCCAGCGACGCAGGCCCAGGGCCTTGTCCTGCCGTTTCAGAGTGAAAGACCAGGGCGTGGAGTTGAAATCGCCGGCCAAGATCATGCTTTTTCGATCAAAGCTCGAAGCCAGCCTGACCACCTTGCGGCTTTGGGCCTGCTGAGGGCCGGCCGGCACGGGCCAGGTGTAGTGCACGCCCATCACCGTGAACGGACCCTTTGCATCCGCCAAGGTCGCCCAAGCGGTGGAGAGGTAGGGGCCTTCGTCGATGTCGCCGCCTCTCGCGAGCATCTTCTTACGGGAGAAGATCCAGGTTTCGTCGCAAGAAGCGAACGGGTAGCGTGCGCGCAGCGCCCGAACGATCAGACGCGAGTCGCCGCCGCCCTCCTCAAGGATCACGACATCGGCGTCTTGGGCGAGGATCCAGGCGAGGCTCTTTTCGGGCGTTTGGTTGCTATGCCAGACGTTGAACTGGATGATCTTCAAGTCGCTTTGAGCAACCGTCGCCGGCTTGAAACGCGCGGCGGCCCACAGCTCGGGCGTCATCAGGATGGCGCAGGCTAGAAGGCCAACCCCACCGAGCGACACCATCACCCATCGCTCGGCGCCGCGGGCGGAGACGCCTCCCAGGGCGATCGCGCCAATGGCCATGGCCAGCCAAAGCGGCGCGGCGTGGGTGAGGGCGTCTAGCCGATCGCTGAACGCCCCGCCGAGGCAAGCCAGGGACATGCCTGCGCCGACCAGGCCGAGCATCAGCGCGGTGCCACGGAAAAGCAGGCTCAGAATTTGGGCGAGCAGGCGCATGGATGGCCCATAGCACGCCCGTGCGACGGCGAAAGAACGATCTAGTCGCCGGCGAAGTATCTGAAGCTGATGTTGCGCAGCCGTTCGGCGCCCAGTTGCAGGTCGCCCCGCAGCACGACCAACTCCGCACCGCCCGGATCCCCAGATTTCGCCGCCTTCAGGGCGGTCAGGTCGAAGGCGCCGGAGAACACCACGTCTCCGAGACGCTTGTCCTTGGCGCGGAAGACGACCTCGCCGCCGTCGACGCGATAGACCTCCGGCAGGAGCCGGAAGCTCACCGTGTGATGGGTTTGACCCAGCTCGTTCTCTGCAGTGGGGCTGGTGACGTCCTCGAACTCCAGGAAAATCGGCGCGTAGGTGGTGGGGCGCTTGCCCTGTTCCCAGGCCGCGAAATCCTCCAGCGTGCCGATATTAAGGGATGAAAGCTCCCAGGGGCCCGACTTTATGGGCGGGTCGCTGAAGTAGTATCCGAACGCATCCAGCTTGGCGTCATGCTGGAAGTTCGCCGCGGCGCTCGGCGTCGCCGAGGCTACGGCGCTCGGCTTGGCGGGCGTCTCGGGCGTTGAAGCGCTGGGCGTCTGGTCGCCGCAGGCGCCCAGGATCAACAGCGGCGCGAGGGCCGGAACGAGCAAGCGGTTCATGTCGAATTCCCCCAAACAGCGCTTCGGCCATGACCATGCGTCGGCGCCGAAGGCCTTGTCCATCAGTCTGGCGTGACCGGGTAAGTCTTGACCTTCAGCGACGGTCGTGTGCTTGAAGCCGGCCCATGCGCCTTTCCGACTTCGACTTTGACCTCCCCGAGGACCGCATCGCCCTGCGACCGGCGGAACCTCGCCACGCCGCGCGCTTCCTGGTGGTGCGCCCTGGCCAGCCCCTGGCTGACCATGTCGTCAGCGACCTGCCGGATTTCCTGCGGCCGGGCGACGCCCTTGTCTTCAACGACACGCGCGTGATCCCGGCGCGCCTGGCGGGCCTTCGCGAGGGGCGCACGACCGGCGGCGCCGACGGCACGCCCGTGGCCGTCGAGGCGACCTTGCACCGTCGCCTGTCGCCCGATCGCTGGAGCGCCTTCATGCGTCCGGGCAAGCGCTTGAAGGTCGGCGACCGGGTGGCGTTCGGCGCGCGCGAGGACCGGGCGTGCGATCCAGTCCGCCTGGACGCGGTGATCGCCGAAAAGCACGAGGGTGGCGAAGTCGTGCTGGCGTTCGACCTTTCGGGTCCAGACCTCGACGTCGGGATCGCCAGGCATGGCGACATGCCGCTGCCGCCGTACATCGCCGCCAAGCGGGGCGAGGATGAGCGGGATCGCGCCGACTATCAGACGGTCTACGCCCGTGAGGACGGTTCGGTCGCCGCCCCGACGGCTGGGTTGCACTTCACGCCCGAGCTCTTGGAGCGCCTGAAGGCCAAGGGCGTCTCTCTGCATTTCGTCACGTTGCATGTCGGGGCGGGTACGTTCCTGCCGGTCAAGACCGACGATGTCTCCGAACACAAGATGCACGCCGAGTACGGACAGGTGACGCAAGAGATCGCCGACGCCCTCAACGCCGTACGAGCGGCGGGCGGTCGCATCGTCTGCGTGGGGACCACCTCGTTGCGGCTATTGGAGAGTGCGACCGGTGAGGATGGCGTCGTTCGCCCCTTCGCCGACGAAACCGCGATCTTCATCACCCCGG
>NCEB01000014.1:2797-27245 GCA_002280475.1 Brevundimonas subvibrioides
GTCGACCCTGTTCATGCTGGTCAGCGCCTTCGCCGGCACGGCGACCATGCGCGAGGCCTACGCCTACGCCATCGAGACGGGCTATCGCTTCTATTCCTACGGCGACAGCAGCCTGCTGTTCAAAGACGAGACCCGCTGATGGCCGCGTTCCCCTTCGAGATCAAAGCCACCGACGGCAAGGCGCGGACCGGCGTGCTGAAGACCCCGCGCGGCGAAATCCGCACGCCGGCCTTCATGCCCGTCGGCACCGCCGCCACGGTCAAGGCCCTGACCGTCGACCAGGTCGCCGCGACCGGGGCCGATATCCTGCTGGGCAACACCTATCACCTGATGCTGCGTCCCGGGCCCGAGCGGATGGCGCGGCTGGGCGGGCTGCATCGCTTCATGGGGTGGGACCGGCCGATCCTGACCGACAGCGGCGGCTTCCAGGTCATGTCCCTGGCCGGCATTTCGAAGGTCAAGGAAGACGCCGTCACCTTCTCCAGCCACATCGACGGCTCAAAACACGTCCTGTCGCCGGAACGCTCCATCGAGATCCAGGCCGACCGCATCGGGGCCGACATCGTCATGCAGCTGGACGAATGCGTCTCCTGGCCGGCCGAGGAACCCCGCGCCCACGCCGCCATGGAGCTCAGCGCCCGCTGGGGCGCGCGGTCCAAGGCCGCGTTCGGTACCCGCGAGACCCAGGCCCTGTTCGGCATCCAGCAGGGCTCGACGTATCAAGGCCTGCGCCGCGAATCCTCCGACCGCCTCATCGACATCGGCTTCGACGGCTATGCTATCGGCGGTCTGGCCGTGGGCGAGGGCCATCAGGCCATGTGCGAAGTGCTCGACTACGCCCCCGACATGCTGCCCGCCGACCGGCCGCGCTATCTGATGGGGGTCGGCGGGACGGCCCTATCAATCTCAAGAATGCCCGTTTCGCCGAGGATCAGGACCCGCTGGACCCGACGATCCTCTGCCCGGCCTCATCGGCCTATTCGAAGGCCTACCTGCATCACCTGATCCGCGCCGACGAGATCCTCGGCAAGACCCTGCTCAGCTGGCACAACATCGCCTTCTTCCAGGCCCTGACCGCAGCCATGCGCGACGCCATCGCGGCGGGCCGGTTCGAGGCCTTCCGGCGCGACTTTCACGCCCGCCACGTCTCGAACTAGCGCCGCGACGCCCCCGCCGGCCGGAACCAGGCGGGCGAGGCCGGAGGCGGACAGTTGGCCCGCATGCCCAGCCCCTTCAGATAGGCCCGCCGCAGCCGACCGGCCTCTACCGCGTCCTGCACCGCCCGCGACCGCGCCTGGGCCCCGCTAAGGCGCCGCACCCAGCTGCGATACGGGATAAAGTCGGTCGCCGCGTCCCGGATGGCGTCCAGCGCCGCCTCGGCCAGGGCGTCCTGAGCCTGTTCGTTCAGGGTCGGCGAATCCGGAGCCGGCGGCTCGTCACGGTCGGGCCCCAGCGCCTCGTCCAGCCTCAGCACCTCGGCCTGGATCGGGGCGCACTGGCTCAGGTTGCGCCGGTCATAGGGATTGGCCTGCGCCTGCAGCAGAACCGTGGGGATCTGCTCGCGCCGCACGTTCAGATCGACCAGCGGCTGCGTCGCCGCATCGCCAACGCCCGCCCCCACCTGCCGCGCCGCCGAACAGCCGCCGACCAGGAGCACGCAGACGATGACGGGCAGAGTGCGCACGCCCTATCAGCTCGCCGGACGCAATGTCGAGGGATCGAATATCTGGATCTCCGAGCCGTACTCGATGAACACCACCCTGGTCGGATCGCTCTCCAGCACGCGGAAGCTGCGGTCGCCCGACATCTGAGGGCCCATCGAACCGCACGGCGGTTCGATGGGCTCGGCGTCGGCCTCTCCCGTCGCGAAGGCGTTCCACCGGGTCGCCAGCTCGCCCGTCGGCTCGAAGCCGAAGCTGCCGGGCACCGCGCCTTCAAACGTCACCGGCTGCAGCGTGCAGTTCGCGGTGTCGGGTCCTGGCGACCGGGCTCGCACGGCCTCCAGGATCGCGTCGATCGGCGCGTCAGCAGCCTTGTTGAAGATAACGACGGCCGGTCCGCGCTCGGTGCGGCCGTCATAGGTCGACTCGACCGCGAACCCCGGCAGGCTGTCGTCGGCGACCAGCTTCACATTGCCGAGCTCGGCCGGACAGGCATAACTCCAGACGGCCAGCCCCGATCCCTCGACCCTGCCCCACGCGCAACTGGCGAAGGTCTGTCGCATGACCTCGGACGGTTGCGGATCCGGCTGGACGGTGGCGGCGGGCTCGCCGGTCGGCTGGCAGGCCGCGATCACGAGCACCGGCAGGATCGCCGCGACGGCGGGAATGGTTCGCATGATCGGCCCCCTGGACAATGCCGCCGACCTTACCAGCGACCGTCCCCCTGTCCATGGAGGCTTGCCCTCAGTAGCGCCGGACGTACCAGTCGTCGTCGCCGGACAGGTTGGCGAACTTCCGCTCGTAGCCGTTGTTCGTCATCACCTCCAGGATTCCGGCCCGCTTCTCCGCGTTGCCGGCGTGCTCGATGGTGAACAGCCGCACGTCCCAGCGGGCGAAATCGAAAGGCCGGATGATGTCCAGTTCGGAACCCTCGGTGTCGATCGAGATGTAGTCGATCCGCGGCGGGGCGTTCCAGTGGGCGAGAAGGTCGCTGAGCGAGACCGTCTCGACCTCGTACCGCTCTCCTTCCATGCGGGTCGCGGCGGCATAGTCGCCGCCTTCATAGCCGGCGATGGTCGAATGCAGGGCGATCGGAGGCTGGACGAAGGTCACCATTCGCCCGCTCTCGCTGAACACCGCCCGACGATCGATGTAGCAGTTCCGGTAGGTCTGGATGTGGGGATACCAGTGCCGCGCCGGCTCCGACAGGATGCCCCGCCACCCGAGCTCCTTCTCGAGATAGTGGGTGTTGCTGGCATGACGCCCGTTGGCGGCTCCGAACTCGACGAAGAAGCCGGACCGGGGCGAGCCGAGTTCCCATGCGACCCACAGGTCCTGGAAGAACTGCGAACGGGCCAGCATCGCGTTCTCGATGCAGTACCGAATGAATTTCAGCTGTTCCTCATTGGATCGCTTAAGGCATTCGTCGCGCAGAAGACGAATGACCTCCAGGCCGCCCGCGAAGCTCATCGTGGTGCCGGCCATGGTTCACCCTCGGGGTTATCGGGCGACCGGCCCGCTGGAGGCGATGGTACGTCCTCTCGGGCTCGAACCGAGGACCCTCTGATTAAAAGTCAGATGCTCTAACCAACTGAGCTAAGGACGCGCATCGCGGGCGCAGAACGGACGGGCCGTTTCGCGGTTGCGCCTTCTGGTTCATGAGACGGCCGGGGTCAACCCCGATGATGCAAAGGCAGGAACGAATGACGCCACTGACGGGGGTCCGTATCGTCGAATTCGATGGGCTGGGTCCGGTCACCTTCGCCGGCATGGTCCTGGCCGACCTGGGCGCCGACGTGGTTCGCCTGACCCGCGCGGACGGTGCCTCGGCCTTCGGGGACGTCGGCGGGGCGGTGCTGCACCGGGGCCGGGCCGCCGTCCCGGTCGATCTGAAGTCCGAGAGCGACCGGGCCGTCGTCCTGGACCTCATCCGTCGCGCCGACGCGGTCATCGAGGGGTTTCGACCCGGGGTGCTGGAACGGCTGGGCCTGGGACCGGACGTCTGCCAGGCGGCCAATCCGCGCCTCGTGTTCGCCCGCGTCACCGGCTGGGGCCAGACGGGGCCCCTGGCCGACACCGTGGGCCACGACATCAACTACATCGCCCTGACCGGCGCGCTGCATGCGATGGGCGAGCCAGACCGGCCGCCGGCCCCACCGCTGAACCTGGTCGGAGACTACGGCGGCGGGGCCATGCTGTTGGTCACGGGCGTGCTGGCGGGCATCCTCGAAGCGAGAACGACCGGCTGCGGCCGGGTCGTCGACGCCGCCATGACGGACGGGACCTCCCTGCTGTCCAGCCTGTTTCACGCCCTGTCGGCCAGCGGGCTGTGGTCATCGCAGCGAGGATCGAACCTGCTGGACGGGGCCGCCCCCTTCTATCGCTGCTATGGCTGTGCCGACGGCGGCTTCGTCGCGGTGGGCGCGCTGGAGCCCCGGTTCTACGCCGCCCTGCTGCGGGGCCTCGGCATCGATCCGTCGGACGCGCCCCAGTTCCCGCCCGGCGGCTGGCCAGCTGTGCAGGCCCGCTTCGCCGAGATTTTCGCGACCCGCGCTCGCGACGACTGGGCGATCCATTTCGAGGGCACCGAGGCCTGCGTCACCCCGGTGCTGACGTTCGAAGAGGCGGCGCTTCACCCGCACAACGTGGCGCGGTCCACCCTGGCCGGCGATCCGGTCCAGCCGTCGCCCGCCCCCCGTTTCGACGGCGCGATCGCGACACCGGGGCTGGCCACCGTGCTGGACCGCGCGGCCCTCTCGGACCTCTGGCGTTAGGCGACGGCCGCCGGTACCGCGGCGACGGGGTCACGCCCGGCGCACGCCTCGGCCAGGGTCTCCGCCAGCAGGGCCGGATCGATCGGCTTGGTCAGGAAGGCGTGCACCCCCGCCGCGTCCCAGGCGGCGCGGTGGACATCCATGGCGTTGGCGGTCAGGGCGATGACAGGCGTTCTGCGGTTCAGCCCTCCGGCTCGAAGCCGCGACGTGGCCTCCAGCCCGTCCATGACGGGCATCTGCATGTCCATCAGGACCGCGTCGAACACCTGGGTCATCGCGGCCTCGACCGCCTCGGCCCCGTTCTCGACCAGCACCAGCGAACAGCCGTGCGGCTCCAGCAACAGCGACAGGATCCGCCGGTTCACGGCGTGATCGTCGGCCGCCAGGATCACCCGACCCTTCAGGCTGGCCTCGTCAACAACGACCCGGCGCGGCGCCTTGGCGGCCTTGACGATGGCCTCGACCGGCAGGCTGAGCGTGAAGACCGACCCCTGCCCGACCGCGCTCTCGGCCGTCAGGCGACCACCCATGATCTCGGCCAGGCGGCGACTGATCGCCAGGCCCAGACCCGTGCCGCCATATCTGCGCGTCGTGCCGGCGTCGGCCTGTTCGAAGCTGTCGAAGATGCCGGCCAGCCGCTCGGGCGCGATGCCGCAGCCGGTGTCCGCCACGGAAACGATCAGCCGGCCATCCGCCTCGCTCCAGTCGACCGAGACCGAGATCGTCCCGTCCTCGGTGAACTTCACGGCGTTGGACAGGAGGTTGAACAGCATCTGCTGAAAGCGCAGCGGATCGGTGCGGACGGCCTCGGGAACGTTCGGCGCGATCTCGACCTGAAGGCGCACGCCGTTGGCCTCGGCTTTCGGCTGCCAGAGCCGGGTGAGCGAGGCCAGCTTGTCGCGCAGATCCATGTCCGACGCCTCGAGCTGCATCTTGCCGGCCTCGATCTTGGACAGGTCCAGAACGTCGTTGAGCAGCCCGACAAGCACGTCGCCGGCGTCGAGCAGCATAGAGACGTGCTCGCGTTGTTCGCGGTCCAGGCGCGTGCGGCGCAGCAGGTTGGCCGCCGAGATGACGGCGTTCATGGGCGTGCGGATCTCGTGGCTGATGACGGCCAGGAAGTCCGATTTGGCGGCGCTGGCCACCTCGGCCGCCGCGCGCTGGGCCTGGGCCTCGGCGTTGGCGTCCTGTAGCGCCTTGGTGGTCGAGGAACTCTGACGCACAGCGACGACCAGATGCGTCATGTAGAGCACCCCGCCGATGGCGATCAGAACGTCCTCGGGACGTCGCGCGACGATGGCCGTGGCGATCGGAAGTCCCAGAAAATAGAGGCTGTGCGGAACGACCGCCGCGATCAGGAGGGGTCGGACATGGTGCATGTGCAGGCTGACGTGCAGCAGCCCTCCGGCCACCTGGACCATGGCGAACAGCTTGCCCGCCTCGCCACCGGCGACCCAGAGGTAGGCCGAAATGCTGGAGTAGACGAGTACGTTCACCGCTGCGGTGACGCTCAGCAGGACCTTGTAGCCCAGCGACGGTTCTGTCTCCGGGCGGCGACGCAGCGGCCGGAACGCCAGCCAGTCAAAGAACTGGCTGACCACGACAGCGCCCAGCCAAACGGCGGGCCAGTAGCCCTTGCTGAGGAACCAGGCGGTCACGGCGATGAAGGCGGCAAGGCCGATCCGCGTCTTCAGCTCGCGAAACCGCACCTGGGCGATCATGGCCCAGCCGTTTGCTGATGTCTGGATCCCCTCGCCCATGCAAACTGCGTCTCACAGAGAAGCAAAGGAACGGTTGAGGAAATCACCATGCCTGTGACAGGCCCCGTGACGTCGGGCGCGCCCCGGGTTATGGAACCGTCGATCAGACAACGCGTTTCGACGCAGAATCCCGGGGAAGATCCACGCACATGAAGCGACTGTTTCTTTTGGCCGGCTCGGGCCTGACCCTGGCCCTCGGCGGCTGCGAGGAGCCCGCGCCACGCGACATCGAGACCGCGCCGCCGATGGAGGCCGACGTCGCGCCGTCCGCCGAAGACACAGCCGCGCCTGTCGTCGACACCACCGCCCCGACCGACCAGCCGCCGCCGCTCGACAACGGCCGACTTCCGCCGGCCAATCCGTCATCGGAAGAATCGGTCCAGCCTGAAAGCGAGACCCTGTTCTACTGATCGTCGCCTTATCGGTGTCGCGATTGACTGCTTCCGGGGCACCGGTGTCGGCCCCCTCGCCGACCGACAGCGCCAGCCGAGGCCCCCGCGTGCTTCTTCGCCATTCCAGTCTGACCCTGTTTGCCGCCACGGCGTCGGCGACACTGATGATCGCCGGGACGGCCCATGCGGACCCCAGGGCCCAGATCAGAGGCACGCTGCCGGACGACCTGCGCGCCCAGATCGAACAGGCCATCGGCGAAACGGACGGCCCGCCGACGAACCGGTTCGAAGCCCGACGCCGCGCCCGGGCCGCGATGGAATCCGCCGAGGCCCTGCTGAGGTCAGAGGGCTACTATCAGCCGTTGCTGGAGGACATCGTCGAGGGCGAGGACACCCCCGTGGCGATCGTCTCGATCGATCCAGGCCGGCGGTTCGTCATCGGCAATCTCGACGTCCAATGGCAGGCGCCGGAGCCTCCTTCAGAGGTGATCGAGACGGCGCGAACGCGGCTCGAACTGTCGCCCGGCGATCCCGGCCGTGCCGCCGACGTCATCGCCGCCGAGGGGCGCATCATCGCCAGCCTGACCCGACAGGGCTATCCCGACGCCGACGTCCAGCCCCGCCGCGTGGTGGTCGATCATGCCACCTTCACCGTGGCCCCGACCTACCGCATCGCCTCCGGCTCGCTCGTTCGACTGGACGGCGTTCGGATCGAGACGGCCGGTCCGACGAATCCGGCCTGGGTGGCCGCCCTCGCGCCGTGGCAGGAAGGCGATCGCTACGACCCCGAACAGGTCGCCGAGCTCGAGCGCCGCCTGCTGGAGACGGGCGTTTACGACGGCGTCGGCGTCGCTCTGACGCCGGCTGACCAGGCGACCCAGACCGGAACGCGCCCGATCGTCGTCACCCTGACCGACCGGCCCCGTCGCATCCTCGAAGCAGGCGCGACCTTTTCGACGGCCGACGGTTCAGGGGTCGAGGGGCTGTGGACCTGGTACAACCGCTTCGGTCGGGCCGACACCCTGACCTTCCAGGCCCGCGTCGCCGACATCGACAGCCGGATCGGGGCCGACCTGTCCCTGCCCCACTGGCGGCGGCCCGGTCAGACCCTGGCGCTGTCAGCCGCCGTGGTGAACGAGGACACCGACGCCTATCGCCGGACAGCCGGGGTCGTCTCGGCCGACATCCGTCAGAGGATCGGAAAGACGTCCTGGGTCAGCTACGGCCTCGGCCTCGACGCCGGCCGCTATGACGAGAACCGCTTCGATCCGCTGACCCAGGCGCCGCTGTCGATCAGCCGGGACCTGGCGCTTCTGACCGCGCGGGGTTCCGCCTATCTGGATCAGTCGAACGATCCTCTGGACCCGACCACCGGCTGGCGGGCCACGCTGAGCGTCCAGCCGACGGCGGTGGCCGGAGAGGACAACATCCTGTTCCTGCGGACCGAGGCACAGCTGACCGGCTATGTTCCGCTGCAGGACGGCGGACGAACGGTCGCTGCTGGGCGGATCAGACTGGGCTCCATCCTCGGTGGCGATGAGCTGACCATCCCGGCCGACCGGCTGTTCTACTCGGGCGGCGGAGGCTCGGTGCGGGGCTATGAATATCAGGGCGTCGCGCCGCGCCTGCCCGACAACACCCCGCGCGGCGGCCTGTCGCTGTTCGAGGTCTCGGCCGAGGTCCGTCGCGATCTGGGGCGCAATTTCGGCGCGGTCGCCTTCATCGACGCCGGGGCGGTCGGCTTCGACGAGGCGCCCGACTTCTCCAACCTGCGCTACGCCGTGGGCATCGGCGCGCGCTACAACCTGTCCTTCGGCCCGATCCGCGCCGACATCGCCTTCCCCCTCGACAAGCGCGAGGGCGACGCCGACTTCCAGATCTACATCAGCATCGGCCAGGCGTTTTGACCGACGCGCCCGAGACACCGGAGCCGGTCAAGGCCGAGAAGCGCCGTCGCACCCGGCTCCAGGCTCTCGCCTTCTTCGGCGGCATGGTCGTCGCGGGCCTTCTGGCCGTGTTCCTGATCCTGGCGGTCGGGGGACGGATGTATCTGGTCTCCGGCCCGGGCCGGGAACTGGTCACCAGCTTCGTCACCGGCCAGAAGATCGGGCGGTACGGGCGCATCAACGTCGAGGGCCTGTCGGGCGACCTGTTCGACGACTTCACCATCCGGCGTGTCACCGTCACCGACGCCCGGGGCGTCTGGCTGGAAGCCAACGAGGTCCGGGTGGACTGGTCCTACTGGCCCCTCGTTGCCCGGCGCTTCCACGCCACGCAGATCACCGCCGAACAGATCAGGCTGCTGCGCCGGCCCGAGGTCGAGCCGCCGGATGGACGCCCGCCACGCCCCCTCCCGCTGGACATCGATATCGACAGCTTCCAGGCGAACGTCGAGCTGCTGGAGGGCTTCTCGAAGGAATACGGCCGGTGGCGACTGACCGGGGAGGCCGCCGTACCCCGGCGCGGCGACAAGACCGCCCGGATCGGCGCCTACAGTCTGAACCGCCCGGGGGATTTCCTCCGGGTTTCGGCGACCCTCGGAGCCGGCCCCGAGGACCTGCGCCTCAACCTTCGCGCCAACGAGGCCCAGGGCGGCCCGCTCGCGGGATCGCTGGGCTATTCCCCCGACCAGCCCTTCTTCGCCTCGGCCGTGGTCAACGGAGAGATCATCAACGCCACGGTCCGCACCGGCGACTTCACGCCGGTCACGGTGCGCGGTCGGTATGGAGCGGCCGGATCGCGGATCTCGGGATATTTCGATTTCAGCGGGTCCGATCTGCTGGGCCCCTTCGTCCGGCGTATCGGCCGAACGGCGCGCTTCGGCTTCGCCTCGGTGCCCGCCGTCGAAGAGGGCGTGCACGGCGTCGCCTGGCGCCTGCTCGCCGACAATCTGACGTCGAGCGCGCGGGGGCGGTTGCGGCTTTCGGATCGCAGCGTGCCGGACGCGCTGAACCTGTCGGTTTCGACGCCCTCCCTCACGCGTCTGGTCGGCTCGGAGACCGGTGGCGCGACACGCTATGAGGCGACCTTCACCGGGGACGCCGAGACGTGGAGCCTGGACGGCAGGCTCAGGATTGAGGACGCCAACTTGGCGAGTTACACGGCCGACCTCATCGCAGGACCGTTCGACGTCACGGCCGACGGCGGTCGCTATACGCTCACGGGCGATCTGGCGGCGAACGGCGGCAGCGGGTCCGGCATCGTCGGCGGACTTCTGGGCGCGTCACCGACGGCCGCGTTCGAGGCGACGCGACTGGCCGACGGCGCCCTCCTGCTCGAGCGGATCGATGCGCGCGGGCAGGCGCTGACGCTGACGGGCTCGGGCGGCCGCAACCTGATGGGCGGCCTGGGCTTTAGCGGCCGCGCCGAGATCACCGATATCGGCCGCCTCCGCCCCGGCGCGCGCGGCGCGTTCGGTGGGCCGATCAGCGCCACCTCGGCCCGGTCGGGCGCGCCCTGGACCCTGACCTTCGACGGTCGAGGCACGCGCCTGGCCAGCGGCATGGCCGAACTGGACCGCCTGCTGGGAGCCACCCCCCGGCTCCAGCTGGCCGGCAACCTGCGCAGCGGCCAAATCGCTGTTGAGCGCGCCGTCCTGACGGGCGCGGCCGGCACCGCCACGGCACGCGGCCTGATCGAGCCGGAGGGACGCCTTCGCCTTGCCCTGGACTGGAACGCGCAGGGGCCGTTCGGTGTCGGACCGGTCGCCATCGACGGTGCCATGACCGGTAACGGAGCCCTGACCGGCACCCTGGCCCAGCCGCGCGCCGACCTGACGGCCAGTTTCGGCCGGGTCGCCGCCGGTCCGCTGACCCTGACCGACGCCGATCTGACGCTCAGTTTCCGACGGGGAGCGGACGCCTCGGACGGACGTGTGGCCCTCACCGCCGGGTCGAACTACGGGCCGGCCCGGGCGTCCGGCAGCTTCTTCCTCGGCGGAAACCGCATCCGGCTCTCGGACGTGGATCTGGACGCCGGCGGCGTAACGGCCCAGGGCGCGATCGCCCTGGCGAACAATACGCCCTCCAGCGCGGACCTGACGTTCACTGCGCGGCCCGGCGCCTTCCTGGCCTCCGGCACCGCAGACGGCCGCATCCGCCTGACCGAGGGCGCGGGGTCCGAGACCGCGATCCTGGACGTCACCGGGCGCAACGTCCGGCTGTCGAATTCCAGCTGGACCCTGCGCACCCTGGAGCTGAACGGGCGCGGCACGCTGGAGCGACTGCCCTTCACCGTGGTCGCCGACGTCGGAGGCGCGACGCCCGTCGCCTTCGACGGATCGGGCGTCTACTCTCGCCAGGGCGACGCGCAGAGCGTGACGCTGAGCGGGGACGGCCGGGTCCGCGAGATCGCCTTTTCCACCCGCAACCCGGCGGTGGTCGCCCTGGCCGGCGACGGGCGGGTGGCGCGGCTGGACCTGTCGGTGGGGGGTGGCGTCCTGCTGGGCGAACTGCGCCAGGATTCCGACGCCGCGGTGATCCAGGCCGACCTGACCAGCGTCGATCTGGGGTCGATCGCGCCCGATCTGCGCGGCCAGGTCACCGGCCGGGTGTCGCTGCGCGGCGCGGGCGATGATCTTTCGGGCTCGGCCAACATTCGCCTGGCCGGGTTGCGCAGCACCGACGCCCCCCGCGGCCTCAGCGTCGACGGGGCCGTCACCGCGACCCTGGTCAACAACACTCTGCGGATCCAGGCCAATGCTTCAGGAACCGACGCGGTGACCGCCACCGCCGACGTGACCCTGCCGGTCGAGGCCTCGGCCGCGCCGCTGCGGCTCGCCATTGCCCGGACGCGGCCCATGTCGGGCGAGATCGACATCGACGGCCAGATCCAGCCGATCTGGGACGTCTTCTTCGGGGGCGAAAGGTCCCTCGCCGGGCAGGTCGATGGCCGCGCTACCCTGGGCGGCACCCTGGCGGCCCCATTGATCAACGGCCGGCTGGCCCTCGCCGAGGGCCGGTTCCGCGACAACGGCTCGGGCCTTGTGCTGGACGACATGGCTCTGGCGGCGCGGTTCGACGACGCGACGGCCCTGATCCAGACCTTCACCGCCACCGACGGGTCGGGCGGCACGGTCTCGGGCGACGGCCGGATCGGCCTGCGCCAGGGGTCCGGCTCCAGCTTCGAACTGGCCCTGACCCGGTTCCGCATCATCGACAACTACATCGCGGAGGCTCGTGCCTCGGGCCCGCTGACCGTGGTTCGCGCGGCCGATGGCAACGTCACCCTGTCGGGCGAGATCAACGTCGACGAGGCCCGGATCGAGGCCAATCCGCCGGGGTCCAACGGCATCGTCCGCATGGATGTGGTCGAGATCAACCGTCCCGGCGGCGATACCGATGAGGATGACGAGGTCACCGCGTCGCGCGGTCCCCAGATCGGTCTGGACATCCGCCTGCGCTCACGGGGCGGCGAGGTCGCCGTGGTCGGTCGGGGCCTGAACGTCCTGCTGAACGTCAACGCCCGTGTGGCCGGCACGGTGAACCAGCCGGTCCTGACCGGCAACGCCAACATCGTGCGCGGCGACTATGACTTCGCCGGCAAGCGGTTCGTCTTCGACGAGCGCGGCTCGGTCTCTCTGTCGACCGATCCGGAACGGATCCGGCTCAATCTGACAGCCGTGCGAGACGATCCCGCCCTGACTGCGACCATCCGGGTGACCGGCACGGCGGCGCGGCCGGAGATCGTGCTCACCTCCAGTCCAGCCCTGCCCCAGGACGAGATCCTGTCCCAGGTGCTGTTCGGTCGATCGGCGTCGCAGTTGTCGCCGTTCGAGGCGGCGCAGCTGGCGGCCGGCGTCGCCTCCCTGGCGGGCGGGGGCGGCTTCGATGTGATCGGCAATCTGCGCGAACTGGCGGGACTGGACCGGCTGTCGTTCGGCGGCGAGGCCTCGGCCCTGACGGTCGCGGGCGGGCGCTACATCACCGACGACGTCTATCTGGAGATCATCGGCGGCGGCGAGGGCGGAGCGGCGGTGAACGTCGAGTGGCAGGTCCGGCGGAACCTGGCCATCACGTCCCAGTTCGGCGGCCAGGGCGACGCGACCCTGTCGATCCGCTGGCGGCGGCAGTCGCGGGTCCCCGGCACGGGCCGGCAGGACCGCCGACCCAATGCCGAGGCCGTGGCGTCAGACTAGCGCGCGGCTTCCATCTGGAGCTTGTCCAGCTTGTTGATGCCGCGCAGGCCGGCGATGTGCAGGATCATCTGGACGACCATGATCGCGACCGACAGGGCGATCTGCCACATCGGGATGACCGGCATGCCCGGCATCGACGAGGCCAGAAGCGGCGTCGCGGCCGTCGACAGGATGCCATAGGCGATCAAAACCATGAACAGGATGGCGATGAACTTGCCGGGATTGCGCCACTGGACGATGCCGAGGATCAGCTGAAGAACGGCCAGACCCCCCGTCAGGTAGATCGCGAACTGCGCCCCCATGGCAGCGGCGGCTTCGGTGTTGGCGTCCCCGCCGGCGGCGGAGGCAACAGCCTCCTGCATCTGTCCGGGGTTGGCCAGGGACCAGGCGACGGTGACGGCCCCGACGAGCACGCCGATGAAGATCGAGATCGCGCTGGCCTTCGAGGCCGCTTCCGCCTCGGCCTCCGTTCGAAGCGGCGCGGCGGGGTTCATGCCGGTGATCAAGCTGGCCATTCGTATCCTCCCTGAAATGACAACGGTCCTTTACATGACAAGGGTCCCTTACACAAGCGGCGGCGTGAGGCCTCTTCCCGGGGTTCACCTTTGAGGTTCGTCCGGCTACAACCGGCCCATGCGGATTCTCCCACAGGATCATGCCGCCCTCGACCTGGTCGGGCGGGGGGCGGCGGTCCTGATCGATCGCGCGGTCGCCTGGGCCAACGTCAACTCCGGCAGCGACCACGCCGAGGGTCTCCAGGCCACCCTGGAACGGCTCGAGACCGAAGCGGCACGCCTGCCCGCCGAGACCGAACGGGTCCCGACGCAAGGCTTCTCCACCGTCGCTGACGACGGGAGCCTGATGCCCCAGGCGCGAGCGGACGCGCTGAAGATCACGGCCCGGCCCGAGGCCCCGATCCAGGTCGTCCTGACCGGCCACTATGACACCGTCTATCCCGCTGACAGCGCCTTTCAGCGTGTCGCCTCGCGCCCAGACGGCGCGTTGAACGGCCCCGGCATCGCCGACATGAAGGGCGGCATTTCGGTCATGCTGGGCGCGCTGGAAGCCTTCGAGACCCATCCGGAGCGGGAGCGCGTCGGCTGGACCGTGCTGCTGTCGCCAGACGAGGAGATCGGCTCGCCCGCCTCGGCCCCGCTGCTGGCCGGGCTCGGCGCGCGCGGCCATATCGGCATGACCTATGAGCCGGCCCTGGCGGACGGGACGCTCGCAGGGGCCCGGAAAGGCAGCGGCAACTTTCATCTGGTTGTCTCCGGCAAGGCCGCCCACGCCGGTCGCGCCTTCGACGAAGGGAGCAACGCCGTCGCCGGCGCGGCCCTGGTCGCCGCCGCCCTGCATGCGCTGAACGGTCAGCGCGAAGGCGTCACGGTCAACGTCGCCCGCATCTCCGGTGGCGGGGCGCTGAACGTCGTGGCCGACAACGCCGTGGTTCGCTTCAACGTCCGGGTGCCCGATCTCGCGGCCGCCGACTGGATCACCGCCGCCATCGCCGAAATCGCCTCCCAGCCCCCCTTCAAGGGCCTGACGCTGGAGCTGCACGGCGGCTTCACCCGCCCGCCCAAACCGATGGACGCCGCCCAGACCGCGCTGTTCGAGGCGGTGCGCGAGACCGGAGCCTTGCTGGGTCAGACCATCGCCTGGTCGCCGTCCGGTGGCGTCTGCGAAGGCAACAATCTTCACGCGGCGGGCCTGCCCAACATCGACACCCTGGGCGTCCGGGGCGGCCTGATCCATTCAACCCAGGAGTTCGCCTGGCCCGATAGCTTCATCGAGCGGGCCCAGCTGTCGCTGCTGATGCTGTGCAAGATCGCCTCCGGCGAGATCGACGCCGAACACCTGAAACGCCTGCGTCTGGAGACGATGTAGATGCTCGTCGTCCGCCCCGCCGGTCCCGCCGACCTGGACCATCTGCTGGAGCTCGCCATCCTGTCGGGCCCCGGCTTCACCAGCCTGCCCGAGGATCCGGACCAGCTGGTCGAGCGCCTGGACATCAGCCGCGACAGCTTCACCGGCGTCCTGTCGCCCGAGAAGCGCTGGTACACCCTGATGATGGAGGAGGCCGACACCGGCGACATCGACGGCATCGCCTCGGTGAAGGCGGCGGTCGGGCTGAACCGGCCCTTCTTCTCGTTCCGGCTGGCCAATCAGGCCGCCGCGTCGCCGTCGCTCAACATCCGGCTCGACCACCAGACCCTGCAGCTGGTCAACGAGTGCAACGGCTGGACCGAGGTCGGGTCGCTGTTCCTGAAGGCGGACCGGCGCAAGGGCGGCGCGGGGCGGCTGCTGAGCCAGTCGCGCTACATGCTGATCGGGGCCGAGCCCGAGCTGTTCGCCGACATGGTGCTGGCCGAGCTGCGCGGTGTGTTCACGCCGGACGGAGCCTGCCCCTTCTGGGACCATGTGGCGCACAAATTCTTCCCGATGGAGTTCGACCAGGCCGACATGATGACCGGCTCGACCGACAAGCAGTTCATCATCGACCTGGCGCCGCGCCACCCGATCTATGTCGACCTGCTGCCCGAGCCGGCCCGCGCCGTGATCGGCAAGGTTCATCCCCAGGGTGTCGCCGCCATGGCCCTGCTGGAGAGCGAAGGCTTCCGCCCCAACGGCCTGGTCGACATCTTCGACGCCGGGCCGACCGTGACCTGCCAGCGCGACCATATCCGCACCGTCCGCGACGCCCGCCGCCTGACGGTCCAGATCACCGAGGACGTCGAGGCGGAACTGCCCGCCCTGATTTCGACCGACAGCGTCTCCGCCTTCCGCGCGGTCCGGGCCAAGGCCCAGATCGAAGGCGACACCGTGCGCCTGACCCCCGAGGTCGCGACGGCGCTCAAGCTCGGCGACGGCGACGTCGCGCGGGTCAAGACGTGACCCTGTTCCTTCCGCTCATCCCCGCGAAAGCGGGGACCCAGTGCTTTGGCGAAGGACAGGAGCGATCCTGTTCCGTTGGCCATCCCCGACACCTCTCCTCGCAACAGAACTGGGTCCCCGCTTTCGCGGGGATGAGCGGAAAAGATGATTGACGGACATCTCTATCTGAACGGCCAGTGGACCGCAGGGCGCGGCGACGGCTTCGCCTCGTTCGATCCGGCGACCGAGGCGCGTGTCTGGCGCGGGAACGAGGCCTCGCCCGATCAGGTCGGAGCCGCGGTCGCCGCCGCCCGCGCCGCCTTCCCCGGCTGGGCCGACCGGCCGCGCGACGAACGCATCGCGGCCATGAAACGCTATCAGGCCGCGCTGAAGGCCCGCGCCCCGGCCTTCGCAGAGGCCATCAGCCGCGAGACCGGCAAGGCGCTGTGGGAGACCACCGCCGAGCTGGGCACCATGGCCGGCAAGGTCGACATCTCCATTCGAGCCTATGACGAGCGCACCGGAGAGCGCACCTCCGAGACCGCCTTCGGCCACGCGACCCTGCGCCATCGCCCGCATGGCGTTGCGGCGGTGCTGGGGCCGTTCAACTTCCCCGGCCATCTGCCGAACGGCCACATCGTCCCGGCCCTGCTGGCGGGGGACACCGTCGTGTTCAAGCCATCGGAAGAGACGCCGCACGCAGGCCAGTTGATCGCTGAATGCCTGGCCGAGGCCGCCCTGCCGGCCGGAGTGTTCAACCTGGTTCAGGGCGGGCGCGACGTGGGCGCCGCCCTGCTGGACCAGCCGATCGACGCCCTGATGTTCACCGGCTCGGGCGCGGCGGGCGCGCATTTCCGGAGGAAGTTCGCCGACAATCCTCACGTCATCCTGGCGCTGGAACTGGGCGGCAACAATCCACTGGTCGTGTGGGACGCGGCCGATCCCGAAGCTGTAGCGGGGTTGGTCGTCCAGTCGGCCTTCGTCACCACGGGCCAGAGGTGCAGCTGCGCCCGGCGGCTGATCGTGCCGGAGGGTGCGGCGGGGGACGCCATCATCGAGGCCGTCGACGGACTTGTGGACCGGCTGATCTTCGCGCCCTGGGATTCGACGCCCGAGCCCTATGGGGGTCCGTTGATCTCCAAGCGCGCCGCCGAACAGGCGCTGGGCGCGCTCCAGCAGCGCATCGGTCTCGGGGCGAAGGTGATCCGGGCGTCGGGACCGGTGGACAACCTGCCCGGTGCCTTCGTCCGACCCGCCATCCTCGACGTCACCGGCGTCGATGTGCCCGACGAGGAGATGTTCGCCCCCTTCCTGTCGGTGACCCGCGTCGCCTCATTCGACGAGGCCATCGCCGCCGCCAACGCGACCCGGTATGGGCTGAGCGCGGGCCTCATCAGCGACGATCCCGCGAACTGGGACCGCTTCATCCGCCGCATTCGCGCGGGCGTCGTGAACTTCAACCGGCCGACGACGGGTGCCGCCGGGGACATGCCCTTCGGCGGCCTCGGGGCCAGCGGCAACCACCGGCCATCCGCCTACTACGCCGCCGACTACTGCGCCTATCCGGTGGCCAGCTTCGAGGCGGGGGCGGTGTGGAATATCGAGGGCGAAATGAAGGGGCTGCGATGACCTCCGCCGTCGAAGCCAACGCCGACGGCCTGATCGGGCCGACGCACTCCTATGCCGGTCTGAGCCCCGGCAACCTCGCCTCCAGCCTGAACAAGGGCGAGGCGTCGAACCCGCGCGCAGCGGTGCTGCAGGGGCTCGACAAGATGAAGCGGCTGGCGGACCTCGGCATGCCCCAGTTCGTCCTGCCGCCGCACGAGCGGCCCAACATCCCCTTCCTGCGCAGTCTCGGTTTCACCGGCTCGGACGCGGCCGTGCTGGAACGCGCCTGGAAGGTCGCGCCCAGCTTCGCCGCCGCCGCCTGCTCGGCCAGCCCGATGTGGGCCGCCAACGCCGCGACCGTGACGCCCGGCGCCGACAGCGGCGACGGCAGGGTCCACTTCACGCCCGCCAATCTTCACACCAATCTGCACCGCTCGCTGGAACACGCCCAGACGAAGCGGTCGCTGGACGCCCTGTTCCCCGATCCCGCGCGGTTCGCCGTCCACGACGCCCTGTCGCCGGTGGCCCACCTCGCCGACGAAGGCGCGGCGAACCACGTCCGCCTGTGCGCCGAGCACGGGGCACCGGGGGTCAACCTGCTCGTCTGGGGACGGGACGCCTTCGAGGCGTGGGACGGTCCCTACCCTGCCCGCCAGACCCGCCAGGCATCCGAGGCCATCGCCCGTCGCCACGGCGCGTCCGGCGCGGTCCTGGCCCAGCAATCCCGCGCCGCCATCGCCGGCGGGACCTTCCACAACGACGTGGTCTGCGTCGGCGCGCTGGACACCCTGTTTCACCACGAGCTGGCGTTCGAGGATACTGCGGCCACCCACACCGCCATTCGCGCGGCGGCGCAGGGGTTCCAGCCGATCTTCGTGGAGGTCTCGTCCGCCGACCTGCCGCTGGCCGACGCGATCTCGAGCTATCTGTTCAACTCCATGCTGGTCAGTCTGCCCGGCGAAGACCGGCTGACGCTGATCTGCCCGACCGAGACGCGCGACAACGCCCGCAGCCACGCGGTGGCCCAGGGGTTGGTGGCGTCGAACGGGCCGATCGGCCGGGTCGAATACGTCGATGTGCGCCAGTCGATGCGCAACGGCGGCGGCCCCGCCTGCCTGCGGCTGCGCGTCGTCCTGACCGAAGCGGAACTCGACGCGACCAATCCGGCGATGCGCCTGACAGACGACCTGCACGCTCGCCTGTCGAGCTGGGCCGGGCGTCACTATCGCGACCGCCTGACGCCCGCCGACCTCGCCGATCCGGCGCTGATCGACGAGAGCCGGGCGGCGCTGGAAGACTTGACCGCGCTGCTGAATCTCGGGTCAGGGTTCTATCCCTTTCAACGGATCTGATCGGACGCCGCCATGCCTCAGAACCCGGCCCTGATCGTCGGCGGCGTGCTCAGCGCCTTGGCGTCCGTGCTGCATCTCGCGGTGATCTTGGGCGGTCCGGGCTGGTATCGCTTCTTCGGGGCCGGCGAGGGCATGGCACGCATGGCCGAGCGTGGCTCGATCTATCCGACGCTGATCACCATCGGCATCGCGAGCGTTCTGGCTGTGTGGTCGGCCTATGCTTTCGCGGGCGCGGGCCTGATCCCTCGTCTACCGCTGATGCGGACAGCCCTCGTGCTGATCTCGGCCGTCTATCTGCTGCGCGGTCTGGTCCTGATCCCGGCCTTCATCGTCAATCCGGGTGGGATCCTGCCTTTCGTGCTGTGGAGCTCGCTGATCGTGCTGGTCTACGGCATCGCCTATGCGGTCGGGACCTGGATCGCCTGGCCGGGCCTGTCCGCGCGATGAGAGCGAGCCCATGACGCTTGCGATGACCCCCGCCCGCCGCCTGAAGAACATCGTCGGAGGCTCGGCGGGCAATCTGGTGGAGTGGTTCGACTGGTTCGCCTATGCGGCCTTCACCGTCTATTTCGCGCCGGTCTTCTTTCCGGAGGGGTCGTCGACGGCGCAGCTGCTGTCGGTGGCCGCCATCTTCGCCGTGGGCTTTCTGATGCGTCCGGTCGGGGCCTGGGTCATGGGCGTGTACTCCGACCGCAAGGGACGCAAGGCCGGCCTGACCCTGTCGGTCAGTCTGATGTGCGCGGGGTCGCTGATCATCGCCCTGACGCCCGGATACGCCACCATCGGCGTCGCGGCGCCCGCCCTGTTGCTGCTCGCCCGGATGATGCAGGGGCTCAGCGTCGGCGGCGAGTACGGCTCCAGCGCCACCTATCTGTCTGAGATGGCGACCGCCAAGCATCGGGGCTTCTGGTCCAGCTTCCAGTACGTCACCCTGATCTCGGGCCAGTTGCTGGCGCTGGCCCTGCTGATCGTGCTGCAGCGGACGCTGGGCGACGACGCGCTTTCGGCCTGGGCCTGGCGCATCCCCTTCCTCGTCGGGGCGGGCCTGGCGGTCGTGGTGTTCTGGCTGCGTCGAGGGCTGGACGAAACCCGCGCCTTCGAGACGCGCGAAGGGCCGAAATCCAGCGCCCTGGAGCTGATCCTGCGTCACCCGAAGGAGGCGCTGATGGTCATCGGCCTGACCGCCGGGGGCACGCTGGCCTTCTATACCTACACGACCTACCTGCAGAAATTCCTGGTCAACACCTCGGGCTTCACCAAGGCCCAGGCGACGGAGATCAGCGCGGCGGCCCTGTTGATCTTCATGTTGATGCAGCCGGCCGTGGGGGCCCTGTCGGACCGGGTGGGGCGAAAGCCCGTGATGATCTGTTTCGGCATCCTGGGTGTCTTCTGCACCGTGCCGATCATGACCAGCCTGGCGGCGACGAACGAGCCGTTCACGGCCTTCCTGCTGGCGCTGTCGGCCCTGGTGATCGTGTCGGGCTATACCGCCATCAACGCCGTGGTGAAGGCCGAGCTGTTCCCGGCCCATATCCGCGCCCTGGGCGTCGCCCTACCCTATGCGATCGCCAACGCCGTGTTCGGCGGCACGGCGGAGTATGTCGCCCTGTGGTTCAAGCTGGACGGGCGCGAGAGCCTGTATTTCTGGTACGTCACTGCGATGATCGGCATCTCGCTGATCACCTATGTGACCATGCGCGACACCAAGGAGAAGAGCCTCATCCGCGAGGATTAGGCTTCCGGCACAGCGGGAGGCGGCAGGACCGGGCCATCCGGCTGGGCCGATTCCGGTTCGTCTTCGGTCCGATAGACCACGCGGCACTCGCCATCGATGGTGGTGTAGCGACCGTTGTCGGCGTCGACGAAGGCGATGCGGCCGCCGTCGTTGTACTCGACCTTGCCAGTCGATCGGCCGGAGAAGGTCTCGGTCCCGTAGGTCCAGCAGGTGATGTCGGCGGGCTGATCTCCGAAGGTCGCGGCGTTGCGCGCGCGCTTGGATTCGGTACAGGCGGCGGCCGAGACGGCGAGGCCGGCGACGAGGAAGACGGTGATCGTGCGTGTCATGCCGCGAACCTTCCGCCCTTCTGGGCATAAGCCTGGGTACCTCGGGTGAGGACCCTGTCGTAGGGTTGGATGGCGTCGACGGGGATGGTCGACTGCCCTTTCAGACGATCGTAGATCGGGCCGAAATCCTCATAGGTCGCGTCGTTCAGCGCCTCGATCGAGGGGATGACGAAATAGACCTGCTGGAAGTCGTCGATGCGGTAGTCGGTCCGCATGATCCGTTCCAGGTCGAAGGCGATGCGGTTGGGCGATGGATCCTCGAGCGCGAAGACCGTCTCGGTGGCCGACGACACGATGCCCGCGCCGTAGATGCGAAGCGTCCCGGCCTCCTCGATCAGGCCGAACTCGACCGTGTACCAGTAGAGCCGCGCCAGGTTCTTGAGCATCCCGAGCCCCTGAGCCCTCTGACCGCCCTTGCCATAGGCCTGCATGTAGTCGGCGAAGCCCGGATCGGTCAGCATCGGCACATGGCCGAAGACGTCATGAAAGATGTCTGGCTCTTGCAGATAGTCCAACTGGTCGGGCTTGCGGATGAACTGGCCCGAGGGAAAGCGACGGTTGGCCAGGTGGTCGAAGAAGACCTCGTCAGGCACGAGGCCCGGGACGCAGACCACGGTCCAGCCGGTCAGGGCTTTCAGCTTGGGGTTCATGAGGGCGAAGTCGGGGATGCCCCCGGTGTTGAGGTCCAGCGCGCCCAGCCCTTTCAGGAAGGCTTCGGACGCGCGGCCCGGCAGGATATCCATCTGACGGGCGTACAGAGTGTCCCAGGTGTCGTGCTCGACCTCGGTATAGGCGCGCCAGTTCTGGGAAATGGTCCAGTCGGCGGCGGCGCCTTCCGGCGGCGTGTCGAAAACGTGCTCGAAATCGGCCATGGCGAACTCCCTTGCCGACTATCTAGGCGAGCCGGTCCGAAGGCTCAATGCATGGGCTGGCTGCGGGGTGCCAGACGGCCCAGGGCATCGACGTTGAACCATTCGGCCTGATCCGAAGCAGACAGGGGCGAGACCCCCTCGTCATGCAGGAGCACGTTCTCGGCGGCATAGACGAGGAAGCCCGCGTCCTCGCCGATGGCCAGCACGCGATAGTAGGGCTGATCCCGCTGATCCGGGCCGGGCGCGCCGGCGGGGCCGGCATAGGCGGGATCGACGTCGACGACGACACCCTGGAACTCGGCGTTGCGATGGCGAACGATCTGGCCGAGGGCGAATTTGGCGGTTCGGGACTGGGTCATGGAACGCGGATACAGCCCCGGGGCTGAGCCTTGACCGTATGGGCCGTTCATCTTCCTGACAGGTGGGCTTGGCGCGGGCGGGCGGGCGGGTCTAGGGTCATGGGGACGGGTGCCCGTCTCGGTTGCGCCCAAACGAAAGTCGGCCCATGCCGGAACCCGACGGCGCGCCCCAGCGGCGCGACGCGCGGTCCCGGGTCCAGCGGGCACAAGGCGGAGCCGCGCCGGGGCGCGACGGCCCTGCGTTTGGCGCGCTCGATCTCGGGACCAACAACTGCCGCCTGCTGATCGCCCGCCCGGCGCGCGACGGGTTTCGCGTGGTCGACAGCTTCAGCCGCATCGTCCGGCTGGGCGAGGGCCTGTCGCGCACCGGCCGCCTCGACGATACCGCGATGGACCGCGCCTATGAGGCCCTGGCCCTGTGCGCCGAGCGCGTCGTGAGACGCGGCGTCGACTCGGCGCGGCTGAGCGCCGTCGCGACCCAGGCCTGTCGCCAGGCCGAGAACGGGCCGGAATTCATCGAGCGGGTGCGGCGGGGCACGGGCCTGCGCCTGCGGATCATCGATCCCATCGAAGAGGCCCGGCTGTCGGTCGAGGGGTGTCTGAACCTGATCGATCCCAAGGCCGAGGCGGTGCTGGTCATCGACGTGGGGGGCGGATCGACCGAGCTGTCGTGGCTGAAGCGATCGGACGGCGAGATGGAGACGGTCGGCTGGATGTCGGCGCCGCTGGGCGTCGTGACCCTGGCCGAGCGCCATCCGGAGCCCGAGGGCGCCGGCGACGCCTGGTACGAGGCGATGGTGGCCGACATGGGCGCGGCTCTGGACAAGGGCGGGTTCGAGGACGCGGCGTTCCGAAAGGCCTTCGCCGACGGGCGGGGGCATCTGGTCGGCACCTCGGGGGCGATCACTTCGCTGGCGGGCGTGCATCTGAACCTGAGGCGATACCAGCGCGACCGGGTCGATGGCCTGTGGATGACGCGGGCGGAGTGCGAAGCGGCGGCGGAGCGGCTGAAGGCGCTGGGGCCCAAGGGACGATCGGACGAGGCCTGCATCGGGCCGGACCGGGCGGACCTGGTGCTGGCCGGGGCGGCGATCCTGGAGGCGGTGCAGCGGGCCTGGCCCAGCGAGCGCGTCAGGGTCGCGGACCGGGGCCTGCGCGAGGGACTGCTGCTGCAACAGATGCGGGCGGCCAGGAAACCGGCGCGGCGACGCCGCGGGCGCGGCCGGGGGCGGCCTCAGGTGGCGGGGGCCGGCGCGCCCGAGACCTGAACCGGCAGGTCGATGTCGCAGATCGAGAAGTCGGCGCCGCGCGCGGTTCGCGCCGCCTGGGCCAGGGTCTGGAAGGCGGCGGAACCGGCGTCGAGCACCTGGACGACCGGGCGTTCGTCCTCGGGCAGGTCGGAAGCGACGCGGACGCGGGTCATGATGTCGGGATCGGAGGGCACCATGCCGTTGTTGGCGGCGTCGCCGGTCTTGATAGCGCGCACCACCTCGAGGCCCGACACCACGCGACCCCAGACAGTGTAGCGTTTGTCCAGCGCCGGATAGGGCTGGCGCATCAGGAAGAACTGGCTGTTGGCGCTGTTGGGAGCCTCGTCCCGGGCCATGCCGGCGACGCCGGGGCAATAGGCCCCCCAACCGTGGACCTTGCCGTCGGCGGTGGTGGCCATGAGGGCGGTCGGCTGGGTCTGGATCGGCAGGCTGTTCATGAAGCCGAGCATGGATCCGGCGGGTTCGGCGACCGGGGTGAAGGGCATCTCGGGGCCTCGGCGAAAGGTGAATTCGCCGACCAGGTCGGGATAGGGGCTCTGGCCCTCGCCATTGCCCAGGGGGTCGCCGGTCTGGGCCATGAACAGGTCGATGACCCGGTGAAACACGATGCCGTCGAAGAACGCCCGACGCGCCAGCACGCGCATGCGCTCGACGTGCAGCGGCGCGGCCTCGGGGGCCATCTCGACCAGGATACGGCCCCGGTTGGTGTCGATGACCAGCAAGGCGTCCGCCGGGACCGTGCGCCAGTCGGCCGCGGTGGGGGATGGGGTCGGCGCAGGCTCCTGAGCCAGGGAGAGCGAGCCGAACGTCAGCGCAAGGACCGCGCCAAGGATCAACTTCAACTTCCGCTCATCCCCGCGAAAGCGGGGACCCAGGGCTTTGGGCGAAGGGTGTTGGGATGACCCCGGCTGCTGATCCATGACGCCGTGCCTCGCTTAAGGACTGGGTCCCCGCTTCCGCGGGGATGAGCGGAAAGAAAAGTCAGGAGAGCGAACCGGTTACCTCTACGACCGGCTGGGCGTCGCAGACGCTGAACTGGCGGCCACGGGTGGCGCGGAGGTCGGCGATCCGGGCCTGATAGGCGGGGGAGCGGGCGTCCAGCACGCGGGCCACCGGGCGTTCGCCCTCGGGCAGGGCGGCGGCGGTGCGGACGCGGGTCATGGTGTCGGGATCGACGGCGACGCGACCGTCCTCCGCCTCGGGCCCCGCCTTGAGCGACTGGACGACGTCGAGTCCCTGAAGCACGCGGCCGAAGGCGGTGTACTGGCCGTTCAGGACGGCGTTGTTGCCCATCATCAGGAAGAACTGGCTGTTGGCGCTGTCGGGGT
>NCEB01000014.1:27260-96367 GCA_002280475.1 Brevundimonas subvibrioides
CAGGCCCGAGGCGTCAGTGCGGAAATCGGCGGTGACCATCATCTGGGCGTCGGGCTGAGTCTGGACCGGCAGGGATCCGACCAGGCCCGAGACCGCATCGGGTATGCCGCCCTCAATGGCGGCGAAGCCGGCGTCGCGGCCGCGGCGGAAGGTGAACTCGGCGGCTATATCGGGCAGGTCCGATCCACCCGCCCCGGTGCCGAGCGGATCGCCGGTCTGGGCCATGAAGCCGGTCAGGACGCGGTGGAATTTGTGCCCGTCATAGAAGCCCTGGTCGGCCAGGGTGCGGATGCGCTGGACGTGAGCGGGCGCGGCGCGGGGCTCCAGCTCGACCAGGATGCGGCCCTTGGAGCTGTCGATGACCAGGAGGTTCTCCGGCGCGATGACGCGCCAGTCACCGGCGGTGGGGGCCGGGGCGGTCTGGGCGGCGGCACCGAGAGGAGACAGGCCGAGGGCGGCGGCGAGGGCGATCAGGACAGGCTTCAAGGCGGAAATCCGGGTTCAGGGTTTGACGCGGGCGCGCACGGCGGCGGCCACGGCGGGGCTGACGAAACTGTCGATTGAGCCGTCCAGGCGGGCGATCTCCTTGACCAGCCGCGAGGCGATGGCCTGGTGGCGGGGGTCGGCCATCAGAAAGACGGTCTCGATGTCGTCATTGAGGCGCTGGTTCATCGCAGTCATCTGGAACTCGTACTCGAAGTCCGCGACGGCGCGCAGCCCGCGCACGATGACGTTGGCGCTCAGGTGTTCGGCGAAATGCATCAGCAGGGACGAGAAGGGCTGGACGTCGATGTCGGCGTTCAGGCCCGCGACCTCGGCCTTCACCATCTGGACACGCTCGGCGGTCGTGAACAAGGGGCCCTTGTCGTCGTTCTGGGCGACGCCGATCACGAGACGATCGACCAGCTTCACCGCCCGACCGATGATGTCCATGTGGCCGTTCGTGACCGGATCGAAGGTGCCGGGATAGAGCCCGATGCGCATGCGATTCCTCCCCGCGTCCCGTCTGAGTAGCAGGCGACGACGCGGGCGTCTCCTCCCTCCCCCTTGGGGTCGACGAAGGCTCGCCTGCGAGCCGAGGAGAGGTGGAAGCGGAGCGGAGACCGGGTGGGGGCGGCCGGGCGATGCGGGCGCGAACATCGCCTTTGTCGCGCGGGGCCGCCCCCACCCGATCGCTGCGCGATCTGCCCTCCCCTGAAGGGGAGGGAGAGACGGCGCGGTCCCTCGTCGCCCCCTACCCCTCCTCGGGGTCGGCGTCGGGGATGGCTTCATCGACCTCGGGCAGGACGTAGGCGCCGGTGAGCCAGCGTTGCAGATCCAGGTCCGCGCAGCGGCGCGAGCAGAAGGGCTTGTAGGCCTCTGCCGACGGGTTCTTCTTGCAGATGGGACAGGCCATCAGCCCTCCTCGATGTCGGCGTGGCCGGGACGGACGGCCGAATCGGCCAGGATCGCCGCCCGGGGGCCGAGGCGGGCGATCAGGGGGGCAGCCAGGGTCGCCTCGGCAGGGGCGCAGCGGGCGGTGAAGCGCGGCGTCGCGGTGTCCTGCAGCATCCGCATGCGCAAACGGCGCGCGAGGGCGATGGCGCGGGTCATGGGCGCCTGGGCCCCGTCCCAGCCCCTCAGCCGATCCTCGATCGGGGTGCGCCGCCAGGGCAGAGACAGTTGCAGCACGCCGAACCGGTTCAGCGGGCCGAGCACCGCCTCGGGCTCGTCGGCGAAGGCGGACCGGGCGGCGCGGCCGAGGCTCTCGGCGTCAAGACGCGTGCCCACGAGGTCGATGGCCACGAGACCGCCCCAGCTCTTGAGCCGGATCAGACGGGCGGCGTGGCGCAGGCCCTCCTGATTGGCGCGGTGGCGGCCCTTTCTGGGGTCGCGGCCCGGCAGGTGGGCGTAGTCGATGTCGACGGCGATGAGGGCGCGCGTGCGCTGGACGGCCAGATCGAACGCGAGGTCGGCGAACACGGCCCCATCGGACAGGGCTTCTCCTTCCGCGTCCCAGGCGGCCTGGATGGCGGCGGGGCCGGTCTGGATCGGGACGCCGGGGGCGAGGCGGGCCAGTTCGGCGGCGACATCGGGACCCGAGGCGATCAGGCGCGGTGGGCCCTCGGTCGGGCCGAGCAATCGGACGGTCGGGCCTTTGCGCTCGCGGGGTTCGGCGGTGGTCTGGACCTCGACGGCCTCGCCCTCGCGGAGGCGAGGCCCCTGCCCCAGCGGCAGGAAGGCGGCGGGACCGGGCGCGCCCAGATCGACGAAGGCGGCGTTGAAGCCGGCCTCCACATCGACCACGCGGCCGACCGAGCGGGCACCCAGCCGGGTCTGGGGCGGATCGTCGTCGCGCTGAATCAGCAGACGCTCGAAGCGGCCGTCGCGGGCCAGGATGCCGCGCGTCTCGCCGGGGGTATCATCCAGGAAGGCTTCGAGCCCACTCATCGCCGCCAGCCGGTGCCCGCCAGCAGATTGACGGTCTCGGGCAGGGGCAGGCCCATGACGGCGGGGTGGCTGCCGACGATGCGGGTGACGAAGGCGGCGGCCGGGCCCTGGATGCCGTAGCCGCCCGCCTTGCCGCGCCAGTCGCCGCCCGCGACATAGGCGGCGATCTCAGGCTCCGACAGGCGTTTGATCGTCACGCGGGTCTCGACGCAGCGGTGGGTGACACGGGCGGCGGTGGCCACGGCCACGGCGGTGAAGACGCGGTGGTTGCGGCCGGACAGCAGACGCAGGAACCGCTCGGCCTCGGCCGCATCGGCGGGTTTTTCCAGCAGGCGGCGGCCGACCGCGACGACGGTGTCGGCGGACAGGACGACAGCGTCGGGATGGCGGGCCAGCACGGCCTGGGCCTTGGCGCGGGCCAGCCGCACGGCGAGGCGCGGGGGCTCCTCGGCCTTCAGAGGGGTCTCGTCGATGTCGGCGGGGTCGATGTGAACCGGCGTTATGCCGATCAGCGCCAGCAGCTCGATGCGGCGCCATCTCGACCAGGACCTTGTCGCCGGCCAGGACGCGGATGCGGTTCTTGCGCATCTTGCCGGCGGTGTGGGCGATGATCTCGTGATCGTTCTCGAGCGTCACGCGAAAGGTGGCGTTCGGCAGCAGTTCCGACACCGTGCCGGGAAACTCGAGCAGTTCTTCCTTGGCCATGCGGCCTCCTGCGCCCCGTGAATACGAATCGAGGCTCGCGCCGGGCGGGGACGCGAGCCGTAAGAAGTGGGCGCTAATGCACGAAAACGACGGGTTAGTCGAGTTCAGCCGCGCCGATACAGGGCGCAGACCAGGGTGAAGAGCCGCCGGGCGGTTTCGTGGTCGATGGCGATATTGCCGTCGAGGCGGGCCTTGGGCAGTTCGGCCCCCTCGTTGTGCAGGCCGCGGCGGCCCATGTCGACGGCCTCGATCTGGCTGGGCGAGGAACCGCGAAGGGCCTCGTAGTAGCTGTCGCAGATCAGCAGATAGTCGCGCAGCACCTGCTTCAGCGGCGTCAGCGACAGGGCGTAGGTGCGGGCGAAGTCGATGCCGCTGATATCGAACACCAGCCGGTTGTCCTGGAGCGAGAGCTTGAGCCCATAGGGGCCGGCGTCGGCCTCGTGCGGGGCGAAGGCGTTCTTCTCGACCAGGTCGAAGATGGCGACGCGGCGCTCGTGCTCGATCTCGGCGGTGGCGGACGGCAGCGTCGCCTCGTCCAGTTCGACGCTGGCCAGCCTCTGATCGGTCATTCGGCGTCCTTGCCGGACGGGGGGCCGTCCAGGTGGGTGGGGGCCATGCGGGCCTGCCAGCGCTCGGACAGATCGGCGACGACGGCGTCCAGGCATTCGACGTCGACCCGCAGGTCGCCGCCGCCCGCGAACATCAGGATCACCTTGCCGCCCGGCGGCTCGCCCTCGATGAAGTGGATGGCGAGAAGCTCCAGCGGGGTGTCGGGCAGGCGCGGCAGGCCCCGGCTCTTGACCGCCTGGACGTCGCCGAACTGCATGGCCGCCCGCACCCAGGTGCCGCCGCATTCCCAGCAGAAGCGCGAAAGCTCGATGGTCAGGCGACGCGCGCCCTTTTCCCAGACGATGTCGGCGGGGCGAAGGATGGCGTCCTGAAGCGCGGCGGAGATGATGGCCAGGTCCTCGCCGTCCTCGGCGAGCAGGCGCAGGGGCGCGCTGGAGCCGCCCGCGGCCTGCCGCAGCGCCTCACCCTCCTCGCTCGTGATCGGCGCGCTCGCCAGATCCTCAGTGGTCATCGTCCGGTCCTTCGACGGGCGGGCCCTTCACCCGTCGGATGTCGGCCCCGCAGGCACCGAGCTTTTCTTCCAGACGCTCGAAACCGCGATCCAGATGATAGACGCGACCGATCGAGGTTTCACCCTCGGCGACGAGGCCGGCGATCACCAGGCTGACCGAGGCGCGCAGGTCGGTGGCCATGACCGGGGCCCCCTTCAGCCGATCCACGCCAGTGACGTGGGCCTCGCCCGCATGGACCGAGATGTCGGCGCCCAGACGCGCCAGCTCGGGCGCGTGCATGAAGCGGTTCTCGAAGATGTTCTCGTGAATGACGCTGACGCCGTCGGCGGTGGTCATCAGGGTCATGAACTGGGCCTGGAGGTCGGTGGCGAAGCCCGGATAGACCTCGGTCGCGACGTTCGTGGCCCGGAGCCGGACGGACGGGTCGCGGCGGACGATGACGCCGTCGTCGGTCGGCTCGATCTCGACGCCCGCGGCGGTCATCTTGTCCGTGAGGGCGGTGATGAGGTCGGGACGGGCGCGGGTCAGGCGGACCTCGCCCCCCGCCATGGCGGCGGCGCAGGCGTAGGAGCCCATCTCGATCCGGTCGGGGATGACCGACCAGTCGCCGCCCGAGAGGGAGGTGACGCCCTCGATCACCAGGGTATCCGTGTCGATGCCCTCGATGTTCGCGCCCATCATGACGAGGCAGCGGGCCAGGTCGCCGATCTCGGGCTCGCGGGCGGCACGCTTCAGCACGGTGGTGCCCCGGGCGAGGACGGCGGCCATCAGGGTGTGTTCGGTCGCGCCGACCGAGACGAAGGGAAACTCGATCTCGGCCCCGCGCAGCCCACCGGGTGCCATGGCCGAGACATAACCCTCCTCCAGGTGGATGGAGGCGCCGAGCCGGGTCAGGGCGTCGATGTGCAGATCGACGGGGCGCGCGCCGATGGTGCAGCCGCCCGGCAGGGAGACCTTGGCGTGGCCGGTGCGCGCCAGCAGCGGGCCCAGGACGTTGAAGCTGGCCCGCATCTGACGGACCAGGTCGTAGGGGGCGAAGGTCGAACTGATCTCGGCGGCATGGAACAGGGTCTCCTGCTCGGAGCCGTGGCCGTTCTCCGTCACCTCGACGCCGAAGGAGCGCAGCAGCCGGCCCAGGAATTTGGTGTCGGCCAGACGCGGCATATTGGTCAGGCGCAGCGGCTGGTCCGTCAGGATCGAGGCCGCCATCAGCTTGATGGCCGAGTTCTTGGCCCCCGAGACCGGGATCTCGCCGTGCAGCGGGCCGTTGCCGTGAACCGTAATGCTGTCCATGTCGTCCTTGAAGCCGCAAGGATCGACCGTCCCGGCGAGCCGGCTATCTAGCGCGGCCCGGGTGCGTTGCGAAAGGGGAGGATGCGGTCACGTTCGGTGAGCGGTCAGCTGTCGGTGGGGCGGGCCGGTTTGGGGGCCTTGCGGCGACGGAGATTTTCCCGGAGCGCCTTGGCCAGGCGGGCGGCGCGTTCGGACTTGGCCGACGGCTCCCGCGTCGGCGCCGCCTCGAGCCGGACGGCGGGCGGGGTGGACGGTGTCTCGGGCGGCTCGGTCATGGTCGCAGTCAGCACCGGGAAATCTTTCGCGGCAAGGGGCTTCCCCCCCGACACTCCAGTGGCTATACGGCCGCTTCCTCAGAACAGGCCGCCGTAGCTCAGTGGTAGAGCGCATCCTTGGTAAGGCTGAGGTCGTGGGTTCGATTCCCCCCGGCGGCACCATCTGAACGAACAAGGCCCGGTCACGAGACCGGGCCTTTTGCGTTTGGACATCACCCGTTCAGCGGCGGCGGTCGTCGGCGCGCTTGCGGTCGCTGCCGGACTGGTAGGACAGGCCGATGGAGGTGCGGGGCTCGCGCGAGCGGTCGCGGCCCGCGTGGCTCCAACCCGGGCCGAAGAAGGAATTGGGGGCGTTCAGCGGCGGGCCGTCCAGGTCGTCGTACCCCTGACCGCGGCGATCGCCGTAGAGACCGCCGCCATAGCCGTAACCGTATCCGCCATAGCCATATCCGTAGCCGTAGCCGTAGAGGCCATGACCGTTGCGAACTTGCTGATAGGTCAGGTCGATCCGGCCGTTCTCGCCGACCGGCAGGGAGACGCCGACCTCGACCGCGCTGAAGTCGTTGGAGCCGATGGAGCCGCTGACATAGCCGTGCATCCTGCGGTCATCGACGGGGCTGCCGTCGTCGGCGAAGGGTTCGGTCTCGGCCGTCCGCGCCGACAGCCAGCGATCGATCTGCTGCTGGGTGGTGAGGTTGTGAGGCGTGATCGCCGTCGACTGAGGATCCGGCACCGCGTCGGCGACCGGCGCCTCGGCCCCCACGATCACCGAGCCGGTCCCGGCAGGCGCCGTGGCGATCAGGTCGGGGTCGGACGCGGTAAGGGCGGCGGCGAGACCGAGGGCGATCAGCATGGGCGGAACTCCGGACTGACGTTCAGTCTAGCCTCAAATGCGGCGCGATGGCGACCGACCGGATTCGACCGCGTCACGCGACGCCGTCGCCGCGCCCCAGGGGATCGGGCAGAGGGGTGCCCTCGGGCACGAACTGGAGCGCGACCGAGTTGATGCAGTAGCGCAGGCCGGTCGGGGGCGGACCGTCGGGGAAGACGTGGCCCTGGTGGCCGCCGCAGCGGGCGCAGACGGTCTCGGTGCGGGTCATGCCATAGGACCGGTCGACGATGGCGGTGACATGATCGTCGCTGACCGGCTGGGTGAAGCTGGGCCAGCCGGTGCCGCTCTCGAACTTGGTGCCGGCGCGGAACAGGGGCAGGCCGCACTGGCGACAGACGTAGACGCCCGACCGCTTCTCACCCAGCAGGACGCCGCAGAAGGGAGCCTCCGTGCCGTGGGAGAGGAGGACGCGTTTCTCCTCTGCGCTCAGATCGGCTTCGAGCGCGACGCGCTGGCCCTCCGACGGCGGGGTCAGGTCGAAGCCGGCGGCGGAGCGGTGGGGCGTGGCGGTCTCGGTCATGATGCGGATGTGGGGGTGGCTACGGTCGCTGCCAAGGGCGGGATGATCGGGTCGTCAACACCGGGATCAGGAGCGAGGCTGATGATCGGTTCCGACCCACCTCGAACAACCACTCAGACAAAACGCCCGGCCTTTCGACCGGGCGTTCCGCGCCTAACTCAGCAGGCAGTTAGGGGCAGCAAGGCATCGAAGCGCCTTGGCAGCAGGCCGCCAGAGCGTCGCAACAAGAGGCGACGGCCTGGATCACGGTCTCGGGCGACGCCGCAAACGCGGCGGTTCCAGATGCGAGTAGAATCAGGCCCGCCACGGTGAACACGTTCTTCATTTGAAAACTCCGTATGATGATGAGTGAGTTGAGTTCGTTGAACACGCCCGCCTATCGAGGTGGCGGGTCATCGCCTTCAACGAGCACTGACATCAATCCCAGGCAGGAGGCCGAATAGGACACACGTTGGAACACAGTCACCTTATCCACTACTGGAGGAGACAAGACCAGCGCGTGGCAGATGACAGCGCACTCTGCCGAGCAGGGCGGTCCACCCTTTCCCGGAACCATGTCCGCGCAGTTTTCAACGGACATGCCCTGCATGGCCGACGCGGGCGCAGCGATGCTGACTGACGAAACCATCAGCAAGGCGAAAACCGCGAGAGCGGCACCAATCAGTGGGGCGATACAGCAGAAGATCGGCTTCATCTCAGATCGACTCGTGAGTCCCCATCCTACGCCGCCAACCGGGCCTGAGTTACCTCAGCGGCTGAAGGGTAGTCTCGGCGTCCGCTAACCACCCACGGCGACCTCCGACGACAAACGTCCCGCCCCTGTGCGACCAGTGCGCGACGAGCAACCCGGCGATGCTGCCAGCAATCGAAAGGGCCGGGCGAGGTGTTCCCTGCCCGGCCCAACTCGCTCAGATCCCGCTCAAGCAGCGGGCGACCGCGTCGCCCGCGTTAGCGCGCCAGCATGCCTCAGCCCCCGAACAGGGTGCCGACCCATTCGCGGACGGCGGTCTCGTCGGCGGGATTGCCGGTGTAGGCCAGGCCCTGGGCCGGGGTGAAGGGCTGGTTGTTGCCGCGCTGGCGGCTGGTCCAGGCCTTGTGGCCGTAGCTGAGGTCCGAATAGTTCGACGGCAGGCGCATGACGGTCGGTTCGATGAAGATCGAATCGGTCGCCGTGGTCGAGCCGGCGATGCGGACGTTCGGCAAGCGAACCAGAAGGTCCAGCGTGTCCAGGCAACCGCCCGAGCAGCCGGCGTCGACCAGGACCACGACCGGGCCCTGGACGGGGTTGGGCGCGCCCGTGTCCGGCACCGCGGGACGGCCGGCCAGGGTGAATATCTGCTGACCGGCGGCGAGCGCGGCGTCGAACGCCTCGACGATGGCCTGGGTCTGTTCGATGACCGGAGTGTTCTCCTGAACGAACAGGGGATCGGCCCGCATCCGGCCCAGGGTGTCGGCGTACCACTGGCGATTGCCGGCGGTGGCGCGATAGGTGATCTCGCCGGCGGCCGGCTGGCGGCTGACGGTGAACTCGGGCGTCCAGATGCGGTTGGCCAGGCCATAGCCGCGCGCGGTCGAGGTGAAGGCCGAGGTCCCGGCGGCGGCGCGCAGGTCCAGCACGAAGCCCTGGGGTCCGCGCAGGGCGGCGGCCTGGTTTTCGACCAGGCTGTTGAAGGCGCTCCAGCCGGCGCTGTCGGCGAAGGAATGGACATGGACCCACGGGCGGCCGTTCACGGTCTCGACGTTCAGCGGCGTGGCGGGCGGCATGTAGACGGTGGCGCGGTAGGCGGCCTCGAGATCACCGGCCACCAGCGGGATGGGACGCAGATCGATGGCGCGGGCGCGGCCCCGACCGCCGCGCTGGAACTCGCAGGTCGAGGGCAGGCCCGAGACGAAGGGGTTGTTGCGGTTCCACAGCAGGTAGGGGGCCGAGGTCACGCGACCGGACTCGGTCTCCAGGTTGCCTTCCCACTTGTCGAGCTTGCCGCGGGCGTATTCCTCGATCGGGGTCAGGTTGCAGCTGACCACGACGTCGCCGACGCGGGGCGCGTTGCGGACGCCCGGCTTCACATAGGTGACCTCATAGCGGCCGTTGCGCCAGCCGGTGGCGACGCCGGGCCAGCTGATGCCGAAATAGGGGCCCAGACCCTCGAACGTCGGCCGGATGGAGATGTTGGAATCGCGGAAGCCGGCGCCGTAGTAGCGCATCAGATAGGCGTGGGCGTCGCCGGAGTTGACCTGGCCGATGCGGCCTTGGGCGTCCGTCAAGCCGGCGTCGATCCAGGCACGGAAGGTGTCGCCCGCCGCGCCGGGGATGACTGCGGCCGGGTGGTTGGCGCGCAGCTCGTCGCGCGCGGCCACGAGGTCGGTCTGGGCCAGGGCGCGGAAGTCCTGAGCGGACGCGACGGACGCCGTGAGCAGGAGGGCGGTCGCCGAGACGGCGGTCAGGAAGCGGTTCATTGGCGAACTCCAGGCCAGTCAGTCGAAGGGGTCGGCGAGGGTTAAAGCCGATCAAGGGCGACCTTGCCAACCCAGAACGGCGATCATGTGACGGTTCGCCTGAACGGGGAATGGTCGCGGCGTTCATCCATGCCCCCTGCCCGGGCCCGGCGGCGCAGGTATGGACCGACGGCGCGCCACCGCCTACGAACCGGCCCATGTTCGACAAGATCCTGATCGCGAACCGGGGCGAGATCGCCGTCCGCATCATCAAGACCGCCCGACGGATGGGCATAGCGACGGTCGTCGTCCACTCCGACGCCGACGCCGGGTCGATGGCCGTGGAAATGGCCGACGAGGCGATCCACATCGGCCCGTCGCCCACCGCCGAGAGCTATCTGGTGCAGGACAAGATCGTGGAGGCGGTGCGTCGTTCGGGCGCGCAGGCGGTGCATCCCGGATTCGGCTTCCTGTCCGAGAACCCTGTCTTCGCGCGGCGGCTGGAGGCCGAGGGCATCGCCTTCATCGGTCCGAACCCCGGGGCCATCGAGGCCATGGGCGACAAGATCACGTCCAAGAAATTCGCCGCCGAGGCGGGCGTTTCGACTGTGCCGGGCCACATGGGCCTCATCGAGACCACCGACCACGCCGTCGAGATCGCGCGCCAGATCGGCTATCCGGTGATGATCAAGGCCTCGGCCGGCGGCGGCGGCAAGGGCATCCGCGTCGCCCATTCCGATGACGACATGGCCGAGGGCTTCGCCGCGGTGAAGGCCGAGGCCCAGACCGCGTTCGGCGACGACCGGGTCTTCCTGGAAAAGTTCATCATCGACCCGCGCCACATCGAGATCCAGGTGCTGGGCGACAAGCATGGGAACATCGTCCACCTGTTTGACCGCGAGTGCTCGATCCAGCGGCGGAACCAGAAGGTCATCGAGGAGGCCCCCTCCCCCCTGCTGGATGAGGCCACGCGCGAAGCCATGGGAGCCCAAGCCGTCGCCCTGGCGCGGGCAGTCAACTACGACTCGGCCGGAACGGTGGAGTTCGTGGCGGGTCAGGACCGCAGCTTCTTCTTCCTGGAGATGAACACCCGGCTGCAGGTCGAGCATCCGGTGACGGAGCTGATCACCGGCGTCGATCTGGTCGAACAGATGATCCGTTCGGCGGCAGGCGAGCGCCTGCCTTTCACGCAAGGACAGCTGGCCATCAACGGCTGGGCCATCGAGAGCCGCATCTACGCAGAGGACCCTTATCGCGGCTTCCTGCCCTCCATCGGCCGCCTGGTCCGCTACGAGCAGCCCGAGGAAGGCGAGCAGGACGGCTACACGGTGCGGAACGACTCGGGCGTCCGCGAAGGCGACGAGATCTCGATGTTCTACGACCCCATGATCGCCAAGCTGAACACCTGGGCCCCGACCCGGATCGCGGCGGTGGACGGCATGCGCCGGGCGCTGGAGGATACCCATCTGGCGGGCGTGGGGCACAATGTGCCGTTCCTGGCAGCGGTGATGGACCAGGAGCGGTTCCGCTCGGGCGCCCTGTCGACCAGCTACATCAGGGACGAGTTCCCGGACGGCTTCCGGGGCGCGGAGCCGGACCGGCGCCGGCTGGACGTCATGATCGCAGCGGCCTGCGCCATGAACGAGATCATGGCCGAACAGGCGGGCGATCCGTCGGAGCGTACGGACTGGATCGTGCTGGTCGACCGCGACGCCCACGGGGTGTCGCTGGGCTACGACGAGGACGAGGTTCTGGCGCTTGAGCTGGCGGGCGAGGACCGGGTTCTGCGCCTATCCGACATCGACTGGCGGCCGGGGCTGGCGCAGTTCCGCGCCGTCCTGGACGACCAGGCCTTCACCGCCGAGGTCGCCCGCACCGCCGACGGTTGGACCGTGCGCTCGGGTGCGGCGAAGGCCCGGGTGCGGGTGTTCACCCCGCGTCAGGCCGAACTGTTCGCCCGCCTGCCCGAGAAGGCGGCGGCCGACACCTCCAAGCTGATCCAGTCGCCGATGCCGGGGCTGGTGGTGTCGATCGCCGTCGCCGTGGGCCAGGAGGTCAAGGCCGGCGAGACCGTCGCCATCATCGAGGCCATGAAGATGCAGAACATCCTCAAGGCCGAACGCGACGGCGTGGTGAAGACCGTGGCGGCCAAGGCGGGCGACCCGGTGGCAGCGGATGACGTGCTGGTGGAGTTCGGCTGAGGCGGCTCAGGCCGCGAGAACCGAGTCGAGGGCCGCCTTTCGCAGGGCCAAGGCCAAAGGGGCGTCCACGGCCCGCGCGGTAGACATCGCGCCGATCAGCAATATGAGCCGGCGCGTCGCCTCGACCTCTCGGTCGGCCGGTCCAACGTCGAGCGTTTCTGCGACCGCCGCGATCATGCGATCCATTCCGCGCGTAAAGACCGCGCGCGTCCCGTCGGGGGCCCAGGCGATCTCGGAGCTCAGCGCGGCCGCGGGGCAGCCGAACCCCGGGTTCAGCAGGTGGTCATCGGACAGATAGAAGCGGGCGAAGGCCTCGAAGCCCCGGCGTCCCTCGGCTGGCGGCGGGTCGGCAATGACGGTCAGCATCTGATCGAACGCGGCGTCCAGGCAGGCCTGGACCAGGGCGTCCTTGGTCTGGAAATGCCGATAGAAGCCGCCGTGCGTGCGACCCGCAGCGGCCATGACCTCGGCCACGCTGGTTCCCTCGATGCCGCGTTCTCGGATCATCCGCGCCCCGGTCTGGACGATCAGATCGCGGCCCTCGGCCGTGGCTTCCCTCGATTTGCGCATGATGCAGCGTAGCGGCTTGAAAAGATGATGACCATACTCTAAAAGAAAATGACGTTCATCATCTAAATGGATTTACAGATGTCTCTTCGCCGTTTGGCCGCCCTGCGAGACGTCCTCGCGCGATTTGCGGAGGCGCTCGATCGCCGGCCCGAGGATGACCTGCGCGACGACCTGGATGGGCTGGCGCGCCGGATCGAGCGGCTGGAAGCGCGCAACGTCGACGCGGCATCCGAACAAGGGGCGGGCGCGTGAGCCGGCCCCTGATCCTGGTCACGGGCGCGACGGGCAAGACCGGCGGAGCCGTCGCGCGCCAGCTCCGGGGGCTGGACTGGCCCGTACGGGTTCTGGTGCGCAGCGCCGACGCGCGGGCCCGCGTCCTCGCCGACCTGGGCTGCGAGGTTCAGGTCGGGGACCTGTTCGATCCCGCAGTGATGCAGACGGCCATGCGCGGCGTCGGCCGGGCCTATCTGGTGCCGCCGTTCGACCCCCGCATGATCGAGGCGGCCGACCTGTTCCTGAGGGCGGCGCAGGAAGCCCGGCTGGAGTCCACCGTCGCCCTCGGACAGTGGCTGGCGTGCGAGCGGCACCCGGCGTTCGAGACGCGCCAGCTTTGGCAGATGGAGCAGAGGCTGAGAGGACTGAGCCTGGGTGTGACCCTGGTCGCGCCGGGCTTTTTCGCCGACAACTATCTGAGGCTGATCAATTTCGCAGCACAGCTGGGCGTGCTGCCGTCGCTGACCGGGAACAGCCTGAATGCGCCTCCGTCGAACGAGGACATCGCCGCTGTGATCGTCGGGGCCCTGATCGATCCCGACCGCCATGCAGGACGCGCCTATCGACCGACCGGACCCCAACTCCTGTCGACAGCCGGCATGGCGAAAGAGGTCGCGACGGCGCTGGACCGCGGTGTGATGCGGTTCGAGATGCCGATGTGGCTCTTCCTGAAGGCCGCGCGCATGCAAGGCGTGCCGGCGGCGGAACTCAGCGGGTTCCGCCACCGGGTGAGGGATCACAAACAGGGCGCTTTCGCCTTTCACGGCTTGACCGATCACGTCGAACGGGTGACGGGTCGACCGCCTGAAGCCTTCGGAGCCACCGCCCGGCGCTATGCCGCCCTGCCCGAGGCCCGCGTGACCTTCGCCTCGCGCACGGGGGCCTTTCTCGACTTCATGCGCACGCCGATAGCCCCGGGCTACGATCTGGCACGGTTCGAGCGCGACGCCGGGGTCGTCGCGCCCGCCAAGGCCCGGTATGCGATGCAGGATCCGGTCTGGAAGGCCTCGCGCGAACGGCTGGCGCGGGACGCGGTGCTGACGGCCTGACCCTGCGGGAGGGCCCGCCTAGAACGCGCTCTCGCCCGTGATCGCCCGCCCGAGGATCAGGGCATGCACGTCGTGCGCGCCTTCGTAGGTGTTGACGGTCTCCAGGTTCATGGCGTGGCGCATGACGTGGAGTTCGCCGGTGATGCCGGCGCCGCCATGCATGTCGCGGGCCTCGCGCGCGATGGCCAGGGCCTTGCCGCAGTTGTTGCGCTTCATCATCGAGATGGCTTCGGGCACGAAGGCACCGGTGTCGAGCAGGCGGCCGAGCGCATAGGCCCCCTCGAAGCCGAGGGCGATGTCGGTCGACATGTCGGCCAGCTTCTTCTGCACCAGCTGGCGTGACGACAGCGGGCGGCCGAACAGCATGCGCTCGGCGACATAGTCGCGGGTGGCGTGCAGGCAGAACTCGGCGGCACCCATGGCCCCCCAGGCGATGCCGTAGCGGGCCTTGTTCAGGCAGGAGAAGGGGCCGCGCAGGCCCTTGACGCCCGGCAACAGGTTGTCCTCTGGCACAAAGACGTCGTTCAGGCCGATGTCGCCGGTGATGGAGGCGCGGAGCGACAGCTTGTCGCCGATCTTGCCGGTGGTGAAGCCGTCGAAGTCGCGCTCGACGATGAAGCCGCGGATGACGTCATCAAGCTTGGCCCAGACGATGGCCAGGTCGGCGATGGCGGAGTTGGTGATCCAGTATTTGCCGCCGTTCAGGCGGTAGCCGCCCTCGACCTTGACCGCCTTGGTCTTCATCGAGGCGGGGTCGGACCCCCCGTCGGCCTCGGTCAGGCCGAAGCAGCCGATCAGCTCGCCCGCCGCCATCCGGGGCAGGAAGCGCATGCGCTGTTCCTCAGAGCCGAAGGCGTAGATCGGATACATGGCCAGCGACGACTGGACCGACATGGCCGAGCGATAGCCGCTGTCGATCGCCTCGATCTCGCGCGCGATCAGGCCATAGGCGACGTGGCTGGCGCCCGCGCCGCCGTACTGTTCGGGCAGCATGGCGCCGAGGAAGCCCATCTCGCCCATCTCGGTCATGATGGCGCGGTCGAAGACCTCGTCCCGGAAGGCGGCGACGACGCGGGGCAGCAGCCGGTCCCGGGCATAGGACCGGGCGGCGTCACGGATCATCCGCTCGTCATCGGTCAGGCGGCCGTCGAGATCGAACGGGTCGTCCCAGCGATAGGTCTGGGTGGCATCTTGGTTCTGGGGGGAGGGGCTGCCGTCGGCCATGGGTCGGTCCTTCGTCGTTTCGTCGGCGGAATTGCCTTGGCAAGTCCACGAGAGCAAATGATATAAGATTATATCTTTTGCGCGGTCCACCGCCGCGCGCGTGTCGGTGTGAGAATGGCTGGAGCCAAGGCCATAGAGGGCAGGACGCTCGTCGAAAAGGTCGCCGCCAAGGCGTCCGGCCGCGCGGACACCCGCGCGGGCGATCTGGTGACGGCCGAAGTCGACCTGTGCTTCGCCCACGATTCGTCGGGTCCGAGGCGGTGGGGACCCATGCTGGCCGAGCTGGGCCGGGGGCTGTGGGACCCGTCGAAGGTGGTGATCGCGTCCGATCATTATGTCCCGGCGGTCGACGCCGAAAGCGCGGCGATCCTGAGCCTGACGCGACGGTTCGCGGCCGAGCATGGGGTGGGCCGGTTCTACGACATGGAGGGCATCGGCCACATGCTGCTGGCCGAACGGGGGCTGGTGCGACCGGGCATGCTGGTGGCGGGCGGCGACAGCCACACGCCGATGGCGGGGGCGTTCGGGGCCTATGCGGCGGGGTATGGCGCGACCGACATGGCGGCGATCGCGGCGACCGGTCGCACCTGGCTGCAGGTGCCGGCGACGATCCGGGTGGAGTGGCGTGGGGCGCTGAGGGGCGGCGTCACGGCCAAGGACATGATGCTGTTCCTGTGCCGCGAACTGGGCATGGACAACGCCTTCCGGGCGGTGGAGTTCGCCGGCCCGACGGTCGAGGCCATGTCCATGCCCGAGCGGCTGGTCCTGACCAATATGGCGGCCGAACTGGGGGCCGAGACCGGGGTGGTGGCCCCGGACGCGACGACCTTCGGCTGGCTGCGAGAGGCCGGAACTCCGGTCGAGGACGAGGCGGCGGCGCGGGCCTGGGCGTCGGATCCGGACGCGGACTACGAGGCCGTCCACCGGTTCGACGCGGGCGCGCTGCCGCCCATGATCGCCCTGCCTCATTCGCCCGCCAACAGCGTGGCGGTGGCCGAGGCCGAGGGCCGCCGGATCGACCAGGCCTATGTCGGGGCCTGCGTGGGGGCCAAGCTGGAGGACCTGCGGATGGCGGCGCGCGTCCTGGCGGGCCAGAGGGTCGCGGCGGGCGTGCGCCTGCTGGTAGCCCCGGCGTCTTCGCGGGTGACGGAGGCGGCGTCGCGCGACGGCACCTTGGCGACCCTGATGGCGGCGGGGGCGACCCTGATGCCGTCGGGATGCGGCGCCTGCGCGGGCATGGGAGCGGGATTGCTGGCCGACGGCGAGGTCTGCATCTCGACCACCAACCGCAACTTCAAGGGCCGGATGGGCCATGCGGGGGCGGAGGTCTATCTGGGCTCCCCCTACAGCGTTGCGGCGGCGGCGATCGCGGGCCGGATCGTCGATCCGCGCGGGTATCTGGGCCAGCGGAGGGCGGCGGCATGACCCCCTCTCCTATCGGCCGCGCCTTCGTCTTCGGCGATCAGATCGACACCGATCTGCTGGCCCCCGGCCATCGGATGAAGCTGGAGCCGGACGCGCTCGCCGCCCACTGCCTGGAGGCGGTCGATCCGACGTTCGCGAGCGCGGTGCGGCCCGGCGACTTCGTGGTGGCGGGGCTGAACTTCGGCCTGGGGTCGTCGCGTGAGCAGGCGGCGGTTTCGCTGAAGCGGCTGGGGGTGCGGGCCGTGATCGCCCGATCGTTCGCGCGGATATTCTGGCGCAACGCCATCAACCTGGGCCTGCCCGCCGTCACCCTGGCCGAGGCCGATCAAATCACCGCCGGAGACCGGCTGAGCCTCGATCTGGAGGCCGGGCGATTGACCAACGAGACCCAGGGACGGAGCTACGCCTTCGCCCCCTTCCCCGACCACCTGACGGCGATGATGCGCGACGGAGGGCTGATCGCCCATCTGAAGCGTTCCGCCCAACCCGAGACCGGAGCCGCCGCGTGAGCCTGAGAAGCCGCCTGACCCAGCCCGGCGCGCCGGTCCATGCTCCCGGAGCCTTCGACGCCCTGTCGGCCCTGCTGATCGAACAGGCCGGGTTCGAGGCCGTCTATCTGTCGGGGGCGTCGATCGCCTATACCCAGCTGGGGCGGCCGGACCTGGGGCTGGTCAGCTTCGACCATGTCGCCGATGTGGTGGCTCGCATCTGCGAGCGGGTGGACATCCCCCTGATCGTCGATGCCGACACCGGCTTCGGCAACGCCCTGAACGTCGCCCGCACGGTCAAGGTGTTCGAGCGCAACGGGGCGCGCGCGATCCAGCTGGAAGACCAGACCTTTCCCAAGCGGTGCGGCCATCTGGCGGGCAAGGGCGTCGCGTCGCTGGAGGACATGGTGGGCAAGGTCCACGCGGCGCTGGACGCCCGGCGATCCGAAGAGACCCTCATCATCGCCCGGACCGACGCCATCGCCGTGGAGGGGTTCGAGCCGGCCATGGAGCGCGCCGTCGCCTATGCCCAGGCCGGGGCCGACGTTGTGTTCGTCGAGGCGCCGGGCGATCTTGAGCAGATGAAACGGATCGTGGCGACGCTGGGCCGCACGCCCGCCATGGCCAATATGGTCGAGGGCGGAAAGACGCCGATCCTGACGCGCGATGCGCTGGGCGAACTGGGCTTCAAGCTGGTCATCAGCCCGGGGGCGCTGGTGAGGGCGCTGATTCCGGCGGCGGAAAGCTTTCTGCGCGCGCTGAAAGCCGAGGGGTCCACGGTCGGCTACAAGGACCGGATGACGGACCTCGCCGGGGTCAATGCCCGCATCGGGCTGGAAGAGATGCTGGCGCTGGGCGACCGCTATGAGCCGGAGCGGCAGGAAGCGGCCGAGTGAACCGGTCCGATCCCAACCTCTATGACCACTGGCCGTACCGGGATCGCCCGAAGATCGTCTGGCCCGGCGGCAAGGCCCTGGCCTTCTGGATCGCGCCGAACATCGAGTTCTACGAATTCGATCCGCCAGTGAACCCGTCGCGTCCCGGCTGGCCGAGGCCGGCCCCTGACGTGGTGGGGTATTCCCAGAGGGACTGGGGCAACCGGGTCGGACACTGGCGGCTGCAGGACCTGCTGGACCGGCATGGCCTGCGCGGGTCGGTGTCGCTGTCGATCGGCCTGATCGACCACCATCCGGAGATCATCGAGGCGGCCAACGCGCGGGGCTGGGAGTTCTTCAGCCACGGCATCTACAACACCCGCTACTCCTACGGCATGGACGAGGCCCAGGAGCGGGCGGTGCTGGAGGACTCGATCCGGTCGGTCGAGGCGGCGACGGGCCAGCGCATCCGGGGCTATCTGGCGCCGGCCCTGACCCATACGGCGCGAACGCTGGATCTGATCGCCGAGCACGACTTCTGGTACAGCTGCGACCTGTTCCAGGACGACCAGCCCCAGCCGCTGAAGACCCGGACCGGGCGGCTGGTGTCCATGCCCTATTCGCTCGAGGTCAACGACGTCATCGGCTATTCGGTGATGGGTCTGGACCCGTGGCGATACGCCGACATCCTGAAGCGGCATTTCGACCAGCTGCTGGCCGAGGGACGGGAATCGGGCACGGTCATGTGCATCCCGCTGCACGCCTATCTGGTCAGCCAGCCGCACCGCATCCAGGCCTTCGAGAGCGCGTTGGAGCACATCCTGGGGCACAGCGACGAGGTCTGGTTCGCCACGGGATCGGAGATCGCGGCCCACTACCGCGAGCACTGCTGGGACCAGACAGTGGCGGACATCCAGCGGCGCGGACTGGCGACGGGTGGCCATGGGTTCGACGATGCTGCCTGAGGAGCATCTGATCTATCCGCATCGACGGCGCGGCATGGACCAGTCGCTGTACGGCTGGCGGCCGGTGGCGGAGCGGCCCAAGGGACGCTGGCCGGGCGACCGGGGGCTGGCGGTCATGATCGTGATGCCGGTCGAGTGGCATATGCTCGACCCGTCGGGAAAGCCGTTCAAGCACCCCGGGGCGATGCAGACGCCCTGGCCGGATTTGAGGCACTACACGACCCGCGACTATGGCCCGCGCATCGGAGCGTATCGCTTGCTGAGGGCATTGAAGGAGGCGGGGCTAAAGGCGACGGTGCCGGTGAACGGGATCGCCCTGGAGCGGTATCGGCCGCTGGTCGAGGCGGCGCTGGAGGACGGGCACGAGATCGCGGCGCATGGCTGGTCGACGGACGCGATCCATCATTCGGGCCTGAGCGAGGACGAGGAGCGGGCGCTGGTGGGTCGGACACGCGAGGCGTTCGAGCGGGCTGGCCTGACGCCGCGAACCTGGATGAGCCCGGCCCGGCAGCAGTCGTTCCGCACCCTGCCCCTGATCGCCGAGGCGGGGTTCGACGTCTGTCTGGACTGGGAACAGGACGAGGTGCCGGTGGCGATGACGACCGACGCGGGCGTCGTCCAGGCCGTACCACTGATGAACGAGCTGGACGACCGGACCCTGCTGATCGACCGGCGTCAGACCGAGGACGCCTGGGCCGATCAGGTGCTGGAGGCTGCGGCGTTTCTGAAGGCGGCCGCGGGGGCGGACGACCGGCGGGTGTTGGGGTTCACGTTGACGAGTTATGTCGCCGGGCAGCCGTTCCGGATGAGCGCGGTGCGGCGGATGCTGGCGGGGCTGGCGGATGGTGGGGCGTGGTCGGCGACGGCGTCGGAGATCGCCCGTTGTTTGGACTCTGGCGATACCGAGTCCAAGGAGTCCAAATCCTAGGTCGCAACATCAGACTTGGACGATAAGTTTCTGATATTAAATTATTTTTGTCTTTCAGTGGTCAACACTAACCTATAGCCCAGCTCGGTACTGCGGGTGCCTAACGTCTCCTCCCCGTCGCGCAGCGATGGGGAGGAGACGGTGTTCTACTCCCCCACCGGCAGATCGCTCAGCACCTGGTTCAGTTCGATGTAGTGGCCGTCGGGGTCGTAGACGGACGAGAAATTGACCCGTATCACGCTGGCACCGTCGTAGATGTCGCCGGGATGCAGGATGCGATCGTCCTCGGCGCGGGCCGGGCGCGGCTCGCGCTCGGGCTTGGCGTATTCCATCAGGCCGATGATGCCGATGTAGTCGTCGTTGGCGCGCAGAAAGACCAGGCGGAGGGACCGCTCGGCCGCCGCATCGGTGGGGGCGTCGCGCGGGGTGCGGATGATGTTGTCGTAGATCGGGACGAGGCCGATGGCGCGGTAGAAGGCCAGAGACGCCTCCATGTCGCGGACCACCAGGGTGGTGCGACGGAAATCCAGCGGCACGCGCTGGTCGGCGGGCACGCGATCCGGCGCAGGCTCGGCGACGGCGGTGGAGGCGCAGGCGGAAATCGCCAGGGCCGTGGCCAGCATGAGGGCGCGGATCATCGGGCGGTCTCCAGGTGCTTGAGGACTTCGGCCGCCGGCAGGACATCGGCGTATTTGAGCAGCAGGTCCGTCAGGTTGGCGTAGTGGTAGCTCTCGTGCTTGTCGGCGACGCACTCGACCGGGACGATGGTCCGGTATCCGCGCGACAGGCTGTCGACGGCGGTGGCGCGCACGCAGCCCGAGGTCGAGCCGCCGGTGACGATCACCGTGTCGATCCGGTGCCAGACCAGATAGCTCTGCAGCGGGCTTTCGTGGAAGGCGGACGGCATGCGCTTGTCGAAGATCAGGTCGGTCTCGCAGTCGGGCCGGGCGCGGGGATCGAAAGCGTGGCGCGGTGACCCGAACTTGATGTTCTGCAGGCTGTCGGGCGTGTCGGTGCGGGTGCCCCAGATGCCGGCGTCGCCGCCGTCGGGTTTGTAGCAGACCCGGGTCCAGACCACGGGCAGCCCCCCTGCCCGCGCCGCATCGCTGAGCCGGTTGATCCAGTCGATCTGGTCCGGGTCGGTGACATAGGCGGATTTCGGGAACAGATCGGGGCGGGTGTAGGCCTGCTGCACGTCGATGTTCACGACCGCCGCCCGATCGCCGAAACCGAAGCCGCGACGCGCCGGATTGGCCAGAACCTCCTCATAGATCGTGCGCGCGGGCCGGTCGTCGCGGACCATGGTGGAGGCGAATGTCAGTTCCGTCATAAGCGTGACCGTGGCCTGTAAAACACGACGATGCGACGACAGGGTAGCGACGCTTGTGGGACGTCGCAAATGATATAAGGATATACCATTAGAACCGACCGATCAGAGTCGGGTTCGCCGTCATCCAGAGCCAGGAGAACCACCGATGTGTAGGTCCGCGTTGCTGTTCACGAGCGTTTCCAGCCTGATCCTTCTGTCCGCGCTTCCGGCCACGGCCCAGACCGCGCCCGCCCAGGAGCAGGCGTCGCGGATCGAGGACATCGTCGTCACGGCCCAGCGCCGCGAGCAGAACATCCAGGACGTGCCCCTGGCCGTCACCGCCTTCACCGACACCCAGCTGGAAATCGCCATCGTCGAGGACACCACCGACCTGGTGCGCGTCACGCCCAGTCTGACGGGCGGTCTGAACACCGGCACCGGCGGGGCGGTCAGCTACTTCATCCGGGGCCTGGGCTCGACCGAACAGGTCGCCACCTTCGACGTGCCGGTCGCGACCTATGTCGATGAGGTCTATGTCGCGCGTCAGATCGCCAACAACATCACCCTGCTGGACGTGGACCGGATCGAGGTCCTGCGCGGGCCGCAGGGAACACTGTTCGGACGCAACACCACCGGTGGGGCGATCTCGATCACGACGCGGAAGCCGGGACAGGATTTCCGGGGCAGTCTGGAAGCCAGCTATGGCTCCTTCGAGCGCATGCACGTCCGGGGAAACGTCAGCGGGCCGCTGAATGACAGGGTCGCAGCCGGCTTCACCTTTCTGCGGATCGACGACGACGGCTATGCCGACAGCCTCGTCACCGGTGAAGGCCTGAACGGCGAGGCGACCTGGGGCGTCCGGGGCGCGCTTCGCATCACCCCTTCGGACAACTGGGACTGGAACATCTCGGCGGACTACGTCGACCAGCAGAAGACCACGATCGGCGTGAACCCGCTCGACCCCGAATACACCAGCCGCACAGGCCTGAGGCAGGGCGAGTGCGACAACGGATCGATCAACGATTACCTGTTCCAGCGGCTCGGCAACTGCGCGCGAAACGAGGTGTCGACCGTGATTTCGAACCTCAGCCACGAGATGGACTGGGCGACGATCAGCTTCATCACGGGCTACATCAACACCTCGCAGGACTTCTCGATCGACTTCGGTCTGGGCGGCAGCCCCACGCCGTTCGGCGGCTTCACCATCTCCAACGAGGTCGACTCCAAGCAATTCTCGCAGGAGGTCAAGCTGGCCGGCGAGCACGGCCGGGTGAACTGGGTCGCTGGCCTGTTCTACTTCACCGAGGACAACTCGACCTATCAGGTCGACACCTTCGCCACCACGCCGACGGCCACATCGGCTCTGGTCCTGGGCGACCGGCTGCTGGAAAACTCGACCGACAGCTTCGCCGTCTATGCCCAGGCGGACATCGGGCTGACCGACCAGTTGATCCTGACGCTCGGCGGTCGGTACACGGACGAAGAAAAGGAGGTCGATTTCATCGACCGCACCCGCGCCAGCTATCCTGCAGGCTTCATCCCCTTCACCGGGGCCGCCACTACGCGGCCGACGACGGCAAACCTTATCGCCGCCGGTATCCCCGTCGAGCAATCGACGTCCCGGTTCACGCCGCGCGTGGCCCTGGCCTATGAGGTCAGCGACGACGTGATGGTCTTCGCCTCGGCGACCAACGGCTTCAAGTCCGGCGGCTGGAACGCCCGGGGCACGACGGCGGTCACCAACTCGGCCTTCGGGCCGGAAGAGGCCTGGTCCTACGAACTGGGCCTGCGCTCGGACCTGTTCGACGACAGCCTGCGCCTGAACCTGACGCTTTATCGTCTGGACGTCGAGGACCTGCAATTGCTGTCCGGCCAACCCCGGCCGGGCGGCGGCATCGATTTCGTGACCCGCAACGCCGGCGGACTGGAAGCCACCGGGCTCGAGGCCGAGATCACCTGGCGGCCGACCGATGCCCTCGAGATCTATGCCACAGGGTCCATCGCGGATCGCGAGTATGTCGACATCCCGCCGGTCAACGGTGCCGGCGGCGTGCCCTGCTCGTCCACGCCGGAACCCTTGAACTGCGTCACCGAGCGAGACGAGCCGGTGCGGTTCCCGGAGAGCCAGGCGACGCTCGGCGCGCGCTACACCCTGCCGACGACCTTGCTGAACGGCAGTTGGTCACTGAACGGCTCCATCAGCTATTCGGACGAATACTGGACCTCCAGCTACAACGACGCGAGGACGGTCACGGGCGTGCCGTTCGGTGGCACCACGCCGATCACCGTGCCGCTGTCGCTCACGCCCACGACGACCGTCTACAACATCGGCATCCGCTACGAGAGCCTGGACGGCGGCTGGGAAGCCTCGCTCGACTGCTCGAACTGCGGCGAGGAATACTATCTGACGTCGTCGCTGGTGGGTCTCGGCTACCCCAACGATCCGCGCCGGGTGACCTTCCGTCTGCGCCGGAACTTCTGAGGCCAAGAGGTTGCGTCGCCGGACTCTCCTGGCCGGCGGCGCGATGGGGGCGGACCTGAACGCCACCTACAGCGGGGCGCGGGCGGTGAGCTCGCGCCCCGTCTTCTTACGGAGGATACGATGATGCCCGACCGCCGCGCCGTGTTGATCGGCTCCGCCCTGGCCCCCGCCGTGATGGCCGGGGCCGCCGTGGGTCAGGCCCCGCCCTCCACCGGCCAGCTGGTGCGATGCGCCCTGTTCGTGTCGGATCTGGAGGCGTCGACCGCCTTCTATCGCGACGGGATCGGCCTGCCGGAACTGCTGTTCGAAGGGGCCTTGCAGGGCGCGCCGCTGGAGCGGCTGCTGGGTCTGGCCGAGGGCGCGGGCGTGCGGTTCCGCATCCTGAAGGCGGAGGGTCCGCCCTATGGCATGATCGCCCTGTTCCAGGTGACGGGGCAGGACCTGACGCGGGTCGAGAAGACGCAAGGATCGGTCAACATCGGCGAGGGCGTGCTGGTGTTCCACCGGCCGGACCTGGACGCCCTGGCCGCGCGGCTGGCACCCATGGGCCACGCCTTCATCGGCCCGGCGGAACGGCTGGTGGACACGCCACAGCGACGAACGGATCGCGAGGTGATGCTGCGCGACCCGGACGGGGTGCTGATCAATGTGATCGAGCGGGCCTGATACCGGTCAGGCTCCGAGCGGGTGTCGGTTCGAAGGGTTTCATCACAACGAGCACAACGAAGGCACAAAGGACACGACGAGACTGAGTGCGCGTCTAGATCGCCGACTACAAACCCATGATGCTCGGGCAGAAAAGAAGGGGCGGCTTCGCCGCCGATCTTCGTGCTCAATCTCACCGGGGCGGATCGGCCCTGCGAACGCGCGCTCGGTCCCGTCGTGTCCTTCGTGCCTTCGTTGTGCTCGTTGTGATGAACCTCTTCTACCAGGCTCGGCGCGGGCTCAACGCTCGAGCGCGATCAGCTCGTACCAGGTCTGCATGTAGCCGCCGACACCGCCCTGGAGCATGATCCCGTCGGCGTCGTCGGTGATCCAGACATCGTAGGGCGGATGCTGGCCGGCCATGCCGGAGGTGCCGTCGTCGATGAACTGAAAGTGTTTGGCGGCGAAGGTCCCGGCCCTGACCGTCACCGCCTCGCGGCCCAGGAAGACGGCGTCGATGTTGACCTCGGAGATCATCGGCGGGGTGGCGCCGCGGTGGTCGGGGCTGGGGAGCAGGACACGCAGCTTCTTCTTCTCGCCCTCGGCCCAGTCGAACAGGGCCAGCAGATAGCCGTCGGCCACGACCGGATGGGTGCCCATGCCGTCGATGGGAGCGTCCAGCGGCATGAACTGGCTGAGCCGTCCGATGGCGGGGCCATGGCTTTCGCACTCGACGCCGTCGGGCGTGAAGCGGAACCAGCCCGAGCCCATGAAGCGGTCGTCGACCGTCAGGCGGACGTGGCAGTCCATCGGCCGCCCATGCTCGTCCAGCGAATAGACGATGTCGCGCAGGACGCTGGGATGCGGCTCCTCGATCTCGCAGTGGGCGCGCAGGGTGCGCTTGCCGTCGGTATGATGGGTGAAGCGGAAATGCTCGATGCCGCGCGGCTGGTCGAGGCGCTCGGGCTTCTTCGAAGTGTACAGGATGGTGCCGGTGATGGAGCGGTGCTTCACGTCGAACCCTCTTCGGAAAAGGCGGCCAGCGGCAGGGGCCGGGCGGTGTTGGCGATCAGCGCCTGACGACGGAGAAAGCGGCGATAGCCGTCCTCGCCCATGCGGGAGGGGCCCAGGCCCGAGCATTTGAAGCCCTGTTTGGCGGCCTCGTAGAAGATGGAGGTGAGGGCGGCGTCGTTCAGGCTGATCGCCCCGGCCTCAAGCCGTCGGCCGACCGCCTCGGCCTCGTCCAGGGCGGCGGCGAAGACGGCGGCGGACAGACCGTATTCGCCGTCATTGGCCAGGGCGACGGCCTCCTCGACCGTGTCGAACGCCATGACCGGCAGGAGGGGGCCGAAGGTCTCGTCGCGCATCACGGCCATGTCGGGGGTGACCTCGGCGATGACGGTGGGCCGCAGCCACAGGCCGCCGCCGTGGGTCTCGATCTCGCCGCCGGTCAGGACGCGGGCGCCCCTCTGGCGGGCATCGGCGATCTGGGCGGACAGGATATCGACCTGGCGGTCGAAGATGATGGGGCCGATCTCTCCCACCGTGATGTCGGGCCAATTCAGGCGGGCGGCCTGCGCCTTCTCGACCAGCCGGGCCAGGAAGGCGTCGTGGATCGGTCGGGCGACATAGATGCGCTCGATCGACTGGCAGGCCTGGCCAGTGGACAGGACCGAGCCCCGCAACGCTGCGTCGGTGGCGGCGTCGAGGTCGGCACCCTCCAGCACGATCAGCGGGTCCTTGCCGCCGAGCTCCAGATAGGCGGGGATCAGGCGGCCGGCGGCCTGGACGGCGACCTTGCGGCCCGTCGCGACCGAGCCGGTGAAGCAGACGCAGTCGGCGAGGTCGACCACGGCCTGTCCGGTGATCCCGTCGCCGGGGACGAAGGCGAAGACAGCGGCGAGCTCGGGCACCTCGGCCACGGCGGCCATGACGGGAGCGATGAAGCGGGGCGTAACCTCGGACGGCTTCACCAGGACGGCGCATCCGGCCAGCAACGCCGGGACCGCATCGATCATGCCCAGAAGAAGGGGAAAGTTCCACGGGCTGACCACGCCGACGAGGGCATAGGCCTTCCAGGCGGCGGTGTGGCGCACCGACGGCAGACCCCGGCCCTGGATCCATTCCGGCGGGGCGTCGGCGGCGATGACGCGAGCCCAGGCCTCGATGGAGCCGACGACGCTGTCGATCTCAAGCCGGGCGATGCGGCGGCGGCCGGTGTCGGTCTCCAGCGCCGCACCGATGGGCTCGGCGTGGCGGCGCAGCGCCTGGGCGAAGGCGCGCAGCACCTCCAACCGGGAGGCGCCCCCCCTCGCCTCCCACCCTTGCTGGGCGGCGCGAAGGCGGGCGGCGACCTCCAAGACCTCGGCCGGGTCGAGCGCCTGACCGCGCCAGTCGTGGACGCCGGTGCGTGGGTCGCGGGCGGTGAAGCTCCTCACAGGCCCAGCACGCCGGGGTTCATGCGGTTCGTCGGATCGAGTTCGGCCTTGATCGCGCGGATCAGGCGGCGGGAGCCCTCGTCCAGGCTGTCGAGCCAGGGGTAGGTCCGGCCGATCTGGAAGTGGGCGGCGCCGATCTCGGTGAAGGCCTCGATACAGGCGGCCCGCGCCTCGGCGACGAGAGCGGTGACCTCGGGGTTCTCGCCATGGCGGGGCAGTTTGGACAGGATGTGCGGCTCCACCGTCGCCTCGTGCAGGGCGCGGCGTTCCTCGGGCCAGACGAACACGGGTTCGATCAGCAGGGCGTTTGTGGACAGGGCCGTCAGCATCATGCCCGTCTGCACTCGGCCGGCCTCGAACCGAGGCTTCAGCACCTCGAACCGGGCCATGATGGCGCGATAGGCGGCCGGGCCGTCGTGGAGCGCGACGAGGCCGTGGACCGGAACCCACCGCTCGCCGTCGGGGCCGAGCACATTGTTCAGCGGGGTGAAGGGGCTGGCGCGGACCACGCGGGGGATGGAGGCCTCGACCTCTCGACCGCCCAACCCCAGGCAGATGCGCCGCGCCTCGGCCAGATCGGCGTCGGCCCCGGCGGCGGAGCGGGCTTCGGCGGTCAGGTGGATCGACCAGTCGTCAGCCCCAAGAAAGCCGCGTCCGGCCATGGCCGTGCGGGCCGCGGCCGCCACGCCCTTCAGGCCGCCCGAGGTCGCCATGGCCCCCAGCGCCTTGATCCCCTGCACGAGAGACGCCCGCTTCAGCCGCATGGCCGACAGGGCCGGGTCGAAGCCGAACATGTCCGCCGCCACGCCGGCACGACTGATCTCGGCGGTCGCCGCCAGCGCCTGATCCGCCGTGTCGAAGGCGAAGGAACCGTGCGACTCGTGCGCGGGGCTGCGCATCAGACGCAGGGTGATCTCGGCCTTGACGCCGAGGGCCCCGCAGTCACCGCAGAACAGGCCGGTCAGATCAGGGCCGTAGTGGCGATAGAAGGCGCGCCCGTCGGCCTTGCGCCGCGCGCCCGTCGAGACCAGCCCCCCGTCGGCGAGCACGACCGTCAGGCCGACGACGCTCTCGGACGTCGTGCCCCAGTGGCCGGCGCCGAAGACGGCGTTCAGCTGGGACAGGCCGCCGCCGATGGTCGAGGACACGCCCGACAGCGGGCCCCAGAAAGGCGTCCGCAGGCCCTGGGGCTTGAGCGTTTCCAGCAGGGTCTTCCAGGTGCAGCCGGCCTCGACCGTCACCGTCATGGCCTCGGCGTCGACGTGCAGCACCCGGTCCATGCGGGACAGGTCGATCAGGGCGACGGGTCCGGCGTCCGAGGCATAGCCGCCGGTGTAGCTCATGCCCCCGCCGCGCGGGGCGACAGGCAGGTTGAGCCGCGCGGTCTCGGCCAGCGCGCGCGACAGGCCGTCGGTGTCGGCAGGGCGCAGGATGGCGACGGGGCGGCGGCCTACCTTCCAGATGTCCTGGCCGTAGAGGTCCAGCAGGCGGGGATCGGTCAAGACGACATCGGGGCCGAGCGACGCGCGGAGGCTGTCGGCGGGGGACGGGCGGGACAGGTCGTCGGCAGGGCTCATAGCGGTTTCCACAGACCGAGGAGGGCCGCCGCCAGAAGCAGCAGCCAGATGAGGAGGACGGCGGGGCGGGTGACCGCCAGAGACCGGGCGATGCGGGCGTCGGCGTCCGCCTGTCCGGCGGCGAGGGCACCCAGGGCCGGGCCGAGGTCGGCGGTCAGGCGGCGGACCAGGAGGCCTGTCAGGACGCAGGCCGCCAGGATCAGCAGCTTCAGGTTCAGGAACAGGGGCCAGCCGGTCGCCCCGGCCAGACCTGCCAGTCCGCCCGCGCCCAGCAATGCCGCCGCCGTCCAGCGCAGGCCGAGATCGAACCGACGCAGGCCGGACGTCGGCGCTGCGTGCTTCAGATGGATGCGCCAGGCGAGGCCCAGCCAGACCAGACCCGCAGCCCAGGCGGCCACGATCCAGACCGGCTCCAGCGCCAGCCAGCCGCGCGCCACCGCGAGGGTGAACCCCGTGGGAAAGGCCAGGATCAGGGCGGTGCGTGGCGCCATGTCGACGTCGCCCAGCAGCCCTGCCGCGCCGAGACGGGCGGCGCGGTCCCTCGTCGGATCGGCGATCAGGTACGACGCCACGAACGCGCCGAGGTCGCCCCCCAGCCAGTAGACCAGGATCAGGACATGCAGCAGGAGAAGGAGCGCGTCGGCCAAGGCGTCGTCCGCAAATGATCTATTTCTATATCATTTGCTGGAGGGGCGGTTGGCAAGCGCAATCGGCCGTCAGGTCCAGCCTTCGGTGCCCGACTGGCGCTGGGACTTCATGTGATACTGGAAGCGATCGGGCCGGTAGTGACCGACGATCATCTGGACCGGAGCCCCGTCGGCACCGATCATGGTCCGCTCGATCTTGAGCACCGGCGAGCCCGAGGGCACGTCCAGACAGGCGGACACGGTGGGCGAGGCCGAGGCGGCGGTGATCCACTGTTCGGCCTCAACAGCCCCCGCCCCCGCCCGCTCCAGCAGCATCAGCAGCGGCGTGGAGCGCAGTTCCTCGATCGAATAGCGGCCGGCGATGACCGAGGGGACATAGGTCGTCAGATAGGAGAAGGGCTCGCCCTGAAGCTTGCGCAGGCGCACGGCCCGCTGAACCGTCGCGCCGGGTTCGAGCTTCAGCCGGGCGGCGACCAAAGCGTCGGCGGGTTCGTCGGCCACCTCCAGCAGCTCGACCTCGGTCGCCAGACCCATGGACCTCAGCGAGGAGATCAGGGTCTCGAACGAGCCCGACACCATCGGAATGACGCCACCGAGGGTGACGATGGTCCCGCGACCCCGATGGCGGGTGACCAGATTGTTGGCGGCGAGTTCGTTCAGGGCGCGCTTGACCGTGATGCGCGACACGTCGAAGGCGCGGGCCAGCTCCTGCTCGCCCGGCAGGGTCGATCCCTCGGCGTATATGCCCGACTGGATCCGCTCGCGCAGGACCAGATAGACCTGATGATACAGCGGCGTCGGCAGGGTCCCGTTCAGCAGCCCCGCATAGTCCCCGCCGATGTCCGAAGCGCCGTCGGCCAAATGACCTATTCCTATACCAACTGAGTCCGCGCTAGGCATAGGACGATCCGCACGGAGCGCGCAATGTCCGACCCATCACCCTACATCGCCCTCGCCTTGCAGACGACCTGCTTCGCCGTCAACGGCGATGCCGACGCCCGCGCCGCTCGGCCGCGGATGGCGGAGGCCATTCGTCGGATCGGCGGACAGATCGCGGCGTCCAAACGCTTCATCGGACCCGACGTGCGGCTGGTGGTTCTGCCCGAATATTTCCTGACGGGTTTCCCGATGGGCGAGCCGACGGCGGTATGGGCCGAGAAGGCCTGTCTGGCCCCCGACGGCGCGGAATACCGGGCGCTGGGCGAGGTGGCGCGGGCCAATGACGTCTTTCTGGCCGGCAACGCCTATGAGACCGACGCGCATTTTCCGGGGCTGTATTTCCAGTGCAGCTTCGTGATCGCCCCGGCGGGCCAGGTCGTGCTGCGGTACCGGCGGCTGGTGACCCTTTTCGGACCCAGCCCCTATGACGTGTGGGATCACTATATCGCCCGCTACGGGCTGGACGGGGTGTTTCCAGTGGCGGACACCGAGATCGGGCGGCTGTCGGCGATCGCGTCCGAGGAAATCCTGTATCCGGAGATCGCGCGCGCCCATGCCGTTCGGGGCGCGGAGGTCTTCGTCCATTCTTCCAGCGAGATCGCAGCGGCCCTGACCACACCCAAGAACGTGGCGAAACAGGCTCGCGCCATCGAGAACCTGGCCTATGTCGTCAGCGCCAACTCGGCGGGCATCGAGGGCATCGCCATCCCCAAGGCCTCGACCGACGCCTCGTCCAAGGTCATCGACTTCCGCGGCCTGGTGCTGGCCGAGGCCGGCTATGGCGAGAGCATGGCGGGCTACGCCGAGATCGATGTCGCGGCCCTGCGCCGGTATCGCCGCCGACCGGGCATGCCCAACATCCTGTCGCGGCAGCCGATGCACCTGTGGACCCAGGCCTATGCCGGGGTCGACATCCAGCCGCGCAACACCCTGCTGGACGGCTCCGGCGGGCTGAACGTGCCCACGCCGGCCTTCTACGCCCAGCGGCAGCGGGCAGTGATCGACAAGCTGGCGGACGCCGGCCTCATCTGACCGGTGTTCACCGTGTTCTGACGGTTACGGTCCAACAGCGCGTCGGCTCTTCCGCGCGAGGTCGTTACATTACAGCGTTGACGCCGGGCGAACACGGCCCATAGTCAAATGATCTATAAGTATATCATTTGGCCAATCGGAGGGGCTGGTTATGATGTCGCAGACCAATCGTGCTCATGGAACCCGGACGGTGATACTCGCCGGCGTCGCCTTCGCCGCCTTGGCTTCGGTCGCGGCCCCGGCCTCGGCGCAGGACGCTCCGGGCGGCCAGGAGGCCAGCGCGGTCGAGGATATCGTCGTCACCGCCCGCCGTCGGGAAGAAGCCCTGCAGGACGTGCCGATCGCGGTGACCGCCTTCACCGAAGAGGCCCTGCAGAACCAGCAGATCGAGGATCTGATCGACGTCGCCCGCTATACGCCCGGGGTGCAGATCCAGCAGGCGTTCGGCCGCGACGGCGATCGCCCGGTGATCCGGGGCGCGTCCAACATCCTGACCGGCGACGGCAAGGTCGGCATCTTCCTGGACGGCGTGCCGTGGTTCGGTGACTTCTCGACCCTGGACCTGGACCTGGCTCAGCGCGTCGAAGTGATCCGGGGCCCGCAGTCGGCGGTCGGGGGATGTCGACGCCTCGATCCGCTACTTCCGCAACGACGATCGCGATTCGCATTTCCCGATCTCGCTGCTGCCGGCGGCCGCCAACAACTGCTTCCTGACCACCCGGCCGTATTACTGCGGCGAGATTCCGGTGCCGACCAGCTATGCGCTGAACACCGATCAGATCCTGGTGCCCGGGATCGTGCGCGAGGGCGAACGCTGGGTCGCCGACGTGAACTGGGACATCGCCGGCTCGGGCTATGTCCTGTCCTATCTGGGCGGTCAGAACGACGTCTATGAGTCGGCCGGCTACGACGGGACCTACGACGCGCGCGACTTCTTCGTGCTCGGCGCGGGTTGCCCCTTCATCCCGATCGCGAACCGGTTCTGCCCCCGCTCGGCCTTCTACGACACCTCGGCGTCGGATCGGTCGACCCAGACCCATGAGCTGCGGCTGTCCAGCCCCGGAGACAACCGCTTCCGCTGGAGCCTGGGCTACTACACCGCCGAGGACGAGCTGACGCCGCTGGCCAAGTATCTGGAGGTGACGGAGGTCGGCTTCGACGTCCTGGGGGCGATCAATCTGGTGGAGACCGAGGCCTGGTTCGCCAGCGCGGACTTCGACTTCACCGAGGATCTGACCCTGACGCTGGAGGTGCGGCACCAGGAGGACCAGATCACCTCGACCAACCAGACCTATGTCGCGTCGCAGTATTTCGGACCGGAAGTCTTCGCCCGGGTGCGCAGCCCCAATCCAAACGCCGTCGTCGGCACGCCGGGCACGCGCAACACCTCGTTCGACGCCACCCTGCCCCGCGTGACCCTGACGTGGGAGCCGTCGCCCGAACTGACGCTGTACGCGCAGTACGCCCAGGGCAACTCGCCCGGCGGCTTCAACGACCCGGCCGCGCCGATCACCACCTACGAGGAAGAGACCCTCACCAACTACGAGATCGGGGCCAAGACCCGGATGTTCGGGTTCGATTATCTGAACGCCTCGCTGTTCTTCAACAGCTACGAGGACCAGGTCCTGACCAACACCTTCGTGGCGTTGACCGCGATCCAGAGCTACCGGGCCAACATCGGCGAGACGGAGCTGAAGGGGCTGGAGCTGGAGGGCGGCTATAGCCTGACGGACAACATCCGGGCCCGGTTCACCTATTCCTACATCGACGCCGAGATCGTCGAGGGCGTGGACGGCGACCAGGCCGTGCTGCTGCTCGGTCGGACCTGCATCCTGGGCACGGCCAACAACCTGGACGGTCCCGGTTGTCGCGCCGCCGGCGACATCTCGGGCAAGGAGCCGCCGCTGGTGTCGCGCCATCTGGGAAGCGCCGGCATCCGCTGGGACGGTGACACGATGGACAACGGCTGGAACCTGTTCGCCTCGGCCGACCTGACCTATCGCGGCGAGTTCTTCGAGCAGGTCCATAACAACATCACCATCCCGGCCTCGACCCGCGTCGACCTGCAGGTGGGGGTCCAGAACGACAATCTGCGCCTGTCGATCTGGGGCAAGAACGTGGGCGACGACGACGCGCCCGTGGGGGTTCTGCGCTACGTCGATTTCATCGCTCCGAACGGACCGGCGGGGGTTCGCCCGCGCGCCTTCGGCGTGACCCCCGGCGAACTCAGCAGCTACGGCGTGACCCTGAGCGCCCGCTTCTGATGAGAGCGGCCTTGCCCGTCGTCTCCCTGCTGGCCCTGTCGGCCGGGCGGGCGGCGGCGGGCGATCCGGCGCCCGCGCCTCAGGCCGTCGCGGTGCTGGAGCGCGATCTGCCCCGGCTGGTCGAGATGTTCCAGGGCGACTGGGACAACGCCGACCATATCGGCTTCGCGGCCGAGCTGGGCTTTCCCGACGACACGCCGCCGATACGTCGCCATCTGACAATCCGGCGGGTCGAAGCCCCGGGTCTGGGCCCGATCGTCCTGCGCCTGGACGAGTATCGGAACAACGATTCCGCCGATCTCGGGCGTCAGCGGCTGTACGCCTTCGCCGTCGATCCGGCGAAGATGGCGATCCGGATGGACGTGCTGACGCCGCCCGGTGAGGATCGGCTGGACCCGGACGCGGATCACTCCGGGCTGACGCGCGCGGCGATGCGGTTCAATCCGGGCTGCGAGACCCTGTGGCGAAGGAATGCCGATCAGTTCGTCGGCTGGATCGAGGACGGGGCGTGCCGGGTTCGCTCGCAGGGTGGCGCGGGGCCGGAGCTGACAATCGGGGCCGAGATCGCCCTGTCGGCGGACCAGCTGTGGATGACCGAAACGGCGCGGGACGGCCGGGGCCGGAACGCTTTTCCCGACCAGCCCGAGGCCCCGGTCCAATACCGCCGCGCCACGGCCTTCACCTGCTGGATCGCCGTGCCCCGGCAGGCCCCGCAAGAGGGCTGGTTCCATGCTCGGGACCTGGCCATCCACGACCAGGGCGGCGAGGCCTGGGTGACCACCGACGAGGCCACCCCCCGGACCTATGGCTTCAGGATGCGCAACGTCCGCTGGCCGACGGGCCTGAACGCCGACGCCCTGACGCTTTACGTCCATGACCAAAGGGACGCGCCCGCGATCAGCTACGCCTGGGCCAGCCCGGACGCGACGCGGATCGGGATCAATCTGCGCACCCTGCAGGGCAGCTGTTCGCGCTAAGCCACTCTGCGCTCATCGATCAAGGTGCGCTGGTAGCATTCCCCGTCGCGGAACCAGTGCCAGGTCCGCGCCCGCGTCCGGCCGTCCGGAGCCAGGACGATCAGTTCGTACAGATGGGCGCCAGGCGCGTCGGTTCGTTCCCAGGTCAGGATGCAGGTGCGCGCGTCGCCCTGCCAGGCGTGGCCGCTGATCAGGCCGGTGTCCCACCACAGTCGCCCGTCGCGATAGACGCCGGGGTGGGTCGCCTCCACCACCCGGCCATCGGGCCAGGCGAAGCGGTTCTTCTGGACATAGGCGTAGGGCCCGTCGTCGGGAAACGACACCTCGATGCGCGAGGCGTGGCGGTCGACCTCGATCCCGTCCGTCGTGGCGGTGCGATAGGTCCCCTCCCAGACGCCGGCGTGGCGGACCAGGGCGGGCATGTGCTGATGCAGAGGGTTCACGCGACCCGGCGTTCCGTGATGCAGGTGCGCCTGAACAGGGTGTCGTTCTCGAACCAGTGCCAGGTGCGGGCGCGCTTGTTGCCGTCCTCGGACAGCTGGATCATCTCGTAGAGATAGGCGCCGGGCATGTCCTTCCTCGTCCAGGTCAGGCAGACGGTGCGGGGGTCGATCTCCCATGCGCGGCCGTCGATGCGGTCGGTGTCCCACCAGATCTGGCCGTCGCGATAAGTGGCGGGGAAGTGGATTTCTTCCTTTCGGCCGTCGTCCCAGATGTAGGTGTTGATCTGATAGTAGGCGTAGGGACCCTCGTCGGGGAATTGGCACTGGAGGCGCGAGCGGTGGCGGTCGATGACATTGTTGTCGGGATCGACGTGGATGTAGTCGCCTTCCCACTCGCCGGCGTGGCGTGCCAGGACCGGCATGCCTTCGCGGATTCCACTCATCGTCCTCTCCCTCGCTGGGGCGGCGCGATCCGCCCTTGGCAAATGGTATAGACTTAGATCATTTGGTCGGGAAAGCCTTTTTGGAACTGCACATGAATGACGCGCTGAAGGTCGAGGTCGCGGGCGATGTGGCGACCCTGATCCTGAACCGACCCGAGAAGAAGAACGCCCTGACCCTGGCCATGTGGAGCGCCCTGCCCGGCCTGTTGGCGGGCGTAGCGGCGGACACGTCGGCCAAGGTGCTGGTGGTGCGGGGCACCGGCGGGACCTTCGCGGCCGGTGCCGACATCGGCGAGTTCGAGACCGTCTATGCGACGCCGGACAGCACGCGCGCCTATTTCGACCGGGTGGGCGAGGCGATGGAGGCGCTGGCGACGTTCGAGAAGCCGACCGTGGCGATGATCGAGGGGGCCTGCGTGGGCGGTGGGCTGGGGCTGGCGCTGGCGTGCGATCTGCGGATCGCGGCGACCGACGCGCGGCTGGCGCTGACGCCCGGCAAGCTGGGGCTGGTGTATTCGCTGCCGGATACGCGGCGGCTGGTGCAGGCGGTGGGGTTGTCGAAGGCCAAGGACATCCTGTTCACCGGGCGGCTGATCAGGGCGGAGGAGGCGCTGGCGATCGGGCTGGTGGACGCCCTGCATGCGCCTGACGCGCTGGAGGCCACGGTGGCGGAGAAGACGGCACAGATCGCGGCGGCCAGCCAATGGACCGCGCGCCGGGCCAAGGAGATCGTGGGTCTGATCGCCGACGGGGAGACGGCGGATACGGACGCGACGGCGCGCTGGCTGATCGAGGCGGTCGAGGGCGAGGATTTCCACGAGGGGCGGGATGCGTTTCTGGGGAAGCGGAAGCCGGTGTTTCCGTTTCGGTGAGGCGGTCGGAAACACGGTGCGAACCGTCTGAAACGTCTGAAATCGACGGATGTGCACTGTGAAAAACACAGTGCTCATGGTGGACATTGGGCGGTTCGGCGGGGCGGATCGGGTCATCGGGACAGCGTAAGTGAGCGGTGCGTCAGGATCGGACGCATCGAGCTTTTCCCTCTCCCGTAGGGAGAGGGCTTGAGGCTCGGAGAGCGAAGCGATCCGCAAGGACGACGCTGCGCGCCTTGCGCTCAAGCCCTCTCCCTCTGGGAGAGGGGGAGCGGTGTGGCCAGCTTCCCCGCCAACTCCAGGATCGCCCCGCTGTCCCGCCCGATGATCTGCGCCGACAGGGGCATCCCGTCACCTGACAGGCCCATCGGAAACGCCACCGCCGGCAGACCGGCCATGTTGGCGAGGCAGGTGATGTCGGCCTGGTCCGCCGGAATATGAGAGCCGAAGGGGAAGGCGGGGCCGCCCGTCGTGGGGCCCAGGAGGCCGACGCGGTCGCCGATCAGGGCCTCGACCGCCGCCTTGGCGGACGCGATCTCGGCGCGGGCCTCGGCGAGCTTCTCCGGCGGCTGGGCCGCGCCCCAGCGGAGCATGCCGGCGAAGGTCTCGGAGAAGCCGTCCGGTCGGGCCTCCAGCATGTCGGCGTGTTCGGCCAGGCCTTCGACCTCGGAGATAAGAAGACCGCGACGGCGAATGCGGCCGAGATCAATGTCGAGGGGGACCGAGCCTTGAAGCAGCCCTTGGGCTTCGGCGACGGCGATCACGGCGAGGAAGGCGGCGCGGACGTCGTCGGACAGGGTCGCACGGTCTGTCACGTCCAGCGCGGCGAGCGGGCCGGAGGGCGACGCGGGGTCCGGCGTGGCGATCTCGGCCAGCAAAGCGGCACAGTCCCCGGCCGAACGGGCGTGGACGCCGACGTGGTCGAGGCTGGGCGCCAGGGGCGTGACCCCCTCGTCCGAGATCGCACCGTAGCGGGGCTTGATGCCGAACACGCCGCAGTAGGCGGACGGAATGCGAACCGAGCCCATGGTGTCGGTGCCCAGCGCCGCCGCGCACAGGCCCGCCGCCACCGCCGCGCCCGAGCCGCCCGACGATCCGCCCGCCGTGAAGCCCTCGCGCCAAGGGTTCTGGGTACGGCCGAACCAGGGATTGTCCGTGACCGCGCCCAGCGCCCCCTCCTCCATGTTCAGAGTGCCGAGGAGGATCGCGCCCGCCGCCCGCAGCCGTCTGACGCAGGCGGCGTCGCGGTCGGCGATGCGGTCGCGATAGGCACCGATGCCCGCCGTCCAGGGTAGGCCGGCGACGGCGATGTTCGACTTCACCCCCACGACGCAGCCGTCGAGTGGAGACAGGGCCATGCCGGAAGCCCAACGGTAGGATGAGGCGCGGGCCGCGTCGCGGGCGCCATCGATGTCGAGGTCAATGAAGGCGTGAATCGCCGGGTTCATCCGCTCGATGCGGGTGAGATAGGTCGCCAGCACCGCGTCCGGACGGGTCGAGCCCTCTGCGTAGGCGGCGGACAGGGCCACGACGCCGGCAGTCACCTCTGGCTCGAACGGGCCGATCATCAGAACCGCTCGTCGATCAGGCGGATGGGTTTCTGGCGGACGTCGATCTGGGTCAGGGCGGCGGTCTGGCCCCGTTCGACCAGTTCGACCTCGACCTCGATGCCGATCTTGCGCTTCAGGATCTCGCCGAACCGGTCCGCCAGAGCCGGATCGCCGGGGGCCGAGGCCTCGGCGACGACGACGAAGGTGTCGCGGCCGGCGGCGTCGCGGCGGGTCTTGCAGACGAACTCGCCCGCGAACTCCGGCGCCTCGTCCAGCATGGGGCCGATGGCCTGGGGGAAGATGTTGATGCCGCGCACCTTCACCATGTTGTCCGAGCGGCCCAGGAACCCCTCGATCCGCTGGAAGGCGGCCCCGATCGACGAGGGCCGGGTGATGACCTCGGTCACGTCATGGGTGTTGAAGCGGATGATGGGATACAGGTCGTCCTTGTAGAGACAGGTCACAACCATGTCGCCGAGGGCCCCGTCGGCCACAGGCCTGCCGGTGTCGATGTCGCAGACCTCCAGATACTGGGCGTCCTCCATGACATAGAGACCGTCGCGGTCGGGGCCTTCGCCCGCGATGCAGCCGGTGTCGCCGACGCCGTACCAGTCGAAGCATTCCGCCCCGCCCCAGGCGTCGGACAGGGCCTGTTTGTCCTCGCGGCCCATGTGGCCGGAAATCATGCGGACGGGGATATCGACGCCGGGGACGAGGCCCGCCTCGCGGGCGACCTCGGCCAGGCGTTTGATGTAGTCGGCGAAGCCGACGATGGCGGTGGCGCCGAAGGTCGTCATCAGCTCGACCTGCTGGGCCGAACGGGTCTCCACCCCCGTGCCCGCAGACATGAAGACGGCGCTGGTCCAGTGGGTCACGGCCTCGCGCACATAGTGGCCGCCGTTGATCATGCCGTGGCCATAGACGGAGTGGACCACGTCGCCCGAGCGCAGACCCTGCCAGCGGTAGAGGCGGGCCAGCAGCAGGTTCTGGACCTCGCGCGACTTGGGCCCGAACAGCAGGACCTGGGGCTTTCCGGTGGTGCCCGACGTGGTGTGGAAGATGACCGGCGGGCGCTGATCCTCTGGGTAGGACTCGAAGCCCGCGAAGTCGCCGAAGGGGGGGGCGATCTCCAGCGACTTCATGATATCGGACTTGTCGAAACTGGGCAGGTTCGGGAGGTCGTCGAGGCCCCGGATGTCGCCCTCGGCGATGCCGGCGGCGCCCCACAGGCGACGGTAGAAGGCGGTCTTCCAGGCGCGGGCGACGCAACGGGCGAACAGCTTTTCCTGATGCGCGCGGAGCTCGTCGCGGCTGATCGAGGTCACCAGCCGGGTGAAGGCGTCGCCGATGGGGTGGTCGCGGGCGATGGCCGCGAAATCGATCTCGTCCCAGTAGGTGCGGTGGGTGTCGGTCATCGGTGGGCTCCGAGCAGGGAGAGGATCGAAGAGGCGTCGTCCAGGGTCTCGAACCGATCGATGGTGTCGGCGAGGGTGGCGGCGTTGGCGCCGAGGCCGGCGAAGTCGAGGCAGGCGGCCTGTTTGGCCAGGTGCTGGTCGCGGGTCAGGGGCTGGGCGGGCGAGCCGAGCTGGGCGGTGACGGTGTGGGTCAGGGCGCGGCCGTCGGAGGTGGTGACGGTGAGCGTCGCGGGCGTGAAGGCGGCGGGGTCGGGGTTGGCGTCGGCCTCGACCCGGATGCGCTCGGCGAGGATCAGCAGGGCGGGGTTGGACAGGTGCTCGGGCGTGAAGTCGGCGAGGCCGACCGTGCCGCGCGTCAGGACGACGGCCCCAAGCCACGGCAGACACAGCCGCGCCCAGGCCGGGGCCATGTCCGGGCTGGGGCGGCGGCCGACCAGGCGGGGGATCAAAGGCGGCGCGCGATAGACGGCCTCTGCGACGTCGGCGGCGGACAGTCCGTGCTGCGTCATCAGGGTCTGGAGGGCGACGATGCCGCCGTGGGCCGCCCGGCCGGTCGGGAAAGGCTTCCAGCTGACCTCGGCGATGCGGAAGCCGGGGGCGGGATCGGTCAGGGGGGTCAGATCGTGGGCGGTCTCGAACAGGGTGAGATAACCGAAGGGGCCCTCGATCGAGGCCTCCGGTCCGGGCAGGCCGGCCTCGGCGAGGTCGGCGGCCATGACAGCGGCACGGGCGGCGTTGGCGATCTGGATCGGCAGGGCGGGCTTGCCCTCGGCGTGGGCCTGCATGGTGCCCGACGCGAAGGCGAGGGCGTATCCGAAGGCGGAGACGCCCTGATCGGGCGACAGGCGGCGAAGCGAGATCAGGGCGGCGACGCAGCCGAAGATGCCCGCCGTCGCGGGGCGGAAGAACTTGAGCGGCGTCGTGGCGCAAAGGCCCAGGGAGGCGGCGATTTCGGCACCCGCTACGAGGGCGGTCAGCAGGGCCTCGCCGGAGATGGGTTTGCCCTCGGCGGAGGCGCGGTCGGCCTCGGACAGAATCACGGCCCCGACCGTCGCCATGGGGTGGACCACGGCCGGTTCGTGGACGCAGTCGAACTCCTGGGCGTGGATCTGGACGGCGTTGACGAAGGCCGCCGAGGGCTGGGGCAGGCGCACGCCGGGGTGGCCGAGGACGCCGCAGTGGGTCCCCTCGCCCCAGCCACGAGCGGCGGTCAGGACATTGTCGGCCAGCGGCGCGCGGGCCCCGGCGGCGCCAACGCAGAGGGTGTCGTGCAGGAAGGTCCTGGCGGCGGCGCGGGCCGCCGGGTCGAGGTCGGCCCAGGTCAGGGCCAGGGCGCGCTCGGCGAGGGTGCGCGACAGGGTCATGCGGCCCTGCCCGGCAAGGCGATGGACAAGTCGGCGACGGTGAAGGTCAGGCCCAATCCCTCGACGGCAATGATCAGTGCTTCGGCCGCATCCGGGGTCATGCCGCCCCAGGCCATCAGGGCGCGCGCCTTGTCGCGGACGGCGTCGGGCGACAGGGGGTTCTCGGGATCGCCGAGGGCGTCCAGCGCCTCGATGCGGTGTTCGACGCCGCCCGCCGTGGCGATCAGGCGCGCGCCGAAGCGGGCCGGATAGGCGGCGGTCAGGTCGTCGGCGACGGCGACCGAGACGCGGGCGCGCAGGGCGGCGACGCCGGGGTCGGTCAGGGCGGCGGGCTCGAACCGCGCGAGGCCCGCGTCGCCGTGGATCAGGGCGACGGCCACGCTGTGCTGGAGCGAGAACTTGGCCTCGGGGACGGTCGTCGGGCTCGGCTTGTCGCAGAAGAGGACGCTGTCGCGGTAGGTCTCGACGCGGATTGTCCGAAGAACTGGGTCCCCGCTTTCGCGGGGATGAGCGGAGAAGGGAAGGAGCCGCGCGCGCAGGGCCAGCGCCGCGTCGATGGTGGGGTGGGCGTGGCGGCAGGCGGCGTGGGGTTTGAAGCTGACCTCGTGGATCAGCCAGCCGTCGGCGGGCGCCAGCACGGCCTCGGGATCGGCGTCGGGGGCCATGGCGGGGAAGAGGCCCTGCTCGCCCTCCAGCACCCGGAGCGGTCCTCGAAAGCCGTCGCGGGCCAGCAGAGCGGCCGCCACGCCGTTCGCCGCCGCCCGGCCGTCGTGCAGCGCCTTGACCGAGCCGGGCTCGTGCCGCGCGCGCCACAGGCCCGCGCCCTGCTGGCCCGCGAGGCCCAGCGCCCAGGCCGTCCGTTCGCCGTCCAGCCGCATCAGGCTGGCCCCCGCCGCCGCCGCGCCGAAGCCGCCGATCGTGCCGGTCGGGTGAAAGAAGCGATAGTGCGACGGCCCCGCCGCCCGGCCGATGCGGATCATGGCCTCATAGCCTCGGACGACCGCGTCCAGCAGGACCTCGCCGTCGGTCACGTCCAGATGCTGGACGAGGGCCAGGGCGGCGGGCATGACCACCGGGCCGGGGTGCAGCAGCGCGCGGCGGTCGACGTCGTCCATCTCCAGGATCGCGCCCGCCGGGCCGTTGGCGAACGCGGCCGCCTGGGGCCCGACCCGGCCGCCGCCGACAATGCGGCAAGGCCCCTGCCCCTCGGTCTCGGCCAAGGCGGCGACGCGGGCCACGTCGGCCTCCCGCGCGCCCGCCACGGCGCACCCGACCCAGTCCAGAAGGTGCAGTCGCGCCCGCGCGCGATCCCCGGCGGAGACCGGCCGGCCCAGCCGTTCGACCAGCCGCTCGGTGATAGAGGACAAATGTCCGGACATATGCTGTTATCGCGTCCTGGACCCTCGCCGGTCAAGCCGGAGACGACCGCCGACACATGCCGATCTCGATGACGATGGACGCCGCGATCGACGCCCTCAAGACGGCCGTGCCCAATGGCGGGCGCGTCTTCATTCCCGGCTGCGCGGGCGAGCCTCTGGCGCTGGCGGAAACGCTGGCGCGGCGGCCCGAGGCAGCGGCGGGGCTGACCTTCGAAGGGGTCTGGATTCCGGGCGTCAACCGCACCGACTGGGCGGGACTGCATGACGACGCGCGGGCGGAGGCGATCTTCCTGGCCCCCGAATGGCGCGACAGCTTCGTCGCCGGGCGGATGACCTTCGCGCCCCTGACCTACACCCAGGTTTGGCGGCGGCTGTCGGGCCGGGCGTTCGATGCGGGCGTGTTCACCGTCGCGCCGCCGGGAGCCGATGGCCGATGCAGCCTGGGCGTCGCCGCCGATTTCAGCCCTGCGGTGTTCGAGCGGACGCGGTTCCGGATCGGTCTGATCCATGCGGGAATGCCCGCCGTCGCCGACGGTCCGACCGTGCCGCTGGCCGCCTTCGACGCCGTGGTGGAGGTCGACACCCCCCTGCCTGGCTATGGCGCGGGCGCGATCGATCCGGTCAGTGCCGCCATCGCCTCGAGGGTCGCAGCCTTGATCCCCGACGGCGCGACCGTGCAGACGGGGCTGGGTAAGAGCGGGGTGGCCACCCTGGCCGCGCTCGGCGATCGCAGGGGCATGCGCGTCCATTCCGGCATGGTGACCGAGCCGTTGATCGACCTGCTGGACCGGGATACGGTGGACGCCGTGACGACCGGCGTGGCGCTGGGGTCGGCCGCCCTCTACGCCCGCGTCGCCGCCGATCCGCGCGTTCGCTTCCGCCCGGTGGGTCAGACCCATGCCATCGCGACGCTCGCCTCCATCCCGCGCTTCGTCGCCGTCAACTCGGCCATCGAGGTCGACCTTTTCGGGCAGGTCAACGCGGAGTGGATGGACGGGAGGCAGGTGTCGGGCGCGGGCGGGCTGATCGACTTTCTGCGGGGGGCCTGGGCGTCGGAGACCGGCGTGCCCGTCGTCGCCCTGACCGCCTCGGCGAAGGGCGGCGCGCTCAGCCGTATCGTGCCGCGCCTGGCGTGCCCGCCCAGCGTCGCGCGCGGCGATCCGGTCGTCGTGGTCACCGAACACGGCGTGGCCGATCTGCGCGGCCTGTCGATCGACGGGCGCGCCGAAGCCCTGATCGCCGTCGCCTCGCCCGCGCACCGCGACCGATTGGCCGACGACTGGTCGGCGATGCGCCGGGCGATGTAGGGAGAGCCATGGCCGCGCCCCGCTATCGCCAGCTCGCCGAGACTCTGCGCGCCGCCATCGCGCGCGGAGACTTCGCCGTGGGGACACAGTTGCCGCCCGAGCTGGAGCTGGCCCAGACCCATGGCGTGTCGCGCCACACGGCCCGCGACGCCATCCGCCTGTTGACCGAGGCCGGGCTGATCGCACGGCGGCGGGGTGCCGGGACGACGGTGATCGCGGCGGCCAGCCCGCAGGCCTATGTCCAGCCGCTGGGCGGCGTCGAGGACCTGATGCAGTACGCCCAGACGGCGAAGCTGACGGTTCTGGCACAGAAGGAGCGACGTCTGACTCCGGACGAGGCGGCCCGGATCGGCGGGGATGTGGAGCGGACCTGGCTGGTGATCGACGGCCTGCGGATCGCGGAGGCCCTGCCTCTGGCCCTTTCGCGCATCTATGTGCCCCAGCCGTTCACGGGGGTCGCGGGCGACCTCGGCGAGGGGCGGTCGGTGCATGCCCTGCTGGACGAGCGGTTCGGCGTGGCGGCCGGGCGGATCGACCAGGAGATCACGGCGGAGCTGCTGTCGGCGACCGATGCGAAGGCGCTTCAGGCCGAGGCTGGCGGGGCGGCGTTGCGGACGCTGCGGCGCTATCACGGCGATGACGGGGCGCTGATCCTGGCGTCGGACTCGGTCCATCCGGGCGGGCGGTTCGTCTATGCGATGACGTATCGGCGGGAGGGATGACGTACCCGGTTTGAACCCGTCATCCTCGGACTTGATCCGAGGATCGGACGTCGTTCGAATGATGAGCCAGACGGTCGTGCACGATCGGGGGTCGCTGCCAGCATGTCCGCCACGGCGGGTCCGATCCTCGGATCAAGTCCGAGGATGACGGAGTCGGATTTCGCTTCCGTGTTCGTCCAGTCCCGGCACGCGCGGGTCGATCACCGCGGGCTCTTCGCGGAAGCGGATGGGCGTGCCGACGATCTCGTTGCCGTCGGCGTCTCTTGTCAGCATGCCTCGGGCCTCCAGCGCCGGGTCGTCGAACGCGTCCTTCAGCGTCCGGACCGGCGCCCAGCACACGTCCTTGTCGGCGAACCAGGCCTCCCAGTCCGCCAGCGTCCGCTCCGCGAAGACCTCGCGCAAGAAGGCCCGCAAGGGCTCCTGCCCCGATCCCGGCGGAAGCTCGGCGTAGTGGATCAGGTCCTCGCGCCCCAGCGGCGTCAGGAGGTTCCTCGCGAACTTCACCTCCGCCCCGCCCAGCGCCAGCCAGCGGTGGTCGGCGGTGCGGTAGAGGCCATACATCGCATTGCCGCCCCAGGAGCGTTCGTCCTTGACGACGTGGGGTTCACCCGTGGCGAAGATCCGGCCGGTGACATTGGGCGTCCAGGCCAGGACGCTGTCGAACATGGCGACGTCGAGGTAGTCGCCAACCCCCGTCTCGCGCTTTCGCAGCAGGGCCATCAGCACGCCGGACAGGGCCGTCAGCGACGCCAGCGCGTCCGCCACCGGCATGGCCGGCATGGCGGGCAGGCCGTCCTGCCCCTCGTTCAGCGACACGACGCCCGCCAGGGCCTGAACCGCCACGTCGTGCGCGGGCCGGTCGCGATACGGGCCGTCCTGACCAAAGGCCGAGACGGCGCAGTAGACCACGCCCGGATTGATCGCCCGCACCGTGTCGTAGTCGACGCCCAGACGCTTCGCCACACCGGGGCGGAAGGCCTCGACCACCACGTCGGCTTCGGCGGCCAGTGCCATGAAGACGGCGTGATCCGAAGGGTCCTTCAGGTTCAGCTGGATGGAGCGCTTGCCGCGATGGGTGTTCCGGAACCAGACGCTCTCGCCGTTCTTGCGATAGCCGACGTGGCGGGTGGGCTCGCCCTCCCCGGCCGGTTCGACCTTGATCACCTCGGCCCCGTGGTCGGCCATCATCAGGGTCAGCATCGGCCCCGGCAGGAACAGGCTGAGGTCGAGGACGCGGATACCGGAGAGTTTCATGGCTCGACAGCCAGCCAGCCGATCGGTCGCATTCGGGGCGGCTTGTCCGGTTCAATCGTGGTGATCTGGCCCGGCAGCTGATTGAGCAGCGGAGCGATCAGGTCAGCAGTCTGGTAGACGAGCAGCTCATCAACGACGACGATCCCCCGAGGCACAAACTCGCCGTACCGGACCAGCGTGCTCATCCGCCGGTCGTGGGTCAGAACGACACGGTCCTCGCGCTCGGCCCAGTCGAGCACGTCCTCGTCCGCCAGGCCGGGCGAGACCAGGACGACATAGGCGACGTCGTGACCCCGCTCCGAAAGGGCGCCACCGACGCCTTTCCAGAGACATTCGTCGATCAGAAACTTCAATCTAGGCGGCCGCGCGATCGTCGAACGTCCGCCGCATCATGGCTGCGGAAAAGCGAAACGCCGCGCGGATGTCGTCTTCGGTGATGCTGGGATAGTTTTCCAGGATTTCCGGGATGGGCACGCCATCCGCCACGAGGATCAGCAGGATGCTGACAGGCACACGCGTTCCGCTGATGACCGGCTGACCGGACATGATGTTCGGATCGATATTGATGCGCGGATGGCGGACGGTCATGGACGCACCATACCCGATCCGGGGCCATCGCCCAACACCGCGCTCGTCTGCTCGCCGAGTTTGGGCGCTCGAACACCGGGTGCCCTCTGGCCGTCGATCTTCACCGGGCTGGCCAGCATGTGCAGGCCGCCGTCGCGGTCCGGGTGGTCGACCACGTCGCGCATACCGACCTCGGCGACGAAGGGATTGGCGAGCGCCTCGGTGACATCGCGCACCGGGGCGAAGGGGACTTCGCCGCCAAGGATGCCCAGCCACTCGTCGGTCGTGCGGGTCGAAGTCACGGCGTCCACCGCCTCGCTGAGCGCGGCGAGATTGGCCCGGCGCGCGGGGATGTCGGCGAACCGGGCGTCGGCCTTCAGATGCGCCGCACCCGCCAGCTCGCAGAAGCGGTCCCAGAACCTGGGCGTCTGGCACATGAGCAGGCCCCAGCCGTCCTGGGTCTTCACCAGCTGGGACGGGGCGATCGAGGGGTGGGCGCCGCGCGGCAGGCGGCCGACGTCGTGGCCCTCGTTCATGGCCCAGACGGCGGGGTAGCTGAGCTGATGGAGCGCCACGTCGAACAGGCTGACGTCCACGTCGCAGCCGATGCCGGTCTCGCGCGCCTTCAGGATCGCGCTGACGGTCGCCATGGCCCACATCGTCCCGGTCATGAAGTCGACCATCGACAGGCCGAAGCGCGTCGGCGGGGCGTCCGGCTCTCCGGTCAGGCTCATGAACCCGGCCTCGGCCTGCATGAGGTAGTCGTAGCCGGGCCAGGCCTGACGACTGTTGTTGCGCCCATAGGCCGACAGATGGGCGCAGACGATCGACGGCTTGACCGCCTTCAGGCTCGGGTAATCGAGGCGGAGTTTCGCGGGCTGGTCGCCGCGCAGATTGTTGACCACGGCATCCGCCGACTGCACCAGCCGCTCCAAGTCGGCGCGGCCCTCCGGCGTCTTGATCTCCAGGGCGACCGACGACTTGGAGCGCGAGAAGGTCTGGAAGAACTGGCTGTCGCCCTCGCCCAGGAAATAGGGCCCGGTCTGGCGCGACACGTCTCCGCCCATCGAGGGCGCCTCGATCTTGATGACCTCGGCGCCGAGCTCCGCCATCAGCATGGTGCCGTAGGGACCGGCCCCGTACTGCTCGACCGCCAGGACGCGGACACCGGAGAGAGGGAGGTTCATGAGCCTCTCCCTCCCCCTCGGGGGAGGGTGGTCGGAGCGAAGCGGAGACCGGGTGGGGCGGGCCAGGCGACCCAAGCTCCCCTTGCGTGCGTTTCGCCTTGCCGTCCCCACCCGGCCGCTGCGCGGCCTGCCCTCCCCCGAGGGGGAGGGAGAAAGACTGCCGCCCGCGTCACACCTTGTTCCTCGCCACCAGCTGTTTGGCGATGATGATGCGCTGCATTTCGTTGGTGCCCTCGCCGATGCACATCAATGGGGCGTCGCGGTAGAGGCGCTCGATGACGTACTCCTTGGAATAGCCGTAGCCACCGAAGATCCGCATCGCCTCGGTCGCAACCTCGACGGCGGTTTCGGAGGCGAAGTATTTCGCCATGCCCGCCTCCATGTCGATGCGACCGCCGGCGTCGAAGGCCCGCGCCGCGTCCTCGACCAACAGCTCCGCCGCCCGGGTCCTGGCGGCCATGTCGCCCAGTTTCAGCTGGATCGCCTGGTGCTCGGCGATCGGCTTGCCCATGGTCTTGCGGGTCTGTGCGTAGATGACGCTCTCCTTCAGCGCCCGCTTGGCGATCCCCACCGAGCGGGCAGCGATGTTGACGCGGCCGATCTCGAGGCCCCCCGTCGCCATCAGGAAGCCCTTGCCCTCCTCGCCGCCGACCAGGCTGAGCTCGGCGTCGCAGCGGTAGCCGTCGAAGATGAACTCGCCCGAGTCGATGCCCTTGTAGCCCAGCTTCTCCAGCTTCTTGCCGTTGGAGATGCCCGGCAGGGGTGCCTTGGTCTCCGGGTCGATCTTGGACACAATCAGCATCGACATGCCCTTGTGGCGCGGCTGCGCCTCCGGGTCGGTCTTCACCAGAAGGGCGCAGCAGTGGCCCATGATGGCGTTGGAAATCCAGGTCTTGGTCCCGGTCACGACATAGTCCGAGCCGTCGCGCGTGGCGACGGCGCGGATGGCCTGAAGATCGGTGCCGGCGTCCGGTTCGGTCAGGCCGAGGCCGCCGCGCATCTCTCCGGTGACGAACCGGCGCAGCCAGTACTCTTTCTGCCGATCCGTGCCGAACCGCTGGACGACGGTGGCCATCATCAGGTGGGAGTTGAAGATGCCTGTCAGGCTCATCCACTCCTCGGCGATGCGCATGACGATGCGCGAATAGGTCGTCGCCGACAGGCCGAGCCCCCCGTATTCCGGATCGACGATGGCCCCGAACAGGCCCAGCTCGGCCATGTCGTCCACCAGATCGGCGGGCCAGATGTCGCCGTGCTCCAGCGCCATGGCGACCGGGCGGACCTTCTGCTCGATCCACTTGTCGATGGCGTCGAGGATGGCGCGTTCGTCGGCGTCGGAGATGATGGGCGAGTGAACGTTCATGTCAGTAGTTCCCGACGCGATCCTCGACCGCGTTGCCGCGACCGGGGATCAGCATGTTGCGCACGAAGGTGCAGACCTGAACGCCGTCCTGGTTCAGGCCGATGGTGCGGATGGTGACGATGCCCTGGCCCGGACGGGACTGGCTCTCGCGCTTGGCCAGCACCTCGCTCTCGCCATAGATGGTGTCGTCGGCGAAGACGGGGGCGGTGAACTTGACCTCGTCCATGCCCAGGTTGGCGATGGCCTTCTGGCTGCAGTCCGTGACGCTCATGCCGATCAGCAGCGCGAGGGTGTAGGGGCTGACCACGATGTTCCGCTTGAACTCCGAGGCCTTTGCGAACTCGGCGTCGAAATGCATCGGGTGGGTGTTCATCGTCATCAGCGTGAACAGGTGGTTGTCGTACTCCGTCACCGTCTTGCCGGGGCGGTGCTCATAGACGTCTCCGACGATGAAATCCTCGAAGTACCGCCCGAAGGTCTCGCGGTAGCGTTGCGGGCCGACCTCTTTGAACTGCTGAACCATTCAGGCGTCTCCGACGTGTTCGAGCGTGCGCATCGCGGCGCGGATCAGGGGTTTCTCGATCAGCCTGCCGTCCAGCAGGGCCACACCGCCGCCGGCCGCCTCGAAAGCCTCGAGCACGCGGCGGGCCCGAGCGATCTCGGCCTCGGTGGAGGTGAAGACGGCGTGGACCGGCCCGATCTGGGACGGATGGATGCAGGCCCGGCCGGTGAAGCCCATGGCCTTGATCCGGCGGGTCGAGGCGATCAAGTCGGCCTCGTCGGCGATGTCGAGATGGGGCACGTCCAGCAGCTCGACCCCCGCCCGCGCGCAGGCCGCGGCGAGCATGCCCCGGGCATGGAACAGCGGTTCCCAGTCCATGGTGCAGCCGAGGTCGGCGGCGTAGTCGGCCCCGCCGAACAGGACGCCCGCGACGCCCGGCGCGGCGGCGATGTCCCAGGCGGCGTGCAGGGCCTCGGCGCTCTCGACGATGGGCCACAGCGGGGCAGCGGTCGCTGCGCGGACGGCGGCGACGTCGGCGGCGGAGGCGGCCTTGGGGATCATGACGAAGACCGGTCGGGCGTCCGAGAGGGCCTTCAGATCCGTCTCGCCGTCTGCGGTGCCGACCGCATTGACCCTGACGCCGAACCCACCGTTCAGCGCGGCTATGGCTGCCGCTCGCGCCGCGTCCTTGGCGTCCGGCGGCACGGCGTCCTCCAGGTCGATGCAGACGGCGTCCGCCCCCGCCCCGGCCGCCTTGTCGAAGCGGTCGGGCCTTGAAGCGGGCACGAACAGGAGCGAGCGATAGGCCATGACGCCTCGGATCAAATGTCCGGACATTTAGTCTGAGCGGGGTGCGAACGTCAATCTGCGCCGACGGCCATCCCGCGCTGAACGGCTGGCCGCAGGGCCGTCCCGTCATGCCAGCGCCTCAGCGCGGGGTAAGCCTCCAGCCAGCCGTCAAGCCGCTTCGCCGACGTCGCCACCACCGGGAACAGCAGGCAATCGACCACGCTGAACGCCTCGCCGCAGACGAACTCGCGCTCGGCCAATCGCGCCTCGAACACCGCCAAAACGCCCTTCGCGCCGCTGGTCATGGTCTCGATCAGCCAGGGATTCGGCGTCGGGGCCAGCTGGCTTGCGAAGAACTGCATGGCGAAGGGCATGGCGACCGAGGAAGAGATGGCGGCGGCCCACATCATCTGTTCGGCCCGGATCGCCGGGTCGCCGGAGATCAGGCCGTTCGCCCCCTTCTCGGCCGCGTACCAGGCGATGGCCAGGGTCTCGGCGAGCACCAGAGGCCGCCCGCCCGGCCCGTCCGGATCGCGCATCACCGGGGCCTTGCCGAAGGGGTTGAGCGCCAGGAACTCCGGCGTCCGGTGCTCGCCGGCCACCAGATCGACGAGGGTGGCGCGATAAGGCAGCCTGGCCTCCTCCAGAGCGATCTGGACTTTCTGACCATTCGTCGTCGTCACGGTCCAAAGCTCGATCATGCGCTCGGCACCGGAACGGCCTCGGCGAAGGCGGCGGCGATCTTCTGGCGGCTGGTGATCCAGACGCCGGGCTTTCCAGCGATGTGCTCGAGGAAGCCCCGGAAGGCACCGATCCGGCCCGGCCGACCGATGATCCGCAGGTGGAGGCCCAGGCTCATCATCCTGGTTTCGCCGTCCATGGCCTCGGCGTGCATCTGGTCGAAAGTGTCTGTGGCGTACTGTAGCCAGTCGCGCGCCGTCAGCGCCGGGGCCAGCCAGAACTTCATATCGTTGGAATCCAGCGCGTAGGGCAGGATGACGATCGGCTTTTGGCCCTCCGCCGTTTCGACCACGTCCCAGAAGGGGAAATCGTCGGAATAGTCGTCCATGTGATAGGCGAACCCCTCCTCGACCAGCAGTCGCCGGGTCGCCTCGGTATGCAGATAGCGGCTGAGCCACCCGGTCGGGCGCTTGCCCGTCGTGCGCTCGATCGACTCCCAGCCCTTTCGGATGAAGTCGCGCTCCTTGTCCTCGTCCATCCAGAACTGGTGGGCCCAGCGCCAGCCGTGGCAGCAGACCTCGTCGCCCCGCGCGACGACTTGCGCCGCCAAATCGGGCGCCCGCTCCAGCGCCAGGGCCGCCGCCGTCCAGGTCGCCTCGATCCGGTGCTCGTCCAACAGCTTCAGGATGCGCGGCGCGCCGGCCTTGATGCCGTACTGGTAGTTGGACTCGTTGCCGTGCATGCGCATAGGCCGCTTCGGCACGGCGGACAGCTCATCGACCGGCTCGGGCCCCTTGTCGCCGTCGCGGATGTTCTGCTCGGCGCCCTCCTCGACGTTTACGACGATGGACAGGGCCAGGCGACGACCGCCGGGCCAGGTGAAATCAGCGGGCGCGGGCATGGGCGGTCTCATTGAAGTTTGCGAAGTGGTCCAGTATGACTGGTCCAGTTGAGAAGGAGGCCCTCATGGCCGACGACGCCGGACACATCGGCAAGCGGGTGCGCGAGATCGGCGTCACCGAATTCAAGGCGAAAAGCCTCGGCTTGATAAACGATGTCGAGAAGGGCCGTTTGGACCAGGTGGTCCTGACCAAGCGCGGGCGACCGGTCGCGCGGCTATCGCGTCCAGACGACGGCTCCGCCGCGACGAACCCCGATGGTCCCCTGTTCGGATGCATGAAAGGCCTGATCAGCGTTCCCGCCGATCTCGACCTCACCGCGCCCACCACGACCGAAGAGGAATGGGAAGAACAGGTTGAAAGCATGTCGACGTTCTTGCGCGAGACATGACCCACCTGCTGCTGGATACCTGCGCCGCCATCTGGCTTGCCGATGATGCCCCGTTCGCGGCAGATGCGAGAACGGCGGTAGAGACAGCGGCGTCCAATCACGCCCTCTGGATTAGCCCCTTCTCGGCCTGGGAAATGGCGGTCCTGATCCGAAAAAAGCGGATGCCTCAAACCATATCCGCCATCGAATGGTTCGACAGACTTGCGCGAAGACGTGACATCAGGGTCGCGACGGCTGACGCGGAAATTCTTGTTGAGTCCCAATCCTTGCCCGGCGGGTTTCACAATGACCCAGCCGACCGCTTCATCGTCGCGACAGCGCGCAGATTGAACGCCGCTGTTGTCACACGCGACAAGCCCATCTTGAACTACGCCGCCTTCGGCCACGTTCGCGTTCTGCCCTGCTGACACCTAGTGTGGCTCCTCGCCGCCGGAGACGTTCAGGCTTTCGGCGGTGATGTATTTCGCGTCGTCCGAGCACAGGAAGGCGACGGCGTCGGCGGTGTCCTGGGGCAGGCCGGGACGGCGCATCGGGATGCGGTCGGCCATGGCCTTCAGGTAGTCGTCGACCGATGCCGCGCCGACGACCTTGGCGAAATACTCGTTCTGCCAGGCCCCGAGGCCCGTCGTGACGTGGTTGGGGCAGACGTTGTTCAGGGTGATGCCGTGCGGCCCCAGCTCGATCGCGGCGGACCGCGTCAGGCCGACGAGCCCATGCTTGGAGGCGGTGTAGGCCTGGGCGTGGGGAAAGCCGGATTTGGCGGCTTGCGAGGCGATGTTGACGATACGTCCGCCGCGACCCCCATTCTTGGCGTTCTGGGCGATCATCACCTCGGCCGCCGCCTGGATGCCGTAGAAACAGCCCGACAGATTGACGTCGATCACGGCGCGCCAGTCTTCGGGCGTCACTTCCATCAAGGGCTTCATGATGTAGCCGATGCCGGCGTTGTTGACCCAGATGTCCAGCCCGCCGTGGGTCTGAACCGCGTGGGCCGCGAGCGCCCTGACCTGAGCCGGATCGCGCACGTCGCAGACGCAGGTACTGGAGCCGGGCAGTTCGACCGCGATGGCGGCCATCTCCTCGGTCGCGCCGATCATGGCCCCGGGTGTTGCCGCGTCCTTCGAGGTGCCGATGTCGGAGATGACGACGTGGGCTCCCTCACCGGCCAGCTTCCTGGCGATCGCCTCGCCCAAACCCTTGCGGCGGCCCGAGCCCGTGACGACCGCCACCCTGCCGTCGAAGCGCCCCATCACAGCGCCTTGGTGACGAGGAAGGTCACGTCGACCATGGACTGGAACTCGCCGGCGATCTTCTGGGCGGCGGGGGTCGAGACCTCCTCGAAGAATTTGCCCATGTCGTTGACGTCGATGGTTTCGATATAGGCGTAAGGCGGCGCTGCGTCGGACCCGAGCAGGCCCTCGACCTTCTGCACCTGGAAATCGTCGACCGAGCTCATGGCGCGCACGGCCGGCATGTCGCTGGCCCTGGCCCAGGCCTCATAGGCCGCCGGGTCCTGGCCCGGCTTCAGGTTGAACAGGGCGAAGATGCGGGTCGCGGCCATATGCGTCATCCTTGATGGTTCGGAACCCTCGACGGGCAAATGATATAATCCTATATCATTTGCGCGCGGCAAGCCCCCGGAGGTCGATCATGGACGGTTCACCCGATCTGAAGAACGCAGGACCCGCCCAGTCCTATTCCGGCCCGCCCGACTATCGCGTGGTCGGCCGCCATGGCGTGTTCCCCGAAACCAGCCACGACGAGATCGCGCGGTTCAACTTCCTGGCCCACATGAACCGGCACCTGTCGACCAAGGTCATGCCGGCGGTGAAGACGGCCTGGGAGCGCCGGGCCGGCCCCGCCTTCGAGGCCCGCGAAGGCCGCACGCCCAAAGACCGGCATGAGGTGAGGAAGGCCCTGTTGCAGGACCCCTACTATCAGGCCTGGTCCGCGCTGAGGCGGGCGACGATGGAACAGCGCCAGCAGGCGGGTCGGTGGATCGCCCTGCGCCAGGCCGAGTCCCTGTCGGCCAGGGTCGATTCCCTGACCAAGACGGGCGACCGGCTGGAGCTGGATCCTGCCCTGCCGATCCCGCGCTATGTGTCGGCGGTCGATCATCACTGCATGCCCGGCAGCTATCACCGCGAGGTCTTCCCCGGCGACGTGTCGGGGGCGGCCAACTACGACAGCGGCATCTTCGCCACCACGGGTGGGGCGCTGGGCCGGTTTTCGGACGGCGGCGGCCATGCGGTGGTGCGGTGGGTCAGGAAGAACCTGCCGGACTTCCAGCCGCGCCGCATCCTCGATATCGGCGCGAACCTGGGCCAGAACGTCCTGCCGATCGCGGAAGCCTTCCCCGACGCGGAGGTCATCGCCCTGGATGTCGGAGCCCCGATGCTGCGCTACGGCGCGGCGCGGGCGAAGTCGCTGGGGGTCGAGAATGTGCGCTTCGTCCAGGGCGACGGGTCGGACCTGTCGCGCTGGGCCGACGGATCGTTCGACTGGGTGCAGACGACCATGACCCTGCACGAGCTGTCGCTGTCCTCGATGAAGGCGATCTTCGCCGAGACGCACCGCGTGCTGAGGCCCGGTGGCATCGTGCTGCACGTCGAACAACCGCAGTATGCCGCCGCCATGCCCCTGTTCGAACAGGCCATGCGCGACTGGGACGCCTTCTTCAATAACGAGCCCTTCTGGAGCACGATGCATGAGCTAGACATCGACGGCTTCATGGTCGAGGCGGGCTTCGACCGGGCCAGGCTGATTCACGACGGAGTCACGGCCGTGGTCGACCGGGACGTCTTTCCCGACGCCGCCGACGACGACGGCGAGGACTACGGTCGCAAGGCCGCCTGGCACGTCGTCGGGGCCCGGAAATGAGCGTCGATCTGGCGCTGGGACTGTCCTCGGCCAAGCCGGCAGGCAAGCGGCCTCACTTCATGGATCCGTCCGTCGAGCGGGTCCTGAACATCCTGATGGCCACGGTCCAGGAACTGGCGGTCACGCGCGAGCGGCTGGACACGGTGGAACGGCTGCTGGAGGCCAAGGGCGTCGTCGCCCGATCCGAGGTCGAGCAGTTCGAGCCGACCAAGGAACAGGCGGCGGAGCGCGGCCTGTGGATGCAAGAGTATCTGAACCGCGTGCTCAGAACCCTCCAGCAGGAGGCCGAGGCGATGCAGGCCAAGGACGACCTGGCCTCCGAAGAGGTCGCGGTCGAAGTGTCGAAGGCGGACGCCTGATGCCGGTCTCAAGCCTGATTCGGTCCGCCGTCTTCTGTTCGGACCTGGAGCGATCGACGATCTTCTATCGCGCGCTCGGCCTCGATGCGGTCTATTTCGAGGGCGACCTCGATCCGGAATCGTCGCAAGGCGCGCTGCAGGTGCCCGAGGGCTCGACCCTGCGCTGTCGCATCCTGAAGCGCGGGGCGGACGCGGCAAACTTTGGCATGGTGGGCCTGTTCGAACTGACGCCGGCACCGGAGCCCCTGCCCGCCCCGGTGGGTCCGCCGCGCCTCGGAGAGACGGCGCTGGTCTTCTACGCCCGGCCCTTCATGGAGGTGCTGACCGCGGCGCGCGGGGCCGGCGCGACCTGGTCGCCCGATCCCATCACCTTCACCATGCCGCACCGCAGCCAGATGGAAGTCTGCCTGCGCGATCCGGATGGGGTGCTGATCAATCTGATCGACCGCGACCCGGCCGAACAGTTCCGCAACGCGGCGGTCAGCGTCGGCTGACGATCAGGCGACGCGGGCGATGACTCGATCGCGGCCGGCGGCCTTGGCCTCGTAGACGCCTTCGTCGGCGCGCTTCAGCAGGGCTTCGGGCGTGTCGCCAGGGCCCGAACAGGCGGCGACGCCGATCGAGATGGTAACGGTCAGATGCTCTCGCCCCCCCATGACGCGGAACGGGGTGGAGCCCACGTCACGACGGATGCGCTCGGCGATGCGGCGGGCGTCCTCCATGTCGGTCCCCGGCATGACCACGACGAACTCCTCGCCACCGAGGCGACACGGGAGATCGACCGCGCGGACGTTGGTGGCCAGGCGCACGGCGAACTCGCGCAGCACCTCGTCGCCCGCATCGTGGCCGAAGCCGTCGTTGACCGCCTTGAAGTGATCGATGTCCATCACCAGCACCGAGACAGGCTCTCCGCCCAGGCCCGCGCGGCTGACGAAGGCCTGGAGCTGTCCGGCCATGTAGCGGCGGTTGTGCAGGCCGGTCAGGGCGTCGGTGACGGCCATCTCGAGGCTGTAGTCCAGCTTTTCGCGCAGGAAGTCGGTGTAGCGTTTGCGCCGGACCTGGGTGCGGGCGCGGGCGGCCAGTTCCTCGGGGTCGACCGGCTTGGTCAGAATGTCGTTGACGCCCAGCTCCAGCGCCTTGACCAGGCGCGGCCGGTCGGCCGGATCGACGACGGCCAGGATCGGCAGATGGCGCGTGGTCTCGGCCGAGCGGACCTGGGCGATCAGGCGCAGACCGTCGAACTCAGCGGCCGCGACGTTGACGATCATCAGGTCGATCGGAGTCTTCGAGGCCGCCAACCCCGCCGCCGCGTCGGTCTCGATCGCCGGTCGGTGCTCGCGGATCAGCTCCTCGGCGATGCGGGCGGCCTGGCGATCATTGTCGTCGACGACCAGGACGCGGCCGCCGGAGCCCCGCAGGCGACCCGCGCCGTCGGTGGCGACGCCCAGGCGACGGCTGGCGTCCTCGCGCTCGCGCAGTTCGTCCATGATCATCTTGAGTCGCGTCAGGGAGCGGACCCGGGCGAACAGGACGACGTCGTCGATCGGCTTGGTGACGAAGTCGTCGGCCCCGGCTTCCAGCCCCTTGATCCGGTCCTCGCGGCCGTCGAGCGCCGTGACGAGAACGATCGGGATATGGCTCGACGCCGGATCGGCCTTGATGCGGCGGCAGGTCTCGAACCCGTCCATGCCCGGCATCATGACGTCCAGCAGGATGATGTCCGGCTTCTCGTCGGCGGCCAGGCGCACCGCCGTGGCCCCGTCCGAGCAGGTCAGGACGTCGTAGTACTCGATCGTGAGCTTGGCCTCGAGCAGGCGGACATTCGCCTCGACGTCATCGACCACCAGGATGCGCGCGGTCATGGTCTCAGGCCACCGCGACCGGCAGGTTGAGGTGCTTCTTCACCGTCTCGAGGAAGTGCATCACCGAGATGGGCTTGGAGATATAGGCCTCGCAGCCGCCCTGGCGGATCCGCTCCTCGTCGCCCTTCATGGCGAAGGCGGTCACGGCGATGATCGGGATGTGATTGAGCTCTTCGTCGTCCTTGAGCCATTTGGTGACTTCCAGGCCGCTGATCTCGGGCAGCTGGATATCCATCAGGATCAGATCGGGCATGTGCTGGCGCGCCAGGGCCATGGCCTGCAATCCCTCGCGGGTTTGCAGGGTCTGGTAACCCTGGGAATCGAGCAGATCATGAAAGAGCTTCATGTTCAGCTCGTTATCCTCGACGATGAGGACTTTCTTGGACATCGGCATCCGGCGGTCGTGGCGGCGATCATTTCGCCGTCTTCGGTTTCGATCCTGCCGATCCAGTCTTAAGTTGGCGTGAAGTCGGATCGCCAGCGTGACCATAACCGCCGTTTGTCGCGAGTGCCTCTGGACCGGAGCGGTGCCCGTGACGCGCTGCCCGGGCTGCGGATCGCCGCGCGTGGTGTCGGACCCGGAGCTGTCCGGCCTGTCGATCGCCCATTTGGACTGCGACGCCTTCTATGCCTCGGTCGAGAAGCGCGACCGGCCCGAACTGCGCGACAAGCCGGTGATCGTGGGTGGCGGGGTGCGTGGCGTGGTGACCACCGCCTGTTATATCGCGCGCCAGTCCGGCGTCGGCTCGGCCATGCCGATGTTCAAGGCGTTGAAAGCCTGCCCCGACGCGGTGGTGATCAAGCCCAGCTTTCCGAAATACATCGCGGAATCGAAACGCATCTTCGAGAAGGTGCGCGCCCTGACGCCCCTGGTGCAGACCCTGTCGCTGGACGAGGCGTGGATCGATCTGTCGGGGACCGAGCGGCTGAACGGCGGGCCGCCGGCGCTGCAGTTGATCCGACTGCAGCGCGAGATCGAGGCGGAGATCGGGCTGAGCGTCTCCATCGGCCTGGCCACCAACCGGTTTCTGGCCAAGATCGCGTCGGAGTTGGACAAGCCACGCGGGTTCTCGGTGATCGGCGCGGCAAACGCCCAGGCCATGCTGGCACCGAAGTCGGTGCGGGTGCTCCCCGGGGTCGGGCCGGTGTTCGGCAAGACCCTGGTGTCGGACGGCTATGCCACAGTCGGCGACCTGGCCGCAGCGGATGTGCGAGACCTGGTCAGACGCTATGGCGAGACGGGGCTGCGGCTGCACGATCTCAGCCACGCGAGGGACGCGCGGTCGGTGAACCCGGAGCACGACCGGCGCGGCATGAGCGCGGAGACCACCTTCAACACCGACCTGACGACGGGCGAGGATCTGGAAGCCGAGCTGTGGCCCCTGTGCGAAAAGGTGGCGTCCAAGGCGCGGCGCGACGGGGTGGCCAGCCGGGTGATCGTGCTGAAGCTGAGGCGCACCGACTTCAAGATCGTGACGCGCCGAAAGACTCTGCCCGAGCCGGTGCAGACGGCGCGGGGTCTGTTCGCCGTGGGGCGCGAGCTGCTGAAGCCGGAGCTGGGGCAGCCCTATCGCCTGATCGGCATCGGACTGGCGGATATCGCGGACGCCGAGGACGCGCCTGAGGGCCTGTTCGCCTCGTCCGAAACGCGGACGCTGAAGACCGAGACGACCATAGACGCCCTGCGCGAGAAGTTCGGAGCGAGCGCTGTGGTCGCCGGGCGGGCGTTGAAGCGGCCTTAAGTCTCGCCCGCTAGGCTTTGGCCATGTCCGCATTTCTCGACAAGATGCGTCGCCGGGCCGGTCGCTGGCTGGATGTGCGCCCCATGCCGGTCGCGCCCGAACGCGGGCTGTTCAGCCTGTCTTTCGACGATATCCCCGAGACCGCCTGGACCGAGGCGGGGCCGATCCTGGCCGAGCACGGGGTCAAGGCGACCTATTATGTCTGTGGCGGGCTGGAGAGCGGCGAGAACCTGGGCCTGCCCCAGTTCACCACCCGGCATCTGCAAGACCTCCATGCGGCGGGGCACGAGGTGGGGTGCCACACCTTCAGCCATCTGAGTTCGTTGCGGGCCACGCCCGCCGCCTATGCCGCCGACCTCGACCGGAATGCCTACTGGATCGCGGAGCGGCTGGACGGGCATCGGATGGAGACCTTCGCCTGGCCTTTCGGCGACGTGTCGGTCATCGGCAAGGCCGTGGTGGCGGAACGGTTCGGACTGGCGCGGGGGGTTCGGGATGGCGTCAACGTCGGACGCGCGGACCGGGCGGCGGTTCAGGCCATCGGTCTGGAGAGCCGCCGGCTGCCGGGCTACGACCTGGAGGCGCTGATGGCGGAGGCGGCGTCGGGGAAGGGCTGGCTGATCGCCTATGGCCACGAGGTGATGGACGGGCCGACGCCATATGGCTGCACGCCCGACGACCTGGACCGGGTGATCCGGCTGGCCAAGGTGGCGGGGCTGGACATCCTGCCGGTCGGACAGGCGCTGACGCGGGTCGGCTGACCGCCTAGTCGAGCGCCGCCGCGATCTTCGCCGCTGTGGTCTTCAGCTGATCCATGTCGGCCATGCCGGCCTGACCGTGAGACTTCAGCGGCCGGTCGGCCCAGCGCGGGATGACGTGGAAATGCAGGTGGAAGACGGTCTGGCCCCCGGCCTCGCCGTTGAACTGCATGACCGAAACGCCGTCGCAGCAGAGCGCCTTCACGACGGCGCGCGCGACCCGCTGGGTCGCGGCGACCAAGACCGCCAGCGTCCCGGGCTCGGCCTCCAGCAGGTTGCGGGCGGTCGAGGTCTTCGAGATCAGCAGGACATGCCCCTCGGACTGGGGGAAGACGTCCATGAAGGCCAGGACGGCGTCGTCCTCGAACACCTTCACCGCCGGCATCTCGCCGCGAAGGATCTTCGCGAAGACGTTGGCGGGGTCGTAGGCGGCGTGGAGCGTCATCGGGCGATCAGGCGCGGGCCGCGCCCCTCGCCTGCGCGACGCCCAGGGCCTTGAGCGCGGCGGCGGCGATATGCTCGGCGTCGAGACCGGCCTCGGCGTACTGCAGGGCCGGGTTGTCGTGGTCCTGGAAGACGTCGGGCAAGTGCAGGGTGCGGATCTTGAGGCCCGCGTCCAGCGCGCCCTCACCGGCCAGGAACTGAAGCACGAAGGCACCGAAGCCGCCCATGGCGCCTTCCTCGATCGTGATGAGGGCCTCGTGCTCGCGCGCGAGGCGGGTAATCAGGTCGTGGTCCAGAGGCTTGGCGAAGCGGGCGTCGGCGACCGTGGCCGAGACGCCGTGGGCGGCGAGGATGTCGGCGGCCTTGAGCGTCTCCTGCAACCGCGTGCCGAAGCTGAGCAGGGCGACGGCGGTCCCTTCGCGGACGATGCGGCCCTTGCCGATTTCCAGAGGGGCGGCCAGTTCGGGGATCTCGACGCCCACGCCGTCGCCGCGAGGATAACGGAAGGCCGAGGGACGATCGTCGATCTCGCAGGCGGTGGCGATCATGGCGGCGAGGTCGGCCTCGTCGGCGGCGGCCATCAGGATCATGCCGGGAAGCGCGCCCATATAGCCGATGTCGAACGATCCCGCGTGGGTGCAGCCGTCGGCCCCGACCAGACCGGCCCGGTCCATGGCGAAGCGCACCGGCAGCGACTGGATCGCCACGTCGTGGACGACCTGGTCGTAGCCGCGCTGGAGGAAGGTCGAATAGATGGCGCAGAAGGGCTTCATGCCGTCCGCCGCCAGACCGGCCGCGAAGGTCACCGCGTGCTGCTCGGCGATGCCGACGTCATAGGTGCGGTCCGGGAAGGCCTGGCCGAACAGGTCCAGCCCCGTGCCCGACGGCATGGCGGCGGTGATGGCCACGACCTTGGGATCGCGCTCGGCCCGCTTGATCAGCTCGGTGCCGAACACCTTGGTGTAGCTGGGCGCGTTGGAGACGGACTTGTTCTGCTTGCCCGACACCACGTCGAACTTGACGACCGCGTGGAGCTTGTCGGCGCTGGATTCCGCCGGGGCATAACCTTTGCCCTTTTGCGTGACGACGTGGACGACCACCGGACGGTCGGTGATGGCGGCGGCGTTCTTGAGGATCGGCACCAGGTTGTCCAGGTCGTGCCCGTCGACCGGCCCGATGTAGTAGAAGCCCAGTTCCTCGAAGAAGGTGCCGCCGGTGACCATGCCCCGGGCGTATTCCTCAGCCTTGCGCGCTGCCTCGCGGAAGGGGCGCGGCATGTGCTCGGCGACCTTCTTTCCGAACTGGCGGAAGTTCTGATAGGCGCCGCCCGAGACCTGTTTGGCCAGGTAGGCGCTCATGCCGCCGACTGGCGGAGCGATCGACATGTCGTTGTCGTTGAGGATGACGGTCAACTGGCCGGTGGTCTCGGCGGCGTTGTTCATCGCCTCATAGGCCATGCCGGCCGACATCGACCCGTCGCCGATCACGGCCACGACCTTGTTGTTCTTGTTCTGCTGGTCGCGCGCGGCCGCGAAGCCGAGGGCGGCCGAGATGGAGGTCGAGGCGTGGGCCGCGCCGAAGGGGTCGTATTCGCTCTCGGACCGCTTGGTGAAGCCGCTGAGCCCGCCACCCTGGCGCAGGGTGCGGATACGGTCGCGTCGGCCGGTCAGGATCTTGTGCGGATAGCACTGATGCCCGACGTCCCAGATCAGGATGTCGTCCGGCGTCCGGAACACATGGTGGAGCGCCACTGTCAGCTCGACGACGCCGAGCCCGGCCCCGAGATGGCCGCCGGTGGTGGAGACCGCGTCGATGGTCTCGGCCCTGAGTTCATCGGCCAGTTGCCGCAGCTGAGCCGCGTCGAAGCCGCGGGTGTCGGCGGGAATGCGGACCTTGTCGAGGAGAGGCGTATCGGGCATCGGGAAATCGGTACCTTGGTTTCTTGTCGTTGCGACGCCGGCCCCGAGAGCCGACGTCCTCCCTATCAGGACCGACGGTTTAGCACGAAGTCCACACTCGCCTTGAGGTTTTCGGCGTCGGTGCCGAACACGTCCAGATGGCCACGCGCCTGATCGGCCAGGTGCGCGACGCGATGCCGCGCCTGATCGACCCCCAGCAGGGTGACGAAATTGGTCTTGCCCTGGGCCGCGTCCTTCTGGGCCGCCTTGCCCAGCTCGGCCTCGTCGCCGTCGAAATCCAGCAGGTCGTCGACAATCTGATAGGCGAGGCCGATGTCGTGGGCGAAGTTGGTCAGGGCCTGCTGATGCCGCTCCTCGGCCTTGGCAACGATCAGCGGGATCTCGAAGGCATAGGTGAACAGGGCCCCGGTCTTGAGCCGCTGCATCCGCGCGACGCCCCCCAGGTCGTCGCGCACGCCCAGCAGGTCGATCATCTGGCCTCCGGCCATGCCGCGCGCGCCCGAAGCCAGAGACAGCCGGGCCGCGAGCGCGCAGCGGACCTCGGCGTCCTCGTGGGTGTCCTTGTGCAGGATGATGTCGAAGGCGGCGGTCTGGAGCGCGTCGCCGGCCAGCACGGCCGTGGCCTCGTCGTAGGCCCTGTGCAGGGTCGGCCGGCCCCGGCGCATGTCGTCGTCGTCCATGCAGGGCAGGTCGTCGTGGACCAGGCTGTAGGCGTGGACGCATTCCAGGGCGCAGGCGGCGCGCAGCACCGGCCGCTCCTCGATGTCGAACAGGCGCGACGCCTCCATGGCGAAATAGGGCCGCAGGCGCTTGCCGGGTCCGAGCGCGGCATAGCGCATGGCCTCAGTCAGGCGGGACTCGGGGCCGTCGGCGCGGGGCAGCAGTTCGTCCAGCGCGACCGTGACCAGATCGGCGACCTCGGCCACACGCTCGGCGACGGTCTGGACGGGGGCGTTGGCGGCGAGGCGCATCAGAACAGTCTCCCGCCGTTGGGCACATCGCGATCGACGCCGACCAGCACGACCTCGCCCTCCGCGTCCGGGAACCCCAACGTCAGCACCTCGGACATGAAGGGCCCGATCTGGCGCGGGGGGAAGTTGACGACCGCCGCGACCTTGCGGCCGGTCAGCTGGGCGGTCGTGTAGTGGCGGGTGATCTGGGCCGATGACCGCTTGACGCCGACATCGGGCCCGAAGTCGATCGTCAGCTTGTAGGCCGGCTTGCGGGCCTCAGGGAACGGCTCGGCGCGGACGACCTCGCCTACGCGCACATCGACCTTCATGAAGTCGTCGAAGGCGATGCGTTCGGCGATCGCTCCCATCAACCGAACTCGGCGGGTTCGAGGCCCCTGGCGGCGCCGTCGGAGCCCACGACGATCTTGTCGACGCGAAGCTGCGCGGATTTGAGCCGGGCCTCGCAGTGTTCCTTAAGCCGCGCGCCCTCCTCATAGAGGGTAATGGATTCCTCCAGCGGAGCCTGACCGGACTCCAGGCGCGAGACGATGGTCTCGAGGCGCGAGAGGGCATCCTCGAAGGACAGGTCGGCGGGAACGGGGGACGCGGGCTCTGACATCGTCACAGACCCTAGAGGGGCCGCGCTTTCGCTTCAACGGGGAAGCGTCAGCCGCGCTCGTAACGGCGCTGGCTCCAGTATTTGAAGCCCTGGTTGTGGACGAGGCTCCAGCCGTCGGCCTTCAGGCGGCGGCCGACCATGTGGTTGAAGTAGCCGTGGGCCAGGACCAGCACGTCCTCCCCGGCCTCGGCGCGGGCGATGAGCAGCTGGGCGGCGCGCTCGGCGCGGGCCTCGGCCTGGGCCCGCGTCTCCTGGCCGTCGTGATGATCGAAGGCGTGCCACCAGACCCGGGCCACCGCGCCCCAGTATTTTGGGGGCAGCTTGAACCAGCTGGGGAAATGCGGCGGCGGAAGCGGGGCCTCGATGAACAGGACGTCCGAGACGACGTCACGGCCCGCCGAGACGGCCACGGCGGTCTCCTGCGCCCTCTGCCGGGTCGAGGCGAAGATGACCCCCGCGCCCTGGGCTGTGGCCAGAAGGTCGGGCGGCGGGGTCTGACCGGCCAGCAGGCCGCCTTGTTCGTATTTGGCCCACCAGGCGCGGTACTGGTCCGAGGTCAGATAGCATTTGCGCGACAGGGCCGGTTCGCCGTGACGGGCCAGGGTGATCGAGCCGACGCGGCCTGGCGTCGCGCGCACGGGAGGGGCGGCCGGCTCGGGCACGGCGAGGTCGATGCGATCCTTGTGGAGAGTATCGGGGCTCATGGCGCGAGGGTTCGGCGGCGACGCCTTCGGTCCTCAATCCTCCCCCAAAGCCCGCACATGGGCGGCGGCCGAACGGCCGAGCCCTTCGAGGTCGTAACCGCCCTCCAGCGAGGACACAACCTTGCCGCCGCATCGACGCCGCGCGACCTCCAGAACCGCCCGCGTCGCCCAGGCGAAATCCTCGGCCTCCAGGCTCTGGTGGGCGAGCGGATCGCGGCGATGGGCGTCGAAACCGGCGGAGATCAGAATCAAGTCGGGCTCGAACGCATCGAGCGCCGGCATCAGTCCGCCGGCGAAGGTGGCGCGCCATGATTCGCGCGCGGCATGGGGTTCGACCGGCGCATTGACGACATTGCCGACGCCCGTCTCATGCGCCGCGCCCGTGCCGGGATAGAGCGGCATCTGGTGTATGGAGGCGAAGAACAGGCTGGCGTCCGTCTCGAACGCGGCCTGGGTGCCGTTGCCGTGGTGGACGTCGAAATCGACGACGGCGACCTTGAGCATGCCGAGCGACTGGGCCACGCGGGCGGCGATCGCGACGGAGGAGAACAGGCAGAACCCCATGGCCCGATCCGGTTCGGCGTGGTGGCCCGGCGGGCGCACGGCGGCGAAGGCGCGGGCGGTCTCTCCGGCGGACACGGCCTTGACCCCGTCGATGACCGCTCCTGCCGCGAGCCGGGCGGCGCGCACGCTTCCGGGCGACAGGATCGTGTCGGCGTCCAACTGGGCCAGTCCGTCCCGTGGAGACGCCTTGAGAATGCGGGCGACGTAGTCAGCCGGATGGACCCGCTCCAGATCGGCGACCTCTGCCTCGGTCGCGGCCCGCCGATCCAGCGACAGGTCCGCGTCGTCCAGCGCGGCGAGCACGGCGGCGAGACGCTCGGGCCGTTCGGGGTGGCCGACGCCAGGGGCATGGTCGGCCATGTCGGTATGGGTGAACAGGGCGACGGACATGGCGGCGGACACTAGGCGGAGTCCTCACGCTTGTCGCCAGCCACATGGGGCCCTATTCGCCCGCCATGACCGACGTCGTGATCCGCGCCCCGACCGCCGCCGATGCCGAGACCCTGGGCGCGCTCGGGCGGCGGACCTTCATCGACACCTTCGTGACCGGGTTCGGCATCCCCTATCCGGCCGACGATCTGGCGGTCTTCCTCGACGCCAGCTTCAGCCCGCAGGCGACGGTGCGGAGGCTGGAGGAACCCGGCGCGGCCTGGTGGCTGGCCGAACGCGACGGCGTCCTGCTGGCCTTCGCCAACGCCGGGCCGAACACCCTGCCCCATCCGGACGCGCGCCCCGGACACTCCGAACTGCGCCGCCTCTATGTCGCGGGCGAGGCGCAGGGGGTGGGTCTGGGCACCCGGCTGCTGGCCCTGTCGCTGGATTGGATGGAGGCCAACACCGACGGCCCCCTGTGGATCGGCGTCTGGAGCGGCAATCTGAAAGCCCAGAAGCTGTACGCCGCCCACGGCTTCGAGAAGGCGGGCGAGTATCAGTATCCAGTGGGTGCGTGGCGCGACGACGAGTTCATCCTGCGCCGGGGATAGGCTATGGTCGCGCAATGACCCGCGACGAACTGCTGGCCAAGCTGCGAGAGTTGAAGCCCTGGCTGGAAGAACAGGGCATCGTCAACGTGCGCCTGTTCGGCAGCTATGCCCGCGACGAGGCGGGGCCGGACAGCGACGTGGATCTGCTGGTGGATATCGCCAAGCCCTTGGGCTTCCGCTTCTTCGGCATCGAAGATGATCTGTCAGAACGTCTAGGCGCGCGTGTCGAGATGATGACAAATCGCGCGCTGCAGAATCCCTACGTCCGACACACGGCGGAGCGCGACGCGCTTGTGGTCTGAACGCGACGTCGCTCTTGTCGAAGAAATTCGGATGGCGCTGGCCAGCATCGCTGACCTGATTGAAGGCGAAGACCGGGAGGCGTTTCTGGCCGACAAGGCCAAGCCACACGCACTGGCCATGTTCTTCGTCGTTTTGGGAGAAGCAGCCAACAAGATCGGTCCTGCGGTTAAGGCTGCCTATCCCGACCTAGCCTGGGGATATGCGGCCAAGCTCCGGCATCTCATCGCTCACGAGTATCAGAGGATCGATCACCAACAACTCTGGGAGTTTGCAACCTTGGACGCCCCCGACATGCTGGCGCACCTCCCGCAGCCGCCCGTGGAAAGGCGTCTCTGATGCTCCTCCCCTTCTTCACCGCCCTGAAGGAAGCGCGGGTTCCCGTCTCGATGAAGGAATGGCTTCATCTGATGGAGGCCATGGACAAGGACGTGGCCGGTGGCCGGGTCGAGGACTTCTATCACCTGTCCCGCGCGGTCCTGGTCAAGGACGAGAAGCACTACGACCGGTTTGATCAGGTCTTCGGCACCGTTTTCAAGGGCATCGAAACGGTCGGCGCGGGCGAGGAACCGACGCTGGACGTGCCCGAGGACTGGCTGCGGCTGCTGAACGAGAAATTCCTGACCGACGAGGAAAAGGCCGAGATCGAGGCGCTGGGCGGCTTCGAAAAGCTGATGGAGACGCTCAAGCAGCGGATGGAGGAGCAGCAGAAGCGCCACGAGGGCGGGTCCAAGTGGATCGGCACCGGCGGCACCAGCCCCTTCGGCCACGGCGGCTACAACCCCGAGGGCGTGCGCATCGGTGGGCCGGGCAAGCAGGGCCGCGCGGTCAAGGTCTGGGAGAAGCGCGAGTATCGGAACCTGGACGACACGGTCGAACTGGGGACCCGCAATATCAAGGTCGCGCTGCGTCGTCTGCGTCGGTTCGCGCGCGAGGGCGCGGCCGAGGAACTGGACATCGACGGCACCATCGACGGCACGGCGCGCCAGGGCTGGCTGGACATCCAGATGCGGCCGGAGCGGCGAAACACCATCAAGGTGCTGCTGTTCCTGGACGTCGGCGGCTCCATGGACGGCCACATCAGGCTCTGCGAGGAGCTGTTCAGCGCGGCCCGGACCGAGTTCAAGAACCTGGAGTTCTTCTACTTCCATAACTGCCTCTACGAGGGCGTGTGGAAGGACAACCGGCGTCGCCACGCCGAGAAGATCCCGACCTGGGACCTGCTGAACCGCTACAACGGCGACTGGCGGGCGATCTTCGTCGGCGACGCGACGATGAGCCCATACGAAGTGACCATGCCCGGCGGCTCGGTCGAGCACTGGAACGAGGAGGCCGGGGCCGTCTGGATGCGCCGCGCCCGGCTGCAGTGGGACAAGTCGGTGTGGCTGAACCCGGTGGCCGAACGGTACTGGAGCTATACAGCCTCGGTCGGTCTGCTGCGGGAGATCATGGACGCCCGCATGTATCCCCTGACCCTGGACGGACTGGACAAGGCCATGCGGGCCCTGACGCGCTGAGGTCGATAGGCGGTCGCGGAAACGGGCGTTTCATGCGAGGATCGCGTGCCTTGCGAAGGACCAGACCATGCTGACGATGTTCGCCGTGATGCTCGTCCTGCAGCAGTCGCCCGGAGCGGTGGTGTGGGAAACGCCGTCTGCCGAGCCCGCGCCGGCGGTCCAGCCCGCCGCCGCCACCCCTGACCTGCCCGACTGGGCCGTCGCTGACCCGTTCGCCTGGGAGCGGTCGCAGTGCAGTCCGCTGGTGCGGGGCCGCGAGACCATCGAGACCTGCCAGGCGCGGGTCCGGAGCGATCTGGCGGCGGTCCTGGGTGACCGTCTGCCGGCGGGCCTGCGGCCGTCCGACGCCCCCACACCCTGTCGGGCGACCCCAGACGCCGACGGCTCCTTTCCCGTGGAATGCCGCGAGCCGGAACGACGGGTCGTCGACGCCAATCCCATCCAGGACCAGATCTGCGAAAGCCGGCCCCGGCGCGAAGGCGGGGCGGTCGCCTTCGTCACCGAATGCCGTCCAGCCGGGGCCCCAGCCGATCGGAACGGTCTGTCGATCCGGATTCCGGTCGGCGACTGAGACCCACTTGACCTTCCCTCGCGTCACCGTGAGACGTTCGTTTCCAAACAGGACGGACTCTCCATGGCGCGCTCTGACCTTATCGTCCGTGACCTGACGGCCCCGGCCGCCGACGGCTACACCCTGTCGATGCGACTGATATCGGCGATCGATCCGACGCACGCCGTTCTGGTCACCTCGGGCACCGGCTTTCCGAAGGGGTTCTACGAGCGGTTCGCGCGGCACTTGGCCGGACGGGGCGCGGCGGTCCTGACCCATGACATGCGCGGCGTCGGAGGCTCGCGCCCCGAGGATCTGGCAGCGATGCGGATGACCTATGAGGACTGGGGCCGGCTCGACATGCCCGCCGCCCTGGAGGCCCTGATCGCCGAGGCACCGGGTGTGCCCGTCAGCCATGTGGGCCACAGCGTCGGCGGACATTTCGCGGGCTTCATGCCCAACCATGCGAAGATCGGAAGGCACGCCTTCGTCGCCGTCGGCTCGGGCTACTGGCCCAAGCATCCGCTGAGCTACAATCCCGTGGAGGTGTTCTTCTGGTGGGGCTATGGCCCGTGGAGCCTGGCGCGCCACGGCTACATCAAGGGCGGAAACGTGTGGCGCGGCGCCGACCTGCCGCGCGGGGTCTTCATTCCCTGGCGGCGGTGGTGCCACGACCCGCGCTATTTCGGCGAGCGGCTGTCGAGCGAGCTGAAGCCCAACCATTTCGCCGAGGTGACCGCACCGATCCGGTCCTGGATCTTCACCGACGACCCGATCGCCAACGTCCGCACGGGGCCGGACATCCTTAAGGTCTATCCGAACACCCCGTCGGAACTCGTGGTGCGCAAACCCGCCGACTATGGCGTCGCCCGCATCGGGCACGAGGGCGCGTTCCGGCGCGGCATGGAACCGGTCTGGGACGAAATCGCGGGCTGGCTGACCGGTGAGGTTACGAGAGCTTAAGTTGACGTCGTTCGGTGAACGGTCGCCCCTGACGTCCAGGAGGCCGCCATGCTGATGACCCTGACCTTGATCGCCGCCCTTCAGACCGCCCCGGTCGCGCCGCCTGCGCCCATCGATTGCAGCGATCCCGACCACCGCGCTTTCGACTTCTGGCTTGGCGACTGGGACGTGCGCCAGACGGGGAGCGAGGCTGTGGTCGCCCATAGCGTCATTTCCTCGACCGCCGGCGGCTGTGCGATCGAGGAGGACTATCGCCAGACCGTCGGACCAGGCGGCGCGCCGCTGACCTATCACGGCGTCAGCTTCAGCGTCTTCGACGCCCGGCGGGGCGAGGTCTGGCGGCAGTTCTACATCGACAGCGGGGGCGGCGTGACGGTGTTCGAGGGCGGCGTCGGCGACGGCGCCATGGTGCTGGTGGCATCAGGCCAGCCCGGCGCGATGCAGCGGATGACGGTGGCCGCGCAGGCCGACGGATCGGTGCGGCAGCAGGGAGAATCGTCCACCGACGGCGGCGCAACCTGGACGCCGGGATACGACTTCACCTACCGACGCCGCTGAGGACACCCTAGATCAGGGGCTCTCTTTCAAGACGCCGGAGCCCCTACCATGACGCAGCAGGCCAGCATCACCGTCGATGGCCAGACCCTTCCGCTTCTCGGTTTCGGCACCTGGCAGCTGGAGCCGCAGGACGCGCGGCGCATGGTCGCCGAGGCTCTCAGGATCGGATACCGCCACATCGACACGGCCTGGATCTACAAGAACGAGGCGGCGGTCGGCGACGGCATCCGCGATTCCGGCGTGGCGCGCGACAATATCTGGCTGACGACGAAGATCTGGGTCGCCCATTTCGAGCGTGACGCCCTGCTGCGACAGGCCGAGGAATCGGCGACCAGCCTGGGCTTCACGCCCGACCTGCTGCTG
>NCEB01000014.1:96400-108653 GCA_002280475.1 Brevundimonas subvibrioides
AGGACCGGGGCCTGACCCGCGCGGTCGGGGTGTCGAACTACCCATCGACCCAGTTCCGCGAGGCCCAGTCGGCGTCGGATGCGAAGCTGATCACCAACCAGGTCGAGTACCACCCCTACCTGTCCCTGAAGACGCTGCGGGCGACGGCGGCTGAGCTGGGGTCGTCGATCACGGCCTGGTCGCCCCTGGCCCAGGGCCAGATCGCCGACGACCCGGTGATCGGCGAGATCGCCCGGGCCCACGGCAAGACGCCCGGCCAGGTGACGCTGCGCTGGCTGATCCAGCAGGACGTCATCGCCATCCCGCGCACGACGAAGCCCCAGCGGGCGGCCGAGAATTTCGACATCTGGGAGTTCTCCCTGTCGGCCGAAGAGATGGAGCGTGTCCACGCACTGGCCAGACCGGACGGGCGCCTCGGCGACTGGATCGACAGGGACTTCGTGTGGGATCAAGACTAGGCGCAGGCACCGCCATCCATGCGCGCATCAGAGGCCGGAATGATCAAGAACAGGATGACCGCGAGGGCCTGGCGCATTCTGTTCGCCCTGGTCGGCTGGACGGGTCTGGTCCTCCAGTACTGGCTGATGCTGAACGGCGGCACGCGGTCGGCAGCGGGCACGACCGTGGTCTTCTTCAGCTACTTCACGATCCTGACGAACATCCTGGTGGCCGTGGTGCTGACCGCACCGGCGGTGACCCCCGACAGCAGACTGGGTCGATGGACATCGACCGATGCCGTGCGCGCGGCCGTCGCCATGTATATCGCCGTCGTCGGGCTAGTGTATCACGTCTTGCTGGCCGGGACCTGGAACCCGCAGGGGCTGCAGCTGATCGTCGATCAGATCCTGCACACGGTGATGCCCATCGCCTTCGTGCTGGATTGGCTGCTGTTCACAGCCAAGGGCCGGCTGAGATGGATCGATGCCGGCAAATGGCTGGCCTATCCCCTGCTCTATGGGGTCTGGACGGTGATCCATGGACAGCTGATCGGCTGGTATCCCTACTGGTTCATCGACATCGGCGCGCTCGGCTGGACCAGGGCGATGACGAATTTCGGGGCGCTGCTGGTCTTTTTCCTGGTGCTCGGGTTGGTGGTCGTGGCGCTGGACAGGGGGCTGTCGCGCCTCGGCCGGGGCGACCCGGACCTGATCCGCGAATAAGGCTCAGTGCGGCGCGACGAAGGCGTGGACGATCAGCATCATCGCCGCCAGGAACAGCGCCAGCCAGGTCAGCAGGATGCCGAACACCCGCGCCATCGTGGCCCGGTCGCCGCGCAGGCCCGCCGCATGCAGGACGCGCCCCAACAGGAGCGGCACGCCGACCATGTGAATGCCGACCGCGGGCATGCCCAGAACGGCCAGGATGGCCATGGCGCCGACCCCTACAGGAATGTATTCGGCGGCGTTGCCGAACACCCGGCTCTTGAGCGCCAGGTCGGGGTCGCCACCGTCGCCGAGCACGACCCGCCGCGACCGGCGCGTCAGGGCGACCCGCATCGACAGGATGACCAGCAGGAGCAGCAGCAGGCCGCTCCACAGCGCGGCGGCTTCCGCGCCGCTCAGGCTCCCGTCGAATGCCATCCTCAGCCCTCCCGACCGACCGGATACAGTCGGTAGCGGTCATCATAGAACGGAGTTCGCGCATAGAACCACTGCAGCCGCGCGTCGCCGTTCGCCGCGAAGGCCGGGTCGGCGGCCAGATAAGCCTCGAACTCGGCTTTCAGACCCGGATCGGCGGCCATCATGGCCTCGGCCAGGGGCGCGATGGCGTAGCCCTCGATGTATTCGACGCGGCTGAGGACCTCGGGGACCAGACCCCAGGCGAAGACGCTCTCGCTGGACTGGGGCTCCAGCAACAGGACCGCGAGATCGCCGAGCGGCTGATCGGTCGGGACGCGAACCGAACCGGGGGCCCAGGTCCAGTCACGGTCTTCGGCCTCCACCGTCTGGACGCTCATCTGGACGTGACCCTCGTTGGCGCGAGGGGCGATCACGGGGTCGATGAGGCGAAGCATGGAGACCGAAACGGTGCGCTGCGTCTCCAGCGTCTCCATCTGCAACCCGTGAATCCGCAGCCGCTCGATCAGATCGGCGCGGTGGGCGGGCACCCAGTAGGCGGTCGGGCGACGCAAGGTCAGCGACGCACGCGACCCATAGTACGGCATCTGCCACAGTTCGGGATCCGGCCGACCCAGCCAGCGGATCTCGGTGCGGCCGGACGCCGGGCTGTCGTAGGTCTCGTACAGCACGCCCTTGAAGGCGCGGGTCTCGATCGGCGTCGGATCGGGGACGAAGTTGGCGAGGATTTCAGCGGGACGCAGGGTCCGGTCGACGGCGACGGCAGCGCGCACGGCCGCACCCTCCTCGGCCAGCAGGCGCATGGACGCCTCGATCAGCACATAGGTGCCCAGCACCCTCTGTTCGTAAGGCTTCAGGCTGTGGTTCTCGATCAGGACGGTCGGCACATGGGCGGCCGCGCCCCAGCCGTTGGAGAACCGCTCGCCCAGGCCGCCGTCGGACAGGCCGGCCCGGGGGTCGTCGCCATCGACGCCGAAGACCAGGGGGCCGGGAATGTGCCCCTGCCCTTCGAGGGCCGCGTTGATCGCCGGCTTGAACCGGTCGTCCAGCCATTCCGAGATCGCGGGGGAACGGGAATAGACCCCGTCCTCGCCGTTGAAGCCGAAGGTGATGTCGTACTGGTAGTCCATGCCGTCGGTGACGTGGATGTCCAGATAGAGGTCCGGATCGAGTCTGTTCATGAAGGTCCGCAGGGCCCGCATCTCGGGCTGGTCCAGCTTCAGGAAGTCGCGGTTCAGGTTCTGGTTGGTGGCAGTGTTTCGCCAGCCCTGGATGCGCGGCCCGCGCTGGTTGGGGCGGGAGTAGGCGCTGGCGCGCTCATGGCCGTCGACCGACAGGATGGGGATCAGGACCAGATTGATGTCGTCGATCAGGCCGCCCTTGTCGCCGAAGGCGATGTCGCGCAGCAGCATCATTCCGGCGTCCTTGCCGTCGATCTCGCCGGGATGGATGCCGGCCTGGGCCAGCAACACCGGCTTGGCCGGATCCAGCGTCGCCCCGTCGCGGCTGGCAATGACGGCATAGATCGGACGGCCCTCCGGCGAGACGCCGAACTCCTCGATGCGGATCAGGTCCGACGCCGCGTCCAGCCGGTCGAACCAGGCGCGAGTCGTGGCGTAGTCGGGGCTGACGTTCCGCTGGGGGTCGCGCTCGAAGTCGGTGATCCAGGGGTTCGTGGCGTCGGCCAGCAGCGCGCGGCTGGCGCCATGCCACTCCAGGGCGGGGGGCAGGAAGGCCGTATCCCAGGGGGCGAGATTGCGAACGGACTGGGACATGGCGGGACTCGACGACAGGGCGGCGGCGAGGGCCGCAAGGACAAGGGCGTTGCGCATGGCCCTTCGTCGTCCGATCCCGTCCATCTGGCAAGCCTCAGACGGCCGGCGACCACACGCCCGAGGAGAACAGCAGGTATCCTGCCCGCACCATGTTCCACAGGGTGTAGGCGAGGACGAGGACCAGAGCGCCGATCACCACCCCGCGCCGAGGCGCGAACGCGGCCGTCGCAGTGCAGGCCGCGAACAGGACGACGCCGAAGATCAACCGGGGCGTCCAGAAGCCGGCCCAGGCCGGGTCCGCCAGCGCCAGCAAGCCGAGCAATATCCACACCATGGCGTTGGCCGCCAGAACGCAACCGAACACCACCCGTCGATGCGCCCAGAAATGCTCGTCGAGGTCGATGCGCGTCTCGACACCCTCGGCGGTCACGCGCGGGAAGGTGACGCTGGCGGCGACGTAGAAGGTCGCGGCGATGACCAGCCCGATCAGCAAAAGGGCCGGGTTGAACGGCGCCTCCCGAAAGAACCGCCACGCCTGATTCCAGAATGTCGCCAGGTCGATGGCCACGAACAGCGCCAGCAGCGGCGTCAGCCACCCGAACCGCACGCGGTGCCGTTCGTGCAGCAGGCGCGCGAACCCGCCGGTCAGCTCGGCCACCGACAGTCCGAGCAGAAGGCCGTAGAAGCTGAAAAAGAACTCGAAGTCGCTCATGGCGGCCCCCCGACACGACAAGCAGCCAAGCTAGGTGGCGAGCGCCGTCTCGTCATCTGCGGAGTTCACTCGGCGAACATCTCGCGCAGAACTGCCAGCACACGCGATGTCGTGTGGGCATCCATCCGGCCAAGACGTTTGATCATGCGAAGATGGGAAACGGTGCGCACCTGGTCGACCAGGGCAAGGCCATCGCGGAAAAACCTCACGCGGGGACGAAAGCGGGTCACGCGCGCCTTGGACGTCAGCGGCACGATGGCGGAGATGCGATACGGGCCGGCGTCCGGCGGCGAGACGATCAGGCAGGGGCGCGTCTTGCCTTGTTCGCTTCCCTCGACAGGATCAAGCCGGACCAGCCAAACGTCTCCACGCTCGATCAACGGGGATCGCGCTCGTTGGCGGCGAGCGCAGCCTCAAGCGCGGCGATCTCCTCGTCCGTCCAGTCAGGCCCCAAGGCTTCTTCATCCGTTTCGCTAGTCAGGTCGGCCTCCAGCCATTCCCGATCCTCTTCCGACAGACCGTCCGCCGCCAGAGCCGCGAAATCCTCGGCCCAGCCCTCCCGAACCTTTCGCTTGGCCGGAACGATGCTGATCTTGCCGGTCTCGTAGATGAACTCCACCGCGCCGCCCTCCGCGACGCCGAGCGCCTGAAGCGCGGGCTTGGGCAGGATCACGCCCTGGGAGTTGCCGATCTTGCGGATGGACGTGGGCATGGCGGGCTCCGTTAGAACGAAGTTATAACACGATCGACGCGCTACTTCCAGATCGGCGCCCCGTCACCCGGCAATCCGAGGCTGTCCCACATCTCCGACACCCGCTCGACCACAGCGTCGTCCATGCGGATCTCCTCGCCCCATTCGCGCCTGGTCTCGGGCGGCCATTTGTCGGTGGCGTCCAGGCCGATCTTGGAGCCCAGGCCGCTCTCGGGACTGGCGAAGTCCAGGTAGTCGATCGGGGTGTTCTCGATGACGGTGATGTCGCGGGCCGGGTCCATCTTGGTGGAGATGGCCCACATGACGTCCTTCCAGTCGCGGGCGTCGATATTGTCGTCCACGACGATGACCCATTTGGTATACATGAACTGGCGCAGGAAGCTCCAGACGCCGAGCATGACCCGCTTGGCGTGGCCGGGATAGGCCTTCTTCATCGACACCACGGCGATGCGGTAGCTGCACCCCTCGGGCGGCAGCCAGAAGTCGGTGATCTCGTTCAGCGCCTCGCCCAGCACGCTGGGCTCGTCCGGCGGGCGGCCGGTGAAGGTGGTCAGATAGACGGGGTCGCGCCGCATGGTGATGGCGCTGACGTGAAAGACCGGGAAGGTCTCGACCGAGTTGTAGTAGCCGGTGTGGTCGCCGTAGGGGCCCTCGGGCGCGTGCTCGTCCAGCAGGACGTGACCCTCCAGCACGATCTCGGCGCGGGCGGGCACCATCAGCGGCACGGTCTTGCAGGCCACCAGCTCGGCCTTCTGGCCCCGCATCAGGCCAGCGAACTGATACTCCGACAGGGTGTCCGGCACCGGCGTCACGGCGGCCAGGATGGTGCCCGGATCGGCGCCGAGCACGACGGCGCAGGGCAGCGGGCCGGTCTTCTTCTTCTTGTGCCGGGCGTAATGCTGGGCCCCGCCGCGATGGGTCAGCCAGCGCATGATCGCCCGGTCCTTGCCCAGCACCTGCATGCGGTAGATGCCCAGGTTGAAGTCGTCCTCGCGGTCCTCGCCAGGCCCCTTGGTGACGACCAGGCCCCAGGTGATCAGCGGCGCGGGCTCGCCGGGCCAGCAGGTCTGGATCGGCAGGGCGGTCAGGTCGATCTGGTCGCCCGTCAGCACCACCTCCTGCACCGGGGCGGACTTCACCACCTTGGGCCGCATCGACATGACGGTCTGAGCGAGCGGCAGGAGCTCTATCGCCTCGCCGAAGCCGCGGGGCGGCGTCGGGTTCTTGAGGAAGGCCAGCAGTTCTCCGACCTCGCGCAGCTCCGCCGCCGTGGTGCGCTGCTTCTTCTCCAGCGTCACGCCCATAGCGACGCGCTTGACCGTGCCGAACAGATTGGCCAGTGCCGGGATGGGGCTGATCGAGCCGTCGGGCATCACGGGCTTTTCGAACAGGACCGCCGGGCCGCCGTTCCGCAGCAGCCGCGTCTGGATCTCGGTCATCTCCAGCACGGTCGAGACGGGCTCGGTGACGCGCACCAGCTCGCCCTGCGCCTCCAGCACCGCCATGAACTCGCGCAGGTCTCTGTATGCCATGAGCGGGTGGTAGAGCCGCCCGGCGTCGCTGGGAAGCCCACGACGATTGCGGCACAGGCGCGCGTCGGCCATATGCGGCCCATGCCTGACAGTTCCGCGCCCGCCGACCTTCTGCACGATCTTGTCCGAGACGCCCTGAAGGCCGGAGCCGACGCCGCAGAAGCGGTCTCGTCCGAGCGGGCCTCCCTGTCGGTCGGGGTACGCAACGGCGCCCTGGAGGACGTGGAGCGCGAAGAGAGCCGCGATCTGGGCCTGCGAGTCTTTGTCGGGCGGCGTCAGGCCACGGTGTCGGCCTCGGACCTGTCGCAGGTGACGCGCACGCGGCTGGTCGAACGGGCCGTGGCCATGGCGCGTCTGGCCCCCGAGGATCCCTACAACGACCTGACGCCAAGGGAGCGGCTGGCGCGGGGGCCGTTCGCCGAGCTGGACCTGTACGACCCGACCGAGCGCTCCGCCGCCGAGCTGGAGGCGGTGTCACGCGAGGCCGAGGCGGTCGCCCTGGCCACGCCCGAGATCGCGCGGTCCGAGGGCGCCGGAGCTGGCCACTCCTCTTCGCGCTGGCGGCTGGTGACGTCGGAAGGCTTCGACGGCCACTATGCCGCGACGAGTTTCTCGCTGAGCGCCAGCGTCATCGCCGAGCGCGACGGGGCCATGGAACGCGGTGGCGAAGGCCGTTCGACCCGACATCTGTCCGACCTGCCGTCGCCCGAGGCCATCGGGGCCGAGGCCGGACGGCGGGCGGCGGCGCGGCTGGGGCCCCGAAAGATCGCCTCGACCACCGCGCCGGTGATCTTCGACCGCCGAATCGCCACCCAGGTGCTGTCGCCCCTGATCGGCGCGATCGGGGGGCCATCGGTGGCGCGGGGCACGTCGTTCCTGATGGGCCGGATGGGTCAACAGGTTCTGGCCGGCGGCGTCAGCGTCATCGACGACCCCTTCCGGGTGCGCGGTATGGGATCGACGCCGTTCGACGACGAGGGGTCGCCGGTCCAGCGTGTCGCCCTGGTCGAGGATGGGGTGCTGAAGACCTGGCTGCTCAACCGGGCTTCGGCCGCCCAGCTGGGCCTGGAGACGACGGGCCACGCCTCGCGCGGCTCGGCGGGACCTCCGGGGGTCTCGACCCACAACCTTCATCTAACGCCTGGCGACAGGGACCAGGCGGGACTGATGGCGGACGCGGGCACCGGCCTGGTCGTCACCGGCATGTTCGGCCCCGCGCTGAACCCCAACACCGGCGACTGGTCGGCGGGGGTCCACGGCTTCTGGTTCGAGAACGGCGAGATCGCCTATCCGGTCAGCGAGATCACGGTGGCGGGCAAGCTGGCCGAGTTCATGATGCGGATGGTGCCGGGATCGGACCTGGAGTTCCGCGGATCGGCCAACAGCCCGTCCCTGCTGATCGACGGCGTCGCCATCGCCGGCAAATGAGCGGCCTGAACGACGATCTGGCCCTGATCCGCGAGGCCGCGCTGGAGGCCGGGACCCTGGCCCAGGCCGAGCGGGCGAAGGGGCTGAAGATCACGTCCAAGGTCGGGGGATCGCCGGTCACCAGCGCCGATCTGGCCGTCGACGCCCTGCTGAAGGACCGGCTGCTGACCGCGCGGCCGGATCACGGGTGGCTGTCGGAGGAAACGCCGGACACGGCCGACCGGCTGACCAGGCGCCGCATCTTCGTGGTCGATCCGATCGACGGGACCGTGGCCTTCATGAAGGACAGGCCGTGGTGGTGCGTGCCCATCGCCATCGTCGAGGACGGAGCGCCCGTCGCCGCCGTCATCCATGTGCCCGCGCTGAACGAGACCTTCGAGGCGACGGTCGGCGGCGGGGCGCGGCTGAACGGGCGACCGATCGCGGCCTCGGACGTGGACACGCTGGACGACGCGGCGGTGCTGGCCGACGCGCGCCTGATGGAGGGGCCGCACTGGCCCGAGCCCTGGCCGGCCATGCGCTATGAGAAGCGCAACGCCCTGGCCTATCGCATGGCGCTGGTCGCCTCCGGGGCCTTCGACGCCGCCATCGCCCTGACGCCGAAGTGGGACTGGGACGTCTGCGCCGGGGCCCTGATCGCGACCGAGGCGGGGGCGAGGGTGTCGGATCACCACGGACGACCCTGGCGGTTCAACCGGCCCGACCCGCGTCAGGCCAGCCTGGTCTGCTCCGCGCCGGCGCTTCACCCGTTGATCCTGAGGCGGACCGCGTCGATACCGTTGGCGATCTAGGCGGCGGGTTCGTCGACCAAGTCCAGGCGACGCTCGATGCGGGTCACGTCGTCCCGCAGGCGATCAAAGGACATCTGTAGCCGAGCATCGGCCTCTGCAAGGAAGCCCAAGTCGCGGCGAACGGAGGCCAAGCCGACCTCGACGGCCGAAAGCCGTTCTTTCACCTCACGCACCTCTCCAGCCAAGGCATCGACCTTGGCGTCGATACGGCGGAGATAGACGAGGACGAGGTTTTCAGGTTCGTCGGCCATATCGGCATAATGCCTGATCAGCCGATTTCCGCCAAATCCTTGATCCCAAGCGACCCTGCGCCTATCCCGCTGCGCCAGTAAGCCCCCTCCCCCGGACTCCCGCCATGACCGACGCCCCCAACACCGCCGACCCGCAACTGCTTCATCTCGTGATCGGGGGCGAGCTGCGCCATCTGGACCAGCCGGTGTTTCGGGACCTGTCGCAGGTCGAGTTCGTCGGCGCCTTCGGCAACTACGCCGAGGCCAAGGCGGCCTGGAAGGCGCGGGCGCAGGCGACGGTGGACAACGCCCACATGCGGTACTTCATCCTGCACGCGCACCGTCTGATCGACCCGCGCGGCGACGCCTGATCGCCGGGGCCGATGGTCGCGGCGAGGAACCGCGCCGCAGACCCCTGCGCTGTTTGGGTCTAGACTGGACCGCATGACAGGAGCGATCCCATGACAACGACCTTGATCGTTCTGGCCTTCCTCGCCCTCGGAGTGGGTATCGTCGCCTTCGCCACGCGCGGTCCCAGGTCCCGCGTGGACGCGCAGGCGCACGAACAGGACACGGCGTGGGGGGAGCCGCCCGCACCGTCGGAGACGACGTCGGACCCCTTCGCGCACGCACCGAAGCCAGACGCGACCGTTACCCCGGCGCGCGAGACGGAGCGCCAGTCATGACCCTTTTCGGCACCACCCTGGACGGCATGCAGATCGCGCAGCTGGTCGGGCTGCTGGCGGTTCTGGCCCTGTGGATCTTCGCCTTTCGCGGCGCGCGCGGCTATGAGCGTTGGGTCAAGGGTTGGTCGAACGAGAAGAAGGCCGAGGCGACCAAAAAGAACGAGGCGCCCAAACGGACACCCACCGGCCCCTGGGGCTGAGGCCTATTCCCGCTTCAGCAGCCGCTCCGTCAGCAGGGTGAGGTCTCCAGGAAGTGGTCCAGCACGCCCGTCAGCCCCTCGCGGCTGTGCAGGTATTTCTTCGACAGCTCCCGCATCGCCTGCGAGATCGGCTCGCCCAGATGGAAGTGGCGATAGAAGACCGCCATCAGACCGGCCCGGTCCGCGCCGGACTTGCAGTGGATCAGGGCGGGATATTCGATCGTGGCGAACAGGTCGCGGGCGCGGCGGACGCGGTCCTTGCCGGGCGGATCGCGGCTGTCCAGCGGGGCGTCGATCAGCGTCAGCCCCAGCCGGTCGCAGGCGGCCTTTTCCAGCCAGTAGTAGCCTTCGTCCCTCTGCCCCCGCAGGTTGATGACCGTGCGGATGCCGCGTTTCGCCCAGCCCTCCAGCTGGCGCGGCGAGGGCTGGTTGGTGCGGACGAGGTCCGGCCCCAGCCAGTGGGCGTTCGAAAACGCCAGCCGCAGGAAGGCGTGGTCGTTCCAGAAGAAGTCCCGCTCCGCCGCCCGGCGGCCCGCCTCGGTGCTGATGTCGAACCGGCTGGTCATGAGGCGAGCACATAGAGACGCCGGACGACGCCGTCATCCCGTTGCGATGCGTGGACGGATCGCTTGACTTGGCGGGCGGGCCGTCCGACCTCGGGCGGATGACCTCGTCCGCCCCGTTCGCCCAGCCCACGGACGCGCCCGCGCGCGGGCTGCTGGGCCGTGTCTGGCGCGACTACCTGTCCCGTCGCAAGGCGCCGTTGATCCTCTCGCTGGTCTGCGCGGCCATCGCAGGCGTCAGCGCGGCGACGGTGCTGCAGCTGCTGCAGCCGGCGATCGACGGCATGTTCCTGGGCCGGCCCGTGACGGTCGCGGGCGTCTTCGTCGTCCAGCCGGAGAACGCCCCGATCGCCATTCCCGCCGTCATCATCGGGGTGGGCCTGATCTGGACCCTGGCGGCGCTCGGCCAGGCCGCCCTGGTCAACCGGCTGGGCCACGGCATCGTCGGGGACATCCAGGTCCGGCTGTTCGGAGCCATGATCCGCGCCGACCTGGCCCGGTTGCGCAGCCAGCACTCCGGTGCCTTCGTCTCCAGCGTGCTGTTCGACGCCAATCTGGTGCGCGAGGCCTTCACCAACGGGGTGGTGAACTACACCCAGCACGCCCTGACCCTGACCGCCGTGCTGCTCTACATGGCCTGGCTGGACTGGCGGCTGACGCTGATCGTGCTGTTAGGCGCGCCCCTGATCGCCTGGGTCATCCGACGCTTCGGCAAGCGGATGCGCAAGGCCACGACCGGGGCCATGGTCGAGACCGAGAACCTGTCGACCGCCCTGATGGAGAACCTGGACGGCGTTCGCCTCATCAAGATCGAGAACCGTGAGACAGCCGAGGAAGCCCGCGTGGCGGAAGTCGTGGGGCGTCGCCAACGCCACGTCATCAAGTCGGCCGACAGCCGCGCCTTCGCCGGGCCGCTGTCCAACCTGGTCGCCATGCTGATCGTCGCCGCCGTCATGGCCTACGCCGGGTGGCAGGCCAGACAGGACCAGATGACGGTCGGAGCCTTCGCCGCCTATGTCGGGCTGTTGATGTCGGCGGGCCAGTCGCTGCGTCAGGTGACCAATCTTCAGACGGTCATGGCCGAGGGTCTGACGGCGGCGAGGCGGCTGTTCGGCGCGCTCGATATCGCGCCGGAAATCAGGGAGGCACCGAGGCCGAAGCCTCTAGCCCAGGGACCGGCGACCGTGGTCTTCGATCGCGTGTCCTTCGCCTATTCTGCCGCCGCGCCGACCATCACGGACGTGTCCCTGTCGGTGGGGCCGGGCGAGACCGTCGCCCTGGTCGGGCCCTCGGGCGGGGGCAAATCGACGCTTCTGAGCCTGCTCCCGCGCTTCTACGACGTCACGGAGGGGGCGATCACCATCAACGGGGCCGATCTAAGGGGCCTCTCGCTGAGCGACCTGCGCGACCGCATCGCCCTGGTGACCCAGGAGCCCTTTTTGTTCGACGACACGATCGCCGCCAACATCGCCTATGGCCGGGCCGGGGCGACGACCGCCGAGATCGAGGCGGCAGCGCAGGCGGCAGCGGCCCACGACTTCATCGCCGCCCTGCCCGAGGGGTATGCCACCCGCGCGGGCGAAGGGGGGCTGAGGCTGTCGGGCGGTCAGCGTCAGCGGATCGCCATCGCCCGGGCCTTCCTGAAGGACGCGCCCATCCTGTTGCTGGACGAGGCGACCTCGGCGCTCGATACCGAGAGCGAGGCCCTGGTGCAGGCGGCGCTGGAGCGGCTGATGGCGGGCCGATCAACGTTGATGATCGCCCACAGGCTGTCCACCGTGCGCCACGCGGACCGGATCCTGGTGCTGGAGAGCGGGCGCATCGTCGAGAGCGGCACGCACGCGGCCCTGATCCGACAGGGCGGGCTCTACAGTCGGCTGGCCCGGCAGCAGTCGCTGGACGGAACGCCGCCCGTCGCCACGGTCGCCTGAGGTGAGGCCGCTTCGCAATCCGGTCATCCAGACGGTCTTGTCCAGCCTGCTCGCCGGCTGGATGCGGTTCTGCTTTTCCACCATCCACTGGACCTACGAGGGTCGCGAGCGTGCGG
>NCEB01000054.1 GCA_002280475.1 Brevundimonas subvibrioides
GATCGAGCTGATCCAGTTCTTGGCGGCGTCGATCTTTTCCTGGTCCGAGGCCGCGATCTTGACCGTGCCGTCGTCCTCGATGTTGACCTTGGCGCCGGTCTTTTCGACGATCTCGCGGATGATCTTGCCGCCGGTGCCGATGATGTCGCGGATCTTGTCGACGGGAACCTTGATGGACTCGATCTTGGGCGCGTACTCACCCAGCTCGGTGCGGGCGCCGTCGATGGCCTTGTCCATCTCGTCGAGGATGTGAAGACGGCCGGCCGACGCCTGGGCGATGGCGGTCTTCATGATCTCCTCGGTGATGCCGTCACGGGTGCCGGCGACCTTGAAGTCCATGTCGCCCAGGTGATCTTCGTCACCCAGGATGTCCGACAGGATGGCGAACTCGCCCGACGGCTCCAGGATCAGGCCCATGGCGATGCCCGAGACGGGCTTCTTGAGCGGAACGCCCGCGTCCATCAGCGCCAGCGAGGCGCCGCAGACCGAAGCCATGGAGGACGAGCCGTTGGACTCGGTGATCTCCGACACGATGCGGATCGTGTAGGGGAACTCTTCCGACGACGGCAGCATCGGACGGATCGCCCGCCAGGCCAGCTTGCCGTGACCGATTTCGCGACGGCCCGCGCCGCCCATCCGACCGGTCTCGCCGACCGAATAGGGAGGGAAGTTGTAGTGCAGGAGGAACTTCTCCTTGTAGGTCCCCGACAGGGCGTCGACGTACTGTTCGTCTTCGCCGGTGCCCAGGGTGGCGACCACGATGGCTTGCGTTTCACCGCGGGTGAACAGGGCCGAACCGTGGGTGCGCGGGAAGACGCCGACTTCCGAGACGATGTCACGGACCTTGTCGAGCGCGCGGCCGTCGACGCGGTGGCCGTTGTCGATGATGTCGCGACGCAGGACGTGGGCCTCGCATTCCTTGAAGGCGACGCCGAACTTGGCCGAGTCGACCCCGTCGGGGTTCTCGTCGGTCTTCACCAGGGCGGCCGAGGCCTTCTTCTTGGCGGCGCCGACGGCTTCGTGACGGGCGTGCTTGCCGACGTGGGTGTAGGCGGCCTTGATGTCTTCGCCGACCAGTGACTGGATGGCGGTGACGACGTCGGAGTGATCCTCGGCGGTGAAGTCGAACGGGTCCTTGGCGGCGTGCTCGGCCATCTCGATGATGGCCTCGATCACCGGCTGCATGCCGCGATGGGCGAACATCAGGGCGTCCAGCATGACCTGCTCGGACAGTTCCTTGGCTTCGGACTCGACCATCATCAGGGCGTCCGAGGTACCGGCGACGACCAGGTCCAGCGCCGAGTCGGGCATCTGGTCCAGGGTCGGGTTCAGCACGAACTCGCCATCGACATAGCCGACGCGCGCGGCGCCGATCGGGCCCATGAAGGGCACGCCCGACAGGGTCAGGGCTGCGGAGGTGGCGACCATGCCGACGATGTCGGGATCGTTCTCCAGATCGTGCTGCAGCACGGTGATGACGACCTGGGTCTCGTTCTTGAAGCCCTTGACGAACAGGGGGCGGATCGGACGGTCGATCAGGCGACTGACCAGGGTTTCCTTCTCGGTCGGACGGCCTTCACGCTTGAAGTAGCCGCCCGGGATCTTGCCGGCGGCGAAGGTCTTTTCCTGGTAGTTGACGGTCAGGGGGAAGAAATCCAGGCCCGGCTTGGGCGCGCGGCCATAGACGACGGTCGCCAGGACCACGGTCTCGCCATAGGTGGCCAGGACGGCGCCGTCAGCCTGGCGGGCGATGCGGCCCGTCTCCAGCGTCAGCGGGCGTCCGGCCCAGTCGATCGTCTTGCGTTTGATGTCGAACATGTTTCGTCTTTCGTGTCCTGCGGGCGGATTCCGCGCAGGGTCCCATCATTGGGTGGAGCGTCGGGCGTTCAGTCCTTCGATCCGTGAACCCGTCGCCCCATGGCGAAAGGTCCGGGAGGTTGAGGACCGTTCCTGGCCCTCGCGTCATGCGGATGCGCCCTCATCCTACTCACCGTGCATCCCGGCGAAGGCCGGGATCCAGAGGCGATCACTGATCTCACAGGGGAGCCCGTGATCTGGACCCCGGCCTTCGCCGGGGTGCACGGATAGAAGAAAGGCCTCCGCGAGGAGGCCTCCCGTCTGCGCTTAGCGGCGCAGGTTCAGCTTGGTGATCAGGGCGGTGTAACGCTCCCGATCGACCTTGTTCAGGTGGTCCAGAAGGCGACGACGCTGCGAGACCATCTTGAGCAGGCCCCGGCGCGAGTGGTTGTCCTTCTTGTGGGTCTTGAAGTGCTCGGTCAGGTTGGCGATGCGTTCCGACAGGATCGCGACCTGGACCTCAGCCGAGCCGGTGTCGCCCGACGTGCGGGCGTTGTCATTGATGACTTCCTGCTTGCGTTCAGCAGTGATCGACATCGGTATTCTCCAGTTGGAGTCCCCTGACCGAAGTCAGGAAAGATTGAAAACGCGGTCGGGTTCTAGCCGTCCGGCCCGCAACTGACCGAGAGCGACGAGGGTCTGTCCCTGAAAGGCGGAAACGGTGCGAGAGCCGCCGGTGAGGCGACTCTTCAGGGTTTCAACCTGTCGGGGGAGCAGAACGATCGGCCGTCCCTGCCGAAGCGAGAAGGCGTCCTGATCCGTCACGGCCAGCTCCGGGATGTCGTCCAGGGCGGTCGAAACGGGCAGCAGGCCTTCCAAGGCGGCGTCCCTATGCACCAGATCGGTCAGGAAATCCAGCGTGACGGCGTTTTCCGCCCGGAACGGCCCCACCCGCTCGCGCCGAAGGGCGCAGACGTGCCCCTCGGCCCCCAGCAGGGCCGCCAGATCGCGGGCCAGGGACCGCACATAGACGCCCTTGCCGGTTCGGATCGTCAGCTCGACGTGGTCGTCATCGGGCGCGTTCGAGACCTCGGCCGAATGGATGGTGACCCGGCGGCTCTCCAGCTCGAACTCGGCGCCTTCGCGCGCCAGGTCATAGGCGCGCTGGCCGTCCACCTTGATGGCGCTGAAGCGGGGCGGGGTCTGGTCGATCTCGCCGACGAAGGCGGGAAGCGCCGCCCGCACGGCCTCGACCGGGGGGCGCACGTCGGAGCGGCCGATGATCTGACCCTCGCGGTCGACGCTGTCGGTCGAGACCCCCCACGCGATGGTGAAGCGATAGACCTTCTCCGCCTCCATCATGAACGGCACGGTCTTGGTCGCTTCGCCCAGCGCGATCGGCAGGATGCCGCTGGCCAGCGGGTCGAGTGTCCCCGCGTGACCGGCCTTCTGCGCGTCGAACAGGCGGCGCACCCGGGTCACCGCCTCGGTCGACCCCATCTCGAACGGCTTGTCGAGGCAGACCCAGCCGTGGACCGGATTGCCCTTCTTGCGACGGCCCACGGCTAAATCCTCCCTTGGAGCGTAGCGAACGGGGGAGGGGGACCGCGACGCCCTTGCGTCGGGGTGGAGGGGGCGGCTTCAAAGGCGGTGTCTGGGGTCGCCCCCTCCACCGCTTCGCGGTCCCCCTCCCCCGCAAAGAGGCGGGTGAGGATCGTCACGCGTCGTCGTCCTCGACGGGCGGGGCGACGTCGGCGCGGACGCGGGGATCGTCCAGCAGCCGATTCAGGCGCTCGGCGGCGGCGAAGCTCTCGTCGTGGCGGAAGCGCAGGTCGGGGGTGAAACGCATGTCGATGTGCCGCCCCAGCGCGCCGCGCAGGAATTTGGCATGGGCGTTCAGCGCCTTGACGATCTCGTCGATGTGGCCGGCCGTGTCCGAGGTCTCGATCCCGGCTCCCAGGGGCTCGACGAAACAGGTCGCGTGCTTGAGGTCCGGCGACAGCCGCACCTCGGTCACCGTCACCGACACCCCGACCAGGGCCGGATCGCGGACCTCGTTCTCGCGCATGACCTCGACCAGGGCGTGGCGGATCATCTCCGAGGCGCGCAGCTGGCGCTGGCTGACCAGTCCGGCTGTGGCCTTCGTCTTGGGCTTGCGGTTGCTCATGGGCGTCGTTCCTGTTCGCCGTCGGGGATCGGACCCGGCTCGGAAAAGCGAAAGGCGGGCGGTCTAGGCCTGTGTGGCCGCTCTGTCCACCGTCGCGACCACTTCCCCGGCGGTGACGGCGCGCAACGGACGGATGTCGAGACCCGCCGCGTTCAGCACCCGAGCCGTCCAGGCGTTGCAGAGATAGCCGATCCAGAAAGGCTCGTGGCTGGCGAAGAAATGCGCCCCCGCCTCCTCGCGCGCCGTCGACAGGCGAGGCCGGCCGTCGGTCAGCTCCAACGAGGCCTCGACTCGGCCGCGCAGCCCGTTGAAGGCCTCAGGCGAGAGGCTCAGGGTGCGACGGCGCTCAGGCGGAAAGCGCCGCGAGGGGTCGCCGGTCTCGGGGTCCAGCATGACGACCGACGGATTGCCCGGCCGGAAGAAGGCCCGCGCCCCGTCCAGCAGCCGCCCCTCCATCGGCGTGGTGTCGACGAAGAAGGTCGCGTCGCCCCAGCCGATCAGAATCCAGGCCCCGGCCCCGACCGAGCGCGACGCCTGCGCCAGGGGCCCGCCGCCCGCCTCGAGCGCCGCGCGCGGCACCGCCAGGTCGGTGTGGAAGCCATTGTTTAGCACATGGACGGTGACGGCCTCGCCCGAAGCCGGCGGCAGGTCCGCGCCCGGCCGTGTCCAGGTCCAGAGCCCCGCGACCAGCCCCAGAAGTCCCGCCAGCAAAAGCCCCCCGGCTCGCATCAGGGCGTCTCGACCACCGTGGAACGCGGTCCGGCGCTCCACTCTCCGCGATAGAGGTAGGACAGGGTCACGCAGTGCCGATAGGTCCCATCGGCCCAGCGGCCCGTGGCGTGCATGTCGATGGGGCGTCCCGCCCGGACCCGGCCGAGCACCAGGAAGGTGGCGTCGGCCCCGGGGCACAGGGCCCGCGCCAGGCCGCGACCGTCGCCCTCCATGGGGAGGGTGTAGACGCTGGCTTCGGTCGCGCCGTCAGGCAGGACCCGCCGCGCCTCATCCGGGCCGCCGCGCCGGATGTCGGCCGAGCCGCGCGCGCTGGTCGAAAGGATGCGGCGCACGGTGATCGCGCCGAACAGGCCGCGATCCACCTCCAGCGTCACCCCGCGCGTCAGAGCCCGGGTCACTCGATCGGCAGGGTCGAAGGCGAGCAGGCGCGTGTCCGCGGCCACGGGCGTGGCGACGATCATCAGGGACAGGGCGGGGATCAGACGACGCATGGCCGCACTTCATACCGCGACTTGCGGCCGAAGGGAGGCGACACCCGAATCTCCCTCCCCGGAACGGGGAGGGCAGATCGCGAAGCGATCGGGTGGGGGCGGCAAGGAAAATCGAGGGCGATCCGTGTCTGGTTCGCCCGGCCCTCCCCACCCGGTCTCCGCTTCGCTTCGACCACCCTCCCCCGCCGGGGGAGGGAGAGGGATAGGAAACCCCTACAGACTGCGCTTGACCTCTTCGACGGTGAAGCACTCGATGTAGTCGCCGACCTTGATGTCCTGGAAGCCCTGGAAATGCATGCCGCACTCCTGGCCCGACGGGACCTCGTTGACCTCGTCCTTGAAGCGCTTGAGCGTGGCGAGCGTGCCCAGCTCCAGAACCACGACGTCCTCGCGGATGATCCGGACCTTGGCGCCCTTGCGGACCACGCCCTCGGACACCCGGCAGCCGGCGATCTTGCCGGTCTTGGAGATGTCGAAGACCTGTAGCACCTGGGCGTTGCCCAGGAATGTTTCGCGCTGGAGCGGCGCCAGCATGCCCGAGAGCACGCCCTTCATGTCGTCCAGCAGGTCGTAGATGATCGCATAGTAGCGGATCTCCACGCCCTCGCGCTCGGCCAGGTCCTTGGCCTGTTTGGAGGCGCGGACGTTGAAGCCCAGGATCGGGGCCCCGGCCGACTTGGCCAGCTGGACGTCCGATTCCGTAATGCCGCCGGCACCGGAATGGACGACCCGGGCCCGGACCTCGTCGTTGCCCATCTGCTCCAGCGAGCCCTGGATGGCCTCGCCCGACCCCTGGACGTCCGACTTGATGAGAACCGGCAGTTCCGAGATCTTCTTGGAGCCCAGCTTGGCCATCATGTCGACCAGGCTGACCTGGTTGATGCCGCCCGTGGCCTTCTCGCGCTTCACCCGGGCGCGGTATTCGGTCAGTTCGCGGGCGCGGGCTTCGGACTCGACGACAGCCAGGGGCTCGCCCGGCGACGGTGCCTCGTCCAGGCCCAGGATCTCGACCGGCACCGAAGGTCCGGCCTCGGTCAACTGCTCGCCGCGCTCGTTCAGCAGGGCGCGGACGCGACCGAAGCTGGATCCGGCGACGACCAGGTCGCCCTTTCTCAGCGTGCCGCGCTTGACCAGGACGGTGGCGACCGGGCCGCGGCCCTTGTCCAGCTTGGCCTCGATGACCACGCCCTCGGCGGTGCGTTCCGGATCGGCCTTCAGGTCCATGACCTCGGCCTGCAGCAGGATGGCCTCGATCAGGCCGTCCAGGTTGGTGCGCGACTTGGCCGAGACCTCGACGATCTGGGTGTCGCCCCCCAGGGCCTCGCCGATGATCTCGTACTGCAGCAGCTCGTTGACGACCTTCTGCGGATCGGCCTCCGGCTTGTCGATCTTGTTGACCGCCACGATGATCGGGGCCCCCGCCGCCTTGGCGTGCGAGATCGACTCGATCGTCTGGGGCATGACCCCGTCGTCGGCCGCCACCACCAGGATGACGATGTCGGTGACGTTGGCGCCCCGCGTCCGCATGGCTGAGAAGGCCGCGTGGCCCGGCGTGTCCAGGAAGGTCACGGCCTCGCCGTTCGGCGTCTTCACCTGATAGGCGCCGATGTGCTGGGTGATGCCGCCGGCCTCGCCCGCCGCCACGTCGGTTGTGCGAAGCGCGTCCAGGAGCGAGGTCTTGCCGTGGTCGACGTGGCCCATGATGGCCACGACCGGCGCGCGCGGCGTGGTCGCCTCGGCATCGACGGCGTCGGACAGGAAGCCCGTCTCGATGTCGGAATCGGAGACCCGACGGACGGTCATGCCGTATTCGTCGGCCACCAGCTCGGCGGTATCGGTGTCGATCACGTCGTTGATCTTCACCATCAGCCCCTGCTTCATCAGGAACTTGACGATATCGACGCCGCGCACGGCCATCCGGTTGGCCAGATCGCCCACGGTGATGACGTCGGGGATGACCACTTCGCGCGGACGGTTCGGCGTGTCGGTCGAGCCGCCCTTGCGCTTTTCCTTCTCGCGTTCGCGGGCCCGGCGGACCGAGGCCAGCGAGCGCATCCGCTCGGCGGCGTCCTCGTCTCCTCCGGCCACGGCCTGGATGGTCAGGCGGCCTTCGCGGCGCTTGGGCTCGCCGCGCGTGCGGCTGACGGCCTTGCCGGGCGCGTTGTCGGCGAAACGCTTCTCGCGATCGTCCTCGCGGCCGGTGGCCGGACGGGCGAAGCCGCCGCCGGCGCGGCTGGGGCGCGCCACTTCGGGCTGGGCCGGAGGCTGGTTCGGGGCCGGACGGGCGCCGGGACGCGAGGCGCCGGGCGCGCCGGTGCGGGCGCCGGGGGCCGGACGCGGGTTCAGCGCCGAATAGCGGACGGTCTGGGCCGGACGCGCAGGACGCTCGGCGCCCTCGCGGCCGCCTTCGCGCGGCGCCTGTTCACGGGCCTGCGGACGCTCGCCGTCGCCCATGGCCTGTTCGCGGGCCGAACGACCGCCGAAGGCGGGACGCTCCAGCGGCGCGCGGCCGGTCGGGATCTTGGGCGCGCGCTGGCCGAAGTTGACGGCCGGGCGCTTGGGCGCGGCCGGGGCCGCCGGCTTGGCCGGCTCAGGCTTGGCTTCGACCTTGGGCGCTTCGACCTTCGGCGCGACCGGCTTGGCCGGCGTGGGGGCCGGAGCGGGCGCCGGCGCCGCTGCGCTCAGCTTGGCGGCCTCGACGCGGGCGGCCTCAGCGGCGGCCTTGGCGGCGGCGGCTTCAGCAGCGGCCT
>NCEB01000055.1 GCA_002280475.1 Brevundimonas subvibrioides
GCGTTCAATGTGCTCGCGGAACAGGCTGGAATGCCGGTCAATGAGTTTGCTGCTGAGGTGTTTCGAACCAGCACTGCCGTTCTTCACGAGGGCCTGAGTCCGAGCATGCAGGATCAGCACGCCTTCGCTGAGTTCAAAGAGGGTGCGAACACCGTGACCCTTGCGAACGTCCCTGGGGTCTGGGCCCGGATAGACAAGGCGTCGTTCGCCAAGTGCGCCCGATCATGGCGTCGCGACGGGACCGTAGGCGACGATAAGGAATACCCCGACCTCAGCGCCCGCGACGCCGACGCCGTGCGGTGGTGGGACACGCACCGCTGATCCAACGCTCCGCGCGGAAGCCGAACCCTCACGCGATCCGGCGGCCGTCCAGCGACGCCAGGGTCAGGGCCGGGCGGTTGGGCACGCCCACCCCGACGGACAGCCGCGCGGTCAGCGGCCCCACGGCCTCGCGCCGCCGCTCCTGGTCCGCCACGGGCTGATACAGCCCCAGCAACCGGTCCGGCCGCCCCTCTGCGTCGCGCAGGGGGGCCACCACGATCTCCAGCACGCCCCTCAGGCGCGCCGCCTCGGCCACCATCACCACCGGCCGGGCCTCGCGCACCGTCTGGACGATGGCGGCGGCGACCAGGGGCCGGCTGTCGGGCGCCCACAGCTCCAGCCACGGCACGCTCCGCATCGATCGCCCGTGCAGGGTCTCGATCCAGGCGCCCGCCAGACGGAACGTCGCGCCCTCGGCCGTGCGGTCCGCGCTGAACAGCTGGGGCACCAGCCGGCCGAAGGTCATCGGCTCCAGCTCGGCGCGCAGGGGAACGCCCCCGGCCCTCGGCAGGGCCGCCCAGCGGTCGATCAGGCTCTGCGTGCCGGAATGAAACATGGGGCGAAACTCCGCCCCGTCCCGCGCAAGGCCCGAGCCGCCGCCCCGACGGACCTCGGCAACGGAAACGCAAGACCTTTCCTGCCAGATGTCAGGCTGTATCGGTCCGCGTGGGCCGCAAGCGACGTTTTCAGGAGCCCAGCCCATGCGGGTGCGGATCAAGATCTGGCTGCCGGCCGCCGTGGGGGCCTTCGCCTTCTTCGGCCTGGCCAACACCGGCGCGGCCCAGTGCAGCTCGGGCTGCCAGCCGCCGCCGCCGCCCTGCTGCGAGCCGCCGCCCCCGCCGCCACCGCCTCCCCCGCCGCCGCCGGACTGTTGCGAGCATCCCGGCCCGCCGGACTATCCGCCCCCGGGCGGCGACATCAACGTGAACGTCAACGTCAATGCGAACGCCAACGCCAACGCCTCGGCGGCCGCGCGCGCCGGCATCAACGCCCGCGTCGGCGGCTATGGCAATCTGCGCGGCGGCGGGGGCGGCTCGGCCTATGTCAGCGTCGAACAGCCCTATCCCACGGTCATCCAGGGCCTGACGGTCGAGGCCGGGGCCGTGGCCCAGGTCATCCGCGTGCCCTATGAGGCGCGTCGTCGCTGGGAAAAGCGCGTGGTCATCCAGGCCTTCTGCATCGACGATCGCGGCAGCCCCCACGCCGCCGCCCAGGTCATCCCCGACCGCGACATCCACGACGGCTATGAGGGCGAGCTCTATCGCTGCATCGCCGGGACCCGGCTTCAGATCACCTGGGCCGAATGGCTGGGCCAGGTCTCGTTCGACCACGGCGAGAGCTTCTATTGCCAGAAGGGCGAGGCCCTGTGGCGCGACCGCGCCGGCGGCCTGACCTGCCGGGTGCAGCGGCCCGAGCGCGACTGCAACGAACGCTCGCTGCTGCGCCGCTACGGGGCCGGCATCAAGGTCGTCACCTGGATCCGCGAGGAGGTCTACACCGAATACCGCGAGGAAACGGTCATGGCCCAGGGCGCCTCGATCACCGGCGCCTCCATCATGCTGGACGGCGGGGTCGGCGGCCGGGTGTTCTGATCGCCGTCCCGACGTGAACGCCGGACAACGCCCCGTTCAGCCTGCAAAAAGCGCGGGTCTTCTAGATTGAGACCGTCGGTCATCGCCGGCGATCCTGAGTAGACTTGGCCCCGGAGCGAAAGCCCCGGGGCCTTTTTCGATCTACTGAACGCTGGGCGCCACCACGGTGGCCCGCCAGGCCTTGGCGGGGTCGAGATAGCGTTGCGCCAGGGCCTGGATGTCGGCCGGAGTGACGGCCTCCAGATCGGCGATATGGCCCGTGATCTCGCCGACGGCCGACGGATCGGTGTCGACCTCTCCCAGCTGGGCGATCCAGTATTCGTTGCCGGCCTGCGAGCGGCGCAGGGCCTCGACCACCGGCCCCCGGGCCCGGGTCAGTTCGTCGTCGCTGACCGGCGTGTCGCGCAGGGACGCGGCGATCGCATCCATCTCGGTGAAGAAGACTGCGCGGTTCTCGGGCGTCACCTGCGCCGTCGTGAACACGGAACCATAGCCTTCATAGTCGTTCGACGCGGACGATCCCACGCTGGGCGAATAGGCGATGGCCAGTTCCTCGCGGATGCGATCCAGCACGCGCAGCTCGATGACGGCGGCCAGCAGGGTGACCTGGCGCGACTCCGTGCGGTCCCCGATGGCGTCCGTGGTGGGCCAGGCCACATAGGCCAGAGCCTGTTCGGCCGGACCGGCGTGGACCAGACGCACGGGCTCGGGCGTGCCGGCCGGGAACCTCAGCACGTCCGCTCCGGCCGCGGGCGTGGGGGCCTCGCCCCGGGCCGGCAGGGCTCCGAAGGTCGAGGCCACCGCCGCGATGGCGGCCTCCACCGTCGTGTCGCCGACCACGGTGACGTCGATCGGCCCCTGGGCCAGGCCCGCGATGACGCCGGCTTTCAGCTGATCGTTGGTCCAGCCCGCGACGTCCTCGGCGCTGGGGAAGGTCTGACGCGGATCGCCGGAGGCCAGCAGGCCCGACGACTGGATGGCGAAGGCACCGGCCGGCGTCGCCGACTGCTGGGCGATGATCTGCGGGAACAGCGCCTTGATCTGCTCGAACGGGGCGGGCCTCAGACCGGGGTCGGTCAGATAGGCCGCCAGGACCTGCATCTGCAGCCCCAGGTCGGCCGGACGGGTGGCCCCGCTCAGCCGATAGCCGTCGCCCTCCAGCGCATAGTTGGCCGAATAGATGCGGCCCGACAGGACCTGGTTCACCTGATCCAGCGTCAGCTGCCCCAGGCCACCCGCCGCGAAGGTGAAGCTCGACAGCGACTGCGGATCGGGCCGGTCCAGAGGCAGGCCCAGCTCGCCCAGACCCGTCGTGACGCTGACCAGGATCTGCTCGTCGCGGAACTCGGTCGGCTTGATGGTCAGGCGGGTGCCGTTGGGGAAGGTCACCACGGTCGCGCCGATCTCGGCGATCTCGCGGACCTCGGTCGGCTGGGCCGCCGCGCCGAAATCGGCATAGGGCCAGGCCAGCGCCGCGGTCTCGGCGCGCGCCGTGACCGGCGTCGCCTGCGAGGCCTCCAGCATGGCGGTGACCGCCGCCTCGCCGCCTTCGATGGCTTCCGGCGTGACGACCAGCGCCAGGGGACCTCCGCCCGAGAAGGTTTCGCGCACCGCCGCGTTCACGGCCTCGGGGCTCAGTCCGTCGACGGTGGCGTTGAACAGCTCGAGGTTCGTCTGTGGAGAGGCAAAGACCCGGTCGTCGTTGGTCGCGTTCAGCAGTCCGTTGACCAGGGCGGGCGTCGTGCGCGTCGCCGCCGCCGCGACGGCGTTCTCCAGGGCGGTGCGGTTGTCGGTGATCTCGCGCTGCAGCTCGGCCGGGGTCACGCCGAACTCGGCCAGACGACGCGTCTCCTGTTCGATGGTCTCCAGCGCGCGCTGCAGTCCGCCGGGATTGAAGGCCGCCGAGACGCTGCCGATGTCGAGACTGTCGGCCACGGTCTGGGCCACCCCTCCGGCCCCGATGAAGGGCGGGTTGTCGGCGCGGGCCAGTTCGCCCAGACGGCGGTTCAGGACCGCCAGACCCAGGCTTCTCAGGGTGCGCGACCGCCGCTCCGCCATCGTGTCGGGATCGAGGTCCGGCGCGCGGGTCCAGTTCAGCTGGACCGAAGACTGGATGCCGGGCTCCACCAGGATACGGGTCTCCGGCTCGCGCGGAGCCACGGTGCCCAGATCGGGCTCGGGTCCGTCGGGCGCGCGGGGCTCCCAGCTTTCGAAGGCCGACCGGATCTTGCCTTCCATGACATCGACGTCGAAGTCGCCGACCGCCAGCATGGTCGCCCGGCTGGGGCGGTAATAGGCGTCGTAGAAGGCCACGAAGCGATCGCGCGGCGCGTTGCGGATGATCTCAAGGTCGCCGATGGGGAAGCGGTCGGCGATGCGCTGACCGGGGGCCAGCAGCGCCAGCTGGGCCTTCAGCGAGCGCAGCTGCGGCGTGTTGCGGGTCCGCTCCTCGCCGACGATGACGCCGCGCTCTTCGTCGATGGCCTCGGGCGCCATCAGAGCCTCGGACACCTGTTCGCGCATGATCCGCAGCGCCGTATCGACCGTCTCGTCGTTCGTGCGCGGCAGTTCCAGTTGATAGAAGGTCTGGTCGAAGCCCGTCGCCGCGTTGGTGTCGGCCCCGAACGCCAGTCCCAGACGCTCCAGGATCCGCAGCAGCTCGTTCTCGGGAATGTTCGTCGTGCCGTTGAACGCCATATGCTCCATGAAGTGGGCGAGCCCCAGCTGGGTCTCGTCCTCCATCAGCGAGCCGGCGTCGATGCGCAGACGCAAGCTGGCCTGTCCCGGCGGGGTGGCGTTCCTCAAGATCGCATAGCGCATGCCGTTGGGCAGGGTGCCGAAGCGGACATTGCTGTCGGCGGGAATGTCGCTGGTCGCCTGGGGCCACGGATCGGACGCCGTTTCCTGCGAAAGGGCGGGCATGGCCCCGGTCAGCAGGGCCAGGCCGGAGGCGGCGGCGAGCAGCAGGCGGCGGGTCTTGATCATGATGGCTCCGGTCATGAGGCGTTGCGTGACGACCGAACGGTCCCCCCGCAGGTCGCGGATTTCTTATCGCGCCGATGGGAGGTGTAAAATGAACTTTACGTTAGGCACCGGGCGTCAGCCCCGCCGCATACCGCTTCCAGTTCTGCACATAATGCTCGGCAGAGGCCTCCAGCGCCGCGATCTGTCCGGGTTCCAGCATCCGCACCACCTTGCCGGGCTGGCCCATGACCAGCGAGCCGTCCGGGATCACCCTGCCTTCCGTGATCAGGGCGTTGGCGCCGATCAGGCAGTTCCTCCCGATCACGGCGCGGCCCAGCACCACCGCCCCGATGCCGATCAGCGTGTTGTCGCCGATGGTGCAGCTGTGCAGCATCGCCATGTGCCCGACCGTCACCTTGTCGCCGATGATCAGGGGCTCGCCCGGGTCCGAGTGCAGCACGCTGCCGTCCTGGATGTTGGTGTTCTCGCCGATCACGATGGGGTCGTTGTCGCCCCGCACCACCGCCCCGAACCAGACGCTGGCCCCGGGCTTCAGCGTCACGTCGCCGACCACCACCGCATTGGGCGCGATCCAGTATTCGCCCTCGGGTGGCAACTGCGGTTTCTTGTCCGCCAGCGAATAGACTGTCATCAAACCCTCATCTCATCTGGACCCGATTGGGCCTTTAAGCCTTCGTAAACCACGTTAGCATCAAGGTGTTGATGCGATTCGAGGGGGTCATTTCCGCCCCGGATCCGAAGCCGGATCAAGCCCGGTCCGGTCAGAGCCCAGGAGAGCGTGCGTGACGCGTTCGGGTATGCGGCGGGTCTTCCCGCTGGATGTGGGATACATCACCGACCCCGGACGGCGTGGCTTCGCCTCCTTCTCCCTCCCCACCCTCGTTCGAGGCGATGCCGTTCCGGTGTCGCCTTTTTCTTTGTCTCGGAGCCTGCCATGACCAAGCGCGCCGCCCTGAAGCGTCAATCCCGTGATGGAGGCGCCTTCGACGGCCCCGACTACGGACAGGATTCCAAGGTCCGTCGGCTCCCCACCACCAACGGCCGGGGCGGCTGGTCGCCCCACCCCTCCAACGACGACCGCGAGCAGGGCTATCTCAAGACGCTCAAGCCCAAGTCCGAGGGCCAGGCGGCGCTGCTGAACGCCGTCGATACCCACAACCTGACGCTGGCGCTGGGCCCGGCAGGCACGGGCAAGACCTATCTGGCCGTCGCCAAGGCGGTCGAGGCCCTGGAGGCCGGCAAGGTCGGCCGCATCGTGCTGAGCCGTCCGGCGGTCGAGGCGGGCGAATCGATCGGCTTTTTGCCCGGCGCCATGGAGGACAAGCTGGCCCCCTATCTGCGCCCCCTCTACGACGCCCTGTCGGACCGGCTGTCGATGAAGCGGGTCGGGGCCCTGATGGCCGAGGGCCTGATCGAGATCGCCCCCATCGGCTACATGCGCGGCCGCACCCTGAACAATGCCTTCGTCGTCGTCGACGAGGCACAGAACTGCACCTACGTCCAGCTCAAGATGCTGCTGACGCGCCTGGGCTGGCATTCGACCATGGTCGTCACCGGCGACCCCCAGCAGTCCGACCTGCTGCCGGGTGTTTCAGGTCTGGCGGACATCGCGGTGCGGCTGGAGCCGGTGCCGGAGATCGCCGTCGTCCGCCTGGCCGAACAGGACATCGTGCGGCACCCGCTGGTGGCGAGCATGATCGGGGTGCTGTGAGGGAAAAGGGGCCGGCGTTTTCGTCCACGCCGGCCTCGTTCTGACGCGACAAAGGTCCGCTTTCGACCGATTTCGGACATTAGCCTTCGTGCCTCATCTGCGCTCGCAACCACCCTAGGCGGCGACTCAATGCTCACCACCATGCGTCTGACGTTCATGTCTGAGGACGTCAAAGAGGCGATGGATCAGACAGTGGACGCGTTCGGGGTTTCGCTTGCTCACCTCGCCGAGCATGAGCCTCGTTTCGAGAAGATCAGCGAACTGGCGTTTTGCTTCGGCGTTGCGCATCCGGTCCTGCAGCCGCCAGGCAAAGGTGGAGCGAGCTATTCGCGTGATAGCGGCATCCTTTTTACCCAAGCCTATCTCGATCATGACGCGTGGATCGGTGACAGATGGGGTGATCGTGTGCGTGCGGTAGCCGAAGCGGCTGAAGTGGCTCTCTCTTCCGTTCACAAGACGCGGTTGACGTCTGAGGAGCGGTCGACACTGTTACGACTGATCGAGAACGTAGCGGAACGGCTGGCCGCGTCTCCACCCGGGCACCGGCTTTCTCTCAAGCCCGTCTACGCGAGTGAAGACAAGTTTGGACAGAAGTTATCCATCGGGTTCCAGCCGCCAGGAGCCTTTGCGTCCGTCGTGGCAAACCAACGGACTGTCGAGCTTCAGCCAGAGGAAATTCACGCCTATCTCAAGCGGCACGATGATGCCGTGCCAGCCACTCAGATGGTTAAGCTCTACAAGCGCCACGATGGATGGTTGCTGTATCGCGAAGCCTGGATCGACGGCGAAAATGTCGTCGAGCACGTCGGGGTCTACGGGGAGCTGGGCTTAACCTCGCAACATGCGGCGTCAGGGGCGGTCCGGCAGCGAGAGGTGATCAACGCCATAGCTGCCGAGGCAAAGGCTGACGGCTTCAACGCTGTTCCGGAAGCTCGGCTCGTTGGGCTTTTGGTCAGCAAAGAAATCCCTGGAGCGGGAACGAAGAACGATCTTCGTCGGCGGCACGCGTTGGAGGACTTTCTCAACGAGGTGACAGGGTGGCGCGGCCTTGGCCATTGCGACGGAGGATCGATCGGTTCCGGGTCGATGGAGGCTTTCTGTCTGGTGGTTGACTACAAGATCGCTGCCGAAGTCATCGAGCGCGAACTGGCATCGTCGCAGTTCAACGATTTCATCGTGAGACGAGTGAGCCGGTAGCAAGGCCGAGCGTCCGATGTCCACCGATTTCGTTGAAAAAGGCGGCCCGCAGCAATTGGCATGAGGGCGATGCGCTGATTCACTCAGGTCGTTGAGGCCAGAGGTGCAGTGATGATGGGCG
>NCEB01000015.1 GCA_002280475.1 Brevundimonas subvibrioides
AATAGGCTTGCAAGCCCTTGTGTCGGAATGACTTGATCACGGATTTAAGTGTATCGCGTTACGTTACGGGATGCAATCAGTTTGCATGATTTTGGGGCAGAACAAAGCCACCGCCCGCCCGGAAGGGGGGCACCAGGGAAAGCCCTTCGCGCTGCATTCCGGTGCGGTGCGTTGGCTTCCGGGCCACGGGCACCAGGCCACAAAGCAGCGCCGGGGGCCGGGGTGGCTATGCACCGCCCCCAGTTCTATTCGAAGGCCCCGCCATGTCAGACACGCCCCCCGACCGCCTCTCGGTCAATCCGTCCAGCCCCCACTACGACGCCGACGTCCTGGCGCGCGGCGTGGGCGTGCGGTTCAAGGGCGAGGAAAAGACCAACGTCGACGAATACTGCGTCTCCGAGGGCTGGGTCCGCCTCGCCGCCGGCAAGGCCGTCGACCGCAAGGGCAACGCCCTGACGATCAAGCTGCAGGGCACGGTCGAGCCCTATTTCCAGAACAGCGAGATCGCGGCCGACAAGGCGGAGTGATCGGCACGCTTTGTGCCCTTCACCCCTCGCTCCGGGGTCGATAGGGTCCGGCTTCGCCGTTTGCCGGAGCCATCATGTCCGTCCGCCTCGCCTGCTCGACCGCCCTTGGTGCGGTTCTCCTTCTGACGGCCCCGGCCGCCTCTGCCCAGGATGCGCGCACCATCGCTGAGGCCGAGGCGCTGCGTGATCGGGCGCTCGAGTCGAACGTCGCCTATTCGCTGGTGTCTGAGCTGACCACGCGCTTCGGCCCGCGTCTGGCCGGCTCGACCTCCGAACAGGCCTCCGCCCGCTGGGGCGCCGACCAGTTCCGCGCCATGGGCTTCGACAACGTCGCGATCGAGAGCTTTCCCCTGGCCCTGTGGGAACGGGGCGAGGCGCGGGTCGAGATCCTGTCGCCTTTCCCCCAGCCCCTGACGGTGGTGGCCCTGGGCGGCTCCATCGCCACGCCGCCTGCGGGCATCGAGGGCGAGGCGGCCATCTTCGAGACCTATCAGCAGCTGCTCGATCAGCCGGAAGGGTCGCTCACGGGCAAGATCGCCGTGGTGCTTCAGGACACGGTCCAGGCCCAGGACGGACGCGGCTATGGCGCGACCTCGCCCGTGCGCGGCCAGGGCCCGACCGAGGCCGCCCGGCGCGGTGCCATCGGCTACGTCCTGCGCTCACTGGGCACCCACGATCACCGCTTCGCCCACACCGGCGCGACCCGGGTGGGAGAGGGGACCGTGCCCGCCTTCGCCATGAGTCCGCCCGACGCCGACCAGCTGCGCCGCCTGATCCGCCTGACCGACGAACCGGTGCGGATGCGCCTGTTTTCCACGGCCGGCTTCACCGCCCAGACCACCAGCCAGAACGTGATCGGCGAGGTGCGCGGCCGCGAGGCTCCGGACGAGGTCATCGTCATCGGCGGCCACCTCGACAGCTGGGACCTCGGCACGGGTGCCATCGACGACGGCGCGGGCGTGGCCATCACCGCCGCCGCTCTGAAGCTGATCGAGGACATGCCGCGCCAGCCTCGCCGCACCATCCGCGTCGTCTGGTGGGGCTCCGAAGAGGTGTCGCAGCCCCCGCCCGCGCAAGGGTTGGCCGGGGCTCGCCACTATGCGGAGACCCGTCGCGATCAGATGGCGAGCCATGTGGCCATCTCCGAAAGCGATTTCGGGGCCGGTCCGATCTACAGTCTGGGCCTGCCCGCCGCGACCCCGCCGGCCTTCCGTCAGGCGGCCCTGCGCGTGCTGACGCCGCTGGGCATCCTGAACGATCCGGCCCCCGCGACCGGCGGCGGTCCCGACACCGGTCCGACGGTGGCCCTGGGCGTGCCCGCCTTCCGCCTGAACCAGGACGGCACCGACTATTTCGACACCCACCATACGGTCGACGACGTTCTGGACAGGATCGACCCCGCGTCCATGACTCAGAACGTCGCCGCCTGGGCCGCCTTCCTGTGGCTGCTGGCCGACAGCGACGTCGATCTGCGTCCGGAGACAAGCTCCGCGCCCTGACGGCCGTGCTTGACACAATGTAAAGCGACATTTACATCGACGGTCTCATGAAGGAGACCGTCATGTGGAAGAAGCTGCTCGCCGCCGTCTTCCTGATCGCGCTGGTCGCCTGGGCCGCGCTGGAGTTCTTCGTCCCCACCGCCAGCGAGGGGATCAAGGACATCCTGTTCTGGACCGGCATGCTCGCCGTCCTGCTGACCGTGACAGAAGTCCGCCGCGTTCGCGCTTGACACGGCGGCCCCCAGCCGCGACGCCGGACGCTCGGCGAGCGTGGCGAAACTGGTAGACGCAAGGGACTTAAAATCCCTCGACCTCGGTCATGCGGGTTCGACCCCCGCCGCTCGCACCAGGGCCCTTCAGACCCCGCGATCAGGTGATCGGCAGGGCCTGCTGTTCCTGGATCCAGGCCCGCATCCGCGTCTCGACGATGTCCATCGGCAGGGCCCCGTCGCTCAACAGATGGTCGTGGAAGGCGCGCAGGTCGAAGCGTTCGCCCAGCGCCGCCTCGGCCTCGGCCCGCATGCGCCGGAACGTCAGCTCACCGATCTTGTAGGCCAGGGCCTGACCCGGATTGCCGATGTAGCGATTGACCTCGGCGGTGATGTTCTGGGGCGACAGGGCGCTGTTCTGCTCGAAGCATTCGCGCGCCTCGGCCTCGGTCCAGCCCAGCCAGTGGATGCCGGTGTCGACCACCAGTCGGCACGCCCGCCACATCTCGTACGACAGCCGTCCGAACCGCTCATACGGCGTCGTGTACATGTCCATGTCGTAGCCGAGGGTCTCGGCATACAGGCCCCAGCCCTCGACGTAGGAGGTGAACCACGACGTCCTGCGGAAATAGGGGGCCTCGGGCTGTTCCTGCATCAGGGCGACCTGCAGGTGGTGGCCGGGCGTCGCCTCGTGCAGCGTCAGGGCCGGCATCTCGTAAAGCGGCCGCTGATCCAGGCGATAGGTGTTCAGCACATAGGTCCCGGCCTTGCCCAGCTCGGCGCTGCCCGGCGTATAGCCCGCCGTGGCCGACGTCGGCGCGGTCTCCGCCGGGGTCTCTTCGATGCCATAGGTCAGGCGGGGCAGGGTGCCGAAGATGCGCGGCAGGGCGGCATCGGCCCGGCGGCTGATCTCGGCGACGATTCGCACCAGCTCCTCGGGCGAGGTCGCATAGAACTGCGGGTCGGTCCGCAGGAAGTTCAGGAACTCCGGGAAGCTGCCTTCGAAGCCGGTCTCGGCGATGACGCCGTCCATCTCGGCGCGGATGCGGGCGACCTCGGACAGGCCCAGTTCATGCACCTGTTCCGGCGTCATGTCCGTGGTCGTGTTGGAGCGCACCAGATAGCGGTAGTAGGCCTCGCCGTTCGGAAGGGTGCGGACCCCCAGCCCCGGCCGCGCGGCCGGCAGAAGCTCCGTCTCGAGGAAGGCCAGCTGTTCCTGCTGGGCCGGCACGATCTCGTTCGTGATGATCTCCAGCGCGCGCGCGCGGTACGCCTCGCGCTCAGCCTCTGGCACCGACTGGGGCAGGGTGGCGAACGGCAGCAGCAGGGGGCTCTGCTCGACCGGGCGGGCAGCGGTGGCGCGGGCCACGGTGATCGACCGTTCGATGATCTGGCGCGGCTGGGTCCAGCCCGAGGCGATGCCGCGACGGCTGTTCTCGATGCCCTGACGTTGGGCCGCCGCCATCTGGCCCATGCGGGTCAGCCAGGCCTCGGCGTCGGCGCGCGTCCGCAGCGGCGTGTTGCGACCCAGACCGTCGAACCCGCCGCCCCCGCCTCCCAGGCGCGCCCGGTCGAAGGTCAGGCTCTCCAGATCGTCGTCGATGGAGCGCATCAAGAGCGCCAGGTTCAGCCGGTCGGCGTCGTCCGGCAGGCCGGCGGCGTCGATCTCGGCCAGACCGGCCCGCAGTTCCCTCAGCGCCTGGGCCCGCGCCTCGACGGCCGCAGGCGAGCTGTCCCCCAGCCGCGACAGGGCCGCTTGGTCGCCGTTTTCGCTGGAGGTCACGGGATCGAACCGGCGCTCGACCGCCTCGTGCTCGGCCAGCAGGGCCGTCAGGCGATTCTCCCCGGCGTTCTGGGCCCATGCGGGCGTCGCGAAAGCCAGGAAAGCGGCCGTGGCCGAAAGCAGACGACGAGACATGGTGGACCCCCAAAATCGATGCGGATCAAACGCTAAAGCGTGTTTGGCGGAAGTCAAAGCGGGGCAGGATCGCCCAACCCACGCCGTCATCCTCGGACTTGATCCGAGGATCGAATGTCTGACCGCTCGCAGGAAGACGTGAGGCGGGGTCTCACCGCCCGGTCTGCCTTCTGAGGCGCGGAAAGCTCGATCCTCGGATCAAGTCCGAGGATGACGGAGGAGGGTGCGCCTCCCGCGTCCGCGACGGCCTGTAACGGCCCATAACTTCCTGTTTCCCGCAGCCGCCCCGGCTTACGCCCGCCCCGTTTCGTTGGCACAAGACGTCGCAGGGAAACGCGACCGGACAACGGGACCATCATGATCAGAGCACGGCGCGCGCGCATCGTCGCGACCCTGGGGCCCGCCAGTCGCGCGCCCGGCATGGTCAAGGCCCTGGCCCAGGCCGGGGTCGACGTCTTTCGCCTGAACTTCAGCCACGGCAGCCATGACGACCATGCCGCCGCGCTGAAGGCCGTGCGCGGGGCAGAGATCGCGCTGAAGCGGCCGCTCGGTGTGCTGGCCGACCTGCAGGGCCCCAAGCTGCGATTGGGCCGGTTCGCCGAGACCGAGATCTCGATCAAGCCGGGCCACAAAATGCGGTTCGACCTCGACCCCACGCCGGGCGACGCCACCCGGGTGCAGATGCCCCATCCGGAGATCTTCAAGGCCCTGCGCACCGGCATGTCGCTGTTGCTCGACGATGGCCGCGTCCGGCTGCGCGTGGGGGAACGTGCCGAGGACTGGGCGGACGTCACGGTCGAGAGCGGCACCAAGCTGTCGGACCGCAAGGGCGTGGCCGTGCCTGAGGCCATCATTCCGGTCTCGGCCCTGACGCCCAAGGACCGGGAGGACCTGAACTTCGCCCTGCGGATCGGCGTCGACTGGGTGGCCCTCAGCTTTGTCCAGAAGGCCGAGGACATGGCCGAGCTGAAAGCCATCGTGAAGGGCCGTGCCGCCTGCCTGGCCAAGATCGAAAAGCCCCAGGCGCTGGAGGCGCTGGACAGCATTCTGGACTACTGCGACGGCGTCATGGTCGCGCGCGGCGACCTGGGCGTCGAGATGCAGCCCGAAGAGGTGCCGGTGGCCCAGAAGGCCATCATCCGCGCCGCCCGCCAGCGTGGCGTGCCGGTCATCGTCGCGACCCAGATGCTGGAGTCGATGACATCCTCGCCCGCCCCCACGCGCGCCGAGGCGTCCGACGTGGCCAATGCGGTCTATGAAGGCGCGGACGCCCTGATGCTGTCGGCCGAGACGGCGTCGGGCGACTATCCCATGGAGGCCGTCGGCATCATGAACCGGATCATGGAGCGGGTCGAAAGCGACCCCCTGTGGCCCAGTCTGATGGACGCCGAACACGCCGGCATGGAAGGCTTCGACGCCGACGCCCTGGTCGCGGCGGCGAGGAAGGCCGGCGAGGCGTCCTCGACCGGTTGCATCGTGGTGTTCACGACGCTGGGCGGTACGGCCCGGCGCATGTCGCGCGAACGCCCGCTCCAGCCCGTCCTGGCCCTGACCCCCCGGCCCGAGACCGCACGGCGCCTGGCCCTCGTCTGGGGCCTGGAACCCCGTCTGGGCAAGGAGCCGACGTCGCTGGAAGACGTCACCGACGACGCGGTCGCCTCGGCCATGCAGTACGGCCTCGCCGAGCCCGGCCAGCGCATCCTGATCCTGGCCGGCACCCCCTTCGGCGCCCCGGGGGCTGCGAATCTCCTCCGCCTGGCGCATGCTCCGGCGAAGGGGAAGGGGCGGAAATCCTAATCCTCCCCCGAGCAGCGTAGCGAAGCGGGGGAGGGGGACCACAAAGTGGTGGAGGGGGCGGCCCCAGACACCCGCGTGTGAAGCCGCCCCCTCCACCATCCTTCGGATGGTCCCCCTCCCCCGCGAAGGGCGGGGGAGGATTGGACATATGATCAAATACCTCGGCTCCAAGCGGGCGCTGCTCGACCCGATCACCACCGCCGTTCGCGGCCTGCTGCCGAACGGGGGTCACGTCTGCGACCTGTTCTCCGGCACGGCCCGCGTCGGCCATGCGCTGAAAGGGCGGGGCCACCGGGTCTGGTCCAACGATCACAACGCCTACGCCCACACGCTCGCCACTGCCTATGTCCAGGCCGACCACGAACGCTGGCAGGCCCCGGCCGAGCGACTGCTAGCAGAGTTGGCGACGACCCCGCCCGCCTCAGGCTGGTTCACGAAAGCCTTCTGCGAGGACGCCCGCTACTTCACTCCGGCCAACGGCGCCCGCATCGACGCCATCCGTGACCGGATCGAGACGCTGGGCCTGGAGCCAGAGCTCAAGGCCATCGCCCTCGTCAGCCTGATGGAGGCCGCCGATCGGGTGGATTCCACCGCGGGCGTCCAGATGGCCTATATGAAGGCCTGGGCTCCCCGCGCGCTCAAGCCCCTGGACCTACGCCTGCCCGCGCTCCAGCCCGCCGTCGCCGCTGGTCCCTGCCGCGCCGCCCGGGCAGACGCGCTCGACATCGCCTCGGCCTTCGACGGCGACCTCGTCTATCTGGACCCGCCCTACAACCAGCACTCCTACCTGGGGAACTACCATGTCTGGGAGAGCCTGGTGCTGTGGGACCGGCCCGAGACCTATGGCATCGCCAACAAGCGGATCGACGTCCGCACCCGAAAGAGCGCCTTCAACTCCCGCCCCGGCATCGGCCCGGCGCTGCAGGCGGTGATCCAGGCGATCCGCGCCCCGCACCTGATCGTCTCCTTCAACGACGAGGGCTATCTGAGCCGCGAGCAGCTGGTCGAGATGCTGTCCGCGCGCGGGCCTGTTCAGGTCATTGAGATCGCCCGCCCGCGCTATGTCGGGGCCCGGATCGGCATCCATAACCCCAAGGGCGAGAAGGTCGGCACGGTCGGACGGCTGCGGAACGTCGAATATCTGTTCGTCGTCTCCGATCACGCCGCGTCGCTGGCGGCTTGACCTCGGCGGGAACTGAGGCGTCAATGCGTCGTTAAGGCGGCATGGAACAGCGCGATATGGCCTCCCAGGGCGAATTCGGCCGACGTCCCCAGGGCGTCAGGAATGCGATCGAGGCCTACCAGGCGGCCGCATGGCGCGCGCCGGCCGCGACCCGTTTCGACAGCCGCCCGGCCAACGACGCGTTTTCGCGGGACCTTGTCGCCAACGACTTCCTGACCCGCGCCGAAGGGGTGGCCCCGCTATCGACGCCGGGCCCCGTTCCGATGGAGCCCATGCCGCGCTGGCTGGTGATCGCCATCGGCGGCGTGATCGCCGCCATCATGGGTGCGTTGCTCGGCGGCGCGCTCGCCGTCTACTGATCCAGCAGCGCCCGGATCGGGGCCCAGCTTCGCCGATGGATCGGCGACGGTCCGAGCGTTCTCAGCGCCTCCTGATGCACGGGCGCGTTATAGCCCTTGTGACCCGCGAACCCGTAGCCGGGATACAGAGTGTCCATCTCGACCATCAGCCGGTCCCTGGCCGTCTTGGCCAGGATGGAGGCCGCCGCGATCGACAGGCTCAGCCCATCGCCGCCGACGACTGTCTCGACGTCGCACGGCAGCTTGAACCGATAGTTTCCGTCCACCAGCGCCGCGAGGGGCTCCACCGCCATCGCCTCGATCGCCCGGCACATGGCCAGGCCCGTGGCGTGCAGAATGTTCAGCTCGGCAATCTCCTCGACCGAGGCGAAGCCCACACCCCAGGCCACCGCCCGCGCCTTGATCTCGCCCTCCAACGCCTCGCGCCGCTTGGCGGTCAACGCCTTGGAGTCGTCGATGCCGAGGGGCAGGCCGTCGGCTGACAGGATCACCGCCGCCGCCGTCACCGGCCCGGCCCAGGGCCCACGCCCGGCCTCGTCCACCCCGCACACCAGGCCGTCGACCCGCTGGGCCAGCAGGGTCTCCAGCGTCAGGGTGGGGAGGGGTCGCGCCTTGGTCATCGCCCGCCCATAGCCCGCACCTCGTCGCATCGGAAGCAGGTCTGGACGTGGTCGTTGACCATCCCCGTCGCCTGCATGAAGGCGTAGGTGATGACCGGCCCGCAGAAGCCGAAGCCCTTGGCCTTCAGCGCCCTGGACATCTCGACCGACACCGACGTCTGGGCCGGAACCCCCGCCATCGTCGCCGGCGTGTTCTGGATCGGCCGACCGTCCACGAAGCCCCACAGCCAGTCGGAGAAATCCTCGCCCCGCTCGCGCATGTCGCACCAGACCCGCGCGCCCCGGATCGTGGCGTCGATCTTGGCCCCCGAACGCACGATGCCCGCATCGGCCATCAGCCGCGCCCGGTCCCCCTCGCCATAGCGGGCGACCGCCTGCGGATCGAAGCCATCGAACGCCGCCCGGAACGCCTCGCGCTTTCTCAGGATGGTGATCCAGGCCAGGCCCGCCTGGAACCCGTCCAGCACCAGCTTCTCCCACAGGGCGCGGGGGTCACGTTCCGGCACGCCCCATTCGGTGTCGTGATAGGCGACATACAGCGGATCGGTCCCGCACCAGGCGCAGCGTGAGTCGGTCATCGCGACAGCCTATCGACCGCCGCGTCGTCTGCCGACCCGCGACCGGTCAGAACCGGTAGTTCATCCCGATCCTGACCGCGTGAAGGCCGAACCGCCCGTTCGACCGCGTGATGTCCGTCCCGGTGGTGTTGGGCGTCAGCACGAACGGATTGTTGGCCGCCGCGATGCCGCGACCGACGCGGATGTTGAAGTCCGGCGCCTCCAGGGAGGTGTAGATATACTCGCCCGTGACGGTGAGATTGCCCGCCAGTCGGTATTCGATCCCGCCGCCCGCCTGATAGCCGTCCGCCTGATCGTCGTTGATCGTGGCGTCGAAGCTGTTGACCCCGTTGCTGGAGAAGAACTGGTTCGACATCTCGCCGCTGGCACCGCCGGCGGTGCCGTAGAACAGCGCCGGTCCCATGGCATAGCCGACCCGCGCCCGGAGGGCGGCCAGGTTCTCCAGCTTGCGCTCAAACGTGTAGGAGGCCGGTGTCGTCGAATACGACGTCACGCTGTCCTCGGCGCTCACGCCCGAATACTCGGCGACCGCGCCGACGACGAACGATCCGAACTGAAAGTCCCAACCCGCCCGAATGCCGGCCTCGGCCGCGTCGAAGTCGTCATCGCACCCGTCGGCGGGCGTGTTGCCGTTGGCGGAGCCCCCGCACGAGCCGGGGCTGAAGGCGTCCGCCCCGGTCGCCGTCGTGACGGTGTCGCCGAAGTTGCCGTCCAGGTTCCGGTCGAAGCGCAGGCGCTCGTCGTCCTGATCGTTGGTCTGCCCGAATCCGCCGTGAACGCCGATATAGCCGCCGGACCAGTCCTGGCTCAGGGCAGGAGACGCTGAGAGCGTCAGGGCCGCGGCCGAGGCGGCGAAGAGAAATCTCGTCATGGGTCAAATCCTGTCGTTGTCGCGGCGGGGACCAGGGTGCCTGTGGCGCATCCGCGAAAGGGTGGAGATCGGTCAGGGCCTGTCTTTCCGGGATAGGACGGCCAGTCGCCGCCCTGTCAGCCCCGCCGCCTGACCGGCAGGGCTGACCGAGCCGCGTATCAGGTCGTGCGGAAGCCGGCGGGGCCGTTCAGGCCGGCCGGGAAGAAGCCGCCCTGGGTCACGCCGGTGCCGGAGCGCAGGTAGACGATGTTCAACCCCTGGGCGACCGTGCGGCTGAAGGCGATACCGTTGCTGTCGCTGGGGAAGATGTTCGATGCGGCGGCGTTGCCCGTGCCTGTCGGACGCACGCCCTGATCCAGATCGGACGGACCGTCCAGGCTGTCGCGCGCGTTCGAGATCGCCTCGGTCGCGTCGATCAGGGACGGCGTCGCGATGCCCTTGGCCGACAGCACGGTTCGCACCAGGCCCGCGTGATAGGCCTCGGCCGCCAGGATGCCGGCGGCGGCCTCCAGGAACACCTTGCTGGTCACCAGCGGTGCGGCCCCCTTGTACAGGCTCACCCCAACGTCCTCGAAGATGAAGGCCCCCAGCAGGAAGGCCTCGTCCGAGGCATAGGGGTCGAACGCCTGTCCCGGCCCGACCAGGCCGGCGGCGCGGGCCGCGCTGGAGAAGGCGCCGTTCGGATCGGTCCCGCCGACGTCGATCGCCGGCTGGGCCACGGCCGAACTGCCCAACGCCGAGCGCAGGAAGTTGACGTGGGCGACTTCGTCGGCCGCGATCTCGTTGGCGTAGCGGCGGACCAGCGGATCGGTGAAATTGACCTGCCGGCCCCCGATCACCCCGCCTTGGGTACCCGTGCCACCGAGCGAGCTTTGCGGCAGGCCGGTGCCGAACGCCGCGAAGGAATAGAACTGGGCCTCCAGATATTCCAGCTGCAGCGCGAAGTTCAGGATCTCGACGTCCAGGTTCGGGCTGTTGGACGGCGGATTGCTGGGCGGGGCCTGGGCCACCGCCGTGTCCGACGAGCTTGAGCAGGCGCCCAGCACGGCCCCCGCGGTCGCGCCGACGGCGAAACCGCCGGCGGTCTTGAAGAACTTGCGCCGGTCGTTCAGGCGGGAAGCCCGCTTCTCGAGAGTTTCGAGGATGAGATCGGTCTTGGACATGCGGAAACCTCTGTGGGGCGACACTGCCCTTCCGCGAACAGATACTCGCCACATCCGTGGCGGTTTCAGCTTGGCCGTTCAAAACGCCTAATCTTCACAGTTCAGCCTTGGCTGATTTCCTCTGGAGAGGTCTTGGACATCCAGTGCGGTCGCCGCGCCGCCGCCGCTCGTCCCTCGACCGTCAGCGTCCCGTCCAGCCGGTCCAGACGCATCAGGGCGATCGCGCCGCCCTCACGCCCGGTCAAAACCTCGCCGGCGCGAAGCTCGCCGTTCAGAACCTCCGTTCCCGGCGCGGGTGGCGGTCCATCGAAGGTCAGCGGCAGCATCCGTTTCTTGATCTCGCCGCGCCGCTTCATGCGGCTGGTCGTCTCCTGACCGACGAAACAACCCTTCCTGAAATCGATGCCGTTCAGGAGGTCGAAGTTCGCCTCGATCGGAAAATGGGCGTCATGACCGCCGTCGCGGGTCGGGTCGGGTACGCCGACATCCAGCCTGTGCGCGTCCCAGCCGTCCTCTTCGGCGGTTGCGGTTCGCTGGCCCAGCGCCCGCCCGCCCAGCTCCGGCAGGCGGGGGTCCGTGACGAAGCCTTCCGCCGTGCCCGGCCAGCTGACGCACACGGGCCGCTCGTCGGCGCCGATCTCGACCTGCGCCCTCAGTCGGTACATCGACAGGCGCGCCATCAGGGCCTCTCGCCGGTCCGCCGCGACGTCCAGCACGACGCCGTCGTCCGCGCCCCAGACGAACAGATCGAACAGCAGCCGTCCCGGTGGCGACAGCAGGCCCGCGAACCGCACCTCGCCGGGAACCAGCGTCTCGATGTCCTGGGTCAGCAGATTGTGCAAGAAGGGCTGCGCGTCCGGCCCGGCGACCCGGATCAGGGCGCGGCTGTCGAGGCGGGCGATGCGATCGGTCATGGGGTCAAGATAGGGGCTTCGGCACCGAAGCGGGAGGCGGAACGCCCGGTTCGCCCCACGGTCGCCGCGAAAGAATCCGTATACGGTGTCGGCATGAGCTCCAGCTTCCCCATCCTCTACATCGCCGAGGCCGACGCCGAGGCGGCGGTGCTGTCTTCCGGGGCCCTGGCCTGTCTGGTCGACAGCCTGCCCCAGGCCGCGTTCACGGTGGTGGGATCGGCCGCCTCGGCGCCCCTGTTCGCCGATACGCCGCGCCTGGACCGGCTGATCGTGATGGACGGCAACGGCCGCTTCGAATGGATCGCCCTGTGGAACCAGGTGCGCCAGACACGCTGGGGCCTGGTGGTCGATCAGCGCGGCACGCGGTTCTCCGAGCGGCTGCGCCGTCAGAAGCGGGCCGTGAAGGGACCGCCGCGCCCCGGCATGCACGCGGTCGAGGACGCCGCCTATGCCCTGCACCTGGACGACGTGCCTGCGCCCCGGCTGTTCCTCGGCGACGAGACGCGCGCCGCCGCCCAGGCCCTCGTCGGCGACGATCCGGCTCCCATCCTGGCGGTCGGGCCGGGCGCCGACTGGATCGGCAAGCGCTGGCCGGCCGAACGCTACTCCAAGATCGCCGCGCCCCTACTGGCGGACGACGGGCCCCTGGCCGGGGGTCGTCTGATGATCGTAGGCGAGGAGGCGGACCGAGACCTGGCTCACACCATTCGACTGGCGGTACCGCGCGCCCGAGTGATCGAACTTCAGGGCCGGCTCACCCGGCTTCAGACGGCGGCGGCCCTGTCGCACGCGGCCCTCTACATCGGCGCGGACTCGATCTGGACCCAGCTGGCCGTCGCGGCGGGCGTCCCGACCATCGGCGTCTATGGTCCTTCGGACGACAGCCGCGTCGGCCCTTGGGGCGGCGTCTCCATTCGCGGCGAACGCTTATACGACGAGTTTCGGGCCGTGGATCCGCACCTCAACCAGGCCATCCAGCACATGATGGGCCTGCCCGCCGAGCGGGTTCTCAAGGCCGCGCGGGCGCTGCTCGAAAAAAATCGCGCCGCTCAATCCGGCGCCGCTTGAAACCCCCTTATAATGGCTGCCTGAAACCGAGCGCCGGACGGCCGGATTCGCACGTTTCAGACGTTTCAGACTCTGTTTTCGCCAAGGGAAGAGCCGCCTCGTGACCCAGACCTATGACCTGATCGTCCGTGGCGGAGAGGTGGCCAACCACGCCGGGCGCGGGATGGCCGACGTCGGCGTCGTCGACGGCCGCATCGCCCGGATCGGCGACCTGTCCCAGGCCTCGGCCGGCCAGGTGCTGAACGCGACGGGCCTGACGGTCCTGCCCGGCGTCATCGACACCCAGGTCCATTTCCGCGAGCCGGGGCTGGAGTGGAAGGAAGATCTGGAGACGGGCAGTCGCGCGGCGGCGTTGGGCGGCGTCGTCGCCGTGTTCGAAATGCCGAACACCGAGCCCAACACGACCGATCCCGACACCCTGGCCGACAAGCTGGCCCGAGCCCGCGACCGGATGTGGACCGACCACGCCTTCTACGTCGGCGGCACCCACGCCAATGCCGATCACCTGGGCGAACTGGAACGTCTGCCCGGCTGCTGCGGGATCAAGGTCTTCATGGGGGCCTCGACGGGCGATCTTCTGATCGCCGACGACGACGGCGTCCGAAAGGTGCTGAACGCGGTCGCCCGCCGTGCCACCTTTCATTCCGAGGACGAATACCGCCTCGCCGAGCGTCGCCCGCTCGCCCGCCCCGGCGACTGGACCAGCCATCCCGAGGTCCGCGACGCCGAAAGCGCCATCATGAGCACCCGCCGGCTGGTGCGCCTGGCGAAGGAGACGGGCAAGCGCATCCATGTGCTGCACGTCTCCACCGCCGAGGAGATCGAATTTCTGGCCCATCACAAGGACGTCGCCACGGTCGAGGTCACGCCCCAGCACCTGACGATCGACGGCGACGAGGCCTATGCCCGGCTGAAGGGCAATGCCCAGATGAACCCTCCGATCCGCAACGCCCATCATATCGCCGGCCTCTGGCGCGGCATCGATCAGGGCGTGGTCGATGTGCTCGGCTCCGACCATGCGCCTCACACGAAAGAGGAAAAGGCCAAGCCCTATCCCGCCTCGCCGTCCGGCATGCCCGGCGTCCAGACCCTGGTCCCGGTGATGCTGACCCATGTGGCGCAGGGCCGGATGACGCTGGAACGGTTCATCGACCTGACCTCGGCCGGGGCCCAGCGCGTCTTCCAGACCGCCAACAAGGGCCGTCTCGCCGAGGGCTACGACGCCGACCTGACCCTGGTGGACCTCAAGGCCCGCCGCGTGATCCGCCACGAGGACATGGCCAGCCGCTGCGGCTGGACCCCCTTCGACGGGTTCGAGGCCACCGGCTGGCCCATGGCGACCATCGTGCGCGGCCGGATCGTGATGCAGGACGGCGATCTCATCGGCACAGCCCACGGCCGCCCCGTGCGCTTCCAGGAGACGCTGTCTGTCTAGATGGAGAAGCTGACGCCGCAGCCGCAGCTGGTGGCCGCGTTCGGGTTGCGGATCACGAACTGGGCACCGGCCAGTTCGTCGACGAAGGCGATCTCGGATCCCTTCAGAAAGGGCACGGACACGGGATCGACCAGGGCGGTCTGTCCCCCGGCCTCGACCCGCAGGTCGTCCGGCTCGGTGGTGTTCACGAGGTCGAGCTGGTACTGGAAGCCCGAGCAGCCGCCGCCCTCGACGGCGACGCGCAGCATCACGGGATGCCCCTCGATCTCGCCGAGCTTCGCCAGACGACGCGCGGCGCTGTCGGCGAGCACGATGCCTTCGGGCGATCGTGTGGCGATCTTCAACTCCAGCGGGGCGGTTTGGACGGCGGTCATGACTGTCTATATGAGGCCGCCCCGCCCGGTTCGCAAAGCCCGGCCTTCCGGAATCCGCCCTTGAGCCAGCTTCCTGCCCGCGCGCCCTATGCCGAGACCGCCGAAGCCTCGCGCGGCCGTCTGGTCCCGGAGGCCCCCAGCCGGACCCGAAACGCCTTCGCCCGCGATCGCGACCGGATCATCCACTGCACGGCCTTTCGCCGTCTGAAGGAGAAGACCCAGGTCTTCGTGGCGCACGAGGGCGATCACTATCGCACCCGCCTGACGCACAGCCTGGAGGTCAGCCAGATCGCCCGGTCCCTGGCCCACGCCCTGCGGCTGGACCAGGACCTGGCCGAGACGGTCGCCCTGGCCCATGACCTGGGCCATCCGCCGTTCGGCCATGCGGGCGAGGACGAACTCCAGGCCCAGATGCAGCCCTGGGGCGGGTTCGACCACAACGTCCAGACCTTCCGCGTCGTGACCAAGCTGGAGACCCGGTATCCGGTCTTCGACGGGCTGAACCTGAGCTGGGAGACGCTGGAGGGCGTGGTCAAGCACAACGGCCCGGTGACCCACAAGCTGGACGAGCCGGCCTGGAAGGCCATCGCCGACTTCGCGCCGGGCTGGGACCTGCGGCTGGACAGCTTCGCCTCGCTGGAGGCCCAGGCCGCCGCGATCGCCGACGACATCGCCTACAACAACCACGATGTGGACGACGGGGTGCAGGCGGGCCTGTTCACCCTCGCCGACCTCGCCGACGTGCCCCTGATCGGGCCGGTGCTGCACGCGACGCGGGCCGACTGGCCCGACCTGTCCGAGCGCATGCTACGTCTGGAGGCCGTGCGGCGCATGATCGGCGTCATGATCGACGACGTCCTGGCCGAGACCGAGCGTCGGCTGGCCGAGGACGGCATCGGCACCCGCGAGGATGTCCGGGCCGCACGGCGAACCCTGGTGCAGTTCTCGGACGGGATGCTGGCGGATCTGGGCCAGCTGCGCCGGTTTCTGTACGAGCGGATGTATCGGCACTACCGGGTCAATCGCACCCGCAGCCAGGCGCGGCGCATCCTGGCCGAGATGTTCCATCTGTTCATGGCCGAGCCCGAGGTCATGCCGACCGAATGGGGCGCGCGGGCGGCGTCGGACGATCCGCATCGCCGGGCCCGCGCTGTCTGCGACTACATCGCCGGGATGACGGATCGCTTCGCCATCGAGGAGCACAGAAAGCTGTTCACCCTCGACCTCGCCCTCGATCTGTGATTCTTCGATCGGGGCTGAGGGGTTAGACTGCGGGGTCGGAGCGTCGATTCGCGCCGGCCCCCAAGCGAGGCGCAATCATGTCCTACGACGACGACAATCGGCCCAGAGATCATGGGCAGAGGGACCGGGGCGCCTACACGCCGCCGACGGACGACGACCTGCCGTTCAACCGGGGTGGCTTCGACGCGCGCCGGGCCCCGCCGTCGAAGGCACCCCCCGTGACCCTGCTGGTCAGCGCCGGGGTGCTGCTCGTTCTGATCATCGCGGTGGTGCTGTTCTATCGATCCGGGTTGCGTTCCTCGACGGATGCCCCCCCGGCTGTCGGCACGCCCGTCGCCCAGATGAAGGTCGAGGCTCCCCTCGAGGCCCAGCCCGTCGATCCCGAGGCCGGGGTCGGCCTTTACGACGAGACCTCCGAGACCCCGACCACGCCCGAATTCGCGCCGCCGCCGGAGACGCCGCTGCCTCGGCCAGCCCCGGCCCAGTCCACGCCAGTTCCCTTGGTCAGGACCCCGCCGAGCGCGCCCGAGCGACCCGCGCCTGAGCCTGCAGCGCCTCAAGCGCCCGTCGCGACCGGCGCGGGTGGCAACGCCGCCGTCCAGATCGGAGCCTACTCCTCGACCGCCGTGGCGGACCGCGAATACGCCGCCGTCGCCGCCCGCTTCCCCAGCTTCGCCAGGAACGCGACCAAGCGGGTGCAGGAGGTGACGGCCTCGAACGGCTCGACGGTGTACCGGACCACCTTCACCGGTCTGTCGGCGGATGACGCCCGTGCCTTCTGCGCCGCCATCCAGGCGGGCGGCGGCGACTGTCTGGTGCGATAGGCGATTGTCCAGCGCGGCCATTTACGGCTGTTCCGGCACGGTTCTGACCGAGGCCGAGCGCGCGTTCTTCGCCGAGGTCCAGCCTTGGGGCTTCATCCTGTTTCGGCGCAACGTCGAGAGCCCGGAACAGGTCCTGCGCCTGACCGACGCGCTGCGCGCCAGCGTCGGCTGGGACTGCCCTGTCCTGGTCGATCAGGAGGGCGGCCGGGTCCAGCGGCTGGGTCCGCCGCATTGGCAGAAATACCCGCCGGGCGAGGCCTATCTGAAAGCCGCCAACGATCCGTTCACCGCCCGCGCCCTGGCCTGGCTGGGTGGGCGGCTGATGGCCCATGATCTGAGGGCCGTAGGCATCAACGTCGACTGCGCCCCGGTTCTGGACGTGCCGACGCCGGGGGCCCACGACATCATCGGCGACCGCGCCTTCGCCCAGGATCCGGCCCAGGTCGCCCAGTTGGGCCGAGCCATGGCCGAAGGGCTGATGGCCGGAGGGGTGCTGCCTGTCATCAAGCACATGCCGGGCCACGGCCGCGCCTTCGCAGACAGCCACAAGGAACTGCCGACCGTCCACGCCGATCTGGATCATCTGGACGCCTGGGACTTCGCGCCGTTCAAGGCCCTGTCGGACATGCCCATCGGGATGACGGCCCACATCGTCTTTCCCGCCATCGACAAGAAGCGTCCCGCCACCCAGTCGAAGAAGGCGATCAAGCTGATCCGCGAGCGGCTGGGTTTCGGCGGCCTGCTGCTGTCCGACGACCTGTGCATGAACGCCCTCAGCGGCAGCTTGACCGAGCGGGCGGAGACATCGCTCAAGGCCGGGTGCGATCTCGTCATCCACTGGACCGGCGACATGGCCGAGATGGAGCAGGTCGCGGGGGGCGTCGGCAAGCTGAAGGGCGGGGCGGCCCGGCGCGCGGCGGCGGCCCTGGCCCGGATCGTCCACACGCCCGAACCTCTGGACACGGTCGAGGCCCGCGACCGCTTCCACGCCATGCTGGTCGGCCGACTGACGGCGGCTCAGGGGCCGGACGTCGGCGAGGCCCAGGCCCCAGCCTCACGTCGCGCGACGCGCGAAAGGCCGAACTAGGCCATGACCGAGGCCTTTCAGCCCAACCTGGACTTCACCGCCGTCGAGGAGGTGGATGCGCGCGATGCCTTTGTCGTCGATCTGGATGGCTACGAAGGCCCCCTGCACGTCCTTCTGGCCTTGGCCCGAACCCAGAAGGTCGATCTGCTGAAACTGTCGATCACCCGGTTGGCGGAACAGTATCTGGCCTTCGTTCATGAGGCGCGGCGCCGGAATTTCTCGCTGGCGGCCGACTACCTCGTGATGGCGTCCTGGCTGGCCTATCTGAAGTCGCGCCTGCTGCTGCCCCGCACCGAGAAGGGCAAGGGCGACGAACCGCCCGCCGAGGAGATGGCGGCGGCCCTGGCGTTCCGGCTGCAAAAGCTGGAGGCGATGCGAAAGGCGTCCGACGCCCTGATGGCCCGACCCCAGCTGAAGCGCGACGTGTTCACACGAGGCGACCCGGAGGCGACGGTGATCGTGCCATCGGACCGGATCGACGCCAGCCTGTATGAGCTGATGGCCGCCTATGTCGGCCAGCGCCGCAAGGATCAGGCGCGGCACTACAATCCGACCCAGCGGGTGGAAGCCTTCGCCCTCGAGGAGGCGCGCGACTGGCTGCGCGACATCCTGCCCCGCCTCGCCGACTGGACGCCGCTGGAGCGGGTCGCGCCGGTCCGTGACGAAGGGCCGGGGCCCAGCCAGGCCAGTTTCACCGCCTCCACCCTGTCGGCCAGTCTGGAGCTGGTTAAGGAGGGGGCCATGGACGTGCGCCAGGAGTGGGCCTTCGAAGAACTGTGGCTCAAGCGGCGCGGCCAAGGCCCTGGGCTGGGTCAGCCGCTGGAGCTGACGCCGTGACTTCTCCTTTTCCCGCTCATCCCCGCGAAAGCGGGGACCCAGTGCTTTGGGCGATGATCGTTCTTGACCGAAGTCTCATCGTCGATCCCAGATATCTTGCCTCACTTAAGGACCGGGTCCCCGCTTTCGCGGGGATGAGCGGTGATCTGTGAGCATCCAGTTCGCCCCCGACGAGGCAGAGATCGAACGCCGGGTCGAGGCTCTGCTGTTCGCTGCCGCCGGGCCCCTGTCGGCCGCCGACATCGCGCGCCGCCTGCCCGAAGGAGCCGATGTCGGCCGGGCCATCGCCTCGCTTCGCGTCCGTTACGAGGGGCGGGGCGTGGAGCTGGAATGCGTGGCCGAGCGCTGGCGTTTTCGTACCGCTCCGGACCTGTCCTTCATGATGACGGAGGAACGCGAGGAGCCGCGCCGTCTGTCAAAGGCCGCGCTCGAGACCCTGGCCATCATCGCCTATCACCAGCCGGTCACTCGCGCCGAGATCGAGAGCGTGCGGGGCGTGTCCATCTCCAAGGGGACGCTGGACCTGCTTCTCGAGATGGGCTTCGTGCGTCTGAGGGGACGCAGGCGGACGCCGGGTCGGCCCGTGACCTATGCCACCGCCGACCGGTTCCTGGAGCATTTCGGCCTGGCCAGTCTGTACGATCTGCCGGGCGCGGCCGAGATGAAGGCGGCGGGATTGCTGGACCTGTCGCTGCCCACCGGCTTCGAAGTTCCGGACCCGTCCCGCGCCGGCGCCGACGACGAGGACCCGATCGAGGACGGGGACGCCCCCGAGTTCGCCCAGGACTTCGTCGGCGACTGAACCAATCCGCAGCTTGACCGTTTCCTCGCCGAACATCGTCCGAGGAGAAGTCCCTATGCGTATGCTGATCGCCGCCGGAGCCGCCGCCTTGGCGCTGGCCGCCTGCACCCCCGCCGCCGAGGAACCGGCTACCGCGCCCGCCGAGGGGGAGGTCTCGTCGACCACGGCGCCGGCCGTTGGGGGACCGATCGAGCTGCCCACCGACGGCGGCGTCACGCCCGCGCCGGAGTCGATGGACGACGCCTCGGCCGAGGACGTCGCCGCGCCCGCTTCGCCGGCAGAAGCCGCGGCCCTGTCGGGTGGCGAAGAGCCCGCTCCGAAGAGCTGACGCCCGGCTGACGACTCAGGCCGTCGGCGCTCAGGCCGTCAGCGCTCTGGGCAGTTTGAAGGTCACCGTCTCGGGCTCGCCCGGATCGTCGGCCAGGGTGACGTCGAAGCGCGATCTCAGCGCATCGACGACCCCCTGAACCAGCGGTTCTGGGGCCGATGCGCCGGCCGTGACCCCGACGGTCGACACGCCATCCAGCCAGCCCCAGTCCAACTGTGACGCGTCGTCCAGCAGGCGGGCGTCGCGCGCACCCGCCTTCAGCGCCACCTCGACCAGCCGCACCGAGTTGGACGAGTTCTTCGACCCGACCACCAGCACCAGGTCCGATCCGTCGGCCAGCCGCTTGACGGCCTCCTGACGGTTGGTCGTGGCGTAGCAGATGTCTTCCTTGTGCGGGTCGGGCAGTTCCGGGAACCGCCGTTTCAGCGCGGCCACGATCTCGGCCGTGTCGTCCAGGGACAGGGTCGTCTGGGTGGCATAGGCCAGCCTCTGACCCCCGGGACGCTGAAACGCCTCCGCGTCCTCGACGGTCTCGACCAGGCTGATCGCGCCCTCGGGCAACTGGCCCAGGGTGCCGACGACCTCGGGGTGGCCGGCATGGCCGATCAGGATGATGTGCTTGCCGTTGGCATGGTGGCGCTCGGCCTCGACGTGGACCTTGGAGACCAGGGGGCAGGTGGCGTCCAGGAACAGCAGCTCGCGTGAGCGCGCGGTCGCCGGAACCGACTTGGGCACGCCGTGGGCCGAAAACACGACCGGCCGGTCGTCCGGGCACTGGTCAAGCTCCTTGACGAAAACCGCGCCCAGCCCCTTGAGCCGGTCGACGACATGCTTGTTGTGGACGATCTCGTGGCGGACATAGACCGGCGCGCCGAACTTCTCGATGGCCCGCTCGACGATCTGGATGGCCCGGTCCACGCCGGCGCAGAAGCCGCGCGGCGTGGCCATCCGTACCGTGAGGGGGCGCAAGGTCGGGGCGGTCGTCGAAGCCGGAGACAGGGTGGTAGCGTCCATGTCCTCAACCTAGTCGCTTCGAGGCCACACCGCCACCGCCGGGCGGCGTCGCGACGTTTGCGACGCCTCGCTTTAGCCGCTATCAGGCGAGAAGCCTGACCGCGTTCCGTCAGCGCCTGATTTCCGGATATCTCGAATGCGCCTTGCGACCGCCGCCCTCGCCGCTTTTGCGGTCCTCGCCTCGGCCACGGTGGCCTCGGCTCAGCAGAGCTCCGGCCCGGCCCAGCGTCAGCGCGAGCGCGAGGCGCGCGATCAGGCTGAGGAGCAGCAGCGCGCACCGCGTCTGGGCCGCCTGCGCGCCGTGCCGAACGCGGGACCGTGTCCGTTCGTGAAGATCCTCTACGACGCCGCCCGCTATGTGGAACTGGAAGAGGGGCGGACCGCGGCCTCGGCCGTCGGCTACACCGGAGAGATCGAGGGTGTAACGGCGGGCTGCGCCTATCAGTCCGATGAGCCGATCACGGTTCAGGCCAACATCCTTTTCAACCTCGGCCGGGGGCCCCAGGCGGGTGATGATCGCCGCACCTATCGCTACTGGATCGCCGTGACCGAGAGGAACGAGGCGGTGCTGGCCAAGGAATACTTCGACTTGCCCGTCGATTTCGACGGCCAGCGCACGGCTTCGGTTGAACAGGGCCAGACGGTGGTCATTCCCCGTGCGACCGCCGAAACCAGCGGCGGCAATTTCGAGGTTCTGATCGGCTTCGACGTGACGCCCGAGATGGCCGACTTCAACCGGTCGGGCAGCCGGTTCCGCATCAACGCCGGCACGGCGTCGGCGGCGACGCCCCCCGCCGAATGACCGACCTCAGAACGGAACTGGGCGAAGCGGTCGCGGCCGCCTTCGCCGCCGAAGGCGTGGACGCAGGGCTGGCGCGCGTCACCGTGTCGGACCGGCCGGACCTGGCCGACTTCCAGTCCAACGGAGCCCTGGCCGCCGCCAAGGCGCTGAAGCTCAATCCGCGCGAGCTGGCGACCCGCGTCGCGGCGCGGCTGGACGGCGATCCCCGATTGTCCGCCGTGGAAATCGCCGGACCGGGCTTCGTCAATCTGAAGGTCGCCGAAGCCACCCTGGCGAACCGCGCCCAGGTCGTGGCCGATGACGCCGCGATGGCGGGGGCCTCTCCGGTCGCGGAGCCTCGCCGGGTCATCATCGACTTCGCCGGGCCGAACGTGGCCAAGCCGATGCATGTCGGCCATCTGCGCTCGTCGATCATCGGCGAGAGCCTGAAGCGGCTGTTCCGGTTCCGGGGTGACACGGTCTGGGGCGACGCCCATTTCGGTGACTGGGGTTTCCAGATGGGCCTGCTGATCGTCGCGGTCGGCGACGAGGCCGACCAGCATCCGGGAGCCAACGCCTTCCTGGCCGAGGGCGACGGGCCGTTCCCGCATGAGAGCCCGGTGACGCTGGAGGACCTTGAGCGGCTGTATCCGCAGGCGGCGGCCAAGGCCAAGGAAGACACCGCCTTCCGCGACCGCGCCCGCAAGGCGACGGCGGAGCTTCAGGCCGGCCGCCCCGGCTACCGCGCCCTGTGGCGGCATTTCGTGGCGGTCAGCCGCACGGCGCTGGAACGCGAGTTCGCGGCTCTCGGCGTCACCTTCGATCTTTGGAACGGCGAAAGCGACGCCGACCCCCTGATCCCGGCCATGGTCGAGGAGATCAAGTCGAAGGGCCTGGCCGAGTTCGACCAGGGCGCCTGGATCATCCGGGTCGTCGAGGAGGGCGACAAGCGCGAGCTGCCGCCCCTGCTGCTGGTCTCGTCCGAAGGCTCGGCCATGTACGGCACGACCGACCTGGCCACGATCCTTCAACGCCGCCGCGAGCAGGATTTCGAGCTGGTCCTTTACTGCGTCGACGCGCGTCAGGCCGACCATTTCGAACAGGTGTTCCGGGCCGCCTACAAGTGCGGCTACGCCAGGCCCGGCCAGCTGGAACACGCCGCCAACGGCACGATGAACGGTGCCGACGGCAAGCCCTTCAAGACCCGCGCAGGCGGGGTGTTGAAACTGCACGACCTGATCACCCAGGCCCGCGACAAGGCCCGCGAGCGGCTGCGCGAGGCCGAGCTGGGCACCGATCTGCCCGCGGCCGAGTTCGAGGACATCGCCGCCAAGGTGGCCGTCGCGGCGCTGAAGTTCGCCGACTTGTCGAACAACCGGACGACCAGCTACGTCTTCGATCTGGACCGGTTCATGAGCTTTGAGGGCAAGACCGGCCCCTATCTGCTATACCAGGCGGTCCGCATCAAATCGCTGCTTCGGAAGGCCGAGGCGCAAGGCGTCCTGCCGGGCCCCATCGTCATCGCGGAACCCGCCGAACGCGAGCTGGCCCTGACGCTCGACGCCTTCGACGCGGCGGTGTCGGACGCCTATGACCGCCGCGCGCCGCATGCCGTCGCCGAGCACGCCTATCGCCTGGCCCAGAGCTTCTCGAAATTCTACGCGGCCTGCCCTGTGCTGGCCGCCGGTGAGCCTGCGACGGTCGGATCGCGGCTGGCCCTGTCGAAGGCGGCGCTGGATCAACTGGAGACGGCGCTGCGCCTCTTGGGAATCGACGCACCCGAACGGATGTAGCGCCCGGCCTGTAGCAACGGCGCCACGGACTCGTCATCGATCGCCTGATTAACTGTGCCGTTGGGGACAGGACGAGGCCGGACATGGCGCGGTCGGGGAACAGGGGAGGCCAGACGCCGGCCGTGCGCCGCGAAGGCTATCGTCTGCCGATCTTCCGAAAGCGCGCCCGGCTCTATGTCGACGGGTTCAACCTGCATCACGCCATCCTCGAGCTGAACCGTCGCGAGCTGCTGTGGCTGGATCTGAGCGCCCTGGGACGGGCGCTGCTGCCGCCAGATGAAAGGCTGGCGGGCGTGACCTGGGTGGCGGCGCACCGGCCCCAGAGGCGGGATCGGATGGAGGCGCTGCTGGCCTATGAAGAGGCGCTGAGGGCCCGCGATGTGCGCTGCCTGCTGGGCCATTTCGTCGTCCACGCTGATCACTGCCACGCCTGTGGTAATCAGTGGATGGACGCGACCGAAAAGCAGAGCGACGTGAACCTGGCGCTGGCGGTCGCCGCCGACGCCGCCGCCGGCCGCTGCGACGTCGCCTATATCCTGACGACGGACGGCGACCACGCGGCCACGACCCGCTTTCTGCACGAGGCCTATCCCCACATCCGCGTCGTCAGCGTCGCCCCGCCGGCGCGGGGCCACAACCGCCAGCTGCTGGAATGGGCCCATGTCCGGACAGAGGTCGAGATCGGCATGCTGGAACGCTGCGGCCTGCCAGAACGTATCCTGACGCGGTCCGGCTTCGTCGAGCGGCCAGCCAGCTGGACCGGTCGAGGCGAGGCACCGCCCCCGCCGGGGCCGGAGACGCCGACGCCAGAGATCAAACGTGGACATCTGCGGCTGGTGGTGTCGAACTAGGGCCGCGCACGGAGCCCGCCCATGACCGACCTCGACGCCTTCATCGACGGCCTGCCCAAGGCCGAGCTGCATCTGCACATCGAGGGCTCGCTGGAGCCCGAACTGATGTTCGCCCTCGCGCAGAGGAACGGCGTTTCGATCCCGTTCGACAGCGTCGAGGCGGTGCGGGCGGCCTATGACTTTTCCAACCTGCAGGACTTCCTCGACATCTACTACGCGGGGGCGAACGTCCTGTTGACGCGTCAGGATTTCGAGGACCTGGCTTTCGCCTATTTCCAGCGGGCGGCGGCCGACAACGTTCGGCACGCCGAAATTTTCTTCGATCCCCAGACCCATACCGATCGCGGCGTCCCGTTCGGCGTGGTGGTCGAGGGGCTGATCGCCGGGATGGACCGGGCGAAGGCGGAACTGGGCGTGACCTCGGGCCTGATCCTCAGCTTCCTTCGGCATCTTTCGGAAGACGAGGCCTTCGCCACGCTGGAGAGGGCCAAGCCCTATCTGCATCACTTCATCGGGGTCGGGCTGGATTCGTCGGAGGTGGGGCATCCGCCGTCGAAGTTCGTCCGGGTCTTCGCCGCGGCGCGGGAGGTGGGTCTGAAACTCTGCGCCCATGCGGGCGAAGAGGGACCGCCCGCCTATGTGCACGAGGCGCTGGACCTGCTGCGCATCGACCGCATGGATCACGGCAACCGCTCGATGGAGGACGAGAGCCTGATCGCCCGCCTCGCGGCCGAGCAGATGACGCTGACGGTGTGTCCGCTGTCGAACCTCAAGCTGTGCGTCGTCAAGGACCTGAGGGATCACCCGGTCCCCGAAATGCTGAGGCGCGGGTTCCATGTGACGCTGAACTCCGACGATCCGGCCTATTTCGGCGGCTATGTGAACGAGAACTATCGCCAGCTGGCGAAGGCGGTAGGGCTGACCCGCGAGCAGGTGGTCCAGATCGCCCGCAACAGCTTCGAGGGCTCGTTCCTGAGCGAGGTCGACAAGGCAGCGCGGATCGCCGAGGTCGACGCCTACGCCGCATAGGACGACCCGCCACGCTTGACTTCCAAGCGGAGTCGGGGCCTTGGTGATCTCGCTCTCGCGGGAGAGATCGGCCCATCGCTTCGGGCCGGAGCCGAAGGCGCAACCGCCCCGGAAACGCTCAGGCAAAAGGACCGCGAGGACGTACGGACGCTGGAAAGTCACCCGCCAATCTTTTGGCATCAGGGTGCGCCGACGGAGCAAGCCGGGTCTGACCCGGCGGAATCTCTCAGGTTTCCCAGACAGCGGGGGCGCGAGGACGGCGGAGCTTTCTGCCGCGTGACGCGACCTACGAAAGTCTGACCGCATGACCGACGGCACCCTGAAGACCACGCCGCTGAACGCCGCGCACCGGGCGCTGGGCGCGCGCATGGTCGGCTTCTCCGGATACGACATGCCGGTCCAGTATGAGGGCGTGCTGGCCGAGCACCGCTGGACGCGCGAGCACGCCGGTCTGTTCGACGTGTCGCACATGGGCCAGTGCAAGATCACAGGCAGAGACGCCGTCGCCCAGTTCGAACGCTTCGTCCCCGGCGACTATCAGGCGCTGAAGGCCGGCAAGCAGAAATACTCGCTGCTGCTGAACGAGCAGGGCGGGATCATCGACGACCTGATGGCGGGCAAGCCGGATCACGACGGCCTGTTCGTCGTCGTCAACGCCGGCAACAAGGACGAGGATTTCGCCTTCTGGCGCGCCAACCTGTCGGGCGATGCGACACTGAGCGTGCTCGACGACCGCGCCCTGATCGCCGTTCAGGGACCGGAAGCCGCAGAGGTCATGGTCGCCCACGAGCCGGTGCTGGCCGAGTTCGGCTTCATGGACTGCGCCCGGCTGATGCTGTTCGGGGTCGACTGTTACGTCTCCCGTTCGGGCTACACCGGCGAGGACGGTTATGAGATCTCGGTCCCGGCCGGGGACGCCGAGCGGGTCTGGAACACGATCCTGCAGGACGCGCGGGTGAAGCCGATCGGCCTGGGCGCGCGGGATTCCCTGCGGCTCGAGGCCGGCCTGCCGCTGCATGGCCATGATATCGATCCGACGACCTCGCCGGTCGAGGGGGCCCTGACTTTCGCCCTGTCGAAATCGCGGAAGGAGGCGGCGAACTTCGACGGCGCCGAGCGGGTGCTGAAGGATCTCGCCGAAGGGCCGGCTCGCGTCCGGGTCGGCCTGCACGTCAAGGAGGGTGCCCCGGCCCGCGAAGGCGCCGAGATCGCCGACGCGGACGGCGCCGTGATCGGTCGCGTCACCTCGGGCGGGCCGTCGCCCAGCCTCGGAAAGAACATCGCCATGGGCTATGTCCCGCCGTCGCACGCGGCGCTGGGCACCGCGCTCCAGGTCATCGTGCGGGGCAAGCCTGCGGCCGCCGAGGTCGTCGCCATGCCCTTCGTCGCCCAACGCTATCACCGCAAACCCAAGTAAAGCCGTCGCCCTCGGACTTGATCCGAGGGCCGGACGATCAACCGCTCGTGCGACGGTTCTGACGCACAGCCCCCACAACACCCGATCCTCGGATCAAGTCCGAGGATGACGGAGGAGGAGAGACAGAGATGCATTTCACCAAGGATCACGAATGGGTCCGGCTGGACGGCGACGTCGCCACGGTCGGCATCACCAAGCACGCCGCCGACCAGCTTGGTGATGTCGTGTTCGTCGAGACGCCGGAAGCCGGCCGCGCCGTGTCCCAGAAGGACGGCTTCGCCGTGGTCGAGAGCGTGAAGGCGGCGTCGGACGTCTACGCCCCCGTCTCTGGCGAGGTGATCGAGGGCAACGCCGCCCTGGCCAGCGCCCCCGAGACCGTCAACGCCGACCCCGAAGGCGAGGGCTGGTTCGCCAGGATCAAGGTGTCCGACGCTTCGCAGCTGGACGGCCTGATGGACCGGGCGGCGTACGACCAGTTCCTGACGACGCTCTAACCGTCACCCTCGGGCTTGACCCGAGGGCCGGACGGTCAACCGCTCGCGCGAACGATCCAACGCACGGGCCGCACAACATCCGATCCTCGGATCAAGTCCGAGGATGACGGAGCGAGAAGACGATGCGCTACCTGCCCCTGACCTCCGATGACCGCTCCGCCATGCTGGCGGCGATCGGTGCCAAGACCATCGACGACCTGTTCGTCGACGTGCCCGCCCCTGCGCGGCGCGACGGCTTCGTCGATCTGCCCCGCGTCATGGGCGAGCTGGAGGTCGAGCGGGCGCTGAAGGCGCTGGCGGGCAAGAACACCGCGGCGGGGGACGCGCCCTTCTTCTGCGGTGCCGGGGCCTATCGCCACCATGTGCCGGCGACGGTGGATCACATCATCCAGCGGTCGGAGTTCCTGACCAGCTACACCCCCTATCAGCCCGAGATCGCGCAAGGGACGCTGCAGTACCTCTATGAGTTCCAGACCCAGGTCGCGAACCTGACCGGGATGGAGGTGGCCAACGCCTCGCTCTACGACGGCTCGACCGCCATGGCCGAGGGCGTGCTGATGGCCACGCGGGTCACACGCCGGAACAAGGCCGTGATCTCGGGCGGGGTGCATCCCCACTATGTCGCGGCGACCGAGACGGTGGTCCACGCCGTCGGCGTCGAGACCGAGGTCCTGCCCACCGCCATCGACGCCGAGGCCGACGTCATTGGCCGGATCGGGCCGGACACCGCCTGCGTGGTCGTGCAGACGCCCAACGTCTTCGGCACCGCCACCGACGTGACGAAGATCGCCGAGGCGGCGAAGGCGGCGGGGGCCCTGCTGATCGTCGTGGTCACCGAGGCCGTGTCGATGGGCCTGTTGAAATCGCCGGGCGAAATGGGTGCCGACATCGTCGCGGCCGAGGGCCAGTCGATCGGCAACGCGCTGAACTATGGCGGACCCTACGTCGGCCTGTTCGCCTGCCGGCAGTCGCTGATCCGCCAGATGCCGGGCCGTCTGTGCGGCGAGACGGTGGATGCGGACGGGGAGCGCGGCTTCGTCCTGACGCTGTCGACGCGCGAACAGCACATTCGCCGCGACAAGGCGACCTCGAACATCTGCACCAACTCGGGGCTGTGCTGCCTGGCGTTTTCGATCCACATGAGCCTGCTGGGCGAGACGGGGTTGCGCAAGCTCGCCCTGCTGAACCACGAGAAGGCGCTGGCGACGCGCGATGCGCTGGCGGCCATTGCGGGCGTCGAGGTGCTGACGCCGCGCTTCTTCAACGAGTTCGCCGTGCGCCTGCCGCGTCCCGCCGCAGAGGTGGTGGAGCGTCTGGCCGAGCACCGCGTGCTGGCCGGCGTGCCGTTCAGCCGCCTGAACCCCGGGGCCGGCATGGACGACGTCCTGCTGGTCGCCGCCACCGAGACGACGCTGGACGCCGATATCCAGATCCTGGCGAAAGCGCTGGGGAAGGTGTTGGCGGGATGACGCACTTCAACTCCGTCATCCTCGGACTTGATCCGAGGATCAGACGATCAACCCACTCGATTTCAGCCATCGAGCACGCGGTGCATCCGATCCTCGGGTCAAGCCCGAGGATGACGACGGGAGAGTAACGATGACCAGCACCATGAACACCGTCGGCCGTCCGACCGCTCCGGCTCCGTCCGCGCCGGACCATGACTACAAGCACCCGACCCTGACCGGCGGGCGCGGCCTCTTGCAGGACGAGCCCCTGATCTTCGAGGGCGACGGCTGGTTGAAGACCGGCGTCGACCTGGCCGAGCCGACGTCGGACGGCGGCGATCTGGGCGACCTGGTGCGGCGCGATCCGATCGGCCTGCCAGGGCTGAGCGAACCCGAGGCCATGCGCCACTATGTGCGGCTGAGCCAGAAGAACCACGCCATCGACCTGGCGCTGTATCCGCTCGGCTCGTGCACGATGAAGCACAATCCGCGGCTGAACGAGAAGATGGCGCGCCTGCCGGGCTTCTCCGACATCCACCCGCTGCAGCCGGTCTCGACCGTGCAGGGCGCGCTGGAGCTGATGGACACCCTGGCGCACTGGCTGAAGACCCTGACCGGCATGCCGGCGGTGGCCATGTCGCCCAAGGCGGGGGCGCATGGCGAGCTGTGCGGGCTGATGGCCATCCGCGCCGCGCACGAGGCGTCGGGCGAGCACGAGAAGCGCCGAAAGGTGCTGGTGCCGACCTCGGCCCACGGCACGAACCCAGCGACGGCCGCGTTCGTCGGCTACACCGTCGTGGAAGTCGCCCAGACCGATGACGGCCGCGTCGATGTGGCCGATCTGGCGTCCAAGCTGGGCGATGACGTGGCCGCCATCATGGTGACCAACCCCAACACCTGCGGCCTGTTCGAGCGCGACATCATCGAGATCGCGCGGCTGACGCACGAGGCCGGGGCCTATTTCTACTGCGACGGCGCCAACTTCAACGCCATCGTCGGGCGGGTGCGGCCGGGCGACCTGGGTGTCGATGCGATGCACATCAATCTGCACAAGACCTTCTCGACGCCGCACGGCGGCGGCGGGCCGGGGGCGGGGCCGGTGGTGCTGTCCGAGGCGCTGGCTCCGTTCGCGCCGGCGCCCTGGGTCGTCAATGACGGCGACGGCTTCAAGCTGGTCGAGCGGGCCGAGGACGAGGCTGTTCAGGCCTTCGGCCGCATGTGCGCCTTCAACGGCCAGATGGGCATGTTCGTGCGCGCCCTCAGCTACATGATGAGCCACGGCTCGGACGGCCTGCGACAGGTCGCCGAGGACGCGGTGCTGAACGCCAACTACATCAAGGCCCGCCTGTCGGACGTGATGAGCGCCGCCTTCCCCGACGGCCCCTGCATGCACGAGGCCCTGTTCGACGACGAGTGGCTGAAGGGCACGGAGATCACCACGCTCGACTTCGCCAAGGCGATGATCGACGAGGGCTTCCACCCCATGACCATGTATTTCCCCCTGGTCGTCCACGGGGCCATGCTGATCGAGCCGACCGAGACAGAGTCCAAGGCCGAGCTGGACCGGTTCATCAACGCCCTGCGCCTGCTGGCGGGCGCGGCCAAGGCCGGCGAGGTCGAGCGGTTCAAGGGGGCCCCCTTCCACGCCCCTCTGCGCCGTCTGGACGAGACCCGCGCCGCCCGCTCGCCCAAGCTGCGCTGGACGGCCCCGGAAGGGCACAACATGGCGGCGGAGTAGGCGGGTTTGGCGAAGCGGCCCGGCGGGACTAGATTGAGGTCATGTCGCCCGACGCCGCCATCCCCATTCTGGAGCGCCTGATCCACGGGCTGGCGGCCGTCTATGTCTTCGGCAGCGCCGCGCGTGGAGACATGCGCGCCGACAGCGATCTGGATCTGGCCATCGTCGTCGATGGAGTCTTGCCCTCGAAGGTGCGCTACGAAGCCAAGCTCGCTGTGGAGGACGCCCTCAGGATCGACGTTGATCTGGTCGATCTCGCGACCGCCTCGCCGATCCTGGGGCGGGAGGTGTTGCTTGAGGGGCGGCGGATCGCGACGCCGAACGCCCTGGTGGCCGATCTGGCCGAGATCCGCCTCATGCGGGACTATGAGGACCTCAAGGAGCGACGCAGGGGCATCGAGGCGGATATCATGACGCGCGGGCGGGTTCTCGCGTGAGCGACGACATCCTGGTGTCGAAGGCGCAGATTGTCGAACGCTGCATCGTCCGCGCTCGGGAAGAACTGGCCGGCAGCATCAATTTCGCCTCTGACTTCACGAGACAGGACGCCGCGATTCTGAACATTCAACGCGCCTGTGAAGCGACCATCGATATGGCGTTCCGGATCGTCCGGCTGAAAGGCCTGGGCGCGCCGTCGAACAGCCGTGAGGCCTTCGATCTCCTCGCGGGGGCCGGCCTAATCGATGCGCCGCTCAGCGCAGCCATGATGAAGATGGTGGGCTTCAGAAACGTCGCCGTGCATCGCTATGCCGACCTTGACCTTGATCTCGTCCAGACCGTGATCCGCGAAGGCCTGGACGACCTGGCGGCCTTCGCAGCCCTCGCGATCAGGCTTTAGCCGCCGCCCGCAACGCCATGAAGGCCGCCTTGCCGTGGACCTCGGGACCGGCGTCGTCGTCGGAGGCGAGCCAGGTCTCGGTGGCCATGCGCAGGACGCCGATCGCCGTGGTGGCGACCACGCGGGCCTGAAGGTCGTCGGGCGGCAGACGCTTCTGCGCAGCGAGGGCGGCGGCGAGGCGATGCTCCAGCATCTCGTATTTGGCGTGGTCGCCGGCCTTGAGCGCCGGGGTGTCGTGGATGAGGCGGGCGAGCGCCCGGGCCTCGGGGCCCTGGAAGTCGCCGGCCATGTCGGTCAGGGCGTGCTCGGCCATGGCCAGCAGCGGCTCGTCGGCCGGGCGGCGGGCGACGGCCGCCTCGATCAGTTCACCGAGGCCCGCCTTGGTCGAGAGAACGATGTCCTCCTTGGAGCCGAAATAGTGGAACAGGCTGCGGCGCGAGACGCCGGCGGCGATGGCGATGTCGTCCAGAGTCGTGGCCTCGAAGCCCTGGCGTGCGAACAGGGCCAGCGCCGCCTGATGGATACGGGCGTGGGTGTCGGCGCGTTTCCTTTCGCGCAGGCCGGGCTGTTCGGTCGCGGTTTGCACCTCTTGCATATTTGCACGCGGTGCAGATATGTCTAGCGACCGTTTCGGCTTCGGCCTGGACACCTAGAGGACCACTCCCATGACCTGGACCACCCGCGACATTCCCGACCAGACGGGCCGTCTGGCCATCGTGACCGGCGCCAACAGCGGCACCGGCTATGAGACCGCGCTGGAGCTGGCCCGCAAGGGAGCCGAGGTGGTCCTGGCCGTGCGCGATGTCAACCGTGGCCAGGCGGCGGCGAAGCGCATCAGGGGGCAGGTGCCCAAGGCGCGGCTGAGGGTCGAGGCGCTGGACCTGTCGAAACTGGCGTCGGTGACCGCTTTCGCGGATCGCATCCTGGCGGAGCGGCTGCCGATCCACATCCTGGTGAACAACGCGGGGATCATGGCGACGGACCGGCGCGAGGAGACGGAAGACGGATACGAACTGCAATGGGCGACCAACTATCTGGGCCATTTCGCCCTGACGGCGCGACTGATGCCCTTGCTGAAGGCCGGGCGGGCGAGGGTGGTGCAACTGTCCAGCATCATGCACCGGCAGGGACGGTTGCGATTCGAGGACCTGAACCATCGGCAGGGCTACAAGCCATGGCCTGTCTATGGGCAGACGAAGCTGGCCATGCTGATGTTCGGGCTGGAGCTGGATCGGCGGAGCCGGGCGGGCGGATGGGGGCTGACCAGCGTGGTGGCGCATCCGGGCTATGCGCGGACCGGGCTGATCGGGTCGGGGCCTCTGGGGCGTCGGCCGGTCAGCCGGGCGATGATGCAGCTGGTCTACCGGCCTTTCATCGAGCCCCTGTTCAGCCATTCGGCGGCCGACGGCGCCCTGCCGATCTTGATGGCCGCCACCGACCCCGGCGTGGGGCCCGGTGCCTTCGTCGGGCCGCAGAAGGCCAGGGAGATGAAGGGGCCGCCGGGACCCGCGAAGGCCGAGCCGCATGCCCTGGTCGAGGCGGACGCGGCGCGGCTGTTCGACATGACCGAGGCGGAACTGGGCGTGCGCTTCGCATAGGCGAAGCACGGAGATGTGAAATGCTGCCGCTTTGTCCCGGGCGAGACAGGCGTATCCTGCATGGCGCGTTATCGGAACGAAAAGAGCGTTGGGAGGCGCTGTCGTTATGATGTCACGCGTACAGAAGGGCATGGTCGCAGGCTTCGCCGCCACCGTCGCCGTATCGATCCTCGAAGCCGTCAATGTGTTCGCCGGACCCTGGGTGCAGCCGTTTCCATCGGTGGTCGCGACCCTGATCGGGATGGAAGGCAATCTGGCCGTCGGCTGGGTGGCTCACTTCCTGGCGGGCACGCTGCTGCTGGGCGCGTTGTTCGGCGTCGTCTGTCCGAAACTGCCGACCGACACGCCCGAGACCAAGGGCATCGCCTTCGCCGTGGCGGCGTGGGCGGTTCTGATGGTCGGGGTGCTGCTGTTCGGCGATCCCCGGATGTTCAACGCCGGCGGCGGCTTCGCCGTGGTCGCCTGGATGCTGGTGACGCACGTCGTCTTCGGCATCGTCATGGGCAATGTCTATGCCCGGCTGGTGAACCGCGACAAGCGCGCTCATGACATGAGCGGAGCGGCCGCGGCCCACTGATCCCGTCCCGGATCAAGTCCGGGATGACGAGGGGCGCGCCGCTAGTTCAGGCGCGTTCCGATCTGGGCGATGGCGTCGTCGAGCAGAGGGTCCGACTTGGCCCCGGCGATGCGGGCGGCCAGGATCGTCTCAGCCGCGCGGGCGGCGACGTCGGCGGCGGCGGCCTTCACCTCGGCTGTGGCCTGGGCTTCGGCCGAGGCGATGCGGCGCTCGGCCATGGCCTGACGACGGGTCAGGGCTTCTTCCAGGCGGACCTTGGCGTCGGCTTCCATGAGGCGGGCGTCGGCCTCAGCGGCGGCGAGCATCGCCTTGGCCTGGGCGTCGGCCTCGGCCTTCTCGGCGCGGATCTGGGCCAGCAGGGCCTCGGCCTCGGCGCGCAGGCGGGCGGCCTCGTCCAGTTCGGCCTGGATCTTGTTCGCCTTGGCGTCGAGTTGGCCCGCGACCAGCCTGGGCACGCCGGCGGCGATCAGGATGGCGAAGAACAGCACCAGGCCGATGCCGACCCAGAGCTCAGGGTTGGAGACGTTCCAGAAATAGGCTTCGAAGACATGGGGCATCAGACGGCTCCCTTCACAGCGGCGGCGGCCTCGGCGGCGGTCGCGGGCTTGCCGGTCAGGCGCTGGACGATGGCCTGGGCCGTGTCGGCGGCGATGGTGGAGACGTTTGTCATGGCGGCGTCGCGGGTCACGGCGATCTGGGCCTCGGCGGCCTCGATGCGGGCGTTGACCTCGGCCTCTTCGGCCTGACGACGGGCCTCGGCCTCGGCGGCGACGCGGGCCTTGGCCTCGGCGGCCATGCGGCGGCTGTCGGCGCGGGCCTGTTCGACCTCGGCCTTGGCGGCGGCGGCCTGGGTGGCGGCCTCGGCCTGGACCGATCTGGCGGTGGCGACGGCGGTGGAAATGGTGGTGGCGCGCTCGTCCATCACCCGGCGCAGACGCGGGGCGAAGACCTTGGCGATCAGCAGATAGAGGACGAAGAACAGGAACAGCAGATAGACGATCTGACCGGCCCAGACCGAGGTGTCGAACTGGGGCAGGCCGCCGGATTCGGCTTCGGTCGTCGTGGCGTAGGTTCCGCCGGTTGCGTCTGATTTTTCAGGGGCGGCCATGGTGTCCGTCTGCGTCGAGATAAGCAAAGAGGCGGTGTCCCCGCTCAGGGGAACACCGCCACTGGAAACGCCGTCGAAATCAGGCGTTGAGGATCAGGATGCCCAGCACGAAGGCCAGGATGCCCAGGGCTTCGGCCAGGGCGGCGCCCACGAACAGGTTGCCGACCTGGCTGCCGGCGGCCGACGGGTTGCGCAGCGCCCCGTTCAGGAAGTTGGCGAAGATGTTGCCCACGCCGATGGCGGAGCCGATCATGCCGAGGGTGGCCAGGCCAGCGCCGATGTATTTTGCGGCTTCAGCTTCCATGAGAGTCTAATCCTAGTTTTGGGTTTGATGGGTTGGGGCGAAGGGACGGGGCGTGGCCTTAGTGGCCATGGCCCAGGTTGACCACATCGTTGAGATAGATGGTGGCCAGAACGGCGAAGACGAAGGCCTGGAGGAAGGCCACGAGGAACTCCAGCGCGGTCAGGGCGACGACCATGGTCATCGACAGGGCCGCGATCGGCAGGGCCCAGAGGCCCAGGCCCTCGCCCGCGAAGGCCATGGCCCCCAGGCTGACGACGAAGCCGGCGAAGATCTTCAGCGCGACGTGGCCGCCCAGCATGTTGCCGAACAGACGAAGCGCCAGGGTGACCGGTCGCAACAGGAAGGACAGGAACTCGATCGCGCCGACGACCGGGCGCAGCACCAGGGGCGCGCTCGACGGCCAGAACAGCAGGAAGAAGCCCAGGCCGTGCTTCAGGATGCCGATGCCGATGACCAGCAGGATCGTCAGGACGGCGAAGGTGATCGTGACCGCCAGCTGCGAGGTGGCGGTGAAAGTCAGGAACATGCCCAGGATGTTCATGCCCAGGATCAGGGTGAACAGGGTGAAGACGAAGGGGAAATACTTGCGACCCTCGTGGCCGATGATCGAATCGGTGACGCCATCGATCATGGAGAACAGGGTCTCGCCCGCAGACTGAAGGCGGCCGGGGACGACCTTGGCGCCCGAGGTGACGGCGGTCAGGAACAGCACGACCAGGGCGAAGGCGATGGTCATGGCGACGTGGGAGTTGGTCACGGCGATCTGCTGGACGCCGAGGAAGGGCACCGCCACCTCGCCGAACTCCAGACCCGGAATCGGGTGCACTTCGAACTGTTCGATCGGATCGGCCAAGGCCTATCGCTCCTCATCATCCACGTCGTCGAAGGGAATGGACCGAGGTTCCACGCCGCTCGCCGCCGCCTGTGCCATCAGCCGCTGGGCCGTCTGCCACGCCATCCACAAAGACACGGCAAAGCCCACAAGGACCCCGCCGATCACCCCCCACGGCGCCGTTCCGGCGTAGTGGTCGATGCCGAACCCCACCGCGATCCCCAGAAAGACGCCGCCCAGCAACTGGGCGACGACCTTGTACGCCTGGCCCGCGACGGCGCGACCGGCCGCATCGGATTGGGCTTCCGAGGTTGTCCGCGCCTCCAAGTCGGATGCGGAGCGAGTGAGGCGAGCGATCGCCTCTTCGCGCGATTCCGGGGGCAGGGACATGGGTTCTTGCGCTCAAGCCCCGCCCGGCCACGCAAGGTTTTGCGGGCCCCGACAGGGGTCTGAATTCGGCGCGGAACCTATAGGGAGGGGGTCGGAAGGTCAAGGAGCCGTGATCATGGCTCAAGTTATTGATCGGGCGAGGTTTCTGTCCAGCCTGCGACGATGTCGCCCGCCGCGATGCCCTGCGCCTGAGCCGCCCGACGCGCGGCGGCCCGGGCCCTTCGCGCCTCGAAGTGGTCGTAGCGTTCGCGCAACTCGGCGCGCAGGGCCTCGATCTCGGCGGTCTGGCGCGCCGAAGGCGGGCGTTGGGGGCGCGGGGGGCGGGGGCGGGTGGAGCGGATGCGGGACATGGGTGCCTTTCGGGAGTTGGTGGGGGGCAAGGGCCTCTCCCTCCCCCTCGGGGGAGGGTGGTCGACGCGGAGCGGAGACCGGGTGGGGACGGCTGGTGATGCAGACGCCGGCATCACTGTTGCCGCGCGGGGCC
>NCEB01000016.1 GCA_002280475.1 Brevundimonas subvibrioides
GGGGAGACCTTCACCGGCGAGATGTTCGAACTGTTCGCCGACCGACGCACCCTGGTGATGATCGACACCGAGGGCTTCGAGGAAGAGCTGATGCGCCCCCAGACCTGGCCGGCTCTCGGCCATCTGGCCATCATCATGGAAACCCATCCGCAGAAGCATCCAGACATCGTGGCGACCATGCTCGCTCGCTTCTCGGCGACCCACGACATCTCCCTGAGGTCCACGGAACCGCGTGGGGTCGACATGCCGGGCTGGCTGTTGGAACTGCCCCATCTGGATCAACTGCTGGCGACCTGGGAGTATCGCTCGTCGCCGACTCCATGGTTCGTCATGCGGCCCAAGGGTTGGAGCATGGCGGCTTGAGCGGACCGAACTTCGCCCTCTGCTACACCGGCGACGCCTATTCGACGTCGGCCAAGATCATGGGCCGCCAGAGCGCGGGCAAGGCCCTGATGAAGGGCGTCGCCCGACGCTGGACCGACGGAGAGATCCACGGCTTCGGGGCCAGTCGAGCGCCCGGCCAGGCCATGGCCCGACAGCTGAAGGGCGACGGCTTCACCGGGACGGTGCGCTGGCGAATGGCCCCCGGCGACGACGTGCTGAGCCAGTTGGGAGCCGTCTACTATCCCGCACCCGTGACCCTCGACCTCGCCCACGCCAGAAACACGCGGGGGCCGACGTCCTACAGCCTGTTCGGAGTGACCCACACCCTGTCGTCCGAGGCGGCGATGGACAGTCTGGGCCGGCTGGCGATCGCCCCGTTCCAGCCCTGGGACGGGCTCATCTGCACCTCGACCGTCGCCCTGTCGGTGGCCAGAAGACTGCAGGCCGAAATGCGCGACTGGCAGGTCGAGCATCTGGGCGCGACCCGGTTCAACACCCCGGCCATGAAGGTCATTCCGCTTGGCGTCGACGCGCCCGCCCGGGCGCGGACACCGGATCGGATCGCCCAGGCCCGCGGTGCCTTGGGCCTGTCAGACGATGACGTCGCCTTCCTGTTCGCGGGGCGGCTGGTGTTCCACGGAAAGGCCAATCCCGCGATCTTCTATCGCGCGGCCGAGGCGGCGCAGGCGCGGGTCTCGCAGCGGGTCGTCTGCATCGACGCCGGCGTCTATCCCAATGAGCAGATCGCCAAGAGCTATCGCGTCTTCACCAGCCTGTCCGACAACATCCAGGAGACGTTTGGCCTGACGCCGGTCGAGGCCATGGCGGCGGGCCTGCCCAACCTCGTCAGCGACTGGAACGGCTACAAGGACACGGTGCGCGAAGGCGTCGACGGCTTCCGCATTCCGACCCTGGCCCCGGCCCCGGCATGGGGAACGGGCGCGGACCTGGGTCTGCGGCACGCCCTGGGCCAGGACAACTATGACTTCCTGATCGGCCGGGCCAGCATGGCCACGGTGGTCGCGTTCGAACCTCTGGTCGACCGGATCGTCGATCTGGCGTCGGACCCCGCCCTGCGCCGACGCATGGGCGAGGCGGGACGCGCCCGAGCGGTCGCGGATTACGACTGGCCCGTGATCCTGGACCGATACTGCGACTTCGCTGCCGACCTTGGCGAGCTGCGCCGGGCCGCGGCGTCGCTGAGGACCCGACCGCCGGTGCCCTTCCCCCTTCGGCCCGACCCCTTCGCCCTGTTCCAGGACCATCCGACGGCGCACCCGGGCGACGACTGGACCGTCACGGCGATGCCGCTGGACGAGCGCGGGCTGGACAGATTCCTGGACCTGCACATGGCGAACTATGTGATGGACGACGCGGTCCTGCCCGAAAGCACGCTCAGAGCTATCCTGGCTGAAGCGAGCGCGAAGAGCCACACGATCGGCACCCTGCTGGCCGCTGTCGGCAGAACCTTCGTCAGCGAGAAGGCGCTGATGTGGCTGATGAAGTTCGACATCCTGCGGGCCCAGCCGTGAGCCTGACGCTGTCGCCAGAAATCCTTCAACAGGTGCGGGCCGAGTTCGATCCGGACTTCTATCTGGCGGCCAACAAGGACGTCGCCGAGGCGGGGGCCGATCCGTTTCAGCACTTCCTGATCTTCGGTGCCGGAGAGGGCCGCGACCCGCGTCCCGACTTCTCCATGGGCCGTTATCTGGCGCTGCACCTGGATGTGCGGGAAGCCGGCGTGAACCCCTTCGTCCACTGGGTCACCAGCGGCCGGGCCGAGGGCCGCGCGACCGATCACGGTCTGGGGTTCCAGTACGAGGTTCTGTGGGCTGACAAGCCGATCGAGGAGAGGATGCGCGCCCTGCGTCTGGCCCAGCCGGACCGCGCGCCTGACCCGGCGCAGACGCTGTCGGATGCCGCAAACCGGCTCGCGCCCGGGCGAGGAATCCATGTGACGGTATCCCATGACGACTACAGCCGGGGCGTCGGTGGCGTTCAGCTGTGCATCCGACTGGAGGCCGAGGCCCTGGCGCGGCGCGGAACGGATCACCTGCATCTGTTTCCCAGCTCTGCCGGGGTGATGGTGGATGTGGAGCGCGAGACCCCGACGCTCGGAGTCCTGCTCAATGGCACGCTGACCGGGCATTTCACGCCTGAAACCGTCGCCGAAGCCCTGGCCCCCGCCCTCGCCGGGCGTCGAATCACCGTCTCGATCCACAGCCTGATCGGACATCCGGTGGAGCGGACCTGCGACATGCTGGCGGCGCTGGGCGTGACCGAGGGGTTCTTCTGGCTGCACGACTACGCCAGCCTGTGCGCCGGCTACGCCCTGATGCGCGACGACGTCGCCTTCTGCGGGGCGCCGTCACCGGACAGCGCGGCGTGCGAGATCTGCAGCTACGGCCGTCGCCGTCGCATCCAGCTGCCCGCCCACGTCGAGGTTTTCCAGCGGTTCGCCCTGACCGTCGTGGCCCCATCGCAGGTGGCGCTCGACCTGTGGAGCCACCGCTTCCCGGTCCGTCCCGCCGCGAGCGTGGTCCATCCTCACGCGCGGCTCGAGCCGCGCCCGGTTCAGCCGTCGCCGTCGGTCCCGAGCGCCGACCGGCCTTTGCGGGTCGGCTTCCTCGGCATGCCGTCGCTGCACAAGGGATGGCCGATCTTCGCCGATCTGGTCCGTCGTTTCGCCGCCGACGATCGCTATGAGTTCCATCACCTCTCGGCCGTCGAGGACCCTCGCGTTCCGGCACGGTTCACCAGGGTCGCGCCGACACCGGATCAGCCTCAGCCGATGATCCCGGCGATCGAGGCCCTCGATCTGGACGCCGTCGTGCTCTGGGCGCTGTGGCCCGAGACCTTCTGCATCGCCGCGCACGAGGCGGTCGCGGCGGGCGCGGCCATCCTGACCCACACCGGCTCCGGCAACGTCGCCGCCTTCGTGGCAGGTGAGGCGACACGCGGTCAGGTGCTTCCCGACGAGGCGAGCTTGCGCGCCCTGTTCGCCTCGCGCGAGGTGGCCACCCTGTCGCGGGCGAACCGGAAGCCCGTTCTCCACGACCTCGTCTTCAGCGGCATGGTCGCGGACCTGATCCCGGAGGCGGCGACATGAAGGTGCTCGTCTTCTCCAGCTTCACCTTCGCTTATCTGGACCGGGCGCGCGTCCTGTTCGGCACGCTGAAGAAGCATCATCCGGACTGGGAGCGGGTCGCCGTCATCACCGACCGGCCGCCACCCGGCATCGATTTCGACCCCTCGGCCGAGCCGTTCGACCGTGTCGTCTGGTTCGAGGATCTGAACATCCCGCGCGGCGAGGGCTGGCTGTTCGGCCACGACATTGTCGAGGCCTGCACGGCGGTGAAGGGCCCCTTCCTGCATCAGACCTGCGAGGCGGGTGACGCCGACATCGTCATCTATCTGGATCCGGACACGGCGCTGCTGAACGACCTGTCGCCCTTGGTCAAGGCGCTCCAGACTCATGACGGCCTGTTGACGCCCCACCTGCTGGAGCCGGAAGACGAACTTCAGGCCCTGCTGGACAATGAGCTGGCGACGTTGAGAACCGGCATCTTCAACCTGGGCTTCGTGGCCATCCGCACGACCGGTCAGGGCGCGCGTTTCGCGCGGTGGTGGAACGACCGTCTGCTGGCCTTCTGTCACGACGACATCCCCAAGGGCCTGTTCGTCGATCAGCGGTGGTGCGACCATGTCCCGGCCTTCTTCGACCGTTTCCACGTCCTGCGCGACCCCGGCTACAATGTCGCCAGCTGGAACCTGTCCAAGCGCAAGGTTCACATCGGGCTGGACGGCGCGATCACGGTCAACGGCTCGCCGCTGCGGTTCTGGCACTTCACCAAGCTGGGGCCGACCGGCGACACCATGACCCGCCGGTATGCCGGGACCAATTTCGAGGTCCACGAGATCTGGAACTGGTACAAACGGCTGATCGAGGAGGCGCGCGATCCGCGCATCCCGCCGCGCTGGTGGGCCTTCGCCGCCTTCGACGACGGGACCCCCATCCGCAAGGACTGGCGCGAGCTCTACCGCGACCGGGCCGATCTGCAGGCCGCCTTCCCCGAGCCTTTCCGGACCGGGCCGAACACCTATCACGCCTGGCTGGCCGTCGAGGGCCGGTTGACCGGCCCCGCTTCCGTCGCCTAACCCTCGGTCCGACCCGAGGACCCGCGAGACATGGCCACGGCCACGACCCGATCAGCAGCCGCCGGCACCCCCGCCGCGACGACCCGGACGGCCCTGGTGGTCGCTGGCATGCACCGCAGCGGCACCTCGGCCATGGCGCGGCTGCTGTCGCTGGCCGGCGGGGCGCTGCCGGGCGACATCATCCAGCCGGGTCCCGACAATCCGACCGGCTTCTGGGAGCCCGCCGACATGGTCGGCCTGAATGACCGCATCCTGGCCTCCGTCGGCTCGCGCTGGGACGACGTTTTCGGCCACCGGGTCGGACCGACCGTGTGGGCGCGGCGCGACCAGTATCTGGACGAGGCCCGCGCCTTCATCGCCCGGAACTACGACGACGCACCCGCCGCCGTGCTCAAGGACCCCCGCGCCTCGCTGATGATCCGCTTCTGGGACGAGGCTCTCAGGGCTGAGGGAAGACGACCGGTCTATGTGATCATGGTGCGCCATCCGCTGGAGGTCGCGGCCTCCATCGTGACGCGCGGCGACGCCTCAGAAGCGACCGCCGTCATGGCCTGGGCCGCCTGTATGCTGGCGGTCGAGCGCGACACCCGGGGCCTGGCGCGGGTGTTCATCGACTATGACGCTCTGCTCGCGGACTGGCGCGGAGCCCTGGCGCGGATCCAGACCGCCGGGGGCGATCCTCTGGCCGCCCCGACACCCGAGGTCGAGGCCCGGATCGACGACTTCCTGTCGCCGGACCAGAGGCATCACAGGGCGGACCAGGCCGACCTGGCGGGGCGCGGGGATCTGTGGTCGGGCGCCCTGACCACCCTGTCCTGGCTGGGCGCGGCGACCACCGGCGTGGAGCCTGACAGCACCCAGTTGGACGCCGCCCTGGTCGAGCTGGAGCGTCTGGCTCGCCTGACCGGCCCCGCCCTGCACGACCTCCGCGCGGAGGCGGCGGACGCGCCCGGCCTGAAGGCGGAGCTGGCAGACACGCTCACGGAGAACGCAGCCCTTCGCGATCTCGCCGACCAGTTCCACGCCGAGGCCGATCACAACGGCCGTCACTGGGAGGCCTCGCGCGACATGGTCGCCCATCTGACGCGGGAACTCGGCGCGGCGCGCGAACAGGCCGAGCGGTTCCGCAAGGAGGCCGAGGGCATCCTGCCCCTCCGCCGCGAGATCGGCCTGGCCGAGGCCCGCGCCCTGCGCCAGCAGGCCCAGAACCGCGAACTGGTCGAGGCCCTGGAGGCCGAGCGGCAACGGGCGGCCAACGCCCGGGCCGAGCGCGCGACCGCGCAAGAGCGACTGGATGCCCTGGAGGCGACGACCGGCTTGTCCGACGAACTGGCCGCGTTGCGAGCCCGTCACGACGCGATGCTCACCAGCCCCAGCTGGGCCCTGACCCGACCGCTCAGGGTCCTGGCCAAACGCTGGCGCGCGCTGGCCCGACCGGGACGATCATGACCTATTACAGCAACGCCAATCCTGACCTTCTGGCCAAGATTCCCGTCACCGCCAGGGCTGCGGAGTATTGGGGCGTCGAACTGTTCGCCGAGGCCGCCGAAGAGGCGCGCGGTGTCCTGGACGAGGTCGTCCTGGGCAGCATCGAGGAGGCGGCGGTTCTGGCCGAACTGGATGCGCGTCGGGGCGACCGGCGGTTCGACGTCCTGATCTTCGGCGACGTGCTGGAGCATCTTCTGGATCCGTGGAGCGTGCTGCGGACGCTGCGCGAGCGGATGGAGCCGAGCGCGGTCTGCGCCATCTGCATCCCCAACGTCGGCCATTGGACCCTTGTGCGCGAACAGCTGCTGGGTCGCTGGAACTATGCCGACGCGGGCCTGCTGGACCGGACCCACCTGCGCTTCTTCAGCCGCGACACGGCGGTCGAGATGATCTCGACCGCGGGCTGGGGGCCGCTGGACGCCGACGCGCGCGTTCTCTGGCCCGACAAGACCGAGGCCGCGATCAAGGCCCTGACCCCCGCCGCCCTGTCGTTCGGCGGCGACGCGTCCAAGGCCAAGCGGGACCTGTCCGCGTTTCAGTGGGTTCTTCGCGGCGTCAACGGCCCGCTGCCGCCGCGTCTGGCGATCGCGGCCCTGGGCATGAAGAAGGTCGGCGGCGTGACCGAGGCCCGCGTCGATCACCCCATGGCCGCCCTGGCCAGCCTGCCGTCCATCCGGGCGACATGGGGGGCCGGCACCGTTGCCCTGCCCGGCGGCGCGGAGCCCGGCGTCTTCGTGCTGCACCGCCAGTTCCTGAACGACGAGACCCTGACCGGCCATGTCGAGGGTCTGGTTCAGAAGGGCTGGACCGTCGTGTCCGACATCGACGACGATCCGCATCACTGGCCTGGGTATGTCGAGTCCGACTTCCGCGCCTTCCGGGGCGTGCACGCCGTGACCGTCTCCACCGAGCCCCTGGCCGAGATGATCCGCCGCTGGAACCCCAACGTCGCCGTCTTCCCCAACGCCGCCGCCCGCCTGCCGGACGCGCCGGCGACGACGCCCAAGGCGGGCGACCGGATGCGGGTTTTCTTCGGCGCGCTGAACCGCGAGAACGACTGGGGCCCCGTCCGGGACCAGATCGTGGCCCTGGCGGACGCCCACGCCGACCGGATCGACTGGGTCGTGGTTCATGACCAGGGCTTCTTCGACGCCCTGCCCGCGTCGGCGTCCAAGACCTTTCATCCCACCCTGCCGCATCCGAAATACATGGCGCTGCTGGCGGGGTGCGACATCGCCCTGCTGCCGCTGTCTGACACGCCGTTCAACCGGCTGAAGTCGGATCTCAAGCTGGTCGAGAGCGCATCGGCCGGCGTGGTGCCGGTCTGTTCGCGACTGATCTACGCCGATGATCCGGCGCATGGCGCCTTCGCCGTCTTCGCCGACAGCCCGGACGAATGGCATCAGGCGCTGTTGGGACTGATCGCGTCGCCGGACGAGGTGAAACGTCGCCGAGACCTCGGCCGGGCCCACGTCGCCACCCATCGCATGCACGCCCACGAAGCGCCGCGCCGCGAGGCATGGTACCGCGACCTCGTCACGCGCGGGGCCGATCTGGAGGCCCAGCGTCAGGCGCGGCTGGCGGCCATGGCCCCTCGTCAATCCCAGAACGCCTGATCGAGACCCCACCCATGGCTCAACTCAACCTCGGCTGCGGCTTCGACAAGCGCGAAGGCTGGATCAACGCCGACGGCTTCAAGGAATGTGATCCCGACGTCCTGATGGACATCGAGACCTTCCCCTGGCCGTTCGAGGACGACCAGTTCGACCGTATCCTGATGAAGCATGTGCTGGAGCACGTCGGGGCGACGTTCCAGGACTTCCGCGCCGTGATGCGCGAACTCTACCGGGTGCTGAAACCCGGTGGCGTGCTGGAGATCCACGTCCCGCATTTCCGGCATGACACCTACTGGTCGGATCCGACCCACGTCCGCGCCTTCACGCCCCTGACGTTCGAGATGATGTCCAAGGCCAGGAACGACGACTGGATCGCACGGCGCGCCAACTACACCATGCTGGCCTATGCCCTGGGCGTCGACTTCGAGGTCGTCAACGCGGTCCAGGTCTATGACAGCGCCTGGGTCGAGAAGGAACGACGGGGCGAGATCGATCGCGCGACCCTGCGCCGGATGGCCAACGAGACATGGAACGTCATCCGTGAACTGCATATCCAGATTCGCGCGGTCAAGCCGTGGAGCGGACCCGTCGCTTAGACCTTGATCAGATGAGGAGGAATCGCTTCTCGATTCCGCCGATGCTGTGAATCAAGGTCCAGCGGTTTCCTGGGGCCTGATCCGACCGGAAAAGCGCTCACACTTTTCCGGATCAGGCCCTAGGGGGGACCCCAGTCCAGGATGCCGGCCTTGGCCATCCACATCAGGCTGAGCATGATCCGCTTGCGACGCGGCACGGCGAAGTCCTCCAGCACGGCGCGGACGGCGATCCCGTCCGAGCGCGCGATCAGCGTCAGCAGCCGCAGTTCCTCCTCCGCCGTGCCCCGCCGTTTGGACGCGAACTGATCCAGCCAGAGGGTGGATGACCGCTCCAGGTCGGTCACCGCCGCGCCCGAGGCCAGCGCCAGGCGATCGTCGAGCCCCAGGACATGGGTCGCGAACCCCGAAAAGTCCTTGAACGGATCGCCCTTGACCGGATGCGGTCGGCGCGGACGTTCCGGGGCCACCCGTCGGATCCCCGCCAGTTCTTCGGAAAGGGCGACATACTGCGGCGCGACCACGCGCCAGTCGAAGGTGTCGCGGATGCGTCGACGGCCGGCCTCGCCCTGGCGACGGCGCAGGTCCGGAGACCGGATCAGGGCGGCGATCGACTCGGCGGCGCGCCCGACATGAACCGCCGTGTGCTGGGCGATGGTGCCGACGTAGCTCTGGTAGGAGGTGATGGCGAGGGCGTGGCTGGTCGCGGTCTCCTGCAACAGGTCATGCGCCGGCGCCCCCAGGGTCGGGATCAACGCCCCCTCGACCCCGTCTCGCACGGTGTAGCGATAGCCGTCCCAGTCCGAGACCACGACCGGCAGTCCCGCCGCCATCGCCTCCAGCGGCGTGATGCCGAACGTCTCCTGGATGTTGTCGACCAGAGAGACGAAGATGTCGGAGGCCGCCCACATCTCGCGCACCAGGGCCGCGTCGTTGCCGTCCAGCAGATGCAGGTCGACGTCGGGAGCATAGGCCGCGGCCGCTTCGCGGTAGCGGGCTTCGTCTTCGGCTCCGCCAGGGAACCAGCCGACCATGGCGAAATGCACGCGCGCGCCGGTCGCGCGGGCCGCGTCCTGGACGGCCCGAAACATGGGTTGGGGGAAGGCCTTCTCGAAAAAGGACAGCCGCCCGACCCACAGCACCACGACGTCGTCGGGACCCACGCCCAGCGCCGCGCGCCGCGCGCCCCGCACAGCGGGCCGATCCGCCGCCGCCGCGAACACCTCTCCATAGACGCCGAGCGGCAGCAGGGGCAGCTGCGGTCGCGGCGGCGCCGCGCCGCCGAAACGATCGGCCAGATAGGCCTCCCAGTCGTCGAACATCCGGACCATGGCCGACTGGATCGATGGGCTGGTGCAGATCACCGCGTCCCAGGGATGGGTCGGCCCGATCGAGGCCATGGCGATCTCCTGACGCATGGCGGGCGGGGCGATGGTGTGGATCAGCCCCATGAGGCTGTAGGCCGTCTCTCCCACAACGAAGCGGCGCACCCAGGCCAGTTCATCGATCCGGGGTCCGCCGCGCAGGACGGCGCCGGCGTCCCTCGCGCGCGCCTGGTTCAAGATCAGGGTCGCCTGGATGTCGACCGTTCCCCCCTCAGGCCCCAGCAGACCAGGCCGGATCTGGTCACCGGTCACGTCGACGTGGGTAAGGACATCGAGCCGGTCCAGCCCGCCGTATCGCGCCACCGCCTGGAACAGTTCGACGTTGGCCACCTGCATGCCGAAGACATTGGCCCCCCGCCCGGCCCGGCCGGCGGGGTGATATATGCCGAGACGCTTCATCGACCGAACAGTCGCCACCCACGCCGGGGAGTCGCCTCGACGACGAGGGGCGCGTCCGGATCGAGTTCTCGCGACCACGTCACCTCGCGCCGCATGACCCGCGCGGGCGCGCCACCGGCGATGCAGTGGGCCGGGACTTCGCCCGAGACGATGGACCCGGCGGCCGTGATCGCGCCCGTCCCGATCCCGCTGCCCTTCATCACCATGGTCCGCAGACCGAGCCAGACGTGGTCGCCGATCTCGACGGAGCGGCCCGGGTTAATCCGCGCGCCGGTCATGCGATCGTGGATGGGATGGATGTCGCTGACAGACACATAGACCTGGGACGAGATCATGCAGTCCTCGCCGATGCTCAGGGTCAGCGGCTCGTGCAGTTGCAGTGAGCCCTGCACCATGGTCGTGCGGGACCCGACCTTCAGGGTGGCACCGTCCGTGATCAGATTGGCGAAGCCGTGCAGCCAGGCGTCGCGGCCGATGACGATCCGGTTGCCGTTGCCCCGGACCACGATGTTCATGCCAAGCCGCGTTCCCTCGGCGATCTCCACCACATTGTCGTCGCCCTCGATCAGGATGGAGGCGTCCGATCGCTTGCCGATGTCGGGCACCGTCGCGCCGAAGCCGGCGGGGGCATAGCGCTCCAGCGTCGCGCCCGGAGCCACGGTCAAGCGATTACGCCGTCCGATCACCTCGATGCGGCCGCCGATCACGCAGTCGGGTGCCAGGTCGACCGCGTTGCCCTCGCCACGCGAGGACACGCCGGCCTCGAACGGGGCCGTGACCGCCTCGTCTTCCGATCCTGTCTTTCGCGTCGCCATCGCGGTGAACCCTAGGGTCTGATCCGGAAAAGTGTGAGCGGTTTTCCGGTCGGATCAGACCCCAGAAACCTGCTGGACCTTGATTCACGGCATCAAAGGTTCGCTGTTGACCCGTCAGACGCTTGCGGCACAAGGGAAAAGGCGCGCGACGACCGGCGCCGCAGCGAAAGACCCGCTCTTGGCCGCCAAGCGTATCCTGTTCGTCCATCAGAACTTTCCGGGCCAGTTCCCGCACATCGCGGACGGCTGTCTGGCCGCCGGATACAAGGTGGCGGCGGTGGCGGGGCCGACCGGCAAGAACCGCCCCGGGGTCGATGTCCGTCGCTGGAAGCTGGGACGCGGCTCGACGGCAGGGATTTTCGAGCCCGCCACGCGGGCCGAGGCCGACCTGCTGCGCGCCGACGCCGCCGCTCACCTGGCCGCCCAGTTCAAGGCCGACGGGTTCATTCCGGACCTGATCATCGGCCACCCTGGCTGGGGCGAGACCATCCATATGCACGAGGTCTTTCCCGGCGTGCCGATCGTCCTGTTCGGCGAGTTCTTCTACAAGTCGCGCGGGGCCGACGTCGGATTCGACCTGGAGTTCGAGAACCGCACCTTCGCCGACGACCTGAGGTCCAGCGCCAAGAACATCGGCATGGCCGGGGCCTGTTCGACGGCCGACGTCATCGTTTGCCCCACGCCGTTCCAGGCCTCGACCCACCCCAAGGCGTTCCAGCCGATGATCCGGGTGTTCCACGAGGGCGTGGACATCGCCAAGACCGCGCGCAAGTCCGGATCGCTGAAGATGCCGAACGGCACGGTGCTGGACGGATCGACGCCGGTCATCACCTTCATCAACCGGAATTTCGAGCGTCTGCGCGGCTTCCACATCTTCATGCGGGCCCTGCCGACCCTGCTGCAGGCGCGGCCGGACGCCCAGGTCATCGTCATCGGCGGCGACGACGGCAAGGGCTACGGCGGCCAGTTGCCCGACGGTCAGACCTGGAAGAACAAGATGCTGGCCGAGGTCGGCGACCATCTTGACCTGAACCGGATCCATTTCACGGGAAAGGTGCCCCACCCTCAGATGCTGGCGGCCTTGTCGATGTCTTGGGCCCACGTCTATTACACCTATCCGTTCGTGCTCTCGTGGTCGCTGGTCGAGGCCATGGCCTGCGAGTGCCTGATCCTGGGGTCCGACACCGCGCCGGTCAGGGACGCGATCACCTCGGGCGAGGAAGGCATTCTGAACGATTTCTTCGACGTCGACGCCCTGTCGCGGGCCATGATCGACGCCTGCGCCAATCCGGACCGCTACACGGGCCTGCGCAAGGCGGCCCGCGAAAAGGCGCTCCGGCTTTTCGACCGGGAGACCGTCGGCGTGCCGAAATGGCTGGCCCTGATCCAGGAGCTGATCGGCCCGGCCTGAGCCAAAGCTATGCCGCACTTGTGATCGTTGGCGGACTTAAAAGTCGATTCGCGGGGGGAATGGCCTTTCACACGGGCTTGGCTTGTGGCATTTATCGGGTTCGGCTTGTTCTCCAGCGGGCTGTGTCACTTCGGCCGGGTTCTTCGCGACAGCGGGGGGCCCGGCCGATTGCATTTCGAAGCCCTGATTTTCTGCGTCGCGTCAGGCGACGTGGGCACCGCGCGCAAGCAGGGTCAGGATGTCGTATTTGACCATCCAGAGCAGGCCGCGCTCCAGGAACGGACGCCGGCCGGGCGGGGCGTCGGCCACCAGATCGCGGATGCTCCGCTGTGATCCATCCGACAGGGTCTCGACCACCTTCAGGGCTTCTTCGCGCGTCGGACCGGTGAAGCCGCCGAACGTCGGCAGCTTCATGGCCATGAGAGCCTCCACGTCGGCGGCCGTCCGGCCGGGCGTCAGCATCAGCAGGGTCGAGGGGCTGGACCACTCGGTCGCATAGCCCCCGAACAGATGAAAGGGATCCAGCCGCCGGGGGTTGGGGGCCAGATTTCGCGGCATGGCCGGCAGGGGCCGGGCGGCCTCGCGGCGGGCGCTCATCTCGGTCCACAGCGCCTCGTACTGGGGAATGACGGCCGACCAGTCGAACAGGGACCGGGCGCGGGCCTGGGCGGATCGACCCATGCGACGACGCAGATCGTCGTTCTCGATCAGGTCCAGCAACCCTTGCGCCGCTTCGTCGACGGAGACGGCGATGACCTGGCTGGCGGCGCCGACATAGAGATCGTAGCTGATCCAGTCGTTGGCATGGCGATAGGCCAGGTCGCGCCCGGCCCCGGCGGCGGGGGCATAGGTGGCGGCGCGGAAGCCGTCGACGCCGTGGCGCAGGGTGTCGCGATAGCCGTCCCAGTCGGACACCACGCCCGGCAGTCCCGCGGCCATGGCCTCCAGCGGGGTCAGACCGAAGGTCTCCTGGATGTTGTCGGACAGGGAGATGAACAGGTCCGCGACCGACCAGATCGAGAACCGTGTCCCCGCCTCGCGCCCGTCGACGTGGCGATAGCCGACCGAGGGGCACAGGGCGCGGCATTCGTCGTGATACGTCTTTTCGTTCTCGGCGCTGGTGGCCCAGCCGGCCTGGACCCAGAAGACCTTCTTCGACGTGCGCCTGGCCGCCTTTTCCAGGGCGAGCGCCATGGGCAGGGGGTTCATCTTCACCGCCGGATTGAACCGGCCCATGTAGAGGACGACCACGGCGTCGTCGGGGATGTCGAGCCGCTCGCGCCAGGCCTTTCGCTGATCCGGCGTGGACTGGAAATCCTCTGTATTGATGGCCAGGGGGATGGTGACCAGATTCGGGGTCGAGACCCGGGTGGCACCCAGTCTTTCCTCCAGATCGACGCGAACCGCTTCCAGCTCGATCTCGACCGAGGCGCGGACGGCGCTGGAGGTGCAGATCAGGCTGTCCCAGGGATCGATCGGGGCGCTCATCAGGTCGGCGAGGGAATCCATGATGTCCATGGAGGCCGTCGTATGGGTGATGCCGCTGATGCCGTAGCCCCGGCGCAGGCCCGCCATGTTCCGCCGCCAGCCCTCGCGGGCGACATTGGGCTGAGGCAGGTGGACATTGCCGATCCGGGCCAGGCCGCCGCGATCGTGGCGGGCGATCCAGCTGACCGGACGATTGACGTCAGCCAGTTCCGCCAGCGCCGCCGACAGCACCTCGGGCTTGCGGTTCGCCACGTTCCAGAAGGCCCAGCGGGGACTGCGGGAATGGCGCAGATAGCCGCGCAGAAAGCTCTCGCCCGCCGACTGACGCCCCATCAGGGCCGGCCCCTTTGTGTCGAAGGCCTCGGGGTTCAGATACAGGACGACGTCGGACATGGATGAAGGCGGGCCTCCCCCGCCCGGCTGATCGCTTCTGTCTAGAGGCTGACCGTCGGGGGCGAAAGGCGGGGCGTCAATACAGGGTGCGAACCGTCTGAAACGTGCGAAATCCCCAAGGTGGCGTCCGGCGAGCGGAGCCGGACACCCCCCTGTAACACCCGGCTGCGTCAGAAACGGACGTAGGGGCTCAGACCATCGGTCGCCCTTGGCTCACCCTGCTTCTTCCGCTCATCCCCGCGAAAGCGGGGACCCAGTTCTTTGGGCGATGACTGTTTCCGAGCCGACATCGACCGTCATCCCAGATGGCATGCCTCACTTAGGCACTGGGTCCCCGCTTTCGCGGGGATGAGCGGAGAGAGAAATGACACATCGACCGGATCGACGGACAACCTAAACCCCGCCGTCGGGCACGCGCAGGGCGCGGCGCATGGCGATGTAGTCCATGGCAGGCGGGTTCTTTCGATGACCGCCTTGGCCGCGCGCTAGGGTCAAGGGAGGTGAGCGGCGGCGCTTCTCGATGGCGACCAGGCTGTCGAAGACGGTGATGGAGGGGATCATCGTGGCCGCCATGACCTGATCGGCCCGGTCGATCGGGGCGTGATACCAGGCGTGCATCTGGTCGATCAGATCCTTGACCCGGGCCATCCAGGTGCCCGGATGCCCGGGCGGGCCGCCGCCGTGGCCGGGGAAATAGCTGGTGTGGGTGTCCTCGACGATATAGAGCCCGCCATTCGAGACGATCGGGAACAGGGCGTCGAAGGTGACCAGCTGCTGGCGCATGGTGTGGCCGCCGTCGTCCAGGACGACATCGACGCTGGGAACGGCGGCCTTGAACCCGTCCCAGAAGGCGGGATCGGCCTGATCGCCGATCCAGATCTCGAAGCCATGCTCGGTCATCGCGCGACAGTTGGGATCGACGTCGACGCCGATGATCCGGGCATCGGGGCCGAGATAGTCGCGCCACATCAATGTGCTGCCACCATTTTGGACGCCGATCTCGAGGAAAGTTAAGGGACGACCGCGCCACGGGGAGAGCAGACGGTCATAGGCTGAGAAGTAATCGACCCATTTATGAACTGATCGCTCAGGACCAGCGATGAAGGCGTCAAGAAGCGCATTTCCAGAGGAGGTCACGCCCAGCTCTCCACGATCGACAGGTCGGCACCCCAGCCGCGAGTGGCGATGAGCGACGCGTCAGGGGGAAGTCGCGATCTGGCGTCCTCTAGCGTTGCAGTCAGCGCTACCTCAACCAACCGGCCGTCTCGAGTAGCGACAAGACGATAGGGTGATCCAATGCGATCGATCTGGTGATAAATCGTCCAATGGGTCGTCGCGAAATCGATCATGCTCATCGGGCAAATCTGTAGCAGCGCTATCGCTGATCAGCCAGCCATCGTTCAACCGATCGGACAAAAGAAAGGGGCCGCTCCTTTCGGAGCAGCCCCAGACCTTAGTCGAACTCTACAGTTCGGAAGAACTCTTACGAGAAGTTTCCGAAGTCGAGGGTCGCAAGCGTCGCGCCAGTCACGAAGAAGGCGTTCTCGGCGCCAGCGGTAGCGGTGTCCGTATCGATAAACACCCAGGCACCCGAACCGTCACTGAGCGCAGCGACATAGACCTGAACAGTCGTCCCCGGGGCAGCGAACTGGTTGTTTGCTGCGGCGAGAGCATCGGCGAAGTTAGCCGAAGTCGTCTCAGCGTAGCTGGTCGCTGTGATGGCCGCGGTTGCCGTAGCAACGTCGAAGATCTCACCCGCCGTGAAGTCCGAGTAGAGGTCCGTATCAACGCCAGCATTGATGCCGGTGTCACCGGCACCGATGACATAGGTATCGACGCCAGCACCGCCGGAGATCGTGTCAGCGCCAATACCTCCAGTGATCGAGTCGTTGCCGTCTCCGCCCGAGATGTTGTCGGCACCATCGCCACCCAGAATGGAGTCGTTGCCCGTTCCACCCGAAAGCGCATCGTCGCCGGTTCCACCATCGATGGAGTCAGCACCATCTCCACCGGAGATCGAGTCGGCGTCTGCACCACCCGACACGATGTCGTTACCTGCGCCGGACGAGATGGCATCCGCACCAGCGTCGGAGACGATGGAATCAGCACCCGAGCCCGTCGTGATGAGATCGGCTCCAGTTCCCGACGAGATCGTGTTGTTTCCTTCGCCGCCTTGGATGGTGTCTGCGCCGGTACCCGACGAGATGAAGTCGTTCCCGTCACCGCCGAGGATCGAGTTTGCACCGTTACCAGCAACGATCGAGTCGGCACCGTCGCCACCTTGAATGGTGTCGTTGTTCGCGCCGCCGGTGATGGTGTCGTTGCCAGCATCCCCGTTGATCACGTCGTTCTCACCGCCGCCGTCGATGATGTCGTTTCCGTCACCACCATTGATCGTTTCAGCAGCCGCGCCGCCGACGATCGAATCAGCACCAGCGTCGCCAGAGAGAATATCGGCACCGCCTCCGCCGACGATCGTGTCGTTGTCGGCACCGCCGTTGATGACATCGACGCCGGTGTTGCCGACAATCGAGTCGGCACCTGCACCGCCCAGCACTGTGTTAGCACCAGTGCCAGTGGAAATGACGTCAGCACCATCCGAGCCATCGATCAGATCGTCACCCGTGCCAGCCGTGATGACGTCGTTGCCTGCACCACCGTTGACGACATTGTTGCCGTTACCCGCGATGATGGAGTCAGCACCGTCGTCACCACCGATCGTGTCGGCGTTCGCACCGCCAGTGATGGTGTCCGCACCGTTGCCGCCGTTCAGCACATTGGCACCGTCGCCAGACGAGATGTTGTCGTTACCTTCGCCACCGATGATCGTGTCATTACCGGTGCCAGAAACAATGCTGTCCGCACCGTCACCGCCCGTCACGTTGTTGTTGCCGTCGCCAGCATCGATGGTGTCGTTGCCCAGGTCGCCGAAGATCAGGTCGCTGTCGGCTTCGCCAGAGATGACGTCATTGCCTTGGCCGCCGAGCAGCGTGTCGTTGCCCGCTCCACCGAGGATCGTATCTGCACCCAAGTTGCCCTGAATGAAGTCAGCGCCAGCATCACCAAAGAGACTGTCAGCGTCTTGACCACCGAAGATGAAGTCATCCCCGTCGCCACCACGAATGGTGTCGTTACCCAGGCCGCCTTGAAGCAGGCCGTCGTTGCCACCTTCACCCAAGATCGAGTCAGCGCCGTTGTCGCCGAAGATGGTGTCAGCACCATCGCCACCGGTCAGAAGATCGTCGCCATTTCCAGCGGTGATCTGGTCATCGCCAGTTCCACCGAGGAGGGAGTCGGCACCATTGCCGCCACCGATCGTGTCGTTCCCAGCATCACCGGTGATCGTGTCGTTAGCCTCATCGCCGCCGAGGTTATCGTTTCCGGAGCCACCCACGATCACGTCGGCGTCATTGCCGCCGTTGATCACGTCGTTTCCGGCGTCGCCCAGCAGGCTGTCCGCACCAGCGCCACCATTGATCGTGTCGTCGCCGGAGCCACCTTCAGCAGTGTCGTCGCCCAGGTCCGCAAAGATCAAGTCATTGCCGGCCTCACCCTGGATCGAGTCGGCGCCTTGACCACCGATCAGGGTGTCCGCGCCGTTCCCACCGAAGATGTCGTCGTCCCCAAGGTTGCCTTGGGCGTAGTCGTTACCTTCTCCGCCGGACAAGGCGTCGTCACCCTGGCCGCCAAACAGGAAGTCATTCCCATTGCCACCATCCGAGATGTCATTGCCCTGGTTGCCCTGGAGCAGGTCGCCACCTTCGCCGCCCAGCAGCGAGTCGGCGCCGTCGCCACCGAAGAGTTGGTCGTCACCGTTATTGCCGGTGATGGTGTTGTTGCCGGCGTCACCGTAGATCAGGTCGGCGAAGGCGTCGCCGTCGAGCGACCCAACACCGTTGTAGATCAGGATGGTGCCGTCAGCGAACTGGAAGGAGTTCACGCCGGTCACGGCCGCGCGAGCGAAGTCCAGCGTCTGCGTGCCCGAGGCCGAGGGGTTCGAGACGCGGATCACTTCCGGATCGGCACCCAGCGCCGGGATCACGGTAATGACGGTGCCGGTCGCGGTGCCGTTCGAGAAGAAGATGACGTCGGTGCCGGCACCGTCGCCCGTGTAGGCAGTCGCCTGCGCTTGGGTCGACGCCCGGAAGTCAAGATTGGCCATTAAAGTTCTCCAAAAAGTGTCACAGACCGTGGTCCGCCGTCGTCCGCCCCCACCATGGAGAACGTCTAAGCGCAAGCCCGCCCTTCGGCGCTTGTAACCGAGGCCAAGCAGATTGCAAGCGGCTTTGGCAGGGCCCGCCGGGGGGTGGGCGACCGACGGTGGGTCACCGGTGTCCAGATGTGGGACAGGCGGGTGTCAGAAAACGGCCGGTCGCCTGCATTGTCTCGCTCAGACAATCGTCAAGAACAGGTCCCGGACGAGAGAGTGAGGAGGGCGCGTGTAAAACACAGCCAGAGCGGCCTAGAGCTCAATCCCTGTCAGACTTCTGAACTGTTTCTGATCGTCGGCGAACACGTCTGTCAGATAGTCTTTGTCGGAGGGCGGCAGATGGGCGAACTCTCCGTCAGAGCGGCCCACATGACTTTCCAAAGGCGCGACCAGGCCCATGGAGGGCACATTCAAAAATTCGCAGACGTTGCGGAGAAACAACGTCGGCTGTGTCCGCAGCAGGCGAGCGTCGCCGAAGAATACCTGCTGACGGGGGAAAAGGGTCAGAAGACGCTCGATCTGAGCGGCGTAGAAGCCACGCTCCACATAGGAATGAACGCGGTGATGGCCCGGCGCGGCGGGATCGTCGACGCGGGCGCGGCCCGAGCGGATGGCATCGGAGAAGGACAGGGGCTCCACCCCCCGCGCCCGCTCCATCCGCCAGTGGGACCAGGCGCGCTGGACCGGGTCGCGGAACACCAGAATCAGCTTCATCGACGGGTCGTAGGCGGCGATGCGCGCCAGGCTGGGCGGCCAGTAGAGATAGATGGGCGTAGCCTCTCCCCGCAGCCGCCCGTCCGCAGGCGCGAACCGGGCTTGATAAGGGCCGTAGTCCGGGGCCGACCAGTCCACACCGAAGCCCAGGCCGTCCCGGCCCGGCGAGCCGGGACCCTCGTCGTCGAAGAAGTGGACCTCCTTCTCCGGCGCCATCGACAGGTCCGGGTGGACCCGTAGGTGGTCGAACAGGGCCGTGGTGCCGCCCTTCTGGACGCCGGCGATCAGGAACCGGACGCGTTCGGCGCCGTCGGCCACCGCCCTATTGCTCGCGCAGGCTGCGGCCGATCATCGAACCCATCGGGCCCAGCAGATAGGACATGATGGTGCGACGGCCCGTGCGGATGGAGGCCTGGACCGGCATGCCGGGGCTCATGGCCATTCCCTCGGGCAGCTTGGCCAGCTCGGACGGGTCGATGCGGATGTCGGCGGTGAAATAGGGCACGCCCTGATCGGTGCTGAGCGCATCGGCCGAGACGGTGACAACCTCGCCCTCCAGCTTGGGCTTGTCCTGGCGGGCATAGGCGGTCAGGTCGACGGTGGCGATCAGGCCGGGGCGGACCTCGTCGATGTCGGCCGGACGAATCTGGACGTGGACCAGCAGGGGCGATCCGGAGGGCACCACGTCCATCAGGGTCTCGCCGGGCTGGGCCACGCCGCCGATGGTGAACTGGCTGAGGTTCAGCACATAGCCGTCGACGGGCGCGACCACGCGGGTCTGTTCGAAGCTGGCGCGGGCGGCGTCGAGGCGGGGGTTGATGTCGGACAGGCGGGCCTCGGCGTCGGACAGGCCGGTGGCGGCCTCGGAGCGGCGCTGCTCCAGGATCTGAGCCAGCTGGAGCCGGGTCTCGCCGGCCTGCTGCTGGTTGCGGGTGATGTCGGCCAGGAGGCTGCCGCGGCGGCCGCCCAGTTCGGCCAGGGTGCGCTGGCGGGCCAGGATCAGGGTGCGGGGCGCGAAGCCGCGCTCGTACAGGGTCTGGTATCCGGCCAGCTCCTCGCCGACGAGCCGGATCTGCTCGGCGATCGATTCGACCTGCAGGTTCAGGCCGGAGCGGGCGCTTTCCAGCTGGAGCAGGCGCTGGTCCAGGATCGCCTTCTGACCGTCGACGGCCTGGAGGCGGGTGGTGAACAGCAGCATCTCGTTGTTGATGGTGGCGGCGACGCGCGGGTCGCTGCGGCGGGCCGCCAGCTCGGGCGGGATGGCCAGGGTGCGCTGGCCGGTCGCCTCGGCGACGAAGCGGGCGCGCTGCATCTGGGCCACGTCGAACTGGTTGTTCAGCACGTCGAGCTGGGCGCGGGGGACGGTGTCGTCCAGCTGGATCAGCAGGTCACCGGCCTTGACCGACTGGCCCTCGCGCACGTTCAGGACGCGGACCACCCCGCCCTCGCGGCTCTTGAGCGTCTGGCGGTTGGACTCGACCCGGACCTGGCCGGGCGCGAGGACGGCGCTCCAGATCGGGGCGAAGCTGGCCCACAGGCCCAGCCCCACGACGCAGACGGCGATGATGGCCAGGCCCGCGATCATCGGCCGGCGGATGCGGGCCCTGGACTGCTTGGACAGCGGGGCCGAGGCCGGGGTGCCGAACGCGGGCACGGGCGCCGGGGTGTCCTCGGTGAAGAAGCGGCGAACGTCCGACCAGCTGAAGCGGGACAACAGGGCCTTCATCGGGCGCCTCCAGACGATTGCGCGGGCGGGACGGCGCCGGGGTTGGTGGCGGCGATCGCCTTTGCGGCGGTGTCGGCGGCGACCGGCGACTGGTTGGCCGGGGCGGGCGAGGCCTGGGGCTGTGGCTGGCCGGCGTTGTTGGCGGCCAGGCGGGCCATGACCTCGGCCTTGGGCCCGAAGATGTCGATCTTGCCGTCGCGCAGCACCACCAGGCTGTCGGCGTCGGCCAGGATGGACGGCTTGTGCGAGATGACCACGGCGGTCGTGCCCGCGGCCTTCATCTTCCTGAGTGCCAGAAGCAGGGCCTGCTCGCCCTGGGCGTCCAGGTTGGCGTTGGGCTCGTCCAGCACGATGAAGGCCGGGTCGCGCAGCATGGCGCGGGCCAGGCCGACCCGCTGGCGCTGGCCGACCGACAGGGTGACCCCGCCCTGGCCGCCCAGCGCGGTGTCATAACCGTTGGGCAGGCGCACGATCATGTCGTGGACGCCGGCGTTCTGGGCCGCCGCGATGACCTCGGCGTCCGAGACGTCGGGCATGAAGCGGGCGATGTTGTCCCGCACCGTTCCGGCGAACAGCTCGGTGTCCTGGGGCAGATAGCCGATGTGGGCCCCGAAGTCGGTGCGCGACCAGCCGAAGACATCGGCCCCGTCCAGTCGGACGGACCCGGCCAACGGCGGCCAGACCCCGACCAGCAGGCGCGCGAGCGTGGACTTGCCCGCCCCCGACGGGCCGATGACGCCGAGGAAGCTCCCGGCCGGGACGGCGAAGGTCAGGCCGGTCAGGATCAGGCGCGGGCTGCCCGGGGCGCCGAAGCTGACGCCCTCGACGCTGAGCTGACCTGGGTCGCCATGCGCACGAACTTGATGGCGTTCGACCAGACCTCGGACGTCTTGCCGGCCTCGATCCCGTGCTCCATGGCCGTCTGGCGATGGCTCATCCACTGACGGCCGATGTGGGGCAGCAGGCCCATGGCCCGCACCACCTCGCTGTTGCGCAGGCCCTGCTCGGTGAAGCCATAGCTGTGGATCGCCGCGTCATTGGCCTTGCGCAGCGCGGGGCGGCTGGCCCGGTCCTGCATCCAGGCCAGGAACGCGAGGATCGCCGCGCCGATCAGGGTCACGAGCCCGACCCACACATCGATCACGAACAGCACCGTCAGATAGAGCGGCAGCCAGGGCAGGTCGAACAGGGTCGTGATCCCGTTGCCGGTCGCCACGACCCGGAACTGGTCCAGGTCCCGCAGCGCCTGGGAGCCCTGCGGCTGCTCGCGCCGGGTCACGCCGTCGAACAGGGCGGCGAAGACGTGGCTGGACACCTGCTGGTCGAAGGCCACGCCGAAATTCATCAGCACCCGCGCCCTGTAGAAGTCGATCAGGCTGGAGATCAGGAAGACGAACAGCGTCCCCAGCGTCAGGACGATCAGGGTGGCGATGCTGCCGCTGGCCAGCACCCGGCCATAGACCTGGTTGGTGAAGATCGGCAGGGCCAGATACAGGCCGTTGGTGACCAGGCTGAACAGCGCCGCCACCATGATGGCGGAGCGGCCGTTGCGAAGGGCCGCGTTCAGCAGCGTGTCGGCCTTTGCGGCGGGGGCGGAAGCGGTCATGCCGGCGTCATCCAGAGGTCCGGACGCGAGGTCGGACGAAAGCGGCGGCAGGAATGCGGACGAAAGCCCTTGCTGTCAACGAGAAATGTATCGTATTCGATGACAAAGGTCGCGGATACGACGATGCTTGAGACACCAGACACCCCCCCGACCGCGCCCGAGCCCGCCTCGTCCAGGGTGGCGAAGCCGGTCGCCCTGGGCGCGCCGGAGGTCAAGGCGATTCTGAAGGCCGAACTCAAGCGGCGGGGCCTGACCTACGCCGATCTGGTGGCGCGCCTGGCCGAGCAGGGCGTGGTCGAGACCGAGGCCAACCTGAGGAACAAGATCAGCCGCGGCGCCTTCACGGCGACCTTCTTCATGCAGTGCCTGATCGCGGCGGGCTGCGACCACGTCCAGATCACGCCGCCCAGGCGCGACTGAGTCTTCAGGCGTAGAGGTCGTCCAGCGGCCGCGACCCCTCCGCGACCGGGCTCCAGGCCTCGTCGAATGCCGGAGCGGACGGGGGCGCGTCCGGCGTCATGGCCGCCAGACCCGCCAGCAGGGACGCCGCATCCACCTTGTCGACGCCGGTCTCGACCGGGCTCGCCGATCCGCCGGTGCTGCGTCCCTCGGCGAAGCCGTACTGGATGTAATGGCGGGTCGCCGCCTCGGTGTCGGTGCCGAAAGCCGCGCGAAGGTCGGCATGGGCGGCGAGGTAGTTGCCCGCGTTGAAGGTGACGGTCCGCCCCTCGGCCAGTCCGTTCAGAACATAGTGGCGCGAGCCCGCGTTCTCGTCGATGCCCAACGTCTGGATCAGGTCGGCATGGGAGGCGATATAGCTGAGGCCGCTGAACGAATCGGCCACCCGGCCCTCGGCCTGACCCGACTGGATGTATTGCTGGTAGGCGCCCAGAGGGTTGTTCCTGTAGGCGCTCAGCAGGTCCGCGTATCCGACCATATAGCCGTAGGCGTCGAAGCTTTTGGCGGCGAGGACGTTCAGAGCCTCGATAGAGCCGCCGGCGAACAGGCCCCATTCGACGACCGACAGGGTATCGACTTCCAGACCGTCGTGGATACGCCAGTCGCCCGGCCCGGTCGCCTCGAAATAGTAGGCACCGATAGCCTTGCTATAGACGGCGATGTCGACTCCGTCGCCGCCGTTCAAGGCATCGGAGCCCGCGCCCCCGAACAGGGTGTCGGCACCGCTCCCACCGAACAACTGGTCATCGCCAAGATCGCCGAGAATCAGGTCGTCGTCGGACTCGCCGTGAATCGTGTCGTTGGCCTGGCCGCCCAGCATCGTGTCGGCGCCGACGCCGCCGAACAGCAGGTCGGCCCCCAGATTGCCCTGGACGAAGTCGGCCCCCGCCTGGCCATGAAGGATGTCGCTGTTCTGGCCGCCGAACAGGAAGTCGTCGCCCTCACCGCCTTCGACCGTGTCGTCGCCGAGGCCGCCCTGGAGCAGGCCGTCATTGCCGCCGCCGCCCAGGATGGAGTCGTTGCCGGTGCCGCCGAAGATGGTGTCGCCGCCGAGGCCGCCCGTCAGGGTGTCGTTTCCGTCCTCGCCCTCCAGCGTCGATCCAACCAGGGTCGGGGGAACCACGGCGTGGCCCGGCACCGAGACGTGCAACGTATAGGCCAGGCCCGCCGTCGGTGGCTTGGATGTGAAGCCGGCCCCCGAGCCCGTCGACCATTCCGCCACCTGGACGTAGTAGGTCCCCGCGGTCTGGAAGGTGAAAGTCAGGAAGGAATCGGTGCGGTCGCCGCCGTTGTCGCCGTTGTTGTCGTCGTTCGACGCCAGTTCGGTCCCGGCCGCGTTGAACAGGCGCAGGGTGGTGTCGAAACCGGCACCGTCGATATCCAGGACCACCGTCGTGTTCGCGCCGACGGTGAAGGCATAGTATTCGACCCCGCCGTGGGTGCGGCCGGCGATGGTGGCGTGCGGGACGGTCGTGGCGTTGTTCACGTCCGGGCGCGGCAGCAGGTCGAACCCGCCGTCGATGTTGACCGCCGTGCCGATGCTGCCGTTTGCCGTCGCCTGGGCCTTGACGATGTCCGGCGCCCCACCGGCCTGACCGGGCGCGCCGGACGCCGAGATCCGGTCCGCGCCGGCCCCGCCGCGCAGAACGTCGGACCCGCCCGCGCCATCGATGACGTTGTCGCCGGCGTCACCGATCAGGGTGTCGGCGAAGCCGCTGCCGATCAGGTTCTCTATGCCGCTGAGGCTGTCCGACCCGTCGCCGCCGCTCGCCGTGCCGGTGGCCAGATTGACCGAGACGCCTGACCCGTTCGCGCCCTGGAAGACGGCGGTATCGACGCCGTCGCCGCCGGCCAGGGTGTCGTTGCCGCCACCGCCGCTGATGGTGTCCGCTCCCGCGCCGCCGCTGATCTGGTCGTTGCCGGTGCCGCCGTTCAGACTGTCGTCGCCGGTCTGCCCGTTCAGGGTGTCGTTGCCGCCCAGGCCCGACAGGACGTCGTTGAAGGCGCTGCCCTCGATCAGGTTGGCGGAAAGGTCGCCGCTGATCGTGAGCGGTCCCGTCTGGACGGCCGCCGCAACCGTCTGGTCCGAAAAGCGGAAGCTCTCCACATTGATCAGGACATCGACGCCGTCCGGACCGGAGATGGTGGTGGTGTTTCCGCTGACGGAGATCGAATACTGGCCACGGACACCCGAGAAGACCGCGGTGTCGTTGCCGAGACCGCCGTCGATCGTGTCCGCGCCCAGCCCGCCCGTCAGCACATTGTCGCCGCCGTTGCCGATCAGCCGGTCCGCGCCCGAGCCGCCGATGGCGTTCTCGATCACCGCGCCGACCGCGACGGCGACGTTCCCGGTCAGCCCGCCCACGTTGGAGAAGGCCCCCTGGCGCAGATCGATCAGCTGGGCGTCGGCATAGCCCGAAAAGTCGAAGGTGTCGGTCCCGCCCGCGTCCCAGACCGCGAAGATCACGTCCATGGACGCGCTGGTCACGGCGAACCAGGAGCGATCGGCATTCGAGTTGAAGCCATAGACGGTGTCGCCCGTCCGGGTCGTCGTGTTGGCACCATACAGACGCTGGGCCGCCGCGATATCGTCAAGCAGAGGGGCAGCGGAATATTGGCGGGCACCGGAGGCGCTGTTGAAATTTCCGCCAGTGTTGGACTCGTTGAAGTAGGACATCACCGTGTACTGGCGGCTGTCCTCGTAATAGACGGCGTCGTTCGCATAGGTGATGGAGACGCCTTCTTCAGCGTCATAGGCCGCGGGATGCGACAGGCCGATGGCGTGACCGATCTCATGGGTGATCACCTGGAACCCATATCCGAGCAGCACCGGAGTGGCGTTGGAGGCGATGGAGCTGTTGATCCAGACGTCGCCGGAGTTGGACGTGATCCCGCTGGCTCCCGGCAGATAGGCGAAGGCGGCCGCGCCACTCTGTCCCGAGGTATAGTTCGAGAACAGGATGGTCGCGCTGTTCGAGAAGCCGTCGCCGTCGTTCACCCGATTGAAGGTGATGTTGGCCACGTCCGCCCACGCCTGAAGCGATTGCAGGGTCGCGGCGATCTGGGCGTCATTGAACCTCTGGAACCCTTGGGTATCCGGCGGGAGGTTGGTCGGGGCGGTGGACCGGAAGGCGAAGGTCACGGTGGCCGCCTGACCCAGGCCGGAGCTCCAGCTGATGTTGTTGCGACCCAGCTGCGCGGCGGCCTCGTCCGTCGTGAAGCTGACCTTGTTGTTGGGGCCCACGCCGCCGCGATCGTCGGCGTTCAGCGATGCGAACGGCGAGACCCCGCCGCTCTCGTACACGGCGTGGAACCCGCCGCAGCAGCCGCATCGGGGATAGCCGCCGACCGCGCCGAACGCCGCGCCGTCATCGGCCGAATAGGAACCAGCCATAGAAGGCCTCGAAATCGTGCGCCCCACCGCACTGTGGGCGTAACGCATTTACGAAAAGGTTGCGCGAAAGAAGCAGAGGCGACGTTCAACTTTCGGCGAGGTGTGTACGGTGGCCGAACGTCAGCGCAGGTCCAGCCCCGACAGATCCTCGAACCCCGGCTGTCCGCCCAGCGCCGCCAGCTGATCGAACGCCCCGATGATGTGGTAGAAGCTTGAGGCCGGCGCGCCTTCATCGACGAAGCCGCCGTTCGGCAGCCGCTTGTCGCGCCACAGGCCGTCGGGCGTCAGATACAGCCACAGCGCCCGGAGCGCCGTCCCCGCGTCGGCGGTCAGGGCGATGCGTTCGCCATCGCGTGACTGTTCGGCCAGCAGCAGCGCCGCCTTCAGCCATTCGGTCTGGGGCCACAGTCGCGCGCGGCCGCTGCGCAGGGTGCCGTCGTCGTTGAGCGCGTCCTGGGCCACCCCGCCGCGCTCGGACACGCCCTCGCGGCCTCGGGAGTACAGGATCCGCGCCCTCTGGATCAGCTCGGGACGCCCCCGCTTCAGAGCATGCCGGGTCAGCAGCCAGGCCCATTCGAACTGGTGGCCGGGCTCGACCAGCCGGCCGTCCTCTCCGCTCGCGGGGGTCCAGTCGGCCGAATAGAACTCGCGCAGTCGGCCGGTCACGGGATCGATGAAGCGGCGCTCGGCCAGGTCCACGATCCGGTCCGACAGGGCCGCCCAGCCGTCGTCGCCCGGACTATGTCCCGGGTCTTCCCAGGCCATGGCGGCCTCCAGAAGATGCATCTGGGCATTGGCCTGATAGGGCTGGGACCCGGCCTCCAGGAAGCCGCCCTGGGGCAGGCCTTGCTCCAGCAGCCGGTCGCGCAGGCGGACCGCGCGGTCCTCCAGGTCCGGCCGGTCCGCGCCCGCCGCCCGCGCCGAGGCCAGGGCCAGCAGGACGAAGGCGTGATCGTAGAGCCGGGCGGTCTCGTCCAGGATGCCGCCGTCGCGGGCGACCAGGGCGCGGCTGGTGCCGTCCGCGCGCAGGAACCGGCCGGTCAGGGCGTCCAGCCCCGACCAGACCGCGCGCCGCCAGGGCCCGGCCCAGCCGTGGCGCGCGGCGGTGGCATAGGTGTGGATCTGGCGCGACTGGACCAGCGACCGGCCCGGCAGGGACAGGGGCCGCCCGTCCAGTCCCATGGCCTCGGCGAACCCGGGTCCGTCCTCCAGCCCCACGGTGGCCCACAAAGGCAGGGCCCTCAGACGCAGCCAGTCGGCCAGCCGCCGCGCGCCCTCGCCCAGCGGCTCGGGCGGAGCGGCGGCGAAATCCAGATGGCGCGGCGAGGAGGCCCGGACCCGTTCGACCACTCGCTTGACGTCCTGGGACCGGCCGAGGTCCGTGACCAGCACGGCATCGGGCTCGACCACGATGGCCAGGTTCCTGACCCCCAGCGCCGCGACCAGCACCCCGTCGGGCGCGCGTACCAGACAGCCGTCGGAATCCTCGAAGATGTGCAGGCCGACGTCGCCCTCGCCCGAGGCCGCGATGGCGTCCCACGCCCCCATGTCCGACCAGGCGAAATCGACCGCCAGCACATCGGCCAGCCGGGTCTTCTCCATCACCGCGTAGTCGATCGAGATCTTGGGGGCCCCGCCGAAGGCCGCGCCCAGTTCCTGGACCGGCCCCGCATCCTCCGCAGGCAAGGCGGAGGTCGCGGCCGCAAGGACCCCGGGGGCGAACACCGAAAGTTCGTCCAGCAGGGTGCGGGCCGAGACCATGAAGTTGCCGCTGTTCCACAGATAGCCGGCGGCGATGTAGTCGGCGGCCGTCGCCGCGTCCGGCTTCTCGACGAAGGCGGCCACGCCCGACAGGCCGCTGCCGGCCGGACGGATGTAGCCATAGGCCGAGGACGGGCCGTCGGGCCGCACGCCCAGGGTGACGATCCGGCCCTTCGCGGCCTCGGCCCCCGCCTCGGCGACCGCCGCGCGAAAGGCGTCGTGGTCGGGCACATGGTGGTCGGAGGCGACGAAGGCGGCGACGCCGGTGGGGTCGGCGCGCGCCACCCAGGCGGCGGCCGCGGCCATGGCGGGGGCCGAATCCCTGGCCTCGGGCTCCAGCAGCACCTGGGCCTCAACCCCGACCTCGGCCAGCTGGTCCAGGATCCAGCGCCGGTGGGCGACCCCGCCGATCACCAGCACGCGGCCTCCCCCCACGGCCAGGGGGGCCATGCGCAGCACCGCGTCCTGAAACAGGCTGCGATTGCCCGACATCGGCACGAACTGCTTGGGCCGCGAGGGCCGGGACGCGGGCCAAAGCCGCGTACCGCCGCCGCCGCACAGGATCACCGGATAAAGGGCCATGGCCGCCTCTTATCCGGTTCGGGTCGAGGCCGAAACCGTCCTCCCGTCACGCTTGCGCGGATGACATGGCGCGCCACGCCCGCTAGTGAGCCGCCCCATGGACGAGACCGAACGGCAATCGGAAGAGCGCGGCTGGGCCACGGCGAAGACCCTGGCCGAGGCCCTGCCCTATATCCAGGTCTATGACCGCGAGACCGTGGTCATCAAATACGGTGGCCATGCCATGGGCGAGGTCGCCGTCGCCAAGCAGTTCGCGGCCGACGTCGTGCTGCTGAAGCTGATGGGGGTGAACCCGGTCGTGGTCCACGGCGGCGGGCCCCAGATCAGCGCCATGCTGGACAGGGCGGGGGTGAAATCCGCCTTCGTCGACGGCCTGCGGGTCACCGATCGCGACACCATGGCGGTGGCCGAGATGGTCCTGTCCGGCGCGGTCAACAAGGAGATCGCCCACTGGATCACCGTCGCCGGTCGCGAGGCCGACGTGCGCGGCGTGGGCCTGTCGGGCAAGGACGCCGGGCTGCTGACCGTCGAGAAGACCACCCGGACCAAGCGCGACCCCGACAGTCTGATCGAGCACGAGGTCGATCTGGGTTTCGTCGGCGAACCGACCAAGGTCGATCCCAAGCTGATCGCCGGGCTGATCGCGTCCGAGACCGACGACTGGGTGCCGGTCATCGCCCCGATCGGCGTCGCCGAGGACGGTCAGACCTACAACGTCAATGCCGACACCGTGGCCGGAGCCGTCGCCGGATCGCTGAACGCCAAGCGGATGCTGCTGCTGACCGACGTCAAGGGCGTGCTGAACAAGGACGGCGACATCATCCGTCAAATGACGGTGGCCGAGGCGCAGAACCTGATCGATGACGGCACCGCGTCGGGGGGCATGATCCCCAAGCTGCAGACGGCCATGGCCGCGGTCCGCGCGGGCGTCGAGGCCGTGGTCATCCTGGACGGCCGCCGTCCCCACGCGATGCTGGTCGAGCTGTTCACCGAATACGGCGCCGGGACGCTGGTGAAGGCGTGACGGACAGCGACCACAACGTTTTCCCTCCCCCTGCGGGGGAGGGCAGGCGCGAAGCGTCGGGTGGGGGCGGCGAGGCGATGCACACGCGATCGGAGTCCGGATCGCCTTGCCCGCCCCACCCGGTCTCCGCTGCGCTCCGACCATCCTCCCCCGAGGGGGAGGGAGAAAACGCGCTCGACCTCTCCCACATCGACACCTGGGTCTTCGATCTGGACGACACCCTGTATCCGCCCGAGCAGGGGGTGATGGCGCTGGTGCAGGGGCGCATCAACGCCTTCATGGTCGACGCCGTGGGCCTGCCCGCCGACGAGGCGCGGGTGCTGCAGCGCCAGTTCCTGAACGAGCACGGCACGACCCTGGCGGGTCTGATGGCCAACTACGCCGTCGATGCCGACAAATTCCTGCGCGAGGTCCACGACGTGCCGCTGGACAGTCTGGAGCCCAGCCCTCGCATGGCCGAGGCCCTGGCCCGTCTTCCGGGCCACCGCTTCGTCCTGACCAACGGGGCGCGCTGTCATGCGTCGCGGGTGATGGAGCGGATCGGCATCACGGACCTGTTCGACGGTGTCTTCGCCATCGAGGACATGGACCTGACGCCCAAGCCCGCGCCCTCGACCTTCCGGCGCTTCGTCCAGCGGTTCGGCATCGATCCACACCGGGCCGTCTTCTTCGAGGACACGCCGCGAAACCTCGCCCCCGCCAAGGCCATGGGCATGACCACCGTCCTGATCGGCGACGGGCATGGTCATGAGATGGGCGACTGGATCGACGCGACCGCCCCCGATCTGCTTAGCTTCCTGGAACCCCTCTCCTTACGAGACGCCGCATGACCGACCCCGCCTCGCTCGAAGCCGCCATCGAAGCGGCCTGGGACATCCGCACCGAACTCTCGCCCAGCACCCACGGCGAGACGCGCAGGGCCGTCGAGACCGCGCTGGGCATGCTCGATTCCGGTCAGGCCCGCGTCGCTTCGCGCGGCGAGGACGGGACCTGGACCACCCACCAGTGGCTGAAGAAGGCGGTGCTGCTGTCGTTTCGGCTGAACGACAACGAGATCATGCGGGGCGGCGACCGGGGCCTTTCCTCGCCGGCACCGGGCGTCGGACCCTGGTACGACAAGGTGCCCAACAAGTTCGGCGACTGGACCGCCAACGACTTTCGCGAGGCCGGTTTCCGCGCCGTGCCGGGCTCGGTGGTCAGGAAGGGCGCCTTCATCGGGCGGAACGTCGTCCTGATGCCCAGCTTCGTGAACATCGGGGCCTATGTCGACGACGGGTCGATGGTCGATGGCTGGGCCACGGTCGGGTCGTGCGCCCAGATCGGCAAGAACGTGCACCTGTCCGGCGGCGTCGGCATCGGCGGGGTGCTGGAACCACTGCAGGCCAATCCGACCATCATCGAGGACGACTGCTTCATCGGGGCCCGCTCCGAGGTCGTCGAGGGCGTCATCGTGCGCCAGGGCGCGGTCCTGGCCATGGGCGTCTACATCTCGGCCACCACCAGGATCGTCGATCGGGCGACCGGGGCGGTCGTGCGCGGCGAGGTGCCGGCCTATTCGGTCGTGGTGCCGGGCGCCCTGCCCGACCCGAACGGCGGGCCGTCGCTGTACTGCGCCGTCATCGTCAAGACGGTGGACGCCCAGACCCGCGCCAAGACGGCGGTGAACGAGCTGTTGCGCGAGTGATGAACGATCGGCATTCGGACAACCCGCACCAGGGGTTCATCGGCCTCGTCGCCAGCCTGGCCCAGGCCTCTGGACCGGACGGCCTGACCATCGGCCAGATCCGCGACCGGCTGGACGAACGGGCGTTCGGCCTGATGATCCTGATCCTGGCCATCCCCTGCCTGGTGCCGGCGCTGTACGGCGTGCCCCAGATCGTGGGCATCCCCATCCTGCTGCTGGCCGGACAGATGCTGGCGGGCCGCGAAGAGCCGTGGCTGCCCGAGGGGGTGCTGAAACGCACTGTATCCAAGTCCATGCTGGACCGGATGGCCGATTTCGCGACCAGGCGGATGGGCTGGCTGGAACGGCTGTCGCGGCCCAGGCTGAAGATCTTCACCACCGGCATCGCCGAACGGCTGGCCGCCGCCTTCATGATCCTGGCGACCGTCACCATCGTCCTGCCGATGACCAACACCGTGCCGTCTGTGGCCCTGGCCCTGCTGTCGGTCGGACTGATCCAGAGGGACGGGCTGTTCGTGGCGGGCGGCGCTGCCGTCGCCGTCGGCTGGGCCACCGCGATCGCGATCGTCGCCACCGGCTTCTTCCTCGGCGCGGGCTGGGCGGTCGGGCTGATGGCGCGGTTCACCGGTTAGGGCTAAGGTTCGCGTCATGAGCCTTTATCGCCTGCTGACCCGGTGGTGGACCGCCTTCGCCCTGGCGATCTCGCTGGCGATGCTGGGGTTCGCCCATTTCAGCGAGCGGGTGCTGGGCCTGGCCCCCTGCAACCTGTGCCTCAAGCAGCGCGAGGTCTATTGGGGCGCGGTCATCATTGCCCTGGTCGCGACCCTGTGGGCGGTCATCAGCCAGGCGCGGCGCGGCACGCCCCGGATCGCCGCCTTCCTGTTGTTCGCCGTGTTCACCACCGGCGCGATCACCGCCGGTTTTCACGCCGGGGGCGAGATGAAGTGGTGGGCCCTGCCCGCCCTGTGCGCTGGGGGCGGCGACATGGCCGACCTGGAGGCGCTGACGTCGCTGGCGCTCGGCATCGGCGAACCGCAGCGGGTCGTCATGTGCGACGCGGTGACGTGGCGGTTCCTGGGCCTGTCCATGGCAGGATGGAACACCCTGGTCTCGGTCGCATTGGCCGGGTTCAGTCTGATCGCCGCCAAGAGACCCAAGGATGCCAGAGCTCCACGGAACTGAGACCCGCCGCATTCCCCTGCCTCGTCCCGGTCGCGGCGCGGGTCGGGCGCGGCTGGCCGAGATCCTGCGCGTCGATCATGCGGGCGAGTATGGGGCGGTCAAGATTTACGAGGCCCAGCGCGCCGTCTTCGCCAGCGCCCCCGGAAAGTCCGACCTCGCCGCCGACATGGCCGGGATGAAGGCGGGCGAGCAGGTTCACAAGGCGCGGTTCGACGCCCTGCTGACCGAACACCGGGTGCGCCCGACGGCGCTGCTGCCGCTGTGGTCGCTGGCGGCCACGGGCCTGGGCACCGTCACCGCCCTGATGGGCGAGAAGGCCGCTCACGCCTGTACCGAGGCGGTCGAGAGCGTGATCGAGCAACACTATGCCGACCAGATCGCCGAGTTGACGGACCGCGACCCCGCCCTGGCCGCCGAACTGACCCAGTTCCGCGAGGAGGAACTGGCCCACCACGACCACGCCATCGAGCACGGCAGCCGCGAGGCCCCGGCCTATCGCCTGCTGACCGCCGTCATCAAGGCCGGGTGCAAGGTGGCGATCAAGGTGTCGGAGCGGGTGTGAGTGTCCTTCTCCCCTTGCGGGAGAAGGTGGCAGCCGAAGGCTGACGGATGAGGGGTAATACTCGGTCTGGCCGATGAACGACCCGACCCGTCAGCGAACGCGCATCTTCGTACCCCTCATCCGGCCCTCCGGGCCACCTTCTCCCGCAAGGGGAGAAGGGTCGTCGAGATCGAAGGCCAGCAGCAGGGTCTTCTGCAGCGGATTGCCGTTGTCGTCGCTGAGCAGGTACAGCCGCGTGCCGCCGGGCGTCGCCACCGCCGCGATGCCCTCGAAATTATCGACCAACGCGGGCGGCCTCAGCTCGATCAGGGGGGCGGACAGGACGCCGTCGGCGGACAGCCGACGCACCCGCGCCCGCAGGGTCAGCGGCGGCCGATACAGGCGCTCCACCACGAACCACCCGTCGCCGGCCGGGTCGCGATCCGCGCCGGTGAAACTGTAGCCGTCCTCGGGGACCAGGCGCCCGGTCCCGAGCGCCAGGCAGGCCTCGGCGCAGACCCACGCGCCGCCGCCCTCGGCGAGCACAAGCCATCCATTTGGCCCCGCGGCCGACAGGCCCTCGAACCCGCCGTTGTGCGGCAGGGGCGTGTCCGGCGCGGCGACCGCGACCGGTCTTTCGTTCGCGTCGGCGCCATAGGACCAGATGCGGTGTTCCCGCTCGAAGCTGACCAGGACCCGGCCGTCGGGCAGGATGGCCAGCCCTTCGGCATCGGCGTTCGGACCAACGCGCAGGGCGATACCATCCGTATCGGTCAGCTCGCGCCTGACCCCCTGATCTGCCGAGACCAGTCGCCCCTCCGGGCCATCCAGGCCGAGCGTGAAGCGGATCAGGTGACCGAAATCCGAGACGGCCCAGGCCACGTCGCCCTGGATCTTCAGGTCGGACAGGCCATGCAGGCCCGGCCCTCGCAGCGTCAGCCCCCCGGCATAGCGCACGCCGGGAGCCAGCGTCGCCCCGCCGATCCCCAGTGGTGTCCGGTTCGCTTCCAGCCGGATCGCCCGTTCGGGCCCCGCCACCGAGGGGGTGCTGGTGGCGACGGCGGCGCAGGCGGCCGCCCCCAGCAGCGCGGCGACCCCCAAGGCTCGCAGGCCCGCCCGCATCACGCCGCGCGCTTCAGGCCGCGACGACCCATGGGCCGCCTGCCCGTCTCCTTGGGCGCCGCGTCGAACAGCTCGGCCAGCTTCTCGATCATGACCCCCGCCAGCTGTTCCACATCGACGATGGTGACGGCGCGGCGGTACCAGCGGGTGACGTCGTGGCCGATGCCGATGGCGATCAACTCGACCGGCGACTGGGTCTCGATTCGCTCGATGACCTGGCGCAGGTGCTTGTCCAGATACAGGGCCGCATTGGCCGACTGGGTCGAATCGTCGACCGGCGAGCCGTCGGAGATGACCATCAGGATGCGCCGCGCCTCCGGCCGGGCGGTCAGCCGCTCGTGCGCCCAGGTCAGGGCCTCTCCGTCGATGTTCTCCTTGAGCAGGCCCTCGCGCATCATCAGGCCCAGGTTCTTCTTGGCCCGGCGCCACGGAGCATCCGCCGCCTTGTAGATGATGTGACGCAGGTCGTTCAGGCGGCCGGGCATGGGCGGCTTGCCGGCGGTGATCCAGGCCTCGCGGCTCTGACCACCCTTCCAGGCGCGCGTGGTGAAGCCCAGGATCTCGACCTTGACCCCGCACCGCTCCAGCGTCCGCGCCAGGATATCAGCACAGACCGCCGCGACCATGATGGGCCGCCCGCGCATGGAGCCGGAGTTATCGAGCAACAGGGTCACGACCGTGTCGCGGAACGGGCTCTCGCTCTCGGCCTTGAAGCTCAACGGACTGGTCGGGTCGGTGATGATCCGGGTCAGGCGGGCGGTGTCCAGCACGCCCTCCTCCAGATCGAAGGCCCAGCTGCGGTTCTGCTGGGCCATCAGCCGGCGCTGCAGCTTGTTGGCCAGACGCGCGACGACGGACGACAGGATCGTCAGCTGCTGGTCCAGCAGGGACCGCAGCCGGTCCAGCTCCATCGGATCGCACAGATCGGCGGCGTCGATGACCTCGTCATAGGCGGTGGTGAAAACACGATAGGCGTCGATGGCCCGGCCGTCGTCGGCGTTCTCCTGACGGTTCGGCAGGGCCCCCTCGGCCACGTCGGGCCCGTCGTCGACCTGGTCGCCGTCGCGCTCGGCCGGCTGGCCGGACTGCTGCGCCTCCCGGTCCTGTTCGGAGCTTTCGTCCTCGGACCGGCCGTCCATCGACTGACCGCCCTCGCCCCCGCCGTCGTCCTGTTCGTCCTCCTCGTCCTCGGAGGGTTCGGGGGACTGTGGCTCGGGCTCGTCCTCTCCGGCGTCGTCGGAGGCCTCGTCGCCCCGCCCGTCGCCCGGATCGAGATCCAGCGCGCGCAGCACGTCCTTCAGGGCTGAGCCGAAAGCCGTCTGATCCTCGGCCTTGTCCGCCAGGGCATCCAGCTCAGCGCCGGCCTTGTCTTCCAGCCCCTCGCGCACAAGGTCCAGCATGGTCCCGGCCCCGTCCGGGCTGCGCCGCCCTGTGACGCGTTCTCGCAACAGCAGGGCCACGGCCTCGGCCACCGGCACGCGATCGGCGTCGGCGATGCGAAGCGCCCCGGATTTCTCCAGCCGGGTCAGAAGCGCCGCGTCCATGTTGGCCCGCACCCCCGCCAAAGAGGCCGAGCCGTGCGCCTCGACGCGGGCCTGTTCGACCGCCTCGAACACCTCTGCCGCGCGGCTGTCGGTGGGGCGCAGGCGGGCGTGGACGGTCTCGTCGTGATTGGCCAGGCGCAGGGCCAGCCGGTCTGCCTGCCCCCTCAGGGTCGCGCTTTCGCCGGCGGAGGCCACGCGCGGCGGGTGCGGCAGGGTCAGAACGCCGTTCGACAGACGCGGCCCATCGGAGCCGAACACGACCTCCAGCTCGGCCTGTTCGGCCAGGGCCCGCGCGGCATGGGCCAGCGCGCGCTTGAAGACGTCCTGGGGGCTGTCGGCGGGAGGCATGGCGAAACCCCTAATCGGTCCCGAACCCGGGGGCCAGAGCGTCGGATGGCCGCGAACATGGCGAACGTGCGTTCACCGCGTCTATTCACGCCCGGGCAGGGTCTGGCGTGCATTCTTCCGTGTCACGTTCCGGAGCGCGTCATGAGGGAACTGCCCGTTCGCCTGGCCCAGATGGAGGCCCGCCCCCGTCGCCAGCTGTGGCGTGACGGCCTGTTCTTCGCCGCCTCCTTCGTGGGCACCTTCTACGCCTCGGTCCTGATGCTGGAACACGCCGCCGCCCTGATGGCGTGAGGACTTCACCCGGCGTGGGCGTCGTGCAGCGCCAGAACCGCCTCGAACACCCGGTCCACCGTCAGATCCTCGATCGGGGCGAACCCGCCCCGGACCGGATTCGACGCCGCGATCGCCGTGCGCGGCCCGCGCGGGCCGTACAGCCACCACTCCGTCGGACCGAACAGGCCGAGCGTCGGCCGCCCCAGCGCCGCCGCCACATGCATCAGGCCTGAATCGTTCCCGACGAACAGCGTCGCCCGGTCGATGGCCGCCGCCGAGGCCAGGATGTCGCCCTTGCCGACGAAGTCGATGGCCCGATCCCCCGCCACCGCCAGGGCCGGGGCCGCCGGTGGATGGTCGCCGGGCCCGCCCACCGGCATGAAGCGCCAACCGGCGAAGCGCGGCTCGGCCATCAGACGCCGCACCAGTTCGCCCCATCGATCCGCCGGCCAGCTCTTGCCCGGCTGATGGGCGATGGGAGCCAGGGCCAGGATCGGGCCGGGACCGGCGCCGTCGGCCAACTGCGGATCGATCACGGCGGTGGCCTCGGCCCGGGCGCGGTCGTCGAGGAATATCGCCGGCTCCAGCGGCGCGGACGCCCCCATCATCGCCGTGACCATCTCGACCTTGGGCAGGCCGGTCTCCCACGTCCTCGAATAGACGATCCGCCGGTCCGCCCGGAGCAGCCAGGCCAGGGCCGAGCCGCGAATGTCGACGACGAGGGCCCATCGTTCGCCCGACGCCTGTTTCCAAAGATCCAGCCAGTGTCCGGCGGCCTTCTTCTTGTCCAGCACGATGACCCGTTCGACGCCGGGGGCCGAACGGAAGAAGGGGGCGGGCGGCCGTCCGCAGGCGACGGTGATCCGGGCCCCCGGAACCTGGCGCGCGATCTCGCGGATCACCCCAGAGGAGATGACGCAGTCGCCGATGCGGTTGGAGGAGACGAACAGGACCTGGTTGGAGGACACTCAATCTTTCCTGGCTACCCCTCCCCGTGCACCCCGGCGAAGGCCGGGGTCCAGATAACAGACTGGTGCGGCCGAGCCATCCCCGTGTGCCCGTCCGGGCATCTCATGCGCCTCTGGACCCCGGCCTTCGCCGGGGTGCACGGTAGGTGGATGACCGACCACCACACCCTGACCCGCTCCGACGGCGAGACCCTGGCGTTCAAGCGCGTCGAGGGCACCGGCTACACCGTCCTCTGGATCGGTGGCTTCCGCTCGGACATGGAGGGGACCAAGGCCCTGGCACTGGACGCCGCCGCCCGCGAACGCGGCTGGTCGTTCGTCCGCTACGACCACTTCGCGCACGGCCGGTCCTCGGGCGACTGGCGTCAGGCCACCATCGGGCGCTGGCGCGGGGACGCCATCGGCCTGATCGACAGTCTGGAGGGCCCGATCATTCCGGTCGGCTCATCCATGGGCGGCTGGGTCGCCCTGCTGGCGGCGCTGGCGCGGCCGGAGCGGATGGCGGGCCTCGTTCTGGTCAACCCGGCACAGGACTTCACCGAGCGGCTGATGTGGCCCTCGCTGGACGACCCTGTCCGCCAGGCCATCCTGCGCGACGGCGAGGCGACGATCGTCGAGGAAGGACTGGGCGAGTACGTCCTGACGCGGCGGATGTTCGAGGAGGCGCGGGACTGGCTGCTGCTGGACCGGCCGATCCCGATCGCCGCCTCGATCCATGTGCTGCAGGGTCGGGCGGATGAGACCGTGCCCTGGGCCCACGCGGTGACGCTGGCCGAGCGCCTGACGGGCGGCGACGTCCGGTTGGATCTGATCGAGGACGGGGACCACCGACTGTCGACCCCGCGCGATCTGGAGCGGCTGATCGAGGCGGTCGAGAGGATGCGCTCGCTCAACTCGCGGGCGGCCGGGCCGCGAACGATAGCGGTGGAAAGGGCTTAGGACCGCGTCGCGGCCGGAGCGGCCGGGCGCAGGCCGGGGGCCGAGGCCTGCATCACGACCGGGCGGCGCTGGCCGCCGGCGGCGATGATACGGTCGATCCGGGCCTTTTCGGCGCGGAAGCCGGCCAGATCGGCACCGGTCAGTTCCGTGCCGACGTCGACGCGGATGCTGGTCGGGTTGATCCGCTGGCCGTTGCGCCAGATCTCATAATGCAGGTGCGGACCGGTGGAGGCACCGGTCGAACCGACATAGGCGACGACCTGGCCCTGGCTGACCCGCTGACCGGCGCGAATGCCCGAGCCATAGCGCGACAGGTGGCCATAGCCGCTTTCCAGGCCGTTGGCGTGGCGGATCCGCAGCCAGTTGCCATAGCCGCCCCAGCGCCGGGCCTCGACCACCACGCCGTCGGCGGGGGCCACGATCGGCGTGCCGGTGCCGGCGGCGAAATCGATGCCCTGGTGCATGCGACGGAAACCCGAGATCGGATGGGTCCGCACGCCGAAGGACGACGAGACGCGGAAGCCGCGCACCAGTGGCGTGCGCATCATCGACGACCGCATGTTCTTGCCGCTGGCGTCGAAATACTGCGGCTCGCGCGCGCCGGCGGGCTGGTAGCGATAGAAGGCGATGCCCTTGAGCTCGGCGTACATCAGGTCGCCCGTATCCACGGTGCGGCCGTTCTCGGTGACCGAGCGGTCGAACACCAGGGTGAAGTCGTCGGACGCGCGGATGTCACGGTCCAGGTCGAAGCGATGGGCGAAGATCTGGATCGCCTTGCGTCGGATATTGGCATCGGCACCCATGCGCTGGGCGGTGGCCGACAGGGAGCCGCGAACCTCGGACGTCAGAACGACGGTTTCCTCGGTGACGCGCTCCTCGAGCGCGCGCAGGCGCAGCGCGCCGTCGAAGCTGCGCGAGACGGTCAGCTGGCTGGCCGGGCCGGTGCGCATGGTCAGGCCGATCAGGCGGGCGTCGCCCCGGCCGCCGCGCGGACGGGCGATGGCGGTCTCGAAACGCAGACCGGCCTGCATCTGCGAAACATCATAGGCGTTGGACAGGGTGGCGGCGACGGCCGAGGCCTCGGCGCCGCTGATGCCCGTGCGCTGGACGGCCTGTTCGAAGGTCTCGCCACGGCGGATCTGGACCGGAATGGCTTCGGGGGCGGTCAGGCCGGCGGGCGCGCCGGCGGCGGCGAAGGCGCGGGCTTCCAGGCTGGCGATCTGTTCGGCGGTCAGTTCGGGAACCGGCTCGGCCTGAGCGGGTTGATAGACCCGGCCGGCAAGCGAGGCCACGGTCAGGGCAGCAACGGCGGTCAGGAGATGCGGCGCAAAACGCATCGGCTGACGGCGCGGATCGAACTGAGCCATCGGTCCCCGGCGAACAACGACGCCAGACGGCGCCAAACCCACTCAAAGCAAGGATCGCGCCCAAGTCCCCCCGGATGCGAGGCGAGTCCTATAACCCGCCGACGCCACCATGGGAAGCAGGGTCGTTACAAATGATTAACCGCCACGGGCGCTGACGGTAGAGTTGGGTCGATTTGGGTATTCCGACGGTGTTCGCGACAGTCTATCGCCAAGCTATGGACGCCAATGCTGTCATCGATGAATCGCGTCCGGTCGCCAAACGGTGTCGATCCACTCAAAGTGACCTCGATGCCACTCATTGTGGCAGAGCCGACACGGGCGTGCCGACACGCTACACATCGGCTCTTCTGAATCGGGGCGATGTGCCGCACCGGGACGGGCATCGCGGATGAGCGCGTCGGGTGCCCCACCGAGACGTTCCCGGCGACGGGCGCTCGCGCGACGCGTCGGCGTCGGCGTTCTGATCGTCGTCACACTGGTGACCGTTCTGGCGGCGGTCGCCTGGCTGAACCGGCGGGTCGCCGCGCGCGAGGTGCTGGTCGGCTGGCTGGACCGGCGCGGCATCCCGGCCCAGGTCGAGGTCGAACGGTTGGAGATCGACGGCTTTGTCGGTCGTGTCCGCATTGGCGATTCCGCGAACCCCGATGTGACGGTCGAGCGTGTCGAGGTCGATTACGGCCTGACCCTGCCCTGGTCGCGGACGGGCATGGGCGTCACGCCCACGCGCATCCGGCTGGTCCGGCCCGTGATGCGGGCCACATGGCGCGACGGCCGACTGTCGTTCGGCTCCCTGGACCCGCTGATCGAGGAGTTCACCGGCCGCCCGCCCCGGCCGGACAGTCGCGGTCCGATCGTGGTGGTCGAAACCGGCCGGCTGAGGCTGGACACAGAATATGGTCCCGTTTCCCTGCTGGCCGATGCCCGTCTCGACGACGGCAAGCTGATGCGGCTGTCTGCGCGGATGCCGGCGGCATCGCTTCGCAGCGGCGGTGTCGAGGCCCGGGGCCTCGGTGGATCGCTGGAGTTGACCACCACAGGGGACCGCGTGACGACGCGACTGGTGCTGGACGCCCAGAGATTCACCCTGCCGAGCGCGGCGGGCGAGGACGCGCGTCTGGTCGCGACCGGCGACCTGCCCTATCCGGACATGGAGGCGCGCAGGGGCGACGGGCGGGCGGCGCTGACAGTCCGGCTGACCGGCGATCGCCTGACCGTGGGCGAGGCCTCGGCACAGGGCGCGACCCTGACTCTGGCGGCGGACGGCGAGGCCACGGGCTGGGTCGAGACCCTGGGCTTCGAGGGGACGGCGAATGCGCGTCTGGCGGCCGATCGTCTGACGGCGCCGGGGCTGTCCGCGCGCGGTGCCGACATCGCGGCGACGGACGCTCGCCTCGCCATGCGCCGCCGGTCGGACGCGATCGACTGGAGCCTGCGCGGTCCTGCCCGGATCATGGCCGCCTCGGGTCAGGCCGGAGACCTGACGTTGGCGGGGCTGACGGCGACGTCATCCGCCCTGGCTCTGCGGTCGGACGGCGAAGGCGTCGAGGCCGGCGGGCCAATCACGGCCAGCTTGACCCACGCGGCGCTGGACAGCCTGCGGCTGGAGGCGGTGACCGGCCGTCTTGATCTCGACTACGCCTCGGCCCGGGCGACCGCGCTGTCTCTGACCGGCCGCGTCGCCGCCGGTCGCGGCGGCTGGCCCCTGTTCGGCCCGGCGAGGTCCGACGATGTGCCGGAGTTGGCCGAGCTGAAGCGCGCGCTCGGCGGCTTCTCGCTTTCGGCCCCGGCCCTTCGCCTCACCTCCGGCGAGGCCGGGACGACCGTGACTCTCAGCCAGCCGGCGCGGATCACGCCCGTCAACGGCGGCGTCCTGACCCTCTCACCAGCGGCGACACCCCTGTTTTCGGCCCGGCCCGGCGAGCGCGGGGGCGGGGCCCTGACCCTGACCGCGACTCGGGGGCGGGGCCTGCCGGAGGCCGCCTTCGCGGTCCCGGACTGGCGGCTGACGGCCGGAGGCTTCCAGGCCCGGCTGGACGGTCGCGCCGCCCTCGACTTCGGCCCGGCGCGGGGTCTGACCGTCCAGACGGCGGGTCTTCTGGCCAGCGACCGGGGGCGGGTGACCTATGCGCCCGACGCCTGTGTGGCGATCGCGGTCGAGCGGCTGGATTTCGACGAGAACGACGTCATGGACGTCTCCGGCCGCCTCTGCCCGTCGGGCGGCCCCCTTCTGGTCGCCGAGGGCGGTCGCTGGCGGGTGTCGGGCGCCATGAGAGGCGTGGACGCCCAGGCCCCCTTCCTGGCGCTGGCCGTCTCGGAGGCTGAAGGGCCGGTGGTGGCGACGGGCTCCTCGGCGGGGCTGGGCCTGGACGCCCGGGTGACGACCGCGACCGTCGAGGACGCGACCCGGCCGCTCCGCTTCAACCCCCTGACGGCCAGCGGTCGGGCGCGTCTGGAGGGCGAGCAGTGGTCCGGCGCCTTCGACCTGGCGCGGTCGGGCAATCCGCTGGGACGCCTGACGCTGGCGCATGACGGACCGAGCGGCGTGGGCGGGGTCGGGATCGAGGCCCCGTCGCTGGTGTTCGCCGAGGGTGGCCTGCAACCCGCCGACCTCAGCCCCCTCGCCGCCGATTTCGTCCAGTCGCCCGCCAGCGGCTCGGCGTCCTTCACCGGTCGCATCGCCTGGAGCCCCGACCTGCCCGAGGGCGGCACGAGTTCCGGTCGGCTGGTCATCCCCAGCCTGGACTTCGCCAGCCCCGCCGGCCCGGTGAAGGGGCTGTCTGGCACCATCGACTTCACCAACCTGGCGCCCCTGACCACCGCCCCGAACCAGTCCCTGCGCGTCGCCACCCTGGAGTCGATCGCGCCCCTGACCGACCTCGACCTGCGCTTCCAGCTGGACAAGGCGGCCATCACCGTCGAGGGCGGGGCCATCCAGGCGGCGGGCGGGACCGTGCGGGTCGAGCCCTTCAGCGTGCCCCTGGCGCGCGAGCCCTTCTCGGGCGTAATCGTGCTGGACCGCATCCAGCTGGGAGAGCTGATCGCCGGCGCGGGCTTTGGCGACAAGGTCAGCCTGGACGCCGTGGTCTCGGGCCGCCTGCCCTTCATCTCGGATCCCGACACCGGCGTGCGGGTGACCGGCGGCACCCTGTTCGCGGCCCAGCCCGGTCGCCTGTCGATCGCGCGCGAGGCCCTGACCGGACTGGAGGCCGGAGGCGGCGGGGCGGTGCCGCCCGGCACGGTCGAGGACCTGGCCTATCAGGCCATGGAGAACCTGGCCTTCGACGTCCTGACCGCCGAGGTGAACAGCCTGGATGAGGGCCGCGTCGGGGTCCTGTTCCGCATCGTCGGCCGTCATGACCCGCCCCAGCGTCAGGAGCTGCGCCTGAGCCTGGCCGAGCTGATGAGCCGCGAGTTCCTGAACCGGCCCCTGCCCTTGCCGTCCGAAACCGGCATCGACCTGACGCTGGACACCACGCTGAACCTGAACCAGCTGATCTCCGACCTGCTGGAGGTCAATCGGGCGAGGAACGGCGAATAGTGCGCGCCAGGCCAGGGCCTGGCTTTGCCGTTCAGCGGCCATTCACGCTACAGGGCGCATCCGAAGTGGCAGTGAACGCGTTCCCGACCCGGAGACCTCGCCGATGACCCCGCCCAAGCGCCTGATCCGAACCACCCTGCTCGCCGTCGGCGCGGCCACCCTGCTGGCCGGCTGCACCCCGACGATCCGGTTGCAGGTCGACCCGATCCAGATCTACGCCAAGCTGGACGCCGACGTCCGGGTGCGGCTGGATCAGGAGCTGCGCGACCTGCTGGCCGAAAACCCGAACCTGTTCTGATGACCCTCTCTGTTTCCAAGGAAGCGAACCGTCCCATGACCCTGAACAAGCTCTTCGTGCTCGGCGCCGCCGTTGCCGCGCTGGGCGTCGCCGCCGGCGCGGCCCCCTCGTCAGGTGCCTGGGCTCAGACCTCCGAGCAAAAGGCCCTGATCGACGCGGCCAAGGTCCAGGGCGTCGTCGGCGAACAGGCCGACGGCTATCTGGGCATCCGGACCCCGCCGGCTCCCGCTCCATTGGCTGCCGCCGTCTCGGATACCAACGACGCCCGTCGCGCGGTCTATGGCGACAGCGCCCGCGCCGCCGGCACCACGACCGATGTGGCCGCCGCCCGGATGTTCGAGGCCCAGCTGTTCGCCCGGATCCCGGCCGGCCAATGGTACAGAAACGCCTCGGGCCAGTGGGTTCGGCGCTGATCCGGCGCATCGTGTCGCGGGCGGGCTCGCCCGCGATGTGCTAAGGGCCCGCCCATGCCCACCGGACCGCTCCGTCACGTCCTGACCATCCTGTTCGCCCTGGGCCTGTCGGCCCTGGCGACGGGCGCGATGGGCTGGTTCTGGTTGGCGATCGGGGGCGGGCCGATGTCGATCCACGGCTGGATCGCCATGGGGTTGGGGGTGCTGGGCACGGTCGGCCTGACCTGGCTCCTGATGGCGCTGGCGTTCAAGTCCCATCGCGAAGGCTGGGACGACCAGGTCAACAACACTCTCGATCCCGGCCGCGAGGCCGGACGCGAGGATTAGGCGGCGGCGAGGCGGCCCAGGGCGGCCGGCAGCAACAGTCCCTCCGACAGATGCCGGACCACGGGCACGGCCACGGCATCCCCCATCAGCTTCAGGGCGGCGGTCTCCGATTTCGGCAGGCGGTAGCCGTCGGGCAGGCCCATCAACCGCGCGGCCTCTCGCCCCGTCAAACGCCGGGCCCTCAGCCGCCCCCCGTCGCAGACGATGACATACTGGCGCGACGAGCCCCCGGCCGGCGTCCGCAGGCATCCGGCCAAGCCATCCAGCCTCAGCTCCAGACGCTGGACCTTGGCGCCGTTCTCCGTCCGAACCCGGCGATAGGCGGCGGCGATGCGGCGCTCGCCCGAGGCCCGCGCCGCCTCCAGACGCGCCTGGTGCAGGGGCGCAGCCAGAGCGATCAACGCCTGCGTGTGGTCGTGGTCAAACCACGACACAACCTCGTCGTCCTCAAGCAGGTCGATCAGGTCGGTGTTGCGCCGGGACGGAGCGGGCAGGCTCCACCAGGCCCAGGCGGCGCGGCCGCCTTGCGACAGCCGCTCGAACGCCCCGACGATCCTCGGGGAGTGAAACGGCGCCAAGGGTGCCGCCGCCTCCGGGCCTGCGAGGCCTCGCATCGCGACAATGAACAGCCGAGGCCGCGACTGGGGCAGCCACAGGGCCGCGTCCATCTCCAGCGCGCCCACGCGATATCCGGCCTGGGCCATCGCCTCGCAGATCGCCACGAAGTCGCGGCCGTCGCCCGAGGTCAGCAGACCGACCACATTCTCCACAACGACGATCGGCGGTGCCCGACCCTCCGCGTCGAGAGCCTGCATCAGTCGCCAGAAGCCCCAGAAGGCCCCGGACCGCTGCCCGCCCAGCCCCGCCCGCGCCCCGGCCAGGCTGACGTCCTGACAGGGCGAGGACGCCCAGGCGAGCGTCGGTCGCCCGGGGAGGTCCCTAGCCTCCAGAGCCCAGACATCGCCCTGGCTCAACACCCCGGTGTGGTTGGCGCGCCAGGCGGCGGCCTTCATCGGATCCACATCGTTGGCGAAGGTCGTCCGGAATCCGCTCAGCCCCAGCCCCGCCAGCCCGCCGCCCGCGAAGAACTCCAGGGCTTCGAGAGCCGGCTCCGGGCGAATCGCCATGGGTCCAGCTTAGGCGTCTGGAATCGTCATCGCGAGCAGGGTTGACCCCGGCCCGGCGGACGGCTTGTCTCGCGCAGAACCCCGTTCGGAGACTTTCATGAACCGCCTGATCGCCGTCGTCGCCGTCCTTGCCCTAGGAGCCTGCTCGCCCGAGGCGGAAACCGCCGAGGCTTCGCCGACCGAGGCCCCGGCACAGGCCGCGGCCGCGCCATCCCAACTGGGCGGGATCGATCTGAGCCAGCCGCTCCTGGCCATGGGTTCCGAGCCGTTCTGGTCGGTCGAGATCGTCGATGGCGTGGCCACCTGGAAGGACATCGGCGACTTCTCCGGCGACGTGACGACGCCCCGGACGGGCCCGGCGATCCCGACGGCGGCTGGCGACGGCGTGGCCTATGCCATCACCCTGACGGACGGGACGCTTGTGACCCTGACCCTCACGGCCGGGCCCTGCGCCGATCTCGGCGAGCAGACCCGGGCCCTGAACGCCACCCTGGCGTGGGGTGACTCGACCCAGGCCGGATGCGCCGACGCGCTCAGCGCCTATCCGCCCGCGACCGCCGGCTGATGCTTCGGATCACCGCGCTCGTCGCCGGCCTGGCCCTCGCCGGGTGTTCGGAACCAGCCCCTGAGGTCTCGGCACCGATCCCGGCGCCCGAGCCGACCACCCTGGGCGGCGTCGATCTCGATCAACCCCTGCGCGCCATCGGCACCGAGCCGTTCTGGAGCGTCGACATCACACCGGAGGCCCTGGCCTATTCCGCTGTCGATTCCAGCGGGATGCGGGCCGACAACCCGGGTCCGACGGTCCAGGGAACGACGGCGGTCTATGCGGCGGCGGGCGAGGACGGCACGGCCCTGGTCGTGACCCTGATCGCCACCGAATGTTCGGACGGCATGAGCGACCGGACCTATCCCCTGACGGCGCGGGTCGAGATGGGACCCCAGACGCTGAACGGCTGCGCCGCCTCCGTCGCCTTCCTGAACAGCGAGCCGCGTCCGTAGAGGCCTAGCCGCCGCCCAGCAAGGGGCCGACGCCCGGCACGCTACGCACCGCATCGCCCAGCAGGTCGCGGCCCGTCGCGGCGCGGACGCGGTCGCGCGCGGCGGGCAGCAGTCGCTTCATCTCCGGCTTTCCGATACCCAGCGGCTCCAGCTGTTCCAGCAGGCCCATGGCCTCGGCCACGGCCTTGCCCGACAGACCTCCGGCCCCGGCGATCAGGCCGCCGAACAGACCGCGCCGGGGTCGGGCCGCCGCATCCGACCGGGCGGCGGCCTCCGCGCCGTCGACGGCGTCGAACAGCGCCACCAGGCTTTCGCGCGCCGCGTGCCGGTCCAGCAGGCCCAGCGCAGCCGTCAGGGCCGCGCGGGCCGGTTCCCTCGCCAGCCCCGCATCGTCGGCGGCGGCGTCGGACAGGCTCTCGAACGAGAGGCGCACCGGAGTGTCAGGCGGGGTCGGGTCGGTCATGGGGGCGATTTAACGCTTTTCGTACGCTCGCGGATGCAGACTTCATCCATGACACAGGTGGAAACGCCCCAGGACCTGCGCGCGCTGACCGCGCTCCGCTTCTTCGCCGCCGCCTGGGTGGCGCTCTATGCCTTCTGGCCCAACCTCGACATCGGGGTGACGCCCAATCTGGTGGCCAAGGGCTATCTGGGGGTCGAGCTTTTCTTCGTCCTGTCCGGCTTCATCCTCAGCCACGTCTATCTGAAGGCGTTCGGCGAAGGCGGCTTTCGCTATGGCGGCTTCCTGTGGGCGCGTATCGCCCGGGTCTATCCGCTGCATCTGGCGACGCTTCTGGGCGTCGGAGCCCTGGGTCTGGCGGCGGTCGCGGCCGGCATGGCCATCGACGGCAATGTGCTCAGCTGGGCCTCCCTGCCCGCGCATCTGACGATGCTGCACGCCTGGGGCTTCGCGCCCGAGGCGGGGTGGAACCACTCGTCCTGGTCGATCTCGGCGGAGTGGTTCGCCTATCTGACCTTTCCGGCCTTCGCCTTCGTCGCCTGGCGATTGAGAGAGCGCCCCCTGGTCGCCGTTGCGGGCGCCATCGGGATCGGAGCCGTCCTCTACGCCGGGTTCCAGGCGCTGGCGGGCTTCTCCCTGACCGAGGCGACCTTCCGCTGGGGGGCCCTGCGGATCGTGCCCTGCTTCGCCTATGGCTGCGCCCTGTATCTGCTGCATCGCCGTGGCGGCCTGTGGAGACCGGGATGGCTCGTGGCCGGATCGGTGATCGGCATCGGGCTCGCGGCCTCGCTCCAGGCACCGGACGCCGTGGTCGTGCTGTTCGCCGGTGGCCTGATCCTGGGGCTCGGAGGCCTCTCGAACGCCGCTGCAGGATGGCTGGCGTCGCGCCCGGCCGTCTATCTGGGAGAGATCAGCTACGCCATCTATATGGTGCTGGTGCCCTGGCAGCTGCTGGCGGTGAACCTGGCCGCCCGCGTGACGGGTGCCGAGGACAAGAAGCTTCACCTGTTCGTGTGGCTGGCGGTCGTGCTGGCCCTGCCGGTCGTGGCGGCGATCGCCTATCATCTGGTCGAACACCCCGCCCGGCGGGCGCTCAGGGGCATGGCCGACCGTCGCGCCGCCCATGCCGAGCGGCGACGACAGGCCGCGCAACTCGCCTGAAAAGGGTTCTTCAACCCTCGCAAACTATCGTCTAGGGATAGGTCGGGCGTAACAGTCGGAAACATTCCAGCATGACGAAACGGCTCACCGCCGCTGTGGTTGCAGCGACCCTTGGCCTCTTCGCCCTGTCCCCGGCCCCGGTCCGCGCGGACGATCCCTACTGGCAGTGCGTGACGTTCGCGCGCATGTTCTCCGGCATCAACATCTTCGGCGACGCCTGGACCTGGTGGAATCAGGCCGTGGACCGCTTCCGCACCGGCCGCGCGCCAGAGACCGGCTCCGTCCTGGTCTTCCGCCCCGAGGGCCGGATGAGCCGGGGCCACGTCGCCGTCGTCTCCGACATCCTGACCGACCGCGTCATCCGCGTGACCCACGCCAACTGGGGCGGCAGCCGGGGCCGGGTCGAGGAAAACGTCACCGTCGTCGACGTCTCGGGCCAGAACGACTGGAGCCAGGTCAAGGTCTGGTACAACCCGATCAACGACCTGGGCACGACCGTCTATCCGACCTACGGCTTCATCTACAACAGCGCCCGCGAGGGGCTGGAGGCCGGTCGTCAGGTGGCAAGCAACGCGGGCTCGGCCTCCGGCCAGCCCTGATCCCCACGCCTTGAGCCTCCCCGGATGATCCGTCTCTATCGTTCGGGCTGCACGGCCTGCGAGGGCGCGGAAATCGACGTCGAGGGCTGGACCCTGCCGGCCGACACCCTGTGGGTCGATCTGATCGAGCCGACCCGCGAGGAAGACATGGCCATCGAAAAGGCGCTGGGCCTTTCGATCCCGACCCGCGAGGAGATGAACGAGCTGGAGGCGTCCAGCCGCCTCTACCGCGAGAACGGCGCGACCTATGTCACCGCCGACATCCTGCACAACGCCGAGGCCGAGCTGCCGACGGTGGACCCGGTGACCTTCATCCTGACCCACGGGCCGCTGGTCACGATCCGTTACTTCGACCCCCGTCCTTTCACCATGTTCACCGACAAGCTGGAGCGGGAGCCGTCGCTTTGCGACAGCGGCGCGGACATGTTCCTGAACCTGGTGGAAGCCATCATCGACCGGGCGTCCGACGTCCTGTCCAAGACCGCGCACAAGGTCGACGGGGTGGCCAGCCATGTCTTTTCCGGCACGGAGAAGACCGTCGGCTTCCAGCATCTGATCACCAAGCTGGGTCGCGCCCAGATCGCCAACAGCCGCATCGAGCAGAGCCTGTCGGGCCTCGCGCGCGTGTTCGCCTTCGTCAGCCTGGACGAGCGCCTGGACATGATCGAGGACAAGCGCGAGCACCTGCGGTCCCTCGGGCGCGATGCCGCCAGCCTGCTGACCCACAACCAGGCCGTGGCGGCGGGCATCACCTTCCAGCTCTCGGCGACGCTCGGCCTGATCAACATCCAGCAGTCGTCGATCTTCAAGGTCTTCTCGCTGTTCACCGTGGCCCTGATGCCGCCGACCCTGATCGGCGCGGTCTATGGGATGAACTTCGATCTGATGCCCGAACTGACCTGGACCTGGGGCTATCCGCTGGCGCTGCTGCTCATGGCGGTATCGTCGGCCCTCCCCTTGCTGTGGTTCAAGCGCAAGGGATGGTTCTGAAGCCGATCTCTATTCCGGCTTGATCGACAGCTGGAAGGCGACCAGCCCCTCGGTCACGTCCCGGTCGAAGCCCTCGCCGCCGCGCAGGCCCTCGGCCTCCAGCTCGCGATAAACCAGGCCGAACGAGCCCTGAACGTGCCCCCTGCGCATCGCCACCCCGATCGAGGCGTCGCCCAGGAAGGAGCCCGAGTCGCGGCTGACGCCGGAGCGGGCATAGTCGCCGTCGCGGGTCCTGGCGAAGTTGTAGCCGACCGCCGTGCCGGACCCGGCGGCGTAAAGATACCAGCGGGCACGCTCGCCGAACGCTTCGGCTCCTTCGGGCACCATGTCGTCGACGCCCGAACCGATCGTCAGGGTCGCGCCGGCCTGGGCGCTGCCGCCCCGGTCGCCGACCCCGACCCCGGCGTGCGGGGTCAGCGTCACCTCCAGGCCGGAGGCGGTATAGCCCCGCGCCACGGGCCAGCCGCGGGTATAGGACAGATCATAGCCCTCGGCGTCGAAAGCCGCCTGATCCAGAGGCGTCAAAGGCAGGGGCGAGCCATCGGCCCGGCGCAGTTCTCCGCGCTGGCGCAGGCGCAGCCGGTCGGAGTGCCCCTCGCCCTCGTGCCAGACGTCGTGGGTCGTGGTCGCCGCGAACGGGCTCTGGGCCGCGATCGGCGTATAGTCGGTGGCGAACTCCAGCGCGGGGCCGAACTCGCGCTCGGTGGCGACGTTGAACCCGACCTGCCGGTTCAGCTGGGCGGTGATGGTGGAGGCCGTCCGCTGCTCGCCGTCCGACCAATTCTGATTGACCACAGTCTGCGCGCCCGCGGGGACCGATCCGGCCACCAGCGCCACGACACCGAACACACATCCCGACAGACGGATCAACGGTCCCCTCACAGCCCGTTAGCGAGCACTAATCTGCACCAACTTCAGCGCCGCACCAACCCGATTGTTGCGACACATTGCTGACACCGTCACCGAACGCGACCCGCGTCCACCGGGTTCCCCTGATAGGGGGCACGACCGCGATCTCACTCCCCGATGGTGTTGAGGTCCCGCCCCCTGGTCTCCGGCATGAACACCAGGGTCACGACCACGGCGATGGCGGTGAAGACGACCGCGTACCACAGACCGAAATAGATGTTTCCCGACCACGCCACGAGGGCGAAGCTCGCCGCCGGCAGCAGCCCCCCGACCCAGCCGGTGCCGATGTTGTAGGGCAGGCTCATCGCCGTATAGCGCACGCGCGTGGGGAACAGCTCGACCAGGGCCGCCGCCTGGGGTCCGTACAGGGCCGTGGCCGCCACGATGAAGATCATCAGGATGGCGAAGATCATCGGCAGATCGACCCGCGCCGGATCAGCCCTCTCGGGATAGCCGGCGGCGACCAGGGCCGCCTTGATGCGTCCCTCGACCTCGGCCTTGACGGCGGCCAGTTCGGCGGGCGGCAGGCCCTCGCCCTCGGCCGAGACCACCTCGACCTCGCCGACCCGGACGCGGGCCAGCGATCCTGAGGGCGCGGCGACGTTGACATAGGAGACGCCGGCGTTCGACAGCACGGTCTTGGCCAGATCGCAGGAACTGGCGAAGGCCGCCTTGCCGACCGGATCGAACTGCAGGGCGCAGGTGGCCGGATCGGCGATCACGGTCACCGGCGAGGAGGCCTGCGCCTCGGCCAGCGCGGGATTGGCCGCCCGCGTCAGGGCCTGGAATCCGGGGAAGAAGGCGACCAGCGCCAGGATCATGCCGAACAGCATGACGGGCTTCCGGCCCAGCTTGTCGGACAGCCAGCCGAAGAAGACATAAAGCACCGCCGACACGACGGTCAGCCACAGCATCACCATGTCGACCGTGGCCACCTCGACCTTCAGAATCCGCTCCATGAAGAAGCGCGAATAGAAATAGCCGCAGTACCAGACCGCGCCCTGGGCGATCATGGTGCCGAACAGGGCCAGCAGCACAAACTTCAGGTTCTTCCATTCCAGGAAGGATTCCCGGAACGGCGCCCGGCGCGCCCCGCCCTCGGATTCCATCCGGCGGAAGGTCGGGCTCTCGTTCAGCTTCAGGCGGATCCACAGCGAGATCGTCAACAGCCCGGCCGACAGCAGGAAGGGAATGCGCCAGCCCCATTCGTCGAAGGCCTCGTTGCCGACGATGGCGCGGGTGGCCAGGATCACGGTCAGGGCGCCGATCAGGCCGAGCGCCGCCGTCGTCTGGATCCAGCCGGTCAGGAAGCCGCGCGACTTCGCCGGGGAATGTTCGGCGACATAGATGGCTGCGCCGCCATATTCGCCGCCCAGGGCGAACCCCTGGAGAATGCGCAGGAAGATCAGCAGGGCCGGGGCCCACAGGCCGATCTGGTCATAGTCGGGCAGCAGGCCGATGGCGACGGTGGCCACCCCCATCAGGGTGATGGTGACCAGGAAGGTGGTCTTGCGTCCCGTCCGGTCGCCGAACCAGCCGAACACCAGCGCCCCCAGCGGCCGCACGACGAAGCCGACGCCGAAGGTCAGCAGGGCCAGGATGTATCCGGTCGCCTCGCCCACATCGGCATAGAAATGCCGGGCGATGACGGCTGTCAGCGAGCCGAAGATGAAGAAGTCGTACCACTCGAACGCCGTGCCGGCGGCCGAGGCTCCCACGACAGTGGTTAGCCCGGGCTCGCCAGGCTCAGGCTTGCTCGGCTCGGCGGCGTGATCGGTCATCGTGGCTCCCCCGCGTCCTGTCTCCGACGCTTGCGGCGAACCTAGCGGGGCCGCGCGAACCCGGACAAGAGAAAACCCCGTCGGCGGGGCCGACGGGGTTCAAACGGTCGGACGTGCGCCGGGATCAGTCGGCGGCGTCGTTCGCGGCCTCGGTCACGGCCGATCCCACGGCCTGGGTGTCGCGGCCGGCACCGGCGACGGTGTTGCAGGCGGCGGTGGTCAGGGCGGCGGCGGCGGCGAACAGTACGAAGACCTTGCGCATGGATAACTCCTGGAAACGGGCGACGGTGGGGAGGTCCCGCCGATACCCGTGCTCAACGCGACGCGCGCGACAGGGTTCCCGGCTTGACCACGGCGTCCACCCGATCCAGATCGCGAGGGTCGATGGGCTGGATCGCCTCGGGCGTGGCGAAGGTCATCCGCGCGATCGTGCCGCGTGGAGCGGCCGGCACGATCTCGACCTCGCCCCTCAGCTGTTTGGCGAAGGCCCCCATGAGGGTGCGACCGACGCCGGTCTCCATGTCGCGATCGCTGGGCCCGGGACCGTCGTCCTCGACCTCCAGCACGCTGGTCTCGCCCAGCACCCTGAACCGCACCTGAAGCGCGCCGCCGCGTCCGGCGAAGGCGTGCTTCTGGGCGTTGGTCACCGCCTCGACCAGCCACAGGGCCAGGGGAGCCAGCTTGTCGGGATCGACGATCAGACTGTCGGCCTTGATGTCGCTGGTCACCACCGGCCCGCGCCCGCTGTCGCTGGCCACCAGCTGGCCGACCAGCTCCATCAGGAAGTCGCTGGCGTCGGCATGGCGAATGTCGTCGCTCTGGTAGAGGGTGCGATAGATCAGGGCGAGGGCCGAGATCCTCTGCCGCGTGTCGCCCAGGGCGACCTTGGCGGGCTCGTCCTTCAAGGCCCGCTGCTGCATCGACAACAGCGACGAGATGATCTGCAGATTGTTCTTCACCCTGTGATGGATCTCCCGCAACAGGGCGTCCTTCTCCACCAGGCTCTCGTTCAGCGACCGGTCCCGCGTGGTGATGGCCTCGGCCAGTTCGTCCAGCGTGGCCGCCAGACGCCGCACTTCGGACGGCGCGTGCGAGGCCTGGACCGGGCGGACGGAATAGCGGCCCCGTGCGTAGAGGGCGGCGATCCGCTCCAGATAGTCCAGCCAGCGCACGACGATGCGCTCGGTCACCCACATCACCGTGCCGAAGGCGACGATCCAGGCCACGATCGGCGCGAGAAAAACCCCGATCGGATCCAGGTCCGCCCACGACAGCAGGGCCGGAAGGACCAGGATGGGCAGGAGGGCGACGGCCAGGGCGACGCCCAGCCGGAACCGAATTCCCTCGAACCGCGCCAGCCCCTGCTCCCGGCCGTGAAACCGCGACATGCCGGGCGCGCCCAGGCGCCGCCGACGCGGTCCCTGATCTCCGGCGGGGGCCACGCCCTCAGCCCTGACGGGCCGCGCTCAGGCGATCCGCATCCGCGAGAATCGAGCGCATGGCGTCGCCGGCCGCGCGCCCGTCCCGGCTGTAGCCGCCGCGCTCCAGGGTCGCCTGGAGCGCCTTGCGCGCCCGGCTGACGCGGCTCTTCACCGTGCCGACGGCGCACTGGCAGATCTCGGCGGCTTCCTCGTAGGCGAAGCCTCCCGCGCCGACCAGGATCAGCGCCTCTCGCTGCTCCTCCGGCAGGGTGTTCAGCGCCTGGCGCAACTCATCCAGGGCCACCGGCGCCTCGGGATCGTCGACGGCGACCAGGGTCCGTTCGGCGGCCTCCTGGTCCAGTTGCGACGAGCGCCAGGAGCGACGCTTCTCGGAGTAGAACTGGTTTCTCAGGATCATGAAGGTCCAGGCCTTCATATTGGTGCCCATCTGATAGCTGGCGCGCGCGTCCCAGGCCTTCATCATGGCGTCCTGGGCCAGGTCGTCGGCGGCGGTCGCGTCGCCCGTCAGGGTCCGCGCGAAGGCGCGCAGGTGGGGGATCAGCTGCACCAGTTCGCGCTTGAAGCCTTCGTCGTCGGCCGAGGGAGGTTTGGGGGCCGCGCTCACGCCTTGCCTCCACCCGATCCGCGTTGATCGGCGCGACGCAGGATTTCCAGGAACTCGTCGGGAACCGGCTCGTTCACGACCTCGTCGAACATGTGCCGCAGCTTCACCCCGATGGCCTGCTGTCGCAGACGCGCCTCCTCAAGGCCGGGTTCGCTCGCAGGGGCCGCGGCGGGTTTGCGCCGGGGGTCGGGGGTGTCGATCATGTTGTGGTGTGCCGCCAGCTCGTTGATCTCATTCACGCGGGATGCGCGCCGGCCTTGCACGGCCGACCTATACTTGTGAGGCCGCTAACGTCGCCGCCGCGGGCCGGTTCCGACCCCGAACGCATTTTATGGTCAAGCTGCGATCCGCGACGCGGAACCGTGGCGGGGATGCTACGTTAGACACGCGAGACGCGCCTGAAAGACAGGCGCGCGAACCTACTGTCGGGGACTTCCATAATGAGCCTACTGGCCAGACTCGCGCCGCATCTTCCCTATGTCCGTCGCTATGCCCGCGCCCTCACGGGCGACCAGGCCACCGGCGACAACTATGTCCGCGTCGCCCTGGAGGCCCTCGCCGCCGGCGAGCGGCAACTGCCTCCCGACATGACGCCCCGCGTCGCCCTCTACCACGTCTTTCACACCATCTGGTCGTCGACGGGCGCCCAGCTCGAGGACGCGAGCGGTCTGGAGACGCACGGCGACGCCGCCAGCCGCCTGATGCGGATCGCGCCGCGCTCTCGCCAGGCGTTCCTGCTGACCGCGCTCGAGGGCTTCACCCCGTCCGAGGCCGCCCAGATCCTGTCGTCCGACGCCCATGCGGTCGAGCGGCTGATCGGCGAGGCGCAGGCCGAGATCGACGCCGAACTGGCCACCGACGTGCTGATCATCGAGGACGAGGCCATCATCTCGGCCGACATCGAGAGCCTGGTGCGCGAGCTGGGCCACACCGTCACCGCCACCGCCACGACCCATGACGAGGCCGTCGATGCCGTCGCCCGTCACCGCCCGGGTCTGGTCCTGGCCGATATCCAGCTGGCCGACGGCTCGTCTGGCATCGACGCCGTCAAGGATATCCTCAAGCGGTTCGACGTGCCGGTGATTTTCATCACCGCCTTCCCGGAACGGCTTCTGACCGGAGAGCGACCCGAGCCGACCTTCCTGATCACCAAGCCGTTCCAGCCCGAGACGGTGAAGGCGGCGATCAGCCAGGCGCTGTTCTTCCACCCGACGCGCCAGAAGGAAGCCGCCTGACCCCAGGCGCGCGTTAGACAAGCCAAAGGCCCCGCCGGTCGCGCCGGCGGGGCCTTTCTTCATCCCGAAGCGGCGGTCACTCGGCCGAGGACGGGGCCGCCTGGACCGTGGGGGCGTTGACGTTGGGGGCCTCGCCCGTCGGCGGAGCCGTGGGTTCGCCGGTCGAGGTCGTCGGCGCGTCCGCGGCGGGCATGCCATCGCCCTGGAAGGCGGCGGAATCGACGCCCTGCTGGCCGGTGTTCGGATCGCCGGCCGAAAAGCCCGGGCTGAAGAACAGATAGAGAATGAAGAAGCCGAGCGCGGTCAGTCCGATGCCCAGGGCCAGGACGACGCTGATCCTTCGTCCGCCCCGCCCCTGCTTGGTGAACTGCTCCTCGACCGGCCGACCCTCGTGCACGGCGTCCGCGGCTCGCGAGTGGGGATCATCATGGGTCATGCGGTGCGCTCCGGTGCAGGGGATTGAGCGGTCGAAACGCATCGGCGAGCGTCACCGTTCCGCTTCGTCTATCGCGCGAAAAAACTTCCGGCCTCAGGGAACGCGGTCGGGCATCCGCCGTTATCGGACTGCGGAGGCGACGACGCCCCCCGACTTGGACCCGCCACAGCAGGTCCCGCCGCCTCCGCGCCTCATTCTCGATGATGCCACCTCAAGGCGATCCGCAAGGGTCGCCTTTTTCTTGTCTGCTCCGGGCAAGCGAAAGGGCCGCCCGGTCGCCCGGACGGCCCTGTTCTCGATCGCCTTTGATCCCCGATCAGGCGAGCGCGGCGCGCACCTTGTCGGCGATGGCCTTGAAACCGGTCTCGTCGGCGGCGATGGCGGCCATCACCTTGCGGTCCAGCTCGATCCCGGCCTTCGACAGGCCGTGGATGAACTGCGAGTAGGTGAAGCCCTCCTGGCGGGCGGCGGCGTTGATGCGCTGGATCCACAGGGCGCGGAAGTTGCGCTTCTTGGTGCGGCGGTCGCGATAGGCATACTGCCCGGCGCGGTCCACGGCGGCCTTGGCCGTGCGGATGGTGTTCTTGCGGCGACCGGAGAAGCCCTTGGCCTGCTCCAGAACCTTCTTGTGCCGGGCGTGCGAAACGACGCCCCTCTTCACGCGTGCCATTCTGTTTTTCCTTCGGAAGGGTCCCTAACGCGCGCGACGCGGTCGCTTGCTGCTTGAGGGACGCCTGATTTCAAATTCGATGCGATTGCGGTGGGAAGTCCGGGTCCTGGTGCCGCGCCGATCAGGCGTACGGCATGTAGGACTTGATCTTCTTGGCGTCGGCGTCGGCCATCACCGAGGTGCCGCGGTTCTGGCGGATGTATTTGGAGTTGTGGCTGATCAAGCGGTGACGCTTGCCCGCAACCCCGGCCTTCACCTTGCCGGTCGCAGTGAACTTGAAGCGCTTCTTGGCGCCCGACTTCGTCTTCAGTTTCGGCATTTTCCATTCCTTTTTGGGCTACCGCCCTTCGGGCTACTTGAGCCCGAAAGGTTGATCGGAAGCTGGTTTCAAGGACCGCCCAGGCATGCCTGTTCGCCCGGCGGTCCGTACGCGAAGGCGCGGCTTCTAGGCGAAGCGACGCCGAAAGGCAAGCTTACTCGGCCGCGATCGGCACCGGGGCCATGCGCGTCGAGGCTCGCCCCGCGTTGAGCGCCATGATCGCTGCCGGGATCATCAGAACCGCTCCGACCGCCAGCGGCCAGTCATGCCCCAGGCCCGAGAACATCGCGCCCGCCACGATCGGTCCCACGATCCGGCCTGACGAGCTCGCCGCCATGTTCAGGCCCAGCATGGCTCCCTGCCGGTCCGGCGGGCTGGCACGGGAGATCATGGCCGAGATGTTGGGCATGGTCATCGCCATGCCGAAGCCTCCGACGATCATCGCAACCGTCACGAACCACGCCCCCGGCGAGAACATCTGGCCCAGCAGGCCCAGCCCGAACATCAGGCAGCCCCCGGCCAGAACCCGGCTCTCGCCGAACCTCCGCGCCAGCCGGCCGGTGACCGCCGTCTGGGACAGCACCGAGACGATCCCCACGGCCATGAAGGCGAAGGCCACCTCGCGCGCGCCCCAGTCGTAGCGGGCCCCGGTCCACAGGCCGAAAGTCGATTCCATGCCCGAGAACCCGGCCATGAAGACCGCTCCGGCGGGGTCGCGGATCGCTGCAGGCTCTCCTTCAGAAAGAAGACGACGCCCAGGGCCGCCAGTACCGCCAGTCCGCAGGCCGCGAAGATCGGCAATTGATAGCCCAGCCGCCCCATGTCCTCCTGCACGAGGATGCCGGACAGGCCGGGCCCGGCGATGAAGCCCGCCCCGAACGCCGCCCCGATCAGCCCCATCCGCCCCGCGCGCTTTTCCGGCGGGGTGACGTCGGCGACATAGCCCTGGACCGTCGAGACGTTTCCCGCACCCAGGCCTGTGAACAGCCGAACCGCGATGGCCAGCCAGATGTTGGGCACGAAGGCCAGCATCAGATAACCGACGGCGTTGGCGCAGACGGTGATCAGCAGAACCGGCTTTCTGCCGATCCGGTCCGACAGCCGCCCCCAGAAGGGCTCGGCGAAGAACTGCCCCACCGAATAGGCCGAGAACATCAGCGCGACCTGCCAGGCCTCGGCGTTCAGGCTGTCGCCGAAGAAGGGCAGCAGCGGCACCACCAGGCCGAACCCCACCAGGTTGATGAAGACGATGGCGAACAGCACCGCCAGCGCCCGCCGGTCACGACGATCGGGCGGGGCGGGAACGGTCAGGCTGTCAGGCATGCCGCCTTCTAGCCGAGCGCGGCGGCCCATGCGAGAGCCCCGGCGTCGCGCCCCATTACTGCTCCGCTTACGGACATATCGCGATGAAATCGCTGCAAAAGTTTCAAGAACGGCAAAGCCCGCATTAAGGCACCGGGCCTATGTCTGTCGACCGACAGGAGGCCCGATGGCTCGGATCGGCGATTTCATTGACGCGGTGGAACCGGTGTCGCCCGACACCCTGGGGGCGGTCGTGTTCGACCGCTTCCAGGCCGAGCCCAACACCCTGGCCATCGCCGTGATCGACGCCGACCGGCGTCCCCTCGGCCTGATCGAACGCAACGCCTTCATCCTGAAGATGGCCGCCGAGTTCGGCCGGGCGCTGTACGCCCGCAGGCCCGCGTCGGTGCTGATGGACGCCCACCCCCCGACGGCCGAGGCGTCCGCCTCGGCCGAGACCTTCTTCGCCAATGTCGACGCCGCCGAGCTGAACATGCTGCTGCGGGGCTTCATCGTCGTCGAGAACGGCCGCTACCTCGGCGTCGGGGCGGGCGTTCAGATCCTCCAGGCCGGCTCGGCCCTCTACCGCGCCCGCGCCGAGGAGATGACCGCCCTGGCCCGAAACCTGGCCGAGGCCGAGGCCGAGGCCCGTGCCTCCAGCCGCGCCAAGTCCGAGTTCCTCGCGGTCATGAGCCATGAGATCCGCACGCCGCTGAACGGCGTGCTGGGGGTCGCCGGCCTGCTCGACAGAAAGCTTCAGCAGCAGGAACTGCGCCCCTACGTCCAGACCATCCTCGATTCGGGTCAGAGCCTGCTGCGGCTGCTGACCGACGCCCTCGACATGTCGCGCGCCTCGGCCGGCATTCTGACGCTGGAACCGGCGCCGCTGCACGTCGACGCCCTGGCCGCCGACCTCGACGCCCTGTGGCGCCCACGCGCCGAGGAGAAGGGGCTGGCGCTGACCGTCGTCTGCGACACGACCGGGCACGACTGGGTCATGGGCGACGCCATGCGGGTCAAGCAACTGCTCAATAATCTGATCGGCAACGCGCTGAAGTTCACCGTCGCCGGCTCGGTGGCCGTCGCCCTGTCCACGCGATGGGAGGACGGCGCGGTGCGGCTGGACGCTGTCGTCGACGACAGCGGCCCCGGCATTCCGGACACGGCCGCCGCGACCATCTTCGAGCCGTTCAACACGGGCGAGGCAGGACGAGAGGGCGCCGGCGCGGGTCTGGGCCTGGCCATCTGCCGTCAGATCATCGAACGGATGGGCGGAACCATCGGCCTGTCCCGGTCGCCCCAGGGCGGAGCGCGGTTCCAGTTCACCCTGCACCTGCCCTGCTGCGGACCCGAGATGCGGACCGGGCGCGACGCCATGGCCAAGCCGACGCCGCACGAGACGCTGCATGTGCTGGTCGCCGACGACAATCCGACCAACCGCTTCGTCGCCACGCGCCTGCTGGAGATGTTCGGTTGCACCCACGAGACCGTCGCCGACGGGGCCCAGGCGGTCGACGCCGCACGGTCGCGCCCGTTCGACCTGATCCTGATGGACATCAAGATGCCGGTGATGGACGGGGTCGCCGCGACGCGCGCCATCCGCGCCCTGCCGGGTCCCGCCGGTCGGGTGCCGATCCTCGCCCTGACCGCCAACGCCGACCCGCGCGACGAGGCGGACTACGTCGCCGCCGGCATGAACGGCGTGGCCTCCAAGCCGATCCAGCCGGACGCGCTTCTGAACGCGATCCGGCGGGCGCTGGGCTCGGGGGTCATGGAAGAAGCAGCGTAGCAACCAGCGTCAAATGCAACGGTTAAAGCGCGGGCTGTGATGCGGTCCAACCGCAATCACCCTACTGCCTGCTGCCTACTGCCTAAGCCCTACTTCGGCGCCAGGATCATGATCATCTGGCGGCCCTCCATGCGGGGGGAGTATTCCACCTTGGCGATCTCGTCGAAATCGGCCTGGACCTTGTTCAACAGCTTCATGCCCAGTTCCGGGTGGGCCATCTCGCGGCCGCGGAAGCGCAGCGTCACCTTGACCTTGTCGCCCTCGTCAAAGAAGCGGTGCATGGCCTTGGCCTTCACCTCATAGTCGTGGACGTCGATGTTGGGGCGCAGCTTGATTTCCTTGAGCTCGACGACCTTCTGGCGCTTGCGCGCCTCGGCCTTCTTCTTCTGCTCCTGGAAGCGGAACTTGCCGTAGTCGAGGATCTTGGCCACCGGCGGCTCGGACGTCGACACGATCTGAACCAGGTCCAGCCCCGCCTCCTCGGCGGCCTCCAGCGCGGCGGAGGTCGGCATCACACCCTGCTTTTCCCCGTGCTGGTCGATCAGCAGGACGCGGGGGGCGCGGATGTCTTGGTTCATGGGCGGCCCGTCTTTGGTGGGCGGCTGGTTCATCGGACGGCGAATGGGCGTCGGTTCCTTATGGTTTCACGGTTTCCAACGAGAAGCGCGCGGCAAGCGGCCGCGTTCCCCGTGGGTTCCCCTATATGACCGCGAAACGCCCGCGCTTCAAGGCAAAGCGGGCGCCGCCCGCGCGAAGACCGTCTGGATCACGCGGGCGTAGGCCCCGGTCAGGGCCTCGATCTCCGCGACCGGCACCCGCTCGTCGATCTGATGCATGGTCTGACCGACCAGACCCAGTTCCAGAACCGGACACAGGGCGCGGATGAAGCGGGCGTCCGACGTCCCGCCGGTCGTGGAGGCCTCCGGCCGAATGCCCAGCTCGGCCTCGACCGCGTCCTGCACGGCCCCGGTGAACCAGCCCTCGGGCGTCAGGAAGGCCTCGCCCGAGCACATGTGCTCCAGCGTGATCTGCAACCCCGTCTCGGCCTGGACCAGCCCTGCCTCGCGGTTCAGCCAGTCGATCAGGCCATCGCCGGTCTGGGCCGGATTAAATCGGATGTTCAGCCGCGCCTTCGCCTCGGCCGGAATGACGTTCGTCGCCGGATTGCCGACATCGACCGTGGTCAGCTCCAGGTTCGACGGCTGGAACGCCTCATAGCCCTGATCGAGCACATGGGCGTCCAACCGGGCCAGCAGCCGCACCAGCACCGGTACGGGGTTCGCCGCCCGGTCCGGATAGGCGACGTGCCCCTGCTTGCCGTGGACGGTGATCCAGCTGTTCAGCGACCCGCGACGCCCGATCTTGATGGTGTCGCCCAGCCTCTGCAGCGACGACGGCTCCCCCACCACGCAGGCGTCGATCACCTCGCCTTCGGCGGCCAGGGCCTCGACCACCCGCTTGGTCCCGTGAAGCGCCGGGCCTTCCTCGTCGCCGGTGATCAGGAAGGACAGGGAGCCCTTCGGCGTCCCTTCGGCCAGCACCCGTGACACCGCAGCCACCCAGGCCGCGATCCCGCCCTTCATGTCGACCGCGCCCCGGCCGAACAGCAGGCCGTCCCTGACCTGCGCCTCGAACGGCCCCGACGACCAGGCGGCGCCATCCCCGGTCGGCACCACGTCGGTGTGCCCGGCGAAACAGAGATTGGGCGAGGACGTGCCCAGCCGCGCATAGAGGTTCTCGATCCGCGCATGGACGCCTTCGCCGCCCGGCCCCTCGAAGGCCATCCGCCGACAGGTGAAGCCGAGGCCCGTCAGCACCCGCTCCAGCATGTCCATCGCCCCCTCGTCGGCGGGGGTCACGGACGGTCGCCGGATGAGGTCCTGGGTCAGCCCGACAGGATCGATCACAGGAGTTGATGCGCCGCTCATGCGGTCATGCTTTAGGGGGTCCAGCCGAACGCTGGAAGGGGAGCCGCCCGGACCGCGACAACGACGAACCCGGAACGCCTGCCCCAAGCATGACCGACGCACCCGAGGCCCCTCCGCCGATCACGCCCGCGGACGTAGAAGCCGCCAAAACGGCCACCAACCCCTGGGTCTTCCGCGACTTCCGCCTGATCTGGCTGGGGCGGCTGTCGGCGGTACTGGCGATCCAGATCCAGTCCTCGGCGCTGCTTTGGCAGGTCTATGAGATCGCGCGCCGCGACCATCCGATCGAACAGGCCAGCCTCTATCTCGGCCTCGTCGGCCTGGCCCAGTTCATCCCGCTCCTGGCCCTGACGCTCCCGGCCGGAGAGATGGCGGATCGCCGCAACCGCCGCACCACCGTCATGCTGGCCATCGTCGCCGAGGCCAGCTGCGCCCTCGCCTATCTGGCCATGGCGATCCACGGCAATCCGCCGCTGTGGGGCCTGCTCAGCGTCGCCGTCGCCTTCGGGGCCTCGCGGGCGTTCCTCGCTCCGGCCAGCCAGGCCTTCCTGCCCATGGTGGTCGGTCGCGCCGCCCTGCCCCGCGCCATCGCCGCCCAGTCCATCGCCTTCCAGACCGGGGCCATCGCCGGCCCGGCGCTGGGCGGCGTCATCGTCGGGATCGCGACGCCCCTGGCCTATGGCGTGTCGCTGGTCCTGTTCGCGGTGGGCTTCCTGTCATTTTTGCTGATGCGCACCAGCGGCCAGCCGCAGCGCGTCGAAGGCGGCCCCGGCCGCTGGCAGTCGGTCAAGGAAGGCCTCGCCTATGTCTGGAACACCAAGATCGTGCTGGGCGCGATCTCCCTGGATCTGATCGTGGTCCTGTTCGCCGGGGTCGCCCTGCTGACTCCCATCTTCGCCCGCGACATCCTCCAGGTCGGACCCGAGGGCTTCGGCCTGCTCCGCGCCGCCTTCGGCCTCGGGGCCTTCTCCACCGCCCTGTGGCTGGCCCGCTATCCGATCCCGGGCAAGGGGGGCGTCTGGATGTTCGCCTCCGTCGCGGTGTTCGGCCTGGCCACCCTGACGTTCGGCCTAAGCAAGGTCGTCTGGCTGTCGGCGGCGGCCCTGTTCATCGGCGGGGCGGCCGACATGATCAGCGTCAACATCCGCCAGACCCTGATCCAGCTCTCGACTCCCGACCACATGCGCGGCCGGGTGTCGTCGGTGTCGATGCTGTTTATCGGCGCCTCCAACGAACTCGGCGAGGCCTACTCCGGCGTCATGGTCCGCTTCCTCGGCCCCATCGGCGCGGCTGTGTTCGGCGGCATCGGGGCGCTCGGGGCGACGGGGGTTTGGGCCAAGCTGTTCCCGGGGGGAGGGAGAGAACCGGGGCCTACCCCCACGCCCGGAAATGCTTCGACAGCTTCAGCCCCTGCCGCTGGTAGTGGCTGCCGCCCTCGCCATACAGCCGCGTCGGCCGCTCCGTCAGCGGCTCATAGACCAGCCGCGCGACGATCTGGCCGTGTTCCAGCAGGAACGGCGTGTCGTGGGTCCGCACCTCCAGCACCCCCTTGGATCCCGCCCCGTGCGCCTCGTCGGTGCCGAAGCCGGGGTCGAAGAAGCCGGCGTAATGCACCCGGAACTCGCCCACGCTGGGGTCGATCGGCGTCATCTCGGCGGCCTGCATGACCGGGATCTCGACCGCCTCGTTGGACGCCAGGATGTAGAACTCGCCCGGGTCCAGCAGCAGCTCGCCCCGCCTCAGCGTCAGCGGCTCCCAGAAGTCCTTGGGGTCATGCCCGTCGATCCGGTCCAGATCGACCACGCCCGCGTGCCGGCGCCCCCGGAAGACGACGATGTCGCCGCCCTGCAGATCGACGCCGACCGACCTCGTCTCCAGCTTGGGCGGCTCACCGGCCTTGAGCCGCAGCTGGTTCAGCCGCGTGCCCGGCCGCACCAGGATGGAAAACGTCTGGGGCGCGATCTCCAGATACAGCGGCCCCTCGTATCCCGCCTCCACGTCGTCGAACGACCCACCCCGGTCGGTCAGCAGGCGCACGAAGACATCGACCCGCCCGGTCGAGCTCTTGGGGTTCGCCCGCGCGATCAGGCCAGGCGGCAGGCTCAGCCGCTCCTGCAGCTCGGCGATGTAGACGCAGCCCTTCTCCAGCACGACGCCCTTGGACAGGTCGATCGGATGCATCTCCACGTCGGCGATCCGCTCCGACACCAGCCGACGCCCTGGCAAGAAGGACGCCCGCACCCGCCAGGCGCGGTCGGACAGACGCAGGTCCAGCGACGCCGGCTGCACCTGATCGGTGTCGAACGGCGTGGCGGACGTGATCGCGCCTGTGGCGATCAGGGCCTCGATGGACTGACAGGGCAGGATGCCGGGCACGGAAGATTCGAAGGTCATGCCAAACGCCATACACGGCGTTCCCGGCACGCGCGACCACGCTTGAAACGGTCACACGGGCGCGCGACGATGGCCCATGCACGACAGCCACCCTTACGAAGCCGAGACCGAGGGCGTGGTCGTCCGCGTCCGCCCCGCCTATCTGGCCGGCCAGTCCGATCCGGACGAGGGCCGCTGGGTCTGGGCCTATCAGGTCGAGATCGAGAACCGGGGCGACACCGCCGTCCAGCTGATGGCGCGCCGCTGGATCATCACCGACGCCACCGGCCATGTGGAGACGGTGCGCGGCCCGGGCGTCGTCGGCGAACAGCCCCTGATCGCCCCGGGCGACAGCTATTCCTACGCCTCGGGCTGCCCCCTGCCGACGCCGTCCGGCACCATGGAGGGGGCCTATACGATGACCGACGCCACAGGCCGCGCGTTCGAGGCGGCCATCCCCGCCTTCAGCCTGGACGTCCCGGGTGGGCGGGTTCTGAACTGACGCGGAGGGCGGGGAACCGCGCTCAAGCAGCGAGCGACCGCGTCGCGAGCGATAGCGCACCAGGGATGCCGGGTCGGGGGCTGCGTCAACCCGGATAACCGCAGCCCCGCCCCCGGTGTCTCATCCGGCGGACCGGACGAGGCGGATGCGGCCCTCTAGGGGGCGTTCGTGACCAACGCGCGACACGTCGGCGAAGGTTGCTCGTCGCTCCCATCCCCTCCGCTCATCCCCGCGAAAGCGGGGACCCAGTGCTTTGGGCGACGATTGGCGAAGATCGGATCTGGTTGTGGTCCCTGAAACTCAGCCTCGCTCAAGGACTGGGTCCCCGCTTTCGCGGGGATGAGCGGAAAGGTAAGGGCGTCAGATATACCGACGCAGCGACCGCGCCAGCTCGTCCTTGCCGTTCCGCTTCAGGGCGGGCTGGAAGGCGACGCGAGCGTGCTCGACGCAATAGACGCCTTCCGAGGCGCGGCGGCCGCAGAAGCTGAACTCCGGCGACGACGGATCGCCGATCGGCCATTTGCACATATGCGCGCCGAGCGTCATCACCGTGGCCGTGCCGGGCAGTTCCTGCACGCTGGGCAGGGACGGCGTCGGGGCGACCGGACGCGGCTGCGCGGCCTCGATCCGGCGCGGCGCCGACGGCTGCACCGGCGGGGTGGTGCGGACCCGCGCGGGGCGGAAGGTCGTGGCGGCCCGCGCCGGCTGCGACGGCGTGGCCCGGCCCGACAGGCCCAGGCGGTGAACCTTGCCGATCACGGCGTTCCTGGTGACGCCACCGCCCAGCTGCTTGGCGATCTGCGAGGCCGACTGGCCTTCCAGCCACAGCTTCTTCAGCGCGCCGACGCGGTCTTCGGTCCAGCCTGCGGTCATGTCGCCCTCCGGGTACATTTGATTCAAGATGTGGCACCCGGAGCCTCCTCCCGGCCCCCTGACCCACAACTAATCGTAAACGACCCGTTAATGGACGCAAGATGTGCGAATCACTCCGTCCACAGGAACCACATCTTGAATCGATGTTCTTTGACGTCTCCTCCCCGTTCGCCGCTTGGCGGATGGGGAGGGGGACCGCCCGCCGCTTGGCGGGTGGTGGAAGGGGCAAGGCGCTGGAACAGATGACGGCTGCCAGCCCGCACGCCGGCGGCCGGTGTGGCCCCCTCCGTCAGCTCGCGAAGGGCTCGCTGCCACCTCCCCATCGCCCAAGCGGGCGACAGGGAGGAGACGCGGACTTGCGCCACACACTGATCCGCCGCACATCCCGCCCATGACCGACCTCGCTTCCACCCGCCCGTCCGGCCTGCCCACCCCGCGCCACTACGCCGGGATCAACTGGATCGGGGTTCAGACGCTGTACCTGCGCGAGGTCCGCCGCTTCTGGAAGGTCGGGGCCCAGACGGTCGCCGCGCCGGTCGTGACGACCCTGCTCTACATGCTGGTCTTCGTCGTCGCCCTTCAGGGGGCCCGCCCGCCGCTGCACGGCACGCCCTTCGCCGAGTTCGTGGCACCGGGCCTGATCATGATGGCCATGCTGAACAACGCCTTCGCCAACGCCTCGTCCAGCCTGATCCAGGCCAAGATCATGGGCACCTCGACCGACTTCCTGACCCCGCCGCTCAGCCCCCTCGAGCTGACCATCGGCTTTTCGCTGGGCGCCGCCACGCGCGGCCTGGCGGTCGGGCTGGTCACGGCGGTCTGCGTCCTGCCCTTCGCCAAGCTGGGGATCGCCAACCTCTTCGCCATCATCGGCTTCGGCGCGGCCGCCTGCCTGTTCATGGGCATGACCGGCGTGCTGGCGGGCCTGTGGTCGGAGAAGTTCGATCACCTCTCGGCGGTCCAGAACTTCGTGGTCATGCCCATGACCTTCCTGTCGGGCACCTTCTATCTGGTCGAGAACCTGCCCGAACCCTTCGCCACCATCAGCCACTGGAACCCGTTCTTCTATCTGATCGACGGCTTCCGCTACGGCTTCATCGGCCAGGCCGAAGGCAGTCTGATGATCGGCGTCGTCATGAGCCTGACCCTCACGCTCGTGATGGCCGTGGCCTGCTGGCTGGTGTTCAAGTCGGGCTGGCGGCTAAAAAGTTGACCCCCTCCCAGCGGGAGAGGGCTTGAGGCTCCCAGAGCGGAGCGATGGGACAAGCCGAAAGGGTGAGGGGTTTTCCTCTCACCGGCTCGCACCGTAACCCCTCACCCTTTCGCGCGAAGACCAATCGCCTGATGGCTCTCGGGCGCTCAAGCCCTCTCCCGCTGGGAGAGGGGAGACAGTGAGTTGACTCCCCCCCCCCCTCATCCGACAACGGTCGCGTCTGAATAAGTCCCGTCGCGCCCGCGCCGGGGCTTCGTTTCTTTTGGAGGTATGTCCGTGTCCGGTCACTTGATGGGTGTCTACAATCGCGCTCCCCTGGAAGTGGATCGCGGGCGAGGCGCTCGCCTTTGGGCCAGGGACGGGACCGAGTATCTGGACTGCGTCCAGGGCATCTCGACCAACGGCCTGGGCCACGCCCACCCCGTGCTGGTCGAGGCGGTCAAGGCCCAGGCCGAGCAGCTGTGGCATGTCTCGAACATCTTCAAGATCCCCGGCCAGGAAGAGCTGGCCGACCGCCTGACCGAGACCAGCTTCGCCGACGTCGTCTTCTTCACCAACTCGGGCACCGAGGCCGTCGAGTGCGCGCTGAAGACCGCGCGCAAATATCACGCCGCCAACGGCCAGCCGGACCGCATCGACATCTACGGCTTCGACGGGGCCTTCCACGGCCGGACCTATGGCGCGATCAACGCGGCAGCCAACCCCAACTACACCGAGGGCTTCGGGCCCAGGATGCAGGGCTTTCACCAGCTGAAGTGGGGCGACCACGAGGCGCTGAAAGAGGCGATCGCCCAGCCGAACACCGCCGCCATCATCGTCGAGCCGGTCCAGGGCGAGGGCGGCTGCCGGGCCATGCCCGACGTCTGCCTGCGGGGCCTGCGCGAGCTGTGCGATGAACACGGCGTCCTGATCATCTTCGATGAGGTGCAGTGCGGCATGGGCCGCTCGGGCAAGCTGTGGGCCCATGAGTGGGCCGGCATCGCGCCCGACATCATGGCGATCGCCAAGGCTCTGGGCGGCGGCTTTCCCATCGGGGCGTGCCTGGCCACCACCGAGGCGGCCAAGGGCATGACGGTCGGTGCCCACGGCTCGACCTTCGGCGGCAACCCGCTGGCCATGGCGGTCGGCCTCGCGGCCTTCGACACCATCAACACGCCTGAGATCCTCGGCAATGTCGCCGAGATCTCCGGCTATCTGAAGCAACAATTGCACGGTCTGAAGGAACGCTTCCCCGACGTGATCGAGGACGTGCGCGGCAAGGGCCTGCTGATCGGGCTGAAGCTGATCCCGAACAATCGCGAGTTCATGGGCATGGCCCGTGAGGGGCAGCACCTTCTGATCGCCGGCGGCGGCGACAACTGCGTGCGCCTGCTCCCGCCGCTGAACCTGACGATCGACGAAGCCCGCGAGGCCGTCGAAAAGCTGGAACGCACCTGCGAGGCGGCCCGGGGCAAGATGGCGGCGTAGGCGGGGAAGGGGTTCATCACGGCGGACACGGCGAATGCACGGCGATCACGGCGAGACGGAGCGCGTTCCAACGGCGGTGAACGACGTCGGCACCGCCGTCATGGATGCCGCTTTCGCGGTTCATCGTGAACTCGGTCCTGGTTTACTGGAGTCGGTCTACGAGCACTGCTTAGCCCAGGACCTGATCCGCTCCGGACTTTCCGTGGAACGCCAGATCGGCGTGCCTGTGAGCTATCAAGGCGAGCGCCTTGATGTCGGCTTCCGGCTCGATCTTCTGGTAGACCGGAAAGTGGTGGTCGAGATTAAGGCGATCGACGCCCTGGCGTCGATCCATACGGCCCAAGTGCTGACATATCTTCGCTTTTCACAAGTGCGGCTAGGTTTCCTGATCAACTTCAATACGCTCAGACTGCAGGACGGCTTTCGCCGTCTTGTCCTTTGACCATGTTCGCATCTCTTCGTTCGCGCTCGGTCCCGTCGTGTTCGTTGTGGCCTTCGTTGTGATCGTTGTGATGAACCCCTGTTCGGCCCCACACCAAGATTGTCAGCCATGACCCGCCATTTCCTCGATATCCACCGGCTGGAGGCCGCCGACCTCCGCGCCATCCTGGACGATGCGCACGCCCGGAAGGCCGCCCGCAAGGGCTGGCCCCAGGGCCGCCCCGACGCCGACGCCCCGGCGACAGATCGCGTGCTCGCCATGATCTTCGAGAAGAACTCGACCCGCACCCGCTTCAGCTTCGACGCCGCGATCCGCCAGCTGGGCGGGGCCGCCATCATCGCCAACGCCGGCGACATGCAACTGGGTCGCGGCGAGCCGGTGGAAGACACCGCGCGGGTCCTGTCGCGCATGGTCGATGCGGTGATGATCCGGGCCAACAATCACGAGGACGTCGAACGCTTCGCCCGGGTCGCGACCGTGCCCGTGATCAACGGCCTGACCGACCGCTCGCACCCGTGCCAGATCCTGGCCGACCTCCAGACCATCGAGGAGCACAGGGGCCCGATCGCCGGCAAGACGATCGCCTGGGTCGGCGACGGCAACAACGTCTGCCACAGCTTCATGCACGCGGCACCCAAGTTCGACTTCCACCTGACCGTCGCCTGCCCAGCGGAGTATCATCCCAACCTGCACGACCTGGCCAAGGGCGGCGTCCACGTCACCCTGACCAGCGATCCCCGGGACGCCGTGCGCGGGGCCGACGTGGTCGTCACCGACACCTGGGTCTCGATGGGCGACGGCGACTACGAGGCGCGGCTGGAGGCGTTCGATGGCTACACCGTCGACGACGCCCTGATGGACCTCGCCCATCCCGAGGCGGTCTTCCTGCACTGCCTGCCCGCCCACAGGGGCGAGGAGGTGACGGACGCGGTCATCGACGGCCCCCGCTCCCTCGTCTGGGACGAGGCCGAGAACCGCATCCACGCGCAGAAGGCGGTACTGGCCTGGTGCCTCGCGGACTGATATCTATTATCGCCTGGCCGGATGATGTCGGAGGGACAGGTGGCGAGCAGCGTTGATCTTGGCACCAAGCTCGAAAGCGTCGTCAGCCGGCTCGTGGCGAACGGGCGTTATAATTCGCGCAGCGAAGTCATGCGCGAAGGGGTCCGTTTGATTCACGAACGGGAGACTCGGTTGGCGGCGCTGGACGCTTCGATCCATCGCGGGCTCGCGGACGCGGCGGCTGGGCGCATCGTCGATCTCGACGAGGCCGCGCGAACGCTCGATGACCGCTACTCTGGACGGTCAGACAGCGACGACGCGGTTTGAAGGTCGTTCTGACGGAAGCCGCGCTCGCCGATCTCAGGGCCATCGGCGACGACATTGCCACTGACCGCCCGGGACGCGCGCGGACCTTCGTCAGGGAGCTGCTCGGCAAGGCCCGCGATATCGGCAAAGGCCCCTCGCGTTTTCCTCTGATCGTCCGCTACGAGAGGCTGGGCATTCGCCGACGGGTTCACGGCTCTTATCTCATCTTTTTTCGCGTCGATCCGGACGCTGTCGTGATCCTGCACATCCTGCACGGAGCCTACGACTACGAAACCCTCCTCTTCCCGGAGGGCTAGCTGGCCGCAGGGCGAGGCTCGATGACGCCCCGCGGCCAGGCGAGACTTACCGGAGATTGACGTCCGCCACCCCGCCCGCGTCCGGCACGGTCTTGGTGATGTTGGCCTTGACGATCTCGAAGGCGAACTTGACCAGACCGCCGCTGACCCAGACCCGGCCGTCATCGGCGTCGAACCGCAGGATCGTCAGGTGGCGGTCTTCCTTGCCGTCCGGGTACCAGGCGGCCAGCACCGGGTTCCAGTAGCGGTCGACCAGCGCCCGGTCGTGTCCGTGGACCGACAGCTCGCCGTGGATGCAGGCCCAGACCTTCTGGTCCTTGGAGCCATAGTGGAACATGGCGCTCTGGCCGCCCCCGATCGCGGCGTCCCTGGCCAGGTCGGTGTCGTCGCGGGTGAAGAACCAGATCGTGCCGGTCTCTTCCTCGCGGAAGGCGGTCATCGGCTGGGCGTGATAGCCCGGCTGATCCAACCCCAGCATCCCGGTGTTGGAGTCCTTCAGATGCTTCCAGAACTCTTTTTCGGCGTCGGCGGCGGTCAGGGCGTGATCGGCCATGGGGAGGCTCCTGTCATGGGGTTCGGCCGAGATAACCGCCCAGCCGCGACCCCGTTCCGTCCTTGCGACCTTGCGTCAGGTCCGGGGCGCGAAGCCCAGCAGCGCGCCCAGATGGATCAACAGAAGAAAGACCAGCGCCCCCGCCAGCAGCATGATGAACCGCCAGGGCACCATCCGCGGCTTGAAGAAGTCGCTGGGCTGGGCCCCGCGCCAGCCGGCGAACCCCCCGACGACGAGGCTGGCGGCCAGCAGCGAAAGCGTCAGGGTCATCGACATCGTCGCGATGTGGCGGCGGCCCCCCGAGCGCGCAACCCCGACCCTTTCCGACAGGTTAATCTTCACCCCTCGTTAACCACGAACCGGCCATGCAGGGCGGGCGGAATGCGCTGTCCACAGGAAGTTGGGCCGCCGTCTAGATGTTGGGGTTAACGCGTCGTTTACACCCCGGATATGGGCGACTAGCGTTCACCGCATGGGTCGGGAGCCGAATCAGTGAGCGCAGCCGCCGCAGCGCCGTGGAGCGTGAAGGGCATCGACCCGAAGGCGCGCGAAGTCGCCAAGGATCTGGCGCGCCGGTCGGGCATGACGCTGGGCGAATGGCTCAACACCATGATCATGGAAGACGGGGACGAGGACGATGGCGTCCAGCCCCTGCCCCGCCGCCCCCACGCCTCCGAAGCCTTCGAACGGCGCGGCCGCTCGCGCCGGCTCGACGACGCCTATGCGATGGAGGAGCGCGCCTACCGACCCGCCTCCTCGTCCGACGACACCCTGCACCGCGTCGCGGCATCGGTGGACGCCATCGCCGCCCGGCTGGAGGCCGCCGAGCGCCGCTCGACCATCGCCATCCAGGGCGTCGATCAGGCCGTCTCCGGTCTCGTCCGTCGGCTGGAGGCCCAGGACCAGCAGGCCGGCGTCCACGCCCGCCGCATCGACGACATCTCCGACGAACTGAAGGAGGGCCACCGCCGTCTGCGCGCCTTCGAGCGCGAGGTCGGACCGAAATCCGCCGAGACTTTGTCCAAGGTCGAGCAGGCGCTCGGCACCCTGGCGGGTCGCCTCTACGATATGGAGGAGCGGCAACGCTCGGGCTTCAACGAGACGCGCCAGCGCCTGGATGCGACCGAGAAGACCGACACCGCCGTCGCCGCCCTGACCAGCCGCCTCTACGACATCGAGGAACGCCAGCGCGCCGGGGCCCAGACCCTGATGTCGCGCATCGAGGCGGTGGAGAAGGCCGCCGGCTCGGGCGTCGGCACCGACCTCCTGGCCCAGGTCGGCCAGCGGCTGGATGCCGCCCAGGGCCAGACGACCCAGGCGCTCAAGAGCCTGGAACGCGCCTTCGCCGAACTGGACCAACGCCTGCGCGCCGCCGAAAGCCGGGTCGAGCCCGAAGGCGTGCGCGAGGCCGCCCGCTTCGAGAAGCTGGCCGAGACCCTGTCGCGCCAGGTCGAGACCAATCGCGTCGAGATGATGCGCCGGCTCGAGACCGCCGAGAGCGAAGGCCGGATGACCCGCATCGAGGCGGCGGTCCAGTCGCTGGGCGAACAGGCCCGCGCCTCCGAGCAGCGCTCGGCCCAGGGCATCGAGGCCATGGGCCGTGAGGTCCTGCGCATCGCCCAGAACCTGGACGGCCGCGTCGACCGGATCGAGACGGCCGGCGACGCCCGGCTGGAGAAGTTCGAGGCGGCCCTGACCAAGTCGGTGTCCGAAAAGATCGAACACGACATGGGCCGCTACGGCCAGGCGATCGAGCACCGCCTGACCCGCGCCGAAGACCAGAACGCCATCGCCCTGGAGAAGCTGGGCACCGAGATCACCCGCATCTCGGACCGCCTGGCCGACCGCATCGCCCAGTCGGAACGCAAGTCCGCCCAGGCCCTGGAAGACATCGGCCGTCGCCTGGGCGAAAGTTCGGAGCGGATCGAGCAACGCTACGACCGGGCCTCGGGCGAACTGGCCGAGCGCATGCGCCTGTCGGAAGAACGCACCGCCGCCCTGCTGGCCGAGGCGCGCGAGACCCTGGACCAGCGCCAGTCCCAGCCGGTCGTCCCGACGCCCGAGCCCGTTCCGGCACCCCGCCCGGCCGACTTCGCCCAGCCGGACTGGCGCGCCGCCGCCTTCCCCGGCGAGGCCGACTTCGCGGCGGAAGACGCTCCGATGGACGGTTGGTCGATCGACCCCCTCTCGGCGGAGCTTGAACCCTTCCCGGCCGCGCCGTCCCGGAGCGACGAGACCTCGCCGCCCTCCGACAGCTTCGACGCCCTGCCGCGTCGGATCGAGCCGGCCGCCGAGCCGACGCCCTTCGGCGGCGCGGCCGCGGCCTTCGGCAGCTTCGGCGGGGCCGATGTCTCCGACGCCCTGGATGCGATCGCCGAGATCGAACCGGCCCCGGAGCCCCAGGCCGCTCCGACCTATGCCACCATGGCCGCGGCGCCCGATCGTCTGGTCGACGAGGCCGACGACTATGCCGCCGAAACCGAGTTCGTGGATCCGCGCCGTCTGCGTGCGTCCATGAGCGCCGGCGCCGCCGCCGGTCGCGCGGCCTCGACCCGCGACACCATCCAGGCGGCCCGCGCCGCCATGAACACGCCCGAGGCCGCCGCTCCGGCCGCTCCTCGCGTCTCCTTCGGCCTCGGCCTCAAGAAAGGCGGCAAGTCCCGTCTGCAGGAGCGTCTGGACAAACAGGCCCAGCGCGACAGCACGGTCAAGAAGGCCTTCGTTGCCTCCATCACCGGCATGGCCGTCGTCGGCGGCCTCTACGCCACAGGCCGCCTGACCGGCTACGACATCGCCGACGTCGGCCAGGCCCTCGGCGGCGCCGCGACCAATGCGGCCGAGGCCACGCCCCTGGCAGCCCTGGTGCTGAGCCCGTCGGTCGATGCGCCGATCGATGCCGCCCCCGCCGACCTGACCGAGGCCCAGACCCTCTATGCCCAGGCCATAGAACAGCTGGACCGCGACGATCCCGCCGGGGTCGAGACCCTGACCCGCGCCGCCAACCTGGGCGAACCGGGCGCGCAGCTGAAGCTGGCGGCCCTCTATCAGACCGGCGAGGCGGGGCTGGAGGTCGACGAGGCCGAGAGCCGGCTGTGGGCCCGTCGCGCCGCCGAGACCGGCGATGCGCGCGGCCAGCACGCCTACGGCATGTATCTGTTCGACGGCGTCGGCGGAGCCCGCGACCGCGCCGAGGCGCTGGACTGGCTCAAGCAGGCGGCCGACCAGGGTCTGGTCGACAGCCAGTACAATGTGGCCCGCATCTACGAGAACGGCGACGAGGGCATCGCCCCCGACCCGACCCAGGCCTATCGCTGGTACCTGATCGCGGCCCGCGCCGGCGACCCCCAGGCCCAGGCCGCCGTCGATCGGCTCAGCCCCACCATCCCCGCGGCGGCCCGTCAGACCGCCCGCGCCCAGGCGGAGGCCTTCGCCCTGGAACCGCTCGCCTAGAACTTGATCGGGGTGGCCGCGCGGCCCCACGCTCGTTAAGACACCCGCGCTCGCCTCCCGGCGTCTAGCGTACTCGTTCCAGCCGAAGGCCCGCCCCTTTGGAGATCTATCTGCCGATCGCCGAGATTTCGGTGAACTGGCCGCTCCTGATCCTGTTGGGGGCGGTGGTCGGCTTCGTCTCGGGCCTGTTCGGTATCGGCGGCGGCTTCCTGATGGCACCCGTGCTGGTCTTCATGGGCATCCCGCCGACCGTGGCCGTGGCCAGCCAGGCCAGCCACGTCGTCGCCTCCTCGACCTCCGGCGTCATCCGCTACTCGGGCCAGGGCGGCGTCGACTTCCGCATGGGCGGCGTCATGGCTCTGGGCGGGGCTCTCGGCGCCATCGGCGGGGTGGAGCTGTTCCGCTACCTGCGGCTGCTGGGCCAGGCGGACCTGGTGGTCTCGGTCTCCTACCTCGTCTTCCTCGGGGCCATCGGCCTGTTGATGCTCTACGAGAGCCTGACCACCATCCTGCGTCGAGTCCGGGGCGAGATCGCGCCGCGCACCGAGCGCCGTCGCCCGCTGTGGCTGTACGGCCTGCCGTGGAAGATGCGCTTCCCGAAGTCCGGCCTCTACATCTCCGCAATCCCGCCGCTGGGTCTGGGGGTCTTCGCCGGCATTCTGTCGGCCATCATGGGGGTGGGCGGCGGCTTCATCCTGGTTCCCGCCATGCTCTACGCCCTGCGCATGAAGGCCAGCGTGGTGGTGGGGACCAGCCTGTTCCAGATCATCATCACCACCGCCATCACCACCGTGCTCCAGGCGGGTCGCAACCAGACCGTCGACGTCGTGCTGTCGACCCTGCTGCTGCTGGGCGGGGTCGTGGGGGCCCAGCTCGGGGTCCGCTACGCCGGCCGGTTCAAGGCCGATGTCCTGCGCGCCGCGCTCGGCCTGATCGTTCTGCTGGTTGGCATCCAGATGGGGCTTGAGCTGTTCGTCCGACCGTCCGACATCTTCCTGATCGCCCCCGGGGTGGCCGACGGATGATCCAGGCCCCGCCCCCTCCCCCACCCGCCTTCGAGGCCCCCGCCCCCGAGCGGTCGGTCGACACGGTCCAGGACCTGCGCGTCGCCGCCGCCCTGACCAATGCCCAGGTCCAGGTCGACTCCCGCTTCCGGGGCGCCTCGATCGTCCTGTACGGCGCGGTGTTCAACCCGACCGACGATCCGACCGACGTCGTCGTGGTCGTGCGAGGTCCGGACGAGCCGGTCCGCCTGGTCAAGAAGACCCGCAACCTCGGCGTCTGGCTGAACAGCCGCCCGGTCCTGTTCGAGGGGGCGCCCGGTTTCTACATGACCGCCTCGACCCGGCCCCTGTCGGACATCGCCGGCTTCGGCCAGCTGCGCCGGCTGGGCGTCGGCGTCGATCACCTGCGCATCGACGCGCCCGAGGAAAGCCGCACCGTCACCCGCTACGGCGTGCGCGATGTGGTCATCAGTCGGCTGGGCGAGGACTATCTGGACTGGCGGCGCGCCGTGATCCGGCTGCGCGAGGCCGCGGCCCTCTACAACACCGATCCCGACGGCGTGACCTTCGTCGACCGGGGCCTGTTCCGCGCCGAGGTCGAACTGCCCGCCATCGCCCCGACGGGCGAATACCACGCCGAGGTCTGGCTGTTCCGCGACGGCGAACCGGCGGGCGTGTCGAACCTGACCCTCACCGTCGCCAAGGTCGGCTTCGAGCGCGACGTCTATGAGTTCGCCCACCGCCGCCCCTGGACCTATGGCGTCCTGTGCGTGTTGCTGGCGGCGGGCATCGGCTATGCGGCCAGCCGCGTCCTGGGGAGACGATGATGGATCGCGGCAAGACCACCGCCTGGGGCCTGGCGCTGGCCGGACTGATCCCGTTCGGGGGCTGCGCGGCCGTGGTCGCGGCGGGCGGCCCGAATGCGGACGCCTGGCTGAGCGCCCTGATCGCCTACGGCGCGGTGATCCTGTCCTTTCTCGGTGGCACGCGCTGGGGGGCCGCGCTGTCGTCCGGTGCTCCTGATCCGACGACGCTGATCCTCAGCAATCTGCCCGCCCTTGCCGCCTGGGCGGCGCTGTTGCCGGTCGATCTGCCCCATCCCGTCCGATTGACGCTTCTGGCGATCGGACTGAGCCTCATGTGGCTGTGGGATCGCCGCCGCCCGCCCGCCTGGTATCCCGCCCTGCGCACCACCGCCACGGTCGGTGCCGTTCTCTCACTGATCCTCGCGGTCGTCATGCAGGGCTAAGGCGTCGGTCCGCTCCGCCGGTATCCGGTCCAGGAAGGGTTAAACACACCGATCACAACGAAGGCACAAAGGACACGACGAGACCGAGCGCGCGGAACGGTCAACGATCGGTCCTTTTGGGACCAGTGGGTCTTGGCAAGGATAATCGGCGGCGAAGCCGCCCTTCCCCTGACATCCGCTCCACCAGCTGAGTGATTGGCGACCGAAGCGACCCCTCGGTCTCGTCGTGTCCTTTGTGCCTTCGTTGTGATCGGTGTGATGAACCTCCTATCAAGAGCTCCCGCACCTTAGACTTTAGACCAGGCTGCCCCACGCAAGGGCATGGACCCGGTCCCGTCCCAGCGCCCCCACCATCGGCGGCGTTTCGAACAGCTCGGCGACCTCCGGATCCAGCACGTTCAGCCCCCCGGTGAAGGCCCCGAAGGCGGGCAGGATCAGCCGACGCCCATCGGTCACAAAACAGGCCCGCCGCACCATCCGGGCATGGGCCATCACCCGCGCGCAGGGATGCAGATGCCCCGCAACCTCGCCCGGCCTCGGCTTGGCTTCCGGCTCGTGGGTCAGGAACAGCGCGCCCAGCGTCACCTCCCCCACCACTCGGCCGGGCAGCCGCGACACGGCGTCCGCATCGGCCTGCTTCAGGGCCTCGCGGTCGTGGTTGCCCTCCAGCCAGACCCAGTCGCGCCCCTGCGCCAGCCGGTCCAGCCGCGCCCGATCCTCCGCCGCCATCCGCCCGATCGCGCGGCTGTCGTGAAAGCTGTCGCCCAGCAGCACGACCCGCGCCGGAGCCAGCTCGGCAATCTCCGCCTCCAGCCGGTCCAGCGTCGCCCGGCTGTCGTAGGGCGGCAACATCTGGCCCCGCGCCGCGAAGGCGGAGCCCTTCTCCAGGTGCAGGTCGCCCGCCACCAGCGTCCCATGCGCCGGCAGCCACAGCGCCCCCGAACACCGCAGCACGCACAGCTCGCCCATCACCCGCACCGACAGCGATCCGCAGGGCCGCCGCGCCGGCGTCAAGGTCTCACGCAGGGCCGCGTTCATACGGCCCCCATCAGTTCGGCCCCGTCTTGCCTAGGATGGGCGTCTTCCATCACTTCGTCGATCAGCTCCTGGGCCGAGGCCTCCAGAATCATGTCGGCCGCGTCCCCGCCGACCCGCTCGCGCCCGATCATCACCAGCACCGGGACGCTGAACGGCGAGGCCCGCTCCAGCGGCGCATGGCGGATATGTCCCGCGATCCGCGCCAGCAGCTGGCCCAGTCGCGCAACGTCCAGCAGGCCCGAGGCGGCGTCGGCGCGGGCGGTTCGCAGCAGCAGGTGATCGGGCTGGTGGCGGCGAAGCACGTCGTAGATCAGGTCGGTGGAAAAGGTTACCTGGCGGCCCGTCTTTTCGGCCCCCGGCTGGCGTCGCTCGATCAAGCCGGAAACGAGGGCGCAATTGCGGAAGGTGCGCTTCATCATGAAGCTCTCCTCCAGCCAGGCCTCCAGATCGTCGCCCAGCATGTCGGGCTGGAACAGGGCGTCCCAGTCCAGATGATCCATCGGCCGGATCGACCAGATGGCCAGCGAATAGTCCGTCACCACGAACCCCAGCGGCCCGACACCCAGCCTGTCCAGCCGGCGCGTCAGCAGCATGCACAGGGTCGAATGCGCGATCCGGCCTTCGAACGGATAGGCGATCAGGAAGTGGCGGCTGCCTCTGGGAAAGGTCTCGACCAGCAGGCTGTCGGCGTCGGGGATCAGGCTGCGTTTGTCCTGCAGCTCCAGCCATTCCTGCACGTCAGGCGGCAGGACGCGCCAGTGATCGCGGTCCTGAACCATGGCCCGCACCCGCACCGCCAGCGACGTCCCGAGCGGAAACTGCGCCCCGCCCCAGGACGGGATCTTCGGGTCCTGGCCCGTCGCGTGGGTCACCAGGGCGTCCATCCCGACGATGCCCTGAAACGCCCAGACCTGTCCCGCGAAGATGAAGGTGTCGCCCGGGCTCAGCTGCTCGAAATACCACTCCTCGGCCTCGCCGACCTTGCGACCCCCGATGAGCTGTTTCGACGCCCCGCCCCGCCGCGAGGCCACCTTCACGTTCAGCGTCCCGGCGGCGACGATGGCCCCGACGTTCATCCGGTGCCGCTGGGCGATCTGCTGGTTCCGCACCGTCCACCGGCCGTCGGCGTTCCGCACGATCCGCGCGAAACGGTCGTAGGTCCGCAGAGCGTATCCCCCGGTCGCGACGAAATCGACCACCTCCTCGAACGCCTCGTACGTCAGGGCGCGATAGGGGGCGCAGCCGGTGACCTCCGCATACAGATCGTCCATGTCGAACGGCTCGGAACAGGCCACCCCCATGACGTGCTGGGCCAGAGTGTCCAGCGTGCCGATGTGATGCGGCTCCCAGTCGAAGGCATTGTCGGCCACGGCCTCCTTGGCCGCCTGGCATTCCAGCAGTTCGAACCGGCTGGCCGGCACCATCAGCGCGCGGCTGGGTTCATCCAGCCGGTGATTGGCCCGACCGATCCGCTGCACCAGCCGGCTCGATCCCTTCGGCGCCGCCATCTGGATCACCAGGTCGACGTCCCCCCAGTCGATGCCCAGGTCCAGCGTGGAGGTGCAGACCACGGCCCTGAGGTCGCCCCGCGCCATCGCCGCCTCGACCTTGCGCCGCTGCTCGGTGGCGAGGGAGCCGTGGTGCAGGCCGATCGGCAGGTTGTCGTCGTTGATCGCCCACAGCTGCTGGAACACGAACTCCGACTGCCAGCGCGTGTTGACGAAGATCAGCGCCAGGTTCGCCCGCTGGATCGCCGCATAGACCTCCGGGATCGCATGCTGCCCCGTATGCCCCGCCCACGGCACGCGGCCTTCGGAGACCAGCACGTCGATCACCGGAGGGGCACCCGGGTCGCCCCTGACGATGACCACCCCTTCTCCCCTTGCGGGAGAAGGCGGCTCGCGAAGCGAGACGGATGAGGGGTCAGACTCTGCTTCGGGAGCGGGGGCTGGCGGACGCGGGGGATGCGTATCCTCGTACCCCTCATCCGGCCCTGACGGGCCACCTTCTCCCGCAAGGGGAGAAGGGAAACGAGGCGCCAACCACTCCGCGATCAGCTTCGGGTCATCGATCGTCGCCGACAGGGCCACCCGCCTCAGCCCCGGCGAAAAGCTCTGCAGCCGCCCCAGCGCCAGGTTCAGCAGGTCTCCCCGCTTGCCCGACCAGATCGCGTGGACCTCGTCCAGCACGATGCATTTCAGATCGGCGAACCAGGCCCGCGCCCCGCCCCAGGCGCAGAACAGCGCCAGCTGCTCCGGCGTGGTCAGCAGGATGTCCGGCGGATTGTCCCTCTGCCGCTGCTTCTTGGACTGCTTCGTATCGCCGGTGCGGCTCTCGACGTGGATGTTCAGCCCGATCTCGCGGATCGGCGTCATCAGGTTGCGCTCGACATCCGTCGTCAGCGCCTTCAGCGGTGAAACGTACAGCGTATGGATGCCCGACCCCGGCCCGAACGCCGGCCGGGGCCCCCTCTCGGCCAGATCGATCAAGGACGGCAGAAACCCCGCCAGCGTCTTGCCACCCCCCGTCGGCGCGACCAGCAGGGCGTGCGATCCGGCATCCGCCGCCGCGATCATGTCCAGCTGATGCCGACGCGGTGCCCAGCCCCGAGAGGCGAACCAGTCGGCGAACAGAGGCGGCAGGCTCACCGTGTCAGCGCCTCGAACTCACAGGTCTTGTCGTCACTCCATCGACCCCCGGAATCGAGGCAGCTGTCGATGTCCATGAACTCGCTGTTGAAGAACCACACCAAACCGATGCCCAGAACCAGAAGCACCGCCAGTCCGGCCCAAAGACAGCCCTTTCGTTTCGCAGTCACAGCGCTGACCAAGGTGAGAGCACTCGACAGCCGGAGTGCTCGAAATGGCGGACGTTGCGGGTCACGACTGTCAGGCCGTGGACGTGCGCAGTCGCTGCGATCAGTTCGTCCGTCATTTCCGAGGCGCGTCCGGCCGCCCGGTTGACCTCGGCCAGTGACGCCCATCTCTCCGTGACCGCGAGATCGACCGGCAGGATGCGCTGGTCGTAGCGGAAGATCATCTCCTCGAGCCAGAAATCGAGGTCGTCGCGCCTGCGACCCGTTTCCAGTCGCACGATGCCGCGCCGAAGCTCGCCCACGGTGATCACGCTCAGGTGCAAGTCCGACAGCAGTTGATCGGACAGCCAACGGACCACATTCGGATCGGGCCGCGCACGCTTGGGCTCGCTGATCGCGTTCGTATCCAGCAGATACATCAGAAAGGATCGATGTCACGCGCCGGTCGTCGATCCCGCTCAAGATCGATGCCTTCCAGCGAAGGGCCGTTCAAAAGCCAGTCCTTGAAGTCGCGGGTGGCGCGAGGGTCCTTCAGTCGTTGAAAGTCCTCGGCGGACACGACGACAGCGGTCGCCTCGCCGTGCGAGGAGATTTCCTGAGGCCCCTCGGTCTTCGACCGACGGATCACCTCGGACAGATTGTCCTTCGCCTTGGCGACGCTCCAGCTCATGGCGATCTCCCGGTATGGCTATACGTTATGGCCATACCGGAACGGCCGACAGTAGTCAATCCAATGTTCCCGTTCCGTTTCGCTCAAGCAACAGCTATCTCTCCTTGGTGCCCAACGAATCCGTCCTCTCCAACAGCCGCCTGACCGGGGCCGAGCCCTGGCTGGCCCTGCCGGCCGCCCTCGCCGTGCCCCCGGGCGCCGGGGCGATCTGCGACGACGAGGGCGCGCGAAAGATCGGCCGTGGCAAGGCCGAGGGGGTCTTCACGGGCGGCCCCGTGCTGGTGGCCCACGCCAGCCTGACCGCGCGGCGGCTCGGCCTGTCGCCGCCGCCTCGGTCGTCGGATTTGCTGGATGTGCTGGAACTGTGGGCCTTCGTCCGCCCCGCCACCTTCTGCGCCCCGTCCCCCAGCGGCCTGGCCCTTGCGCTCGGGATGGCCGAACCGAAGGGGGCCGAGGCCCAGGCCGCCGCTCTTCGCGACGCCGCCGCGACCCTGCTGAGCGAACTCGCCGACCCCGCCTGTCCCCACCGCGAGGACGCCTTCACCCTGGCCGAGACCCTCGGGCGCGCCGGGTGGTCCTGGGCCTGGCGGGTCTCCGGCGCGCTCCAGGCCGGACCGCTCCGTCAGCGCCAACATCGCGGCTCCGGCCTCGACGCCTGGTCCCGCCTGCCCGAGTGGGAGGACGAGGCGCCGCGCGGCGAGGCCGGCTCGGCCCCGGTCGATTCCGAATCCGCCCGCATCCGGCTGGAGAAACTGCTTCAGGCCTCGGGCCTGGACGAGACCCGCCCGACCCAGTCCGACTATGCCGCCGAGGCCGCCTATGCCTTCTCGCCCCGGAACGAAGAGGGCCGCCCCCGCATGCTGCTGGCGGAGGCCGGCACCGGCACCGGCAAGACGCTGGGCTATCTCGCCGCCGCGTCCCTGTGGGCCGAGCGCAATCAGGGGGCGGCCTGGGTCTCGACCTACACCCGCGCCCTGCAACGCCAGATCGACCGCGAGAGCGCCGCCCTGTGGCCCGACCCGGCCGAACGGCGCCGCAAGACCGTCGTCCGCAAGGGCCGCGAGAACTACCTCTGCCTGCTGAATCTCCAGGACATGGTGCAGGCGGCCCAGCTGGGCAACGGCGACCTGATCGGTCTGGCGCTGGCCAGCCGCTGGGCCCTGCACACCCGCGACGGCGACATGACCGGCGGCGACTTCCCCGGCTGGCTGCCGGGCCTGTTCGCCACCGCCCCGTCGCACCAGGCCGGCGCCGCCAACCTGGTCGACCGGCGCGGCGAATGCGTCCACGCGGCCTGCTCACACTACCGCACCTGTTTCGTGGAAAAGACCATCCGCGCCAGCCGCCGGGCCGATCTGGTCGTCGCCAACCACGCCCTGGTCATGACCCAGGCCGCCTTCGACGGCGCCCGCACTGCGCGCGGCCTGAAGCAGGACAACGAGACCGCCGCCCTGAAGCGCATCGTCTTCGACGAGGGCCACCACCTGTTCGACGCCGCCGACTCAGCCTTCTCCGCCTGCCTCTCGGGTCAGGAGGCAGCCGAGCTGCGACGCTGGATCCGGGGACCCGAGGGACGCGGCCGTCGCGGGCGGGGCCTGGAACAGCGGCTGGGTGACCTCTGCGCCGACAACGAGGCGGCATCGAAGGCTTTGCAGGACGCCATCCGCGCCGCCGCCGCCCTGCCCGGTGAAGGCATCTCCGGCCGCATCGCGCCGCCGTCGGGCGAGGTGAACCCCGTCGGCCCGATTGAGCAGTTCCTGATGGCGGCCCTCGAACAGATCCGCGCGCGCACCTCCGAGGCCGCCTCGTCCGCCAGTTCGGAGTTCGGCACCGAATGTTCGGTCCGCCCCGCGACCGAGCCCCTGCTGGAGACCGCCCGGGGCGCGGCCCAGGCCCTCGCCGCCGTCGAGGCCCCACTGCTGGCGCTCGCCCGCCACCTCGAAGACATCCTCGACGACGAGGCGTCCGAGTTGGACGGCTCGGCCCGCGCCCGGATCGAGGGGGCGTTGCGGGGCCTCGACCGACGCGCCCGCATGACGCTTCCCGGGTGGCGCTCCATGCTGGCGGCGCTTCAGGACGGGGGCGACGAACCGGACCCGGACTTCGTCGACTGGCTGTCGGTCGAGACCGCCTTCGGCCGTATCCACGACGTGGCGCTGCGCCGCCACTGGATCGACCCGACCGTTCCCCTGGAGGCCGCCGTCATCCTGCCCGCCCATGGCGTCCTGGTGACCAGCGCCACCCTGTCCGACCCGATCGCCGAGGCCTCCGGCGGCGACCTGTTCGGCATGGCCCGGATGCGCACAGGCGCCGCCCGCCTGATCGAGCCGGCCCGGACGCTGAAGGTCGAAAGCCCGTTCGACTATGCCTCGAACAGCCGGGTCATCGTCGTCAACGACGTGGCCAAGGACGACCCGCGCCAGACGGCGGCGGCCATGCGCGAACTGTTTCTGGCGGCCGGCGGCGGAGGCCTCGGCCTGTTCACCGCCATCCGCCGCTTGAAGGCGGTCTACGAACGCCTGGGCCCCGATCTGGCGAAGGCCCAGATTCCCCTCTACGCCCAGCACGTCGATCCGCTGGAGGTCGGGGCCCTGGTCGACATCTTCCGCGCCGAACAGGACAGCTGCCTGCTCGGCACCGATGCGGTGCGCGACGGCGTCGACGTGCCCGGCCGGTCGCTTCGGCTGCTCGCCTTCGACCGCGTCCCCTGGCCTCGACCGGACCTGTTGCACAAGGCGCGCCGCGAGAAGTTCGGGGCCAAGGGCTACGACGACGCCCTCGCCCGCGCCCGCATCGCCCAGGCCTTCGGCCGCCTGATCCGCCGCGCCGACGACCGGGGCGTCTTCGTCATGCTGGACGCCGCCACCCCGACCCGCCTCTTCGCCGCTCTGCCGCCGGGGACGGAGGTCCAGCGCATGAGCCTGGTCGAGGCCATCGAGGTGACGCGGGACTTCCTCACCTAGACAGGGCTGCGCCGAGCGGCAGGTTGGTTACGAAGGTCTGCTTCCCGCGACACTCTCAACGACCCTTCTCGACCCATCTCGGACCTTCAATAGGTCTGCTCATTGGCCCATGGCCGTTTCGTCCGCATCTCGACCTCGGACGGCGACCTTTGTCGGTGGTTGGCATCACGTTGTCAGCGGTCAACGTCGAGAGAGGGAGAGGGCCGCTTAAATAATGCAGGATAAGCGGATGAATCGATCGCCCATGCTGACGCCACCCCCCTTCACGATCATCTTGGATTTAGCCCTCGATCCTGTCTGGCCACCCCAGCAACCGGTAACGCTTCTCGACCAACGGGAGCAGAATATAGCGATCCGTCTGGAAGCTCTGCCAACCGGCCAATGGATTTTAACCTTTGCAGAGGCGGGGAAGGGCGAGCTCAGTTGGCATCTACCGGTGATAGAACTACACGCGACAAACGTAAAAGCGGCTTTCGCCCTGCGCGCAGATTACACTTTGTCTTTTGTTGTTGGCGGTGTGATCGTCATCAGCAATGAGGTGCAACACCCTGTCTACCAACGTGTAAGCATACCAAGGGCGCCAAGCGATCAGCCGCTTTTATGGGCAATCTCCATCGACCGAGATGATCGACGACACGTAGATATAGATGAAGCTCTACTGAAAGCCGACGATGCGCTCGAGCGCCTGAGAGGGCAGTTCACGTTCGAGGAGGTGGTCAGCCACTGGACCGACTTCCTCGTTAGTTGGCGACGCTGCATCAACAAATGTGATCGGATCGGCACACAGGCCGATCGGTCCTCTTGGAGAAAGTGCGCGCTCGACATTGATGCGGATGAGACGCTGACGTTCGTCAGCGAAGCCCGGAACGCCCTCGAACATGGCGTAGTCCAAAGTTTCAGGCTTACTCCTGCCGAAAGCGGCGAAAACGAGCCACTAATCGGCGGATCGTTTGTAGCACCAGCAGTCCTCACGCCGATCGAGATCAATGATCGCCAGAAAACGATCCGAGTTCCAACGAGTGGTCTTGGGATCACGCTGCCCGAGCCAAATCCATTTCAGTTGGCACAGATTGCATTGGCCTACGCGTGGCGGCGACGGAACGAGGCAATCGATCTAGCGGGCGAAAAGCATCACTATTGATGCCTGTTGCTTGTGTCAGCCTGCACGCCACCGTGACTTCCGCTTTCCACCCCAATCAGGCCCTCGGGATGTCTGCTTGTGGATCGGCCATCAGCTTCCTCGCCGTTGAGGGCCGTCGCCTTGGCACCCTCGCCGAGAACCTGTCAGCGATTTCAGAGGCAATGCCGCCTGTCCCACGCGATACTGCACACAGTCCATTGTGGAGTTCCGACAGGATGACGCCCCGCACCTTCCGCTCGGCTGTGCTGACCCTCGCTCTCGCGGCGTCCGGCC
>NCEB01000017.1 GCA_002280475.1 Brevundimonas subvibrioides
GGCCATCCGCTGGCTGGTCAACGCCGCCCGCAAGCGTGGCGAGAACACCATGACCGAAAAGCTGGCCGCCGAGCTGCTGGACGCGTCCAACAACCGCGGTACCGCGGTCAAGAAGCGCGAAGACACCCACAAGATGGCCGAGGCCAACCGCGCCTTCTCGCACTACCGCTGGTAACGCCTTTAAAGCGTCATCTGCGCTGACTATCTGGGACTTTCGAGTGCGGGCGATTTCAGCTAGATCGCCCGCGCCCGTTTATCCAGACACCGACATCTCCCCGAGGGCGCCCACCGCGTCCTGAACCTACTTCAAGGCACGCTTTCATGGCCCGCACTCACAAGCTCGAGGACTACCGCAACTTCGGCATCATGGCCCACATCGACGCGGGCAAGACGACGACGACCGAGCGGATCCTGTATTACACCGGCAAGAACCATAAGATCGGCGAAGTCCACGACGGCGCCGCGACCATGGACTGGATGGACCAGGAGCAGGAACGCGGCATCACCATCACGTCGGCCGCGACGACCGCCTTCTGGCAGGGCAAGCGCCTGAACATCATCGACACGCCCGGACACGTCGATTTCACCATCGAGGTCGAGCGTTCGCTGCGCGTGCTGGACGGCGCTGTCGCCGTGCTGGACGGCAACGCCGGCGTCGAGCCGCAGACCGAGACCGTCTGGCGCCAGGCTGACAAATACAAGGTTCCCCGGATCGTCTTCGTCAACAAGATGGACAAGATCGGTGCCGACTTCGACGCCTCGGTGCAGTCGATCCGCGATCGTCTGGGCGCCAAGGCCGTGCCGATCCAGTTCCCGATCGGCGCCGAGAACACCCTGTCCGGCCTGGTCGACATCGTCGCCATGAAGTCGGTCGTCTGGGACAACGACGCCCTGGGCGCCAACTTCACCGTGGGCGAGATCCCGGCGGACCTGGTCGACAAGGCCAATGAGGCCCGCCAGTACCTGATCGACAACGCCGTCGAACTCGACGACGAGGCGATGGAAGCCTACCTCGAAGGCACCGAGCCCTCGCTGGAAGTTCTGAAGAAGTGCATCCGCAAGGCCGTGCTGACCGGCGCCTTCTATCCGATCCTGTGCGGCTCGGCGTTCAAGAACAAGGGCGTGCAGACGCTGCTGGACGCCGTCGTCGACTACCTGCCGTCGCCGCTGGACATCCCGCCGACGCCGGGCATCGACTTCAAGACCGAAGAGCCGATCGTGCGAAAGGCTTCGGACGACGAGCCCCTGTCGATCCTGGCGTTCAAGATCATGGACGACCCCTTCGTCGGCTCGCTGACCTTCTGCCGCCTGTATTCGGGCAAGATGGAGACCGGTCAGAACCTGCTGAATTCGTCGCGCGACAAGCGCGAGCGGGTCGGCCGGATGCTGCAGATGCACTCCAACAACCGCGAGGACGTCAAGGAAGCCTTCGCCGGCGACATCGTCGCCCTGGCCGGCCTCAAGGACACCCGCACGGGCGACACCCTGTGCGATCCCCTGAAGTCGCCGGTCATCCTGGAGAAGATGGAGTTCCCGGCCCCGGTCATCGAGATCTCGGTCGAGCCCAAGACCAAGGCCGACCAGGAGAAGCTGGGCGTGGCCCTGGCCAAGCTGGCGTCGGAGGATCCCTCCTTCACCGTCTCGACCGACCACGAGTCGGGCCAGACCATCCTGAAGGGGATGGGCGAGCTGCACCTCGACATCAAGATCGACATCCTGAAGCGGACCTACAAGGTCGAGGCCACCATCGGCGCGCCTCAGGTCGCCTATCGTGAGAGCCTCGGCCGTAAGGTCGACATCGACTACACGCACAAGAAGCAGACCGGCGGTACGGGCCAGTTCGCCCGCGTCATGATCACCTTCGAACCCGGCGAGCCGGGCTCGGGCTTCGTGTTCGAAAGCGCGATCGTCGGCGGCGCGGTGCCCAAGGAATACATCCCGGGCGTGCAGAAGGGGCTGGAGTCGATCAAGGACTCGGGCCTGTTGGCGGGCTTCCCGCTGATCGACTTCAAGGCGACCCTGACGGACGGCAAGTATCACGACGTCGACTCCAGCGTGCTGGCGTTCGAGATCGCGGCCCGCGCAGCCTTCCGTGAACTGAAGGAAAAGGGCGCGCCCAAGCTGCTCGAGCCGATCATGGCGGTCGAGGTCGTGACTCCCGAGGACTATCTCGGTTCGGTCATCGGCGATCTGAACGGTCGTCGCGGCATGATCCAGGGTCAGGACATGCGCGGCAACGCCACCGTCGTGAACGCCTTCGTGCCGCTGGCCAACATGTTCGGCTATGTGAACACCCTTCGCGGGATGTCGCAGGGCCGCGCCGCCTTCACCATGCAATACGACCACTACGAGCCGGTGCCGCAACACGTCGCCGACGAAGTGATCAAGAAGTACAGCGCCTAAGCACCAACCAATCCCGGCGGACCGTAAAGTCCGGCCGGTTTACGAATATCTCCGGTGGGCTTATGCCCACCGGGGCCCCTGAAAACCTAGGATAAGCCCCCTGTTCAGGGGACGGAGAGAAGAGAATGGCCAAGGAAAAGTTCGAACGCACCAAGCCGCACTGCAACATCGGCACGATCGGTCACGTCGATCACGGCAAGACGACGCTGACGGCGGCGATCACGGCGCACGTCGAGTATGAGACGGCCAACCGTCACTATGCCCACGTCGATTGCCCGGGCCACGCCGACTATGTGAAGAACATGATCACCGGTGCCGCCCAGATGGACGGCGCGATCCTGGTGGTGTCGGCCGCCGACGGCCCGATGCCCCAGACCCGCGAGCACATCCTCTTGGCCCGTCAGGTCGGCGTGCCGGCCCTGGTGGTGTTCATGAACAAGGTCGATCTGGTCGATGACGAGGAGCTGCTTGAGCTCGTCGAGATGGAGGTGCGCGAGCTCTTGAGCTCGTACCAGTTCCCGGGCGACGACATTCCGATCACCAAGGGCTCGGCCAAGGCCGCGACCGACGGCGTGAACCCGGAGATCGGCGAGAACATGGTTCTGGCCCTGATGAAGACCGTGGATGAGTATATCCCGCAGCCGGAGCGTCCGATCGACCTGCCGTTCCTGATGCCGGTGGAAGACGTGTTCTCGATCTCGGGCCGCGGCACCGTGGTGACCGGTCGCGTCGAGCGCGGCATCGTCAAGGTCGGCGAGGAGGTCGAGATCGTCGGCATCCGTCCGGTCCAGAAGACGACCTGCACGGGCGTGGAGATGTTCCGCAAGCTGCTGGACCAGGGCCAGGCGGGCGACAACGTGGGCGTCTTGCTGCGCGGCACCAAGCGCGAGGACGTCGAGCGCGGCCAGGTGCTGTGCAAGCCGGGCTCGATCACCCCCCACACCAAGTTCCTGGCCGAGGCCTATATCCTGACCAAGGAAGAGGGTGGCCGTCACACGCCGTTCTTCACCAACTACCGCCCGCAGTTCTACTTCCGCACCACGGATGTGACCGGCATCGTGCACCTGAAGGAAGGTGTGGAGATGATCATGCCCGGCGACAACGCCGAGCTGAACGTCGAGCTGATCACCCCGATCGCCATGGAAGAGAAGCTGCGCTTCGCCATCCGCGAAGGCGGCCGCACCGTCGGCGCCGGCGTCGTGGCCAAGATCGTCGACACCGTCGGCGCCGGCGTCGTGGCCAAGATCGTCGAATAGTTCGACGCTCGACACCGAATGACGAAAGGGCCCCCCGGAGCGATCCGGGGGGCCTTTTTCGTTGCGGTCAGCGCCGCGTCTCGAAGGTCGGGATGACTAGGTCCGGGTCGACGTCCGAGGTGTCGATCGGCGAGGCGAGGGAAAGCCGCTGGTCGGTTAGACGCAGCGGGGGCGGAGACGGCCGCGCGGCCCGTGCCTGTGCCCGGCGATGGACCGCCTGGCCCGCGAACAGGGCGGCAGCTCCCGCCAGCGCGCCGGCGAAGAACAGCGAAAGACCGGCGAGCGCGCCCTCCCACCAGTTCGGCCGGGCGAGGGCGGAAACGCTTTCGGCCGCAGCCGGCCGCGACGGGGCTCGGGCCGTGGCGGGTTCTGGCAGGCGCATCAGGGTGCCGCCGCGCGCCATCAGCATCGGGACATTGGCGGCCGGCACGACGGCGTAGGCCCCCGGGCCGGTGCGCATCAGGGCGATGTCCTGATCCAGCAGGGCGGTGCCGAAATCCTGAAGCAGGGCCTCGTCGCCGTACCAGCCGTCGGCGCGGAAGGTGACCGGGCCGTCCACCGCCGGATCGACGGTCAGGTCGCGCGCCAGGGCCCCCACGACGACGTCCTGGGCGGCCTCGGGCGCCGGGGTGTCGGTGAAGCTGAAGACGTAGAACTGCAGCGGCTCGGCGGCCTGAGGCAGGACGGGGGCCGCCGCCCGCGCGGGGGCCGCATCGCTGAGCACGAGGCCGATCAGAAGGGCGATCACGAGACGCGGGGTCATGGAAGGGATCGATACCACCCTCTGTCCCTGGCGTCCCTTCACGACAGGACGATGAAATCGCGGGCTGATGGTCTAGTCTGGCGCGACTCGCGGGCCGTGACCCGCGTCTCGTGGAGACCGCCGTGGTCCAGGTTCCCGGCGCGGCGCGCAGAGCCGCCGCCTTTCGTCGAATGAGGGACGCCCGCTCCAGCGAGGTGGCGGAGGACTATGTCGAACTGGTCGGCGACCTGATCGCCGAGACGGGGCAGGCGCGGCTGACCGACCTCGCCGACTGCCTGGGCGTCGCGCCGGCCACGGCGGCCAAGGTCCTGCAGCGACTGCAGAGGGACGGGCTGGTCGAGACCCGGCCCTATCGATCCATCACCCTGACCGAGGCGGGCGAGCGGATGGCCGACGCCTCGCGCGACCGGCACCGGATCGTGCATGAGTTCCTGCTGGCGCTGGGCGTCACCGGAGAGACGGCGGAAGCCGACGCCGAGGGCATCGAGCACCATGTCAGCCCGGAAACTCTGCGCCTGTTCGAGGCCCTGACCGAACGGCTGCGCAAGGCGGGTTGAGCCGTCAGGGCAGGGGTATGGGGTCGGAAAAGCTGTCTGTCGGGATCAGCTGCAGCAGCTGGACCTGACGTCCGCCGCCCGGCTGTCCGAAGGCGGGGGCGGCGATGCCGACCTTCATCCGGGTGCCCGCCGGAACCGTGACGACGGAGTAGGCCTCCGCAATGTTCTCGGGCGGCAGGGCCAGGCTCTGGCGGACGCTGTCTCGGGAGGTGGGCGGTGTCGGCGAAAGCCAGGCCCCCAACCGGCTCGCGCCCCCGCCATAGGCGCGGTAGAAGATCATGACACGGTCGGTCTGGACCTCCTCGGCCGGACCCAGCCAGGCCTCGACCAGCACGGCCGGCGGCGGCGCATAGACGGCCGTGGGTGCCGACGGCGTGGCACAGGCCGCGAGCCCCAGCGTCAGGGCGACCGACAGCATGAGCACAGGGGCCATGAGCGCCCGGCGCGCGGCCGAGAAAGCCCGAGTGAGTCCAGTTGGCATGACGGTGTTCCCCCGCGCCGAAGCTACACCGCCGGCTCGCGGCGGCAAGTCGCAGATCGGCCGGGCTGTTCACAGACGCGATGCTGGCGCTAGGGTGACGGGACGCCGGTCCGGCGATGGGGAAATGCGATCATGAAGACGAGGATGATGCTGGCCGTGTCGGCGGCGGTGCTGGCGATGGCGAGCGCGGCGTTCGCCCAGACCTGGGGCGGTCCGGCGGCGGTGCTGCGCGACGAGACCCTGGCCAACAGCGTCATCCTGTGGGCCCCGGGCGTCGGTGCGGTCGAATGGACCCCGGCCGACGGCATCGACGGCATGCCCATCCTGCTGAAGGACAATATCGAGACCCGCGACATGCCCACGACCGCCGGCTCGCTGGCGCTGGCCGACAACGCGCCGGGCCGCGACGCGCCTCTGGTGGCCCGGCTGCGCGCGGCCGGGGCTGTGATCCTGGGCAAGGCCAACCTGTCGGAATGGGCCAATATCCGCTCGTCCAACTCGATCTCCGGCTGGAGCGCGGTCGGGGGGCTGACGGTCAACCCCTATGACCGGGCGCGCACGGCCTGTGGCTCGTCGTCCGGTTCGGCGGCGGCGGTGGCCACGGGCCTGGCTCCCGTGGCGATCGGCACCGAGACGGACGGCTCGATCACCTGCCCGGCCTCGGTCAACGGCGTGGTGGGCTTCAAGCCAACGGTGGGACTGGTCAGCCGCACCCACATCGTGCCGATCAGCCATTCGCAGGACACCGCCGGCCCTATCGCCATGGACGTGGCGACCGCCGCGACCGTGCTGAGCGCCATCGCCGGGTCCGATCCGGCCGATGTGGCGACCGCCGAGGCCGACACCCACGCCATCGACTTCCGCGCCGCGCTGGACGCCGATTCGCTGCGAGGCACCCGGCTGGGGGTGCTGCGCTATGGCGTGTCGAACTATTCCCCCGACACCCAGGCCGCCTTCGAGGCGGCGCTGGCGTCGCTGCGGGCTGCGGGGGCCGAACTGGTGGAGATCACCACCGCCCCGGCGATGCAGGGCCTCGGTCAGGCCGAGCTGATGGTGCTGATGTACGAACTCAAGGCCGATCTGAACGCCTATCTGGCCTCGACCGACGCGGCCCAGGTGCCGACGCGGACCCTGGCCGACGTCATCGCCTTCAACGAGGCCGAGCCGCGCGAGACGGTGCTGTTCGGCCAGGAACTGTTCGTCCAGGCCGAGGCGACCAGCGGGCTGGACAATCCCGAATACATCGCCGCGCGCGCCAACTCCCTGCGGATGGCGGGGCCGGAGGGCATCGACCGGATGCTGGCCGACAACGCGGTGGTCGCCCTGGTGGCGCCGTCCACCTCGCGCGCCTGGACCAACGACCGGGAAGACGACGACAACGGCCAGGGGTCGGCCAGCCGCCTGCCGGCGATCGCGGGCTATCCGCACCTGACCGTGCCGATGGGCATGGATCGCGGCATGCCCGTGGGGCTCAGCTTCATCGGGGCCAGGTGGGACGACGCCCGTATCCTGTCGCTGGGCTATGCCTACGAGCAGTCGAGCCCGCGCCCGCCCCGTCCCTGAGCCGCCGCGCCCCTAAACCATCCGCATCCAGAAGGAGGCGCCATAGAGGTTGATGTCGGCCATCTTGCCGGGCCTCAGCCGGGTGTTCGCCTGTGCCCGCAGCGCCGGGTCCAGGTGGGCGAACCAGCAGGGGAACAGGATCTCGAACCGCTCGGACCCGAACAGCAGCGCGGTGCCCAGCAGATACTGCTCGTTCCACAGTCGCGACAGGTGCCCCGAGATATAGTCGTACGGCAGGTAGATGTCGTGGATATGGACGATCACGCCCGGCTTCAGCCGCGGCAGGATTTCCATGAAGAAGACGGTGACGTCCGAGCCCTGGAAGCTGCGGTGCGAACTGTCCAGGAACAGGATGTCGTCGGCCTCCAGCGCGTCGAAGATCGACAGGTCGCAGTCTTCCAGCGGCGAACGGATGACCACGTCCACCATCTCGTCGATCTGGTTCCTCGGCTGGGGATCGATCGAGGTCATGTGGGTGCGCAGGCCGTATTTGTCGACCGCGCGCTTGGCGAACTTGGTGGAGACGCCGGAGCCGATCTCGATGAAGCGGGCCGGGTTCTCGCGCTTGAGGATCTGGGTCAGCACCATGCCGTCCAGCGGCGGGAACCAGCCGTTCAGCCACAGCGGGTTGCGCATCTCGTAGGTGCCGAAGGTCGGCACGTCTTCGTAATCGGAGATGCTGTCGCCGATCTCGTCGATCAGGGCGGCATAGCGATCGCGACCCTTTTCCAGGATGGCCGTCAGTTCGGGATGGGACGGGCGACCTTCGCCCTGGCGGACGATCGCCTTGTATTTGTAGTCCACGACGGTGAACGGATACTCGGCCCGCTCATGTGAGAAGGCCAGGACCGCGGGCATGGGCTTCAGGCCCGCGTGGGCCCGGTCGTGGGCGGCCTTGGCGCCCGGCGCGTCGCCGGCGATCTGAAGCGCGGCGGCCAGATCGTGCCAGGCCTTGCGGTTGTCGGGTTCGGCCTCGGTCGCCGTCCTAAGCGCGGCGATGCCTTCCTCGACCTTGCCCAGCTTGACCAGGCTGACGCCCCAGAGGTGGCGCGAGGCGACGTGGTCGGGCACCGCCTTCAGGATCCGCCCAAGGCTGATCTCGGCGTGGTTCAACAGGTGATACCGCAGCCATTCCGAGCCGGCGTCGAAGTCTTTCTTCTGGGCGGGGGTCAGGGTCTGGGACATGGTCGCCTTAAGGACGAGCCGGACCGCGTTGACAACCCTGTTCTTCGGCCCCGTCGCGATCAGTCGATGGCGCGGCAGTCGGAGGGTTCACGCCCGTCGGCCGTCCAGGTGGCCAGCAGGCCCTCGCCGCGCAGCTCATGGGCGCTGGCGCGGTACCAGATGCCGTCGACGGCCCGTTCCCTGTACAGATCGATCGCCTCGCCGCTGGAGTTCCGGACGGTGGCCATGTCGCGCGGGTTGTCGAAATCGACCGACAGGCGCTCGCCGTTGTCGCACAGATAGACGGTGCGGATGACCCGGTTCAGGGCCCGGTCCTGAACCTCCGCGCCGGTGCGCCGCCGCGCCGTCTGGGCGTCGATGGCCCGCTGGCGCACGGCCTCGCCGTCGGTCGGTGCCTCGCGCGGCTCAGGCCCGCAGGCGGACAGGGCCATCAGGGCGACCGGGGCCAGGACGACGGACGACAGAAACTTGAGCATCGAAAATCCCTAACAGCCAGGCTTGGCTAACGGGCCGGAGCGACCCCCGTTCCGCGCCGGGCACGGAAGAAGCCGCGCAGCAGATCGGAGGCCTCCGAGGCCAGGACGCCGCCCTCGATCGTGGGGCGATGATGCAGGGTCGGCTGTTCGAACAGGCGCGGTCCGTGGACGACCGCGCCGCCCTTGGGATCGTCGGCCCCCCAGACCACGCGACTGATCCGCGCGTGGCTGATCGCCCCCGCGCACATGGCGCACGGCTCCAGCGTGACATAGAGGGTCAGGCCCGTTAGGCGGTAGTTGCCGAGCGCGGCGGCGGCCCGGCGAATCGCCACGATCTCGGCATGGGCGGTGGGATCGTGGCCGGCGAGGGGGGCGTTGGCGCCCTCGGCGACGACGTCTCCGGTCGCCTCATTGACCAACACGGCCCCCACGGGAACCTCGCCCGCGTCCGCCGCCGCTTGCGCCAGGGCCAACGCCATGCGCATGAACCGCTCATCATGGCCCGCCATACCGACGACAACGACAAGAAGCCCAGGCCGCGTCAAGACCTGCGCGCGCACAAGCCGGGAGACCGGCCCAAGGGCGGCGCCTCGCGCCCCGGCTCGGCCTCGGCCGCCCGCTATGCGCCGATCGAGAAGGCGGCCGAGGGACGCGGCTCCGGCGGCGGCACCGGCCGCGCCTATCCGGCCGACAAAGGGGCCCGGCCCGAGCCGCGCGCGCCCAAGGCGCCTCGCGCGGGCGGCAAGCCCGGCGGCAAGGCCGGGGCCAAGGAGGCTCCCGCCGAGCCCAAGCGCACCGAACGGATCGCCAAGGCCATGGCGCGAGCGGGCATCGCCAGCCGCCGCGAGGTCGAGCGGCTGATCGGCCTGGGCAAGGTGGCGGTCAACGGCCGCATCCTGGACACGCCCGCCACCCTGGTGACCCGCGACGACGTCATTACGGTCGACGGCAAGCCGATCGCGGCGACCCAGGCGACGCGCGTCTGGCGCTACAACAAGCCGGTCGGCCTCCTGACCAGCCACAACGACCCGGCCGGACGGCCGACGGTGTTCGACGCGCTTCCCGCCGGCCTGCCGCGCGTCATCTCTGTCGGGCGGCTCGACATCAACACCGAGGGTCTGCTGCTCCTGACCAACGACGGCGAACTCAGCCGCGCACTGGAACTGCCGGACACGGCCCTGGTGCGTCAGTACCGGGCGCGGGCGAGGGGGCGGGTCACCCAGGCCGAACTGGACGCGTTGAAGGACGGGGTGACCGTTGACGGCATCCGGTACGGCCCCGTCGAGGCGACCATCGACAAAGCCAAGACCAACGAGGGCGGCGACCCTTCGGCGAACCTCTGGATCAGCGTCCAGATCACCGAGGGCAAGAACCGCGAGGTCAGGAAGGTGCTGGAATCGGTCGGCCTGACCGTCAACCGGCTGATCCGCCTGGCCTATGGCCCGTTCCAGCTGGGCACCCTGGCGGCGGGAGCGGTCGAGGAGGTCGGGCCCCGCGTCATCCGCGAACTGCTGGCCGCCCACATCCGCCCCGAGAACATGCCCCAGGGCAATACGGTGGAGACGCCGGCCCCCGTCCCCGGCCGCCGAACCGGCGCGCCCAAGGTGGTCGGCAAGTCCGGCTCGGCCATCGCAGACCCGTCGAGGAAGCCCAGCCGCGTCCGCGCCGCCGGCACCGCGACCGAGGAAGCCACCGCCCGCGCCGCGCGGCCTCCGAAGAAGACGGGCTGGGCCAAGGCCGCACCGCGCGATTTCAAGGCTGCGGCCGGCAAGAAGGCCTGGGCCCCGCGCGAGGGCGCCTCGGCGGACGGCGAGCGGCCCAAGCGCGCCTTCAAGCCGCGCGACGACAAGATGATCGGGCCGAAGTCCGCGACCTGGGCCCGCGACGCGGACAAGGCCAAGCGCGACTTCAAGCCTCGCGCCAGTGGCGGCGGCGGTAAGCCCGCCGGACGAACCGCACCAGGCGGTCCGAGGAAGCCGTCGGGTCCGCGCGGACCCCGCTCGGGCGGCTGATCCATGCGGATCGTCGCCGGCAAGCTGAAAGGTCGCGCCATCGTCGCGCCGGAGGGGCAGGGCACGCGCCCGACGTCCGACCGGGCGCGACAGGCCATCTTCAACGTGCTGGAACACGCCGCCTGGGCCGAGCCCCTGCAAAGCGCGCGGGTCATGGACCTGTTCGCCGGATCGGGCGCCCTGGGGTTCGAGGCCATGAGCCGGGGCGCGGCCTTCGCCCTGTTCGTCGAGACCGACGAGGACGCGCGCGGGGCCATCCGCGACAATGCCGACGCCTTCGGCATCATGGGGGCGACGCGTGTGCATCGACGCAGCGCCATCGACCTTGGCACCCGGCCCGGCTCGGACGGCGAGGCCTTCGACCTGGCGTTTCTGGATCCTCCGTACGGTAAGGGGCTGGGGGAACAAGCGCTGGCGCGGCTGATCGAGGGCAACTGGCTGACGCCCGGTGCGATCGTGGTGTTCGAACGCGGCTCCGACGAGCCGGAGATCGAGACGCCGGGCTATGAGCGGCTGGACGACCGTGACTATGGGGCCGCATGGGTGCTGTTCCTTCGGCGAACGCGCGACCGGGACTAGACTCGCCGGTCGGAAACCCGTGACCTGCGGCATCGTCAGCAGAACAGGCTATCACCATGTCGCTCAGCCTCATGCGCCGGACCGTCCTGTCCATGGTCGCCGTCGTCGCCTTCATCGGAGCGGGAGCGCAGGCGCGGCAGCACGAGGTGGTGGCCACGCCGCTGTCCGGTATTCCGCACGCGGTCGCCTATGCCACGCAGGGCGATACGCCCCGGCCGGTCGTCGTGATCCTGCATGGTGCCGAGGGCGGGACCGAAGCCGGGGACCGGTTCGGGCCGATCCTGGCACGGATGGGTTATGTCGGAGTGGCCATGCCCTACTATTCGCCCAATTGGGGCGACTTCGGTCCGCCGCCCGCCCAGCCGGAGCTCGCAGGCAGTTTCATCGACATCCGCATCGATCAGCTGGCGGCGCTGCGCGAGGCGCTGCGAGCGCTTCCCGCCGCCGACGTCGACCGGTTCGGATTGCTGGGCGCCTCCAAGGGCGCGGAGTTCGCCCTGATCGCGGGCAGCCGCTACGACTGGATCGACGCCATCGTCGCCTATGCGCCGACCGACGTGGTCTGGGAGGGCTGGGGTCTGGAGACCATCGAGGCCGAGGGCACGCGGTCGTCCTTTTCGTTTGAGGGCCGGCCCCTGGCCTGCATGCCCTATCGCGGTTTCGTCGAGGGTCTGCTGGCGGGACCCGGCAACGCCGATCTGCGCGCCATTCACGCCAACGGCCGCGCCGACCACCCCGAGCGCGAGGCCGAGGCCCGGATACCGGTCGAACGCTACGCGGGTTCGCTGATCCTGATCGCGGGCGAACGCGACGCCCAGTGGGATTCGGCCTCCGCTACCCGGGCCATCGCAGCGTCGCGGGCTCCCGCCGGGCTGGATACGACGGCGCTGATCTATCCTGACGCGGGCCACGACCTGGTTGGCGACGGCAGCCCGCGCGACGCCAGCCGCAGCGGCGGCACGCCCGAGGCCAATGCCGCCGCGCGCGCCGAGGCCTGGCCCCAGGTCGTCGCCTTCCTGGAGCGGACGCTGAAGCCATGACCTCGATCGACCGCCGCTCCCTTCTGATCGCCGCCGGAGCCGTCGCCCTTTCAGGCCCCGCGCGCGCCCAGGGCGGGTGGAACACGCGCGCCCCGCTCCCCTGGCCGGTGCAGGAGATCTATGCCGCCGTCTGGAACGGCCGGATCGTGACAGCGGGCGGGTTGGTGGGGCGACCGGGTGGCCAACCGCTGCATGTCGAGGACCGGGTCGGGCTCTACGATCCCGCCGCCGACGCCTGGAGCGAGGGGCCGGCGCTGCCCCAGCGCCGCCACCACCCGATGATGATCGGCGACGATGCGCTCGGCCTGTTCGCCGTCGGCGGCTATGGAGTCAGCCCGGCCGGGGAATGGACCGGCATGCGCGAGGTCTGGCGGCTGGACGGCGAGACCTGGGTCCGGGCCGCGTCCCTGCCGGAGCCGCAGGGCGAGGCGGTCGGGCTGGCGCACGGCGGGCGGCTGCATCTGGTCGGCGGGCGGTCTCCGGCCGGAGCGGCGAACGGGGGCTGGACCGATCAGGCCGATGTGGCGACCCACCGGGTGCTCGATCCGTCGGTCGGCGGCTGGCACGAGGCGCGCCCGGCCCCGACGGCGCGGAACAGCGCGGCCGGCGCGGTGCTGAACGGGGCGCTGTGGGTCGCAGGAGGGCGCACGGTGCGGGGCGGCGGGACCGGTCAGCTGGATCGCTATGACCCCGGCGAGGACCGCTGGGACACCCTGGCCCCCATTCCGCGCTCGACGGCGGCGGGCCAGCAGGTCGGCGGAGGTCTGGCCATGCTCGCGGTCGGCGGGAAACTGGTGGCCTTCGGCGGCGAGTGGTTCGCGCCCGGCGGGGGAGGCGTGTTCCGCGAGACCTGGATCTATGACCCGGCGACGGACGCCTGGACGGCGGGTCCGGACATGAAGACCCCGCGCCACGGCCTGGCGGCGGCGGCGGTCAGGGACACGGTCTACGCCATCGCGGGCGGGGCGGTGGTCTCGGGCGGGCAGGCGGTCGGCACTGTGGAGGCGTTGCGGCTCTGACGCCTCTCCCTCCCCGGAACGGGGAGGGTGGTCGGCGCGCAGCGGAGACCGGGTGGGGACGGCAAGGCAAGCCAGACTCTGACGTCGCCTGTGCATCGCCCGGCCGCCCCCACCCCGCCGCAGGGGGAGGAAGACGAGATCACCGCCGCCCGAACAGCTTCTCCAGATCCGCAAGCTTCAGCTCCACATAGGTCGGCCGGCCGTGGTTGCACTGGCCGCTGTGCGGGGTGGCCTCCATCTGCCTCAGCAGGGCGTTCATCTCCGGCGCGCTGAGCACGCGGCCGGCGCGGACGCTGCCGTGGCAGGCCATCGTCCCGCAGACCTCGCCCAGCCGTTCGGACAGGGCGAGCGCCGCGCCGTGTTCGGCCAGGTCGTCGGCGATGTCGCGGATCAGGCCCTGGACGTTGGTGTCGCCCAGCAGGGCCGGCGTCTCGCGCACCAGAACCGCCCCGCCGCCGAAGGGTTCGACGATCAGGCCCAGCTGCGCCAGTTCGTCGGCGCGGGCGATGACGCGGTCGGCCTCGGCGGGGTCGAGCTCGACGACCTCGGGGGTCAGGAGGGCCTGGCGGGTGACGGAGCCTTGCGCCATCTGGGCCTTCATCCGCTCGTAGACGAGGCGTTCGTGGGCGGCGTGCTGGTCGACCACGACGATGCCGTCGCGGGTCTGGGCGACGATGTAGGTGCCGTGGACCTGGGCCCGGGCGGCGCCCAGCGGCTGGTCGATGGGGTCGGCCGGGTTGGGCGCGCCGGACTGTTCGGGCCAGGCGGGAAAGCCGGGCGGCGGGCTCTCGACGCGGGCGCTCCTCTCCGACAGGCCGGGGATGTCCTGGTTGGCCGCCACAGGCCGGTCCCAGCCGGTCCAGCCGCTGAACCCGCCGGCGAATCCCTGCGACGCCTGGGACGAGGGGCTGAAGGCCGCGCCCGTGTGCGCCGTGAACCCCGCCATCACGCTGTCGGCGACGGTGGTCGAGGCGCGGTGGCCGGCGGCGGCGAGGGCGTGGCGGAGCGCGCCGACGATCAGGCCGCGCACCAGGGCGGGGTCGCGGAAGCGGACCTCGGCCTTGGCCGGATGCACGTTCACGTCGACGAACAGCGGGTCGATGTCGAGGAACAGCGCCGCCGCCGGATGCCGGTCGCGCGCCAGGAAGTCGGCGTAGGCGCCCCGCAGCGCCCCCTGCAGCAGGCGATCGCGCACCGGGCGGCCGTTGACGAACAGATACTGATGCGCGCCGTTGCCCCGGCTGTAGGTCGGCAGGCCCGCATAGCCGGACAGGCGAATGCCCTCGCGCGACTGGTCGATCAGGAGGGCGTTGGCCTCGAAGTCGCGACCCAGCAGGGCGGCGAGCCGCTTCAGCCGGCCCTCGTCGCCGGGGTGTTCGGCGGGCAGGCGCAGCACCGTGCGGCCATCGAGGTCGAGGGTGAAGGCGACCGCCTCGTGCGCCATGGCCTGGCGCTTGATCTCCTCGGAGATGGCCATGGCCTCGGCGCGCTCGGACTTCATGAACTTCAGCCGGGCCGGGGTGGCATAGAACAGGTCGCGCACCTCCACCCGCGCACCGTGGGGGCCGGGGAAGGCGGCGGGGGCGATCGGGCGCTGGTCGCCGCCCTCGACGGTGATCTGGTGGGCGTCGCCGCCGGCGCTGCGGCTGGTGATCGTCAGGCGGGCGACCGAGCCGATGGAGGGCAGGGCCTCGCCGCGAAAGCCCAGGGTGTGAATGCGCAGCAGGTCGACGTCGCCGGCGTCGTCGGGCTCCAGCTTGGAGGTGGCGTGGCGCTCGACCGCCAGCGCCAGCTGGTCCGGGGCCATGCCGTGGCCGTCGTCGGCGATCAGGATGCGCGACAGGCCCCCGCCGTCGGCCTGAATCTCGATGCGGCGCGCGCCCGCGTCCAGGGCGTTCTCGACCAGTTCCTTGATGGCGCTGGCCGGACGTTCGACCACCTCGCCGGCGGCGATGCGGTTGACGGTCTCGGGCGGGAGGCGGCGGATGGGCATGGGATTCGGCAGGGTAGCGCGTTGGTGCGCCCCGGCGAAGGGCGGGCCGCAGGCCGGCAAGAGGTTCTTCACAGCGGGCACGGCGGAAGGAAAGCCACGGAGAGCACAGCGGGACCCCGTGCGTGCACGCGACGATGCTCTCGCCGTGTTCGCCGTGATACGTTGTGATCGCTGTGATGAACCCCTTTCGGGGTTCGGCTCGGAGCCAAGACCATGACCACGATCCAGATGACCGAGCGTCAGAAGACATGGTTCGCCTCGCTGCAGGCGAACCTGGAGGCGCAGACCGGGCGGTCGCTGGACGCCTGGGTCGAGGTGCTGAAGGCCTGTCCGGAGACGGGCAGGAAGGCGCAGGCCGCCTGGCTGAAGGCGAACCACGGCCTGGGCATCAACCACGCCTCCACCGTCATCTCCGCCGCCGATCCGGGCGGGCTGGGCTGGGACGATCCCGACGGCCTGCGCGCGGCGTTGTGGAAGGATGCGGGCTCGCTGGCGATCCTGGAGGCGGTGGAGCGGATCGCGGCGGGCGTCGACGGCGTCGTCCCGACCCAGAGGAAGGGTTACACCGCCTGGAGCCGGTCCGTTCAGTTCGCCGCGATGCGCCCGCTGAAGGGCGGCCGGGCGTTGCTGGGCCTAAAGCTGGAGCCGGAGGCCTCGGCGCGGCTGTCGGCGGCGGTGAGGAAGGAAAGCTGGTCTGAGCGGCTGACGGCGGTGGTGGAGCTGGACGCCGCGGCGGCGGTGGACGGAGAGATCGCGCGGGTGTTCGCGGCGGCGGCGGAGCGGGGGTAGGGCGTGATCTCGCTACAACCCTCACCCAATGGAGGTGGAGGCGCGCAAAAAAACGACACAGATGTCACCTATTAGAATAGATCACTTGCTCGCTGCACAGGCTTTCTACTAAGTCGATGGTTATGGAAGCTACGATCTCACTTCAGGCCGGAACGACAGGGCTGCCACCAGCCCCTGAAGCGGTTCCAACTACGATCAAGGATAAGTGGCAGGGAGCGGTCACCCAGGGGTCAGGCTTTGTGGCCGTTCCAGTTGCCCTGCTGCGCTTGCAAACAAGGTATCGTCTGAGCCCAACCGAAATGCTGGTGCTGATCAATTTGCTGGCGCACTGGTGGGATCCCGCACGCGCCGTGTTTCCCCGCTCGACTACGATTGCCAAGCGCATGGGGATCGACACTCGCACTGTGCAGAGGGCCACCTCCAAGATGGAGAAAGCTGGGCTGATTACGCGCGGAATCGACGCAGACGGTCGTCGCGTCTTCAGCTTCGAAGGACTGGTCGCCAAACTGGTCCGTGATGTTCCTGTCGCCTACTCGGCTCAGGCGCAGGAAACCCACGGGTCCTAGCGCGGATGATCCGGCTCCCGACCCTAAGGCCTCGGCAACCAGCCCCTCTAGAACTAGGGAACGAGGAAGCTGCGCCTTCTAAGCGGTGGGCCGGACGAGTCGACGTCAAGGTCGATGTCGCAGCATGCATTCGCAATGGCCTTGGAGGTTTGACCCTCCTCATCTTGGCCATTGCAACTCTCGTGAACCCTGACCACCCACCCATTCCGCTCGCAGCAGAAACAATTTCGGGGATGATGGCGAGGTAGTCGTCTCTCAGGACGGACCGTTGAGGCGTCTCGGAAGCGGACTATCAACTACGGCCCTAGCCCCGATACGGCGACAACTCCGCCGTCAGCCCTGCGATCTCCGCCTCCACGCCCCGCCGTTCCTGCTCCAGATACCGCTCCACCGGGACTCGCAGGGCCATGTCGGCGATGTGGTTGGCGGAGTAGACGGGGGTGGGAAGGTAGCCTCTAGCGATCTTGTGCTCGCCTTGCGCGCCCGCCTCGACGCGGGACAGGCCGCGCGAAATGGCGAAGTCGATGGCCTGGTAGTAGCAGAGCTCGAAATGGAGGAAGGGCACCTCCTCCAGCGCGCCCCACTGGCGGCCGTACAGGGCGTCGCGGCCGATGAAGTTCAGGGCGCCGGCGATCGGCGTGTCATCCCGGAAGGCCATCATCAGGGCGATGCGGTCGGCCATGGTCTGGCCCACCAGCGAGAAGAAGGCGCGGGTCAGGTAGGGGCGGCCCCATTTCCGGCTGCCGGTGTCCATGTAGAAGGCGAAGAAGGCGTCCCAGTGGGCTTCGGTGATGTCCGCCCCGGTCAGGACACGGATATCCAGCCCGGCCTGGGCGTCGCGGCGTTCGCGGCGGATGGTCTTTCGCCGGTTCGACGACAGGGCGGCGAGGAAGTCGTCGAAGGTCTGATACCCCTCGTTGCGCCAGATGAACTGCATGTCCTGGCGCAGCAGCAGGCCCTGGTCGCCCATCAGCCGCCACTCCGCCTCGGTCGGGAAGTTGACGTGCAGAGACGACAGGTCCAGCCGATCGCACAGGGTCAGGGCCCCCTGGATCAGGGCCTGGCGCACGGTCGCGGCGTCCGCGTCGGGGCGGACCAACAGGCGCGGGCCGGTCGCGGGGGTGAAGGGCACGGCCGACAGCAGCTTGGGATAGTAGCGCCCGCCCGCGCGTTGATAGGCCTCGGCCCAGTTGTGATCGAAGACGTATTCCCCCTGGCTGTGGCCCTTGAGCCAGAGGGGCATGACGCCCAGCACCCGGTCGTCGGGGTCGCGCAGCGTCAGGTGCCGCCCCGCCCAGCCCGCGCGCGGCACCGCGCTGCCCGAGGCCTCACAGGCGTGCAGGAAGTCGAACGACACGAACGGATCGCCGGTCGGCGCGGCGCAGGCGTCCCACGCCTCGCGCCCGATGGCCGAGAGGGTGTCGTGGACCTGGAGGGTGAAGTCGGCGGTCATTTTCCTTCTCCCCTTGCGGGTAGAGGAAGCGCGCACCGCGCGCGAGCGACGGGTGGCTCGCGAAGCGAGACGGATGAGGGGTGAAACTCGGTCTGCGAAATGAGGGCTATCCGAACCAGCGCGTGCGCGTTCCCATACCCCTCATCCGGCCCTCCGGGCCACCTTCTCCCACAAGGGGAGAAGGGACATTTCGTCACCGCACCTCCACCACCGCGTCCACCTCGACGGCGAAGCCGAGCGGCAGCTGATAGACGCCGACGGCCGAGCGGGCGTGGCGACCCGCGTCGCCGAACACCTCGACCATCAGGTCCGAACAGCCGTTGATGACCGCCGGAATGGCGGTGAAACCCGGGCCCGCCTGGACGAAGCCGCCCAGTTTGACGACGCGGACCACCCGGTCGAGGTCGCCGTCCAGCGCGGCGTTGATCTGGGCCAAGAGGTTGATGCCGCACAGGCGCGCGCCGGCGTTGGCCTGTTCCGGGGTCACGTCCTCGCCGACCGTGCCCTTCAACCCGCCCGAGGCGTCGTTCGACAGCTGGCCCGAGATGTGGAGCAGGTTCCCGGTCCGCACGAAGGGCACATAGTTGGCCACGGCCGCGGCGGGCTGGGGCAGGGTGATGCCGAGTTCGGTCAGGCGGGCGGCGATGCTCATGTCAGGGCTCCATAGGGGGTCGCGGGCGGTTTAGCGCGGCGGCAAGACGTCTCGCCAGTCCTTAAAGGTTCGCCAACCGCCGTGTGGCATGCTCCCCCGATGGAAACGCTCTCGCCCTCTCAAGTCGCGGCGTTCAACGCCGTGCGCGCGCGCCTGACGTCCGACGAACGGACGCGGGTCGACATCGCCTCGGTGGAAGCCGTGGACCCGGCGGTCGCCGCCGCGCCCCACTGGAACTTCGACCTGCCCAGCCACGCGGCCGACGCGGCGCTCGGCCCCGACGCCACCGACTCCCTGCGCCGCGCCCTGGTCGCGACCTGGGCGCTGGAACTGCCGGGCCGGGCCAAACAGGCGCGTCTGCCGGGCGAGGTGATGGAGCTCTATCCCTACTGGCTGGACAAGATGGCCGAGTTCCTGACGGCGGCGGGCGACGCCGACGCGGCCTACGACGCCGACCACTGGGCCAAGGACGTGCGCATGGCCCTGGTGCTCAGCGTGCCCGGCGCCCTGACCCAGACCATCGACCTGTCCTCGCCCATGGGTCCGGGCCAGGTGGTCAGGAACGGACGCGAGGGCCACGGCTGGAGCCAGCTAGTTCACTACGTCCGCGCACAGGGCTGGAAGAAGCCCTGGCTGGAGGTCCACACCGAGAGCCGTCAGCTGGCTGACTTCAACGAAGCCGGCTGGGACCGCGCCTGGGCGACGGCCGCGGCCATCTGCAAGACGCGGCCGGAGCTGGCCGGCATGATCGGGTCCAGCTGGTTCTACGATCCGCCCCTGGAGACCATCAGCCCGCGCCTGGCCTATCTGCGGCTGAACCCGCTGAAGGGCGGCGCCTTCATCATCCACCAGGGCCCGGCGCCGATCCATTCCGAGCGCGCCGGCGCCAGTTCGCCGACGAGGAAGGCCCTGATCGACAGCGGGGAATACACGCCGGCGTCCTGGCTGGTCGCCTGGCCCCGCGCGACCCTGATCCCCTGGGCCGAACAGCGGGCGGCGTCGATGTCGATGGCCGAAGCGGCTTGAATGCTGCGTAAAGTCCGAGCGGGGCGGCGAGCTGTGACTTTTCTTCTCCGCTCATCCCGGCGAAAGCCGGGACCCAGTTCTTAAGTGAGGCGGGGTCGATCGCTCGCTGCTGGTCGAACATGACGGCCATCGCCCAAAGCACTGGGTCCCGGCTTTCGCCGGGATGAGCGGAGTGGAGTGCAATGCGCTCGCCGTGGTCCCAGATCGCTTGCGCCCCTCGCGTCGGGCCAGCTAAACCCCGCGCAGGCCGGCTTAGCTCAGTTGGTAGAGCGCCAGTTTTGTAAACTGGATGTCGCGGGTTCGATTCCTGCAGCCGGCACCACTCTTTCGCGGCCTCCCCATGCCGGAACGCACCATCAACAAGCTGGGACACCGCATCGGGGCGCGGGGCGGACGCACGCGCGACGTCATCCTGGAGGCGACGCGGCGGCTGCTGGACCGCAGGCATCTGGGCGAGATCCGGGTGGCCGATGTGGCGAGCGAGGCGGGATTGTCGCCGTCGAATTTCTACACCTATTTCAAGACGGTCGAGGAGGCGGTCCTGCTGCTGTGCGAAGCGGTGGCGGCGGATTTCCAGCCCCTGGCGCGGCATCTCGAGGGCGACTGGTCGGCGGAGAACGCTTTTGGCGCCGCGCGGGCCTATGTGGTGGACGTCCTGGCGATCTGGGAGCGGCACGGCCCGGTGCTGCGGATCGAGCACATGCTGGCCGACAAGGGCGAGGCGGGCTTCGTCGACTCACGGGTGCGGCGTCTGCGGCGCGTCCACCTGGCGTTCGAGCGGCGGATCGCGGTGGCCCATGCGACGGGCTATCACGCGGCGGGGCTGGACCCCCGGCTGACGTCCTACGAGGTCGCCAATCTGGTCGAGTCGGTCGCGGCGGGCTTCGAGCTGATGCGGCGCGGCGAGACCCCGCCCGAGGCCATCATCGACACCACGGCCCACATCGTCGTGAAACTGGTGACGGGTCGATAGCGGCGTCTGGTTGTGGGGAAACGGTCCAACCTCATTCCGCCATCCTCGGACTTGATCCGAGGATCAGATGCAGGACGGTCTCGTAAGGCGAGGTGAGGCAGGATCGTGAGATCGCGTCCTCTTTCGAGTCGCGGACAATCCGATCCTCAGATCAAGTCCGAGGATGACGGAGGAGGTTACAACACCTAGTTTCAATACTTTGATTTCATTATCTCACCTTGATTCTTAGAAGTTGGACTCGTTGCACCCGGTACCCGCCGAGTCCAATCTCACCCCCCGATCGGGCCGTAGAGCCAGGTCAGCCAGAGGCCGATGGCCAGGAAGGTCCCGAACGGCAGGCGGTCGGCACCGCTGACCGATCGGCGGGTGATCAGCAGCGTCAGCACCACGCTGAACCCCGCCGCGCAGGCCCACAGCAGGACGGAGGGCAGACCCTGCCAGCCCACCCAGGCCCCGGCCCCCGCGAACAGGATCGGGTCGCCCCCGCCCAGTCCCTGACGGCCCCGGACGCGGCGATAGAGCTCGGCCAGCAACCACAGCGAGGCGAAGCCGGCGACCGCTCCGATGATCTGATCGATCGGCCAGCCGCCGGCGATCACGGCGGCGGCGATCAGGCCGGTGGCGATCAGCGGCAGCGTCAGCTCGTCCGGCAGCCAGAAATTCTCGGCGTCGATCAGGGCGATCAGCAGCAGCTGCCAGCCCAGGGCGGCGGTGGCGACGCTCCAGGTCAGGTCGCCCGCCCCGGACAGGGCGGCCCACACGCCGATCGCCGCGGCGGCGGCTTCAATCAGGATGTAGCGCGGCGAGACGGCGGCCCCACACATCGCGCACCGCCCCCGCTGGATCAGCCAGCTGAACACGGGAACCAGCTGCCAAGGCTTCAGCGTCTCGCCACAGCTCATGCAGCGCGAGCGGCCCAGGACTATGTCTTCCTCGCGCGGCATGCGGACCGTCACGGCGGCGATGAAGCTGCCGAAGATCAGGCCGAGGACGGCGAACAGGATGGGGATCAGCAGGTCCAACTCATCTCCGTGCACCCCGGCGAAGGCCGGGGTCCAGATGCGGATTCGATGGCGGGATCATTGCACAGAACAGCGTCATCATCGGACGTCCGTGTGTGGATCTGGACCCCGGGCCGGAGTTTATCCTCGGGCCGGCGAAGCCGGACCCGGGCGTCGGGGTGCACGGGAAGGGGGGTGGCTTACCCCCCTCCCAGCGCCACCGCCACGCGATAGGTCACGAACGCCGCCAGGTAGGCCAGGGCGAACATGTAGACGACCATGACCCACATCCATTTCCAGCTGTTCAGCTCGCGCTTGACCACGCCCAGTGTCGCCACGCACTGGGGCGCGAAGACATACCAGGCCAGGAAGGCCAGGCCCGTCGCCAGCGACCACTGCGCCGCCAGGGTGGTGGCCAGCAGGCTGCCCGCGCTCTCGGCGTCGGCGATGGCATAGACGGTGCCCAGCGCCGCGACCGCGACCTCGCGTGCCGCCATGCCGGGGATCAGGGCGACGACCATCTGCCAGTTGAAGCCGATGGGGGCGAACAGCGGCTCCAGCGCCTGGCCCGCCATGCCGGCGAAGGAATAGTCGATGGCCGGGCCGGACGCGCCCTCGGGCGGATAGGGAAAGGTCGAGGCCGCCCAGACCAGGATCATCAGAGGCAGGATGATCCGGGCCGCCCGCTCCATGAAGATCCTGGCCCGGGTCCACAGATTGAACAGCACGTTCCGGGCGTCCGGCCGCTTGTAGGCCGGCAGCTCCATCATGAAGGGCTCGACCGCGCCCCGCCAAAGCACCTTCCTGATGACGAAGGACACTGCGAGCGCCGAGACGATGCCCGCCGCATAGAGACCGAACATCACCAGCCCCTGCAGATTGGCGAAGCCCCAGACCGTCTGCTGGGGAATGAAGGCCGCGATGATCAGGGTGTAGACCGGGATGCGCGCCGAACAGGTCATCAGGGGCGCGACCATGATGGTGGTCAGCCGGTCCCGCTTGGCGTCGATCACGCGGGCGGCCATGACGCCGGGAATGGCGCAGGCGAAGCTGGACAACAGGGGGATGAAGGCGCGCCCGTGCAGCCCCGCCCCACCCATGATCCGGTCCATCAGGAAGGCCGCCCGCGCCATATAGCCCAGGTCTTCCAGCAGGATGATGAAGGCGAACAGGATCACGATCTGGGGCAGGAAGACCAGCACGCCCCCCACGCCCGCGATCAGGCCGTCGACGATCAGGCTCTGCACCAGGGGCCAGACCGGGCCGGTGTCGGGCACGACCGAGGCGACGCCCGCGCCGACGATGCCGAACACGGCCTCGATACCGTCCATGGCGGGGGTGGCCCAGGCGAAGACGGCCTGGAACATGACGAACAGCAGGGCCAGCAGGATCACCAGCCCCCCGACGGGATGCAGCAGGACGCCGTCGATCCGGCCGGTCAGGGTGTCGGGGCGTTCGGGCGGACGCACGCAGTCGCGCATGATCCGCTCGGCGCGACCATGGGCGGCGCGGATGGCGGCGGCGTCCGGAGCCGTCCACTGGCCCTCGGAGCTTTCGGACCAGGCGGGCGCGGCAGCGGCCTCGATGGCGCTGACCAGTTCGGGGATGCCGCGCTTCCTCGTCGCGGTGGTGGTGATGACCGGCACGCCCAGGCTGGCGGACAGGCGCTCGAGGTCGATCCGCAGGCCCTGGCGTTCGGCGATGTCGAACATGTTCAGCGCCAGGACCATGGGCCGCCCCACGGCCTTCAGCTCCAGGATCAGGCGCAGGACCAGCCTCAGATTGGTGGCGTCGGCGACGGCGACGATGACGTCGGGCGCGACCTCCCCTTGCAGGCGGCCCAGCACCGCGTCGCGGGTGACCTCCTCGTCCGGGCTGCGGGCGCGCAGGGAATAGGTGCCGGGCAGGTCCAGCAGGGCGATGGACCGGCCGGACCTCGCCTGGACGCGCCCTTCCTTCCGCTCGACGGTGACGCCGGCGTAGTTGGCGACCTTCTGGTGGGCGCCGGTCAGGGCGTTGAACAGGGCGGTCTTGCCCGAGTTGGGATTGCCGACCAGGGCGACCCGGAGGGGTCTGACAAGGGCGTCCATCTATTCGGCGGCTTCGGCGAACAGTTCGACGGTCAGGTTCGCCGCCTCGTGACGGCGCAGCGCCACCCGCATGTCGTCGACCTGCAGCGCCATCGGGTCGCGGCCGAACAGGCCGTTGTGCAGCAGCTGGACGCGGGCCCCCTCGATCAGGCCCAGTTCCAGCAGACGACGCTCCAGCTCGGCGGCGTGCGCGTCGGTCCCGCCCGGCTTGACCCGGGTGATGACGCCCCGGTCGCCCAGGCGCGCGTCGGACAGGGAGATGACGGTGCTCATATTGCGACTGCTTATCAGGCGCGGGACGGGGGCGTCCAGAGCATGGGGTGAGCTTGTCGCTGCGGCCGTTGCTTTCTCCCTCCCCCTTGTGGGGAGGGACCGCGAGCGTCAGCGAGCGCGGGTGGGGTCGTGTGTGCGGAGTGCGATGTCCTGTTCGCACCCCACCCTGGCTCCGCTGCGCTCCGCCGTCCCTCCCCATGAAGGGGAGGGAGAGTTCGAGCGTTTGCCCCTTCCGGCGACGCCCGCTAGACCGTCCGCTCCTCCTGACGAAGACTGCCTGCCATGCACGACATCCGCGCCATCCGAGACAATCCCGAAGCCTTCGTCGCGGGCTGGCGGTCGCGCGGCGTGGAGGACGCGCAGGCGATCGTGGACCAGGCGCTGGCGCTGGATCAGGAACTGCGCGCCGCCCAGACGGCAGGGCAGGAGGCCCTGGCCAAGCGCAACGCCGCCTCCAAGGCCATCGGCGCCGCGATGGGCAAGAAGGACATGGCCGAGGCCGACCGGCTGAAGGCCGAGGTCGAGGGTTTGAAGGCCGAGATCGCCTCTTCGGAGGAGACCGAGCGGAGCGTAGGTGCCGCCCTGCGAAAGCTGCTGTCCGAGCAGAAGAACCTGGCGGCGGACGACGTGCCGGACGGCGAGGACGAGGCGGGCAATGTCGAGGTCTCGCGCTGGGGCAAGCCGCGGGAGAGCGGCCCGGCCAAGGACCACGCCGACCTGGGCGAGGCGCTGGGGCTGCTGGACTTCGAGGCGGCGGCGAAAATGTCGGGCGCGCGGTTCGCCGTGCTGAAGGGCGGGCTGGCGCGGCTGGAGCGGGCCATCGGCCAGTTCATGCTGGACTTGCAGACCGCCGAGCACGGCTATCTGGAGGTCAATCCGCCCTACCTCGTCCGCGACGAGGCGATGTTCGGCACGGGGCAGTTGCCGAAGTTTGAGGAGGATTTGTTCGCTACCGCAGCTCTCGGCCCCTTCGCATACTTGGCAGACACTATGGCCGAGTTCATGGACGCCGGACTGCCTGAGAAGGGTCTCGGCACATATGCCGCGTCTTTCCTCAACGAGGTCGACGATGCCCGCAGCGCCCGTCGCTACCTCATCCCCACCGCCGAGGTCTCCCTGACCAACCTTGTGCGCGAGACGATCCTGGCGGAGGACGAGCTCGCCACGCCCATGCGGCTGACGGCGCTGACGCCGTGCTTCCGCGCCGAGGCGGGGTCGGCGGGGCGGGATACGCGGGGGCTGATCCGGCAGCATCAGTTCTCCAAGGTCGAGCTGGTCTCGATCGCCCGGCCGGAGGACTCCGAGGCCGAGCACGAGCGGATGACGGGGTGCGCGGAGGCGGTGCTGAAGGCGCTGGACCTGCCGTTCCGGCGGATGCTGCTGTGCAAGGGCGACATGGGGTTCTCGGCACGGAAGACCTTCGACCTGGAGGTCTGGCTGCCCAGCCAGGGGACCTATCGCGAGATCAGCTCCTGCTCGAACTGCGGGGACTTCCAGGCCCGGCGGATGGACGCGCGCTTCAAGCGGGCCGGCGAGAAGAAGACCGAGTTCGTCCACACGCTGAATGGCTCCGGCCTGGCGGTGGGGCGGACGCTGGTGGCGATCATGGAAAACTATCAGGACGAGGGCGGGCGGATCGCCGTGCCGGAGGTTCTGCGTCGATATATGCCCGAGGGGGTTACGCATGTGGGGTGACCGCCGGTTTCCTTCTCCCCTTGCGGGAGAAGGTGGCCCGGAGGGCCGGATGAGGGGTACGGCGACGCGGACGAGGTGTGTCCTTGAAGCGCCCCTTTCAGCGACCGAGTTTCACCCCTCATCCGACCTCGCTTCGCTCGGCCACCTTCTCCCGCAAGGGGAGAAGGGGTCTTGAAAATCCTCCTGACCAACGACGACGGGATCGAGGCCGAGGGGCTGGCGTGCCTGGAACGCATCGCGCGGACCCTGTCGGACGACGTGTGGGTGGTGGCGCCGCAGGAGGAGCAGTCCGGCAAGGGGCGGGGGATCACCCTGACCGAGCCCCTGCGCGTCAACCGGTTCGGCGAGCGTCGGTTCGCGGTGACGGGGACGCCGACGGACTGTGTCGTGCTGGCGGTCAACGACCTGATGCCGGAGCGGCCCGATCTGGTGTTGAGCGGCGTCAACCGGGGGCACAATGTGGGGGAAGATTGCTCCTATTCCGGCACGGTGGCGGGGGCGTTGCAGGGGATGGCGTTCGGCATCCGCTCGATCGCCCTGAGCCAGAGCCTGGAGCGGTTTCACGACGAGGTGACGGCCCACTGGGAGACGGCCGAGGCCTTCGCGCCGGCCATCATCAGCCGCCTGCTGGCCCAGCCGTGGAACGCAGGCGTGGTGATGAACCTGAACTTCCCCGCCCGGCCGCCCGAGGCCGTCACCGAGGTCGAGGTGACGACGCAGGGCTTCCGCCAGGCCGGAGAGATGCACGCGGTCAAACGCACCGACCTGCGCGGCCGCGACTACTACTGGATGAGCTTTCGCGGGACGAAACAGGACCACGCGCCGGGCACCGACCTGCGCGCCATGGACGACGGCAAGATCTCGGTCACGCCCCTGCACATCGACCTGACGCACCGCGAGAGCGTCCACGACCTGAAGGGCATCCTCGGGGGCGTGCCGCCCAAGGAACTCTCCCCCCACTGGGGGGAGACAGGACGCCCAGCGTCCAGAGGGGGGCCCGAATGAACGGACTGGCCCCCCTCGGCCTCGCAAGGGCGAGGCCTCTCCCCCCAGGGGGGGGAGAGTGAATTTGCGCGACGACCGGGCCGGGCGGTTGATCCTGTCGCTGCGGCAGCAGGGGGTGACGGACCCGCGCGTTCTGGCGGCGATGGAGTCCATCGACCGCGCCGTCTTCGTCCATGAGAAATTTCTGGACCAGGCCTGGGAGGATCAGGCCCTGCCGATCGACTGCGCCCAGACGATCAGCCAGCCCTATATCGTCGGCCTGATGACCCAGGCCCTGATGGTCGAACCCCGCCACCGGGTGCTGGAGATCGGCACGGGCAGCGGATACCAGTGCGCGGTCCTGAGCCGGCTCGCGCGCTATGTCTATTCGGTGGAGCGGTATCGCAGCCTGATGGTCGAGGCCGAGGCCAAGCTGAAGACGCTGGAGATCGACAACGTCATCACCAAACATTCCGACGGAGGGCTGGGCTGGCCTGAACAGGCGCCGTTCGACCGGATCATGGTCACGGCGGCGGCCCCGACTGAGCCGACCGAACTGCTGAAACAGCTGAAGCCCGGCGGGGTGCTGGTGGCGCCGGTCGGGCGGACGTCGGTGCAGATGCTGCATCGCTATGTGGGCCAGGACGACGGCAGCTTCCGCCGCGAGAGCCTGTGCGAGGTCCGGTTCGTGCCCCTGGTCGAGGGGACGGCGAAGGAGGGGTAGGCGGGATGTCTCCTCCCTGTCGGCCGCTTGGCCGATGGGGAGGTGGATGCGAGCCCTTGCGAGCAGACGGAGGGGTTCTTGACCCGCAGGCAGTGTCGCCGCGTCAAGAACCCTTCCGTCACTTCGCTTCGCTGCGTGCCACCTCCCCATTCGCCAAGCTGCGAACGGGGAGGAGACTGAGACCCATTAACCTTTCCGCCCCACTTTCGCGCGCTTTGGCGGCTTGGCTTGGAGCGCGACGCGGGGCATGTCGGGCATGAAGAACGGGGAGGGGCCGATGGCTTTCGGACAATGGATCAGGGCGGGCGTGATCGCCCTCCTCGGCATGGCGGCGACGGCCTGCGTCAGCTATCCGGAGGCTCCGCGGTACTCGACCCGGCCGATGCCCGGATACGGCGGGACCGCGCCGGTTCCGCCCGGCTATGCGCCGCCCGCCTATGGCAACACGCCCGCGCCGCCGGTCTATGAGGCCCCGCCGCCCGCGACCGCTCCGGTCGAGCGGATCGAGGGTGGGGCCCTGCCGCCGCCCTCGAGCACGGGCGGTTCGACCTATTCGCCGCCGCCAGCTTCTGCGCCTCCCGCCTATGTGTCCCCCTCCGCGCCGGTGTCGGTCACCGCGGGCGCCGCCTACACGATCCAGCCGGGAGATACGATCTCGGGCGTCGGACGCCGGTTCCAGACCCCGGTCCAGACCCTGATCGACCTGAACGGCCTGGGGCCGCGCGGCGCGATCGCGCCCGGCCAGTCGATCATCCTGCCCGACAGCGCCATCGACACGGGCTCGGACCCCTATGCGACCGGGCCCACGCCCATTGGCGTCATCGTGCCCGAGAACGGGATCGCGCCGCCGCCCCCGCCGCCGCCGTCGGGCAATCCGGCCGCCCCGCCTCCGCCGCGCCAGCCCGCGAGCAGCGGACAGACGGGCACAGCCGCGCCCGGCTCGGTCGCCCTGCAATGGCCGGTGCGCGGCGAGATCGTGCGGCGTTTCGGGCCCGTCGGCCTGGGCGAGCGCAACAACGGCATCAACATCGGCGCGCCCGCCGGGGCCAGCGTGGTCGCGGCGGCGGATGGCCGGGTGGCCTATGTCGGCGACGACCTGGTGGGGCAGGGGCTGACGGTGCTGATCGTCCACCGCGACGGCTGGCGCACGGTCTATGGCCACCTGGGCTCGGCCACGGTCGACGACAACCAGGACGTCCGCGCGGGCCAGCAGATCGGCACGGTCGGCCTGACCGCCGGCGACGGTCGACCCTCGATCCACTTCGAGACGCGACGCATGCGAGGCGACGAGCCGGTGGCGATCGATCCGGTGACGGTGCTGCCGAGGTAGATCGCCCTCTCCCTAGGGGAGAGGGATCGATGGACGTTGCATCCCGTTACGCTCGGCCCTAGGTATCGCGCCTCGTTTTCAATGGGCGCCCGACTGCGAGGCCTGCCCTCCTGTCGGGGAAGACACCATGACCACCACCGCTGACGGCGGCATCGTCGCCTTGATCGTGCAGTTCCTGCCGTTCGTCGCCATCTTCGTGCTGTTCTACTTCCTGCTGATCCGGCCGCAGCAGAAGCGCGCCAAGGAGCACCAGGCGCTGATCTCGGCGGTCAAGCGCGGCGACGTGATCGTGCTGTCGTCGGGCCTGATCGGCAAGGTGACCCGCGTCGAGGACGCCGAGGTCAACGTCGAGATCGCGCCGTCGGTCAACGTCCGCGTGGTCAAGGGCATGATCGCCGAGGTCCGTAACCGCACCGCCATCGCCGCCAACGATTCCAAGCCCGCCAAGGCCTGATCCGCTCGTTCGCTGAACCGGAACCCTAGTCCATGATTCAGCTGTCGCGCTGGAAGGTCATCCTCGTCGTCCTGGCTCTGGTGTTCGGGGTGCTGTTCGCCCTGCCGAACATGCTGAGCCCGGCTCAACGCAAGGCGATGCCGGGCTTTCTGCCCAAGGGCACGCTGAACCTGGGTCTGGATCTGCGAGGCGGATCGTATCTGCTGCTCGAGGTCGACACGGTCGAGATGCGCGAGAAGCGCGTCACCAACCTGCTCGAAGACGTCCGCGTCGCCCTGCGTGAAGAGCGGATCGCCACGACCGCCATCGCCCGCGAGGAACGCGGCGCCCTGGTGACCCTGTCCAGCCCGGCGCAGCAGGACGCGGCCTTCGAGGCCCTGCAGCTGGCCGCCGGCGCGCCCGGCGCGAACGGCCAGTCGGACCGGCTGGCCCAGCGCGTCGGTTCGGACCGGGTGCGGCTGGCCTTCACCGACACGGCCTGGAACGGCATGGCCTCCCAGGCCGTGGACCAGTCGATCGAGGTGGTGCGCCGCCGGATCGATTCGCTGGGCACGCGCGAACCCTCCATCACCCGCCAGGGCGCCGACCGCATCGTGGTCCAGGCCCCCGGCGAGAGCGACCCGGCCGCGCTGGAACGGGTCATCGGCCAGACGGCGCAGCTGACCTTCCAGATGGTCGACGTCGACAATCAGGCCCAGGCGCTGCAGTCCGGCCTGATCCCGCCGGACGCCGAGGTGCTGCAGGACGAGGTCGGAACCCCCTATCTGGTCAAGCGCCGCATCCTGGTCTCGGGCGAGAACCTGACGCGCGCCAGCGTCGGCGCGGACCAGAGCGGTCGCCCCGCCATCGACTTCCGCTTCGACGGCCAGGGCGCGCGTCGCTTTGGCGAGGCGACGGCCCAGAACATCGGCCGGCCCTTCGCCATCATACTGGACGGGCGGGTCATCTCCGCTCCGAGAATCAATGGGGCGATCACCGGGGGAACGGGTCAGATCGAGGGCGGCTTCACCATCGAATCGGCCTCGGAACTGGTCAATCTGCTGAACGGCGGGGCCCTGCCCGCGCCGCTGTCGGTCGAGGAACGGCGAACGGTGACGGCCGAACTGGGCGCCGACGCCGTGGCGGCGGGGGCCCTGTCCACGGCGATCGCCTTCGTCATCATCATCGCCTTCATGATCCTGTCCTACGGCTTCCTGTTCGGCGGCGTGTCGGTGCTGGGGCTGCTGCTGAACGGCCTGATGATCATCGCCGCCATGTCGATGACGCAGGCGACCCTGACCCTGCCGGGCATCGCGGGTCTGATCCTGACCTTCGCCGTGGCGGTGGACGCCAATGTGCTGATCTATGAGCGGATGCGAGACGAGGCGCGGGCCGGGCGGTCCGTCATCGCCTCCATGGACGCGGGCTTCAACAAGGCCTGGGGCACGATCCTGGACGCCAACGTCACGACCCTGGTGGCGGCGCTGATCATGTTCATCTTCGGGGCCGGACCGGTGCGCGGCTTCGCCTGGACGCTGAGCATCGGCGTGTTCACCTCGGTGTTCTCGGCCGTGTTGGTGGCGCAGGTGCTGCTGGCCTACTGGCTGAAGGCGCGCCGTCCCAAGAAACTGCCGATCGCGGAGTGATGGCGATGACCTGGTGGCCCCTGATCAAGATCGTTCCGATCAAGACGAACCTGAAGTTCGTCCGCTTCGCCAAATTCTTCGGCGCGCTGTCGGCGGTGCTGTGCGTCGCCTCGATCATCAGCGTCGTCTATCCCGGCATGGTCCTGGGCATCGATTTCCGCGGTGGGGCGGCGATGGAGCTGACCACCTCGGACGGGCGGCCGCTTGACCTGGAAGAAGTCCGGACCGCCGTGGACGGCCTGGGCATGGGCGATGTGGGCGTACAGGGGATCGACGACGATTCCAGCGCCATCCTGCGCTTCCAGATTCCCGACGGTCAGGCCCAGTCCGAGGTGGTCCAGCAGGTGCAGCAGGCGATCACCGCCGATGTCGGAGCCGTCACCTATTCCGGCGTCAGCGTCGTCGGGTCCAAGGTCTCGGGCGAGCTGTTCACCTCGGGCCTGCTGGCGCTGGGCGCGGCCATCGTCTTGATGTTCGCCTATATCTGGTTCCGGTTCGAGCCGCAGTTCGGCTTCGGTGCCGTGGCGGGCCTGGTGCATGACGTCATCCTGGTGTTCGGGCTGATCGTGCTGTTCCGGCTCGAGTTCAACCTGAACATGGTCGCGGCCATCCTGACGGTCATCGGCTATTCGATGAACGACACCGTCGTGGTGTTCGACCGCCTCCGCGAGAACCTGCGCAAGTACAAGACCATGCCCCTGCGCGACGTGATCGACCTGTCGATCAACGAGACCCTGTCGCGGACCATCATCACCGGCGTGACGGCGATCATGGTGCTGGCGGCGCTGGCGGTGTTCGGCGGGGTGGCCCTGTTCGGCTTCTCGATCGCCCTGATGGCCGGCATCATCATCGGCACCTACTCGTCGGTCTATGTCGCCGCGCCCATCATCCTGCTGTGGGGCGTCAAGCGCGGCGAGTTCGCGGAAGAGGCCAAGGCGATCAAGCTGGGGATGGCGAGCCGGCCGTAGGGTAGAGGCGGCTTCTCCCTCCCCGGAAAGGGGAGGGTGGTCGAAGCGAAGCGGAGACCGGGTGGGGACGGCCGGTTTCGCTGAACTCCGCCATCGCCTGTGTGTCGCCTCGCCGCCCCCACCCGGTCCGTTCGCGACCACCCTCCCCCGCAGGGGGCGGGAGATGTAGAGTGCGACACGACTCAAACGGGGGACATCAATGGCCGGCCTGCTCACCAACTTCAGGAACACCCTGATCCTCAGCCTCGTGCTGGCGGGGATCATGATCTTCGCCTTCGGCCGCACCGCGCCGGGCGGGTTCGACCTCAGCTTCTGGCAGGCCGTGGCGCGTTGGGCCCACGTCGGCTTCGGCATCCTGTGGATCGGGCTGCTGTACTATTTCAACTTCGTCCAGATCCGCGTCATGCCGACCATCCCCGGCGAACTGAAGCCGGCGGTGTCGAAATACATCGCGCCCGAGGCCCTGTTCTGGTTCCGCTGGTCGTCGCTCTTCACCGTGCTGGCGGGCCTGGCGATCCTCGCCCTGCGCGGTCACGGCTACGCGATGGAGGTGCTGAGCTTCGGCCTGGCGGGCGGCGTCGTCCAGGGCGACCAGGGCTATATGCTGCTGGGCGTCGGCGTCTGGCTGGCCATCGTCATGTTCCTGAACGTCTGGGGCATCATCTGGCCGAATCAGAAGCGGGCGCTGGGCATCGTCGTCGTGGACGACGACAAGAAGGCCAGGGCCGCCCGGGTCGCCATGCTGGGCAGCCGCACCAACCTGTTGCTCAGCCTGCCGATGCTGACCTCCATGGCCATGTACCAGACCCTGTTTGGCTGAGACGACCGACCTCGATGCCCAGGTCCGGGCGGCCGACCCGGACCGCTGGCTGTCCAGCCGGTTCGTCGGCGACCGGGCGGCGCGCGCCGACCTGATCGCCCTCTACGCCTTCGAGGCGGAACTGGTGGCCATTCCCACGCGTGTGACCCAACCCCTGCTGGCCGAGATGCGCTACGCCTGGTGGCGCGAGCAGATGGACGGGGTGTTCGCCGGGGTGCCGAGGAAAGGGCATCCGGTGCTGGAGGCCCTGACCGATCTGGTCGCGCGGCGGTCGCTGGATCGCGCGCCGATCGATGCCCTGATCGAGGCGCATATCGGCCGGGTCCTCGGCCAGCCGCACGACCTGGACGCCTTCTATGTCGGGCCCATGCAGGCGGCGGTGCGCGTGCTGACCGGTTCGGGGCATGAGGCCGCCGGGGTCGAGGCGGGACGGATGTGGGGGCTGGCGCAGACCGGGCGGGTGGTGGAGGCGAGGGCGGTGAGGGCGGAGGCCAATCGGAGTCTGAAAACGCTTCCGGCCGCGGCCTTTCCGGCGGTGGCCCACGGCGCCCTGATCGGGGTTTCGCCCGGCGACCCAACGCGGGCGTTGCGCCTCACCTGGGCGGTGGCGCGGGGTCGGATCTAGTCACCGTCTCGGGCCAGCGCGTCACCTCGTCGGGCCAGACACGGCGGTTGGGCGAGCCCGCATAGACCCAGCCCAGACCCTTTGCCAAGGCGCGGGCCCCGCCGTGGACGAGCGGCGATGCGGAGGGCAGGCCGTGCATCCGCCGGGCCCAGGGCGGCAGCAGGTCGGCACCGGCCGACATGACCAGACCGGCGGCCACGCCCTCGGCCCGACCGCCGATCCTCTGACGCATGACCAGGTCGGCGACCTCACGCGTGCGGGCGTCGGCCTTCAGTTCGGCGCGCATCGACTGGATCAAGGCATCGGCCCCGGCGCGGTCGGTCGGAACCGGATCGGCCCCCAGAGCGAGGCCGACGCGGGCCATCTCCGCCAGATAGGCGTTTTGATCGGCGCGGCTCATGGAGGGCTCGGCATAGCGGACCCAGGCGTCGAGGAAACTGGTCGTCTCGGTCACATGGACCCAGGCCAACAGGCGTGGATCGCTGACGCGATAGGTTGTCCCGTCGGGCAGGGTGCCGCCCAGCCGATCGTGGATGCGGCGGACGCGGTCGATGGCGGCCTGACCGTTGGCGGCGTGGTCATAGGTCGTCACGGCGATGAACTTGGCGGTCCGACGCAGCCGCCCGTGCATGTCGGCGCGGAAGTCCGAGTGGTCCCACACGCCCGCCAGCACCGCCGGATGCAGCATCTGCAGCAGCAGGCCGGACACCCCGCCGATCATCATGGTGACGATGTCGCCGTTGACCCGCCAGGCGACCGAGTCCGGTGCGAACAGGGCGTCGGCGCGGCGCAGCGCCGGTCGCTCGCCCCGCTCATAGTCGTTGAACAGCTGATTGATGCGGGCGCGAACGCGGACCTTGATGGGTTCCAGCGGAGCCATGGTCAGACAGCCGCCGTCGAGCGAGCGGCATCGCTCTGGCGAAGGAATCGGGCATCGGCGGTGGTCATCAGGCGAGAACTCCCGGACGCTGGAATGGCCGCGTGGGAGGAGCCCGGCAAGTGCGAAAACCGTCGCGGAGCGTTGATGGATCCGCCTTCATTGGCTTGCTTCGGCGTCGCCGCCGCGCTTGTCTCGTCCGACGCTGTTCGAGGAAACGCCATGCTGAGCCTGCTGATCGCCCTTTCGTTCTTGCCCGCGCAGACCGCCGTGACCGAAGCCGACTACCGCGAGGCGGTGGGGTGCTCGGCCGTCGCCCGCGTCGCCGAGTCCTGGGCCGGCGGCAGCGACAGCCTGGGCGAGCGGATGCTGGCTGAGGGTTACAAGACCACGGCCGACCGCCTGAACGGCTTCGCCTTCCAGTTCGGCGAATACGGCGGCCTGACGGACGAAGAGATCGAGGCCGACATCGACGCGGCTCGCGGCGAGGCGAACCAGGCGGTGATGGCCAGCACGACCCCGGCCGAGTTCCGCACCTCCAAGGCCGAGCTGTTCCAGGCGGCGGACGTCTGCGCCCAGACCCTGATGCGGTTCAGCGCCGGGGGTTGATCAGGCCGCGTCGCGCCAGGCGGTGAGACCGGCGATCGCTCGCTCGCTCATCAACCGCTTCTTGGCCCGACCGCGATCCTTGGGCGGGATGCGGTTGCCCTCGCCGTCCTGTCGCGGAGCCTCCATCGGGGGCAGAAGTCCATAGTTGACGTTCATCGGGGAAAACCGCGCCCCCTCAAGGTGGCCGCCGGTGATGTGCTCGACCAGGGCGCCGATGGCGGTATGGGCGGGCGGGGCCTCCAGCGTCTGGCCCAGCCGTTCGGCGGCGGCGAGACGACCGGCGAGCAGGCCGGTGGCGGCGCTCTCGACATAGCCTTCGACCCCCGTGACCTGACCGGCGAAGCGCAGGCGCGGCATCGGCTTCAGCCGCAACTGGCGATCCAGCAGGCGCGGGCTGTTCAGATAGGTGTTCCTGTGGAGGCCGCCCAGCCGCGCGAACTGGGCGTTCTGCAAGCCCGGGATCATCCGGAACACCTCGGCCTGGGCCCCGTGCTTCAGCTTGGTCTGGAAGCCGACCATGTTGAACAATGTGCCCAGCGCATTGTCCTGACGCAGCTGGACGATGGCGTGCGCCTTGACCGTGGGGTCGCGCGGATTGGTCAGGCCGACGGGCTTCATCGGGCCGTGCCTCAGGGTCTCGCGGCCGCGCTCGGCCATGACCTCGATAGGCAGGCAGCCGTCGAAATAGGGGACGTTCTCCCACTCCTTGAACTCGGCCTTGGGACCGGTCAGCAGGGCGTCGATGAAGGCATCGTAGGTGGCCTTGTCCATCGGGCAGTTGACGTAGGCGGCGGCGTCGCCTCCGGGGCCCTCCTTGTCGTAACGCGACTGACGCCAGGCGACGTCGAAGTCGATCGTCTCGGCGTGGACGATGGGGGCGATGGCGTCGAAGAACGACAGGCTCTCCTCGCCGGTCAGCGTCAGGACGGCCTCGGCCAGGGCCGGAGAGGTCAGAGGGCCGGTGGCGACGATGACGTTGTCCCAATCCTCCGGCGGCAGGCCCGCGATCTCCTCGCGCACGAGAGTGACCAGCGGGTGGGCCAGCAGGCGCGCGGTGACGGCGGCGGAGAAGCCCTCGCGGTCGACGGCGAGAGCCCCACCGGCCGGGACCTGGTTGGCGTCGCCGCAAGCCATGATGACGGAATCGAGCGCCCGCATTTCGGCGTGCAGCAGGCCGACGGCGTTGTACTGCCAGTCGTCGGACCGGAAGGAGTTGGAGCAGACCAGCTCGGCCAGCCCGTCGGTGTGATGGGCGTCGGTCGTGACCCCCGGACGCCGCATCTCATGCAGGATCACGGGCACGCCCGCCTGGGCGATCTGCCAGGCGGCCTCGGAGCCGGCGAGGCCGCCGCCGACGACGTGGATGGGGGCGAGGGACGTGGGGGAGGGCGTGGACATGCGGCTTTCTAGCCACGCGAGGACGGTTCGTCAGCCGCAGTCTGTCAGGCGCGGCGTCGCAGGGCTATAAGAGCCGCCACGCTCAGCGAGGGGGCTTGATGAGCCACAGGGATGTCGGAAGCCGGCGGCTGAACCTTCAGCGTGCGCTGGGTGATGCGGTCGCCGCCATGCCCCGCCTGTGGGCGGGTGCGGTCGCGGCCTTGCTGGCGCTGGCCGGCGTGTGCCTGGTTCCCGTCTTGCTGCCGGTGCCCGATGATCTGTCAGGCATCGCTCCCGGCGTGGCGACGGTCCTGGCCCTCGTCGCAACCGGGGCTCTGGCACGGCTTTCGATCACGCCGGACCTGAAGGGCGCGCGGGCGCTGGGCCTGGGGCCCGGGGGGCTGCAGTTCAAATGGCCGGAGCTGAGACTGGTGGGCGCGGCCCTGCTGTGCCTGATCTTTCTGGCCATGATCGTGTCGATCCTGGGTCTGGTGGTGCTGGCCATCTTCGGCGGCGCGGAACTGGACGTCGCCGCGATCCAGGCGCGGGATTGGGCGGCGGTGGGCGCGCCGTGGAAGCTGGCTGTGCTGGCCGTCGTCGGGATCGGGGCCGTGGTGGTGCCGCTGGTCCTGCTGGTGCGGCTGTCGCTGTTCGTGCCCGCGACGCTGGGTCGGCGACAGATGGTGTCGCTGAACAGCATGGGCATCGCCTACGGCAGCTTCTGGGCCCTTCTGGGCGGGCTGATCGTGACGTCGGCACCGGCGATCGCCTTGCTGGGTCTGATCGGGGGTGGGGCACTGACCGGTGCGGTGGCCAGTGTCGTCTGGGTCGCCGGCGTGGTCGGGGTGCAGTTGCCGGTCACGCTGGCGTTCCTGGGGGCGGCCTATCGCCAGCTGGAGTATTGGTCGCCCGAGGAGGCGTCGGCATGAGGCCCGGGTTTTCGATCGGGGACGCGGTCGGCGCACCCTTCCGTCTAGCGTTCAAACGGCCGCTGGCGACCCTGGCCTGGGGACTGGTCCTCATGGTGCCGTCGGTCGTGGCCATCTGGGCATTCGCCCCTTTCGTCATCCAGGCACTGGAGACGGGCGACGCCGGAGTGCTGGCCGCCGAGGGCGCGGTCAGCGACTTCGAGAGCCTCAGCCAATACATGGCGTTTCAGGCGTGGAGCGGGCTGTCGAACATTCTGGGGCTGCTGGCGACCCTGCTGGTCACGACCGCAGTGATCCGGGCGGCCACGGCCGGTCGGCGCGGGGACAGCGCGGCGTTCCTGAGGTTCAGCCGGGACGAGTTCCACGTCGCGGTGATCGGTATCGCCATCGTGGTGGGGACTGTGGTGGTCTGGATGCTGATCGGCGGCCTGATCCTGGGGTTCGCGGTGGCGGCGGGGGTGTCCGGTGGACAGATGAACTGGGCGGCCCTGGTCGCCGTCGGCATCGGCCTGATCGGGGTGTTCGCGACCCTGGTGATCTGGGGCCGGTTGTCGCTGATCGCGCCGGCCGCGGTCATCCTGAAGTCCCTGGCCTTCGACGAGGGCTGGAAGGCCGGCCGGGGGCAGACGGGGCGTCTGTTTCTGCTGATGCTGATCCTGCTCGCCGTGACCCTGCTGATCGGGCTGTTCGTGTTCATGCTCCTGCTGATCGCGGCGGTGGCGATGGGGGCCGGACTGGCCAGCATGGGCGATCCGGGCGACTGGGACGACGCGGCGGTGGAGGCCTGGATGCTGGCCCAACTGCGAAATCCCTGGCCGATGCTGGGGATCGGGGCGGTGCTGTTGCCCGTGGTGGCCTGGCTCGCGGGCTTCTCGCAGGCGCTGTGGACCGCGCCGTTCGCGGTGGCGGCCGACGGATTGGTCCAGCGGTCCGATCCGGCCGGGGCTGACGACGACACCGCCGCCCGATAGGGTCGCGCCCAACAACCAGAGGATTCGCCATGCGCTTTTCAGCCACCGAGGCCGCGTTCGAAGGGTTCCGGATCGTGCGGAGGAATCCGCTGGCCATCGTCTTCTGGGGCCTGGCCTATGTGGTGTTCTTCGTCGCCTTCTTCGCCCTGGTGGGCGGGCAGCTGGCGGGGGTGATCGCCCAGGCCGAGGCGCTCCAGGGCGGCGAGCCGGACGTGTCGGACCTGCAGGCTCTGGGTCAGAGCTATTTCACCATCCTGGGGCTGGGCGCGCCGTTGGGCCTGCTGCTCAGCGCCGTGCTGAGCGCGGGCGTCGCGCGGGCGGTGCTGAACCCGTCTCAGAAGGCGTTCGGCTACCTTCGGCTGGGGCCCGACGAGCTGCGGGTGCTGGCCGTCAATCTGATCCTGTCGATCGCCTTGGGTGTGGGTTTCTTCGTTCTGGCCATGATCGTCGGCGTGGCCGCGGGCGTGGTGGCGCAGGGAAATCAGGGCGCGGGTGTGCTGGTCGGGGTGTTGCTCGGGCTCGCCTTCGCCGTGCTCGCCATCTGGATCGCGGTTCGCCTGTCGCTCGCCGTGCCGCTGACCATGGCCGAGAAACGGATCGCGCCGTTCGCCTCGTTCGGCGTGACCAAGGGGCATTTCTGGCCACTGCTCGGCATGGCGGTGATCGCCTTCATCATGTCGATCCTGGTCAGCCTGCTGGGCAGCGTGATCGCCCTGCCGATCATGATGTTCACCGGCGGCGGTCTGGCGCAGTTGGCCGGGCTGGAGGGTCAGTCGACGGCCGCGATTCTGCAGACCGCCGGTCCCGGCCTGCTGGCCTGGGGCGTGGTCAATGCGATCGTCTCGGCCTTGCAGCTGGCGGTGCTGTATGCCCCGTTCGCCGCCGCCTATCGCGACATCAAGGGGCCGCCGCACGCGTGACGGTCAGGCGCTGACAGTCTTCTTGGCCGGCTTGGCCTTGGCCTGAGGCAGGCCGGCGACGCGCGCCCTGCGGCGCGTCTCGTGGCGATCCAGCACCTCCTTCAGGTATTTTCCGGTCCAGCTGCGCGGGTTTTCGGCAACCTGTTCGGGCGTGCCCAGGGCGACGATCTCGCCCCCGCCGTCGCCGCCCTCGGGACCGAAGTCCAGCAGGTAGTCGGCGACCTTGATGACATCCAGATTGTGTTCGATCACGACGATGGTGTTGCCGCTCTCGACCAGCTCCTGAAGCACCTCCAGAAGCTTGCGGGTGTCCTCGAAATGCAGGCCGGTGGTTGGTTCGTCGAGGATGTAGAGGGTCTTGCCGGTTGCCCGCTTGGACAGTTCCTTGGACAGTTTGACCCGCTGGGCCTCGCCGCCCGACAGGGTCGTGGCCGACTGGCCGACCTTGACGTAGTCGAGGCCGACGCGGCTGAGGGTCAGCATCTTGTCGCGGATCGGCGGCACGGCCTTGAAGAACTGACCCGCCTCCTCGACCGTCATGTCCAGCACGTCCGAGATCGACTTGCCCTTGAACACGATCTCCAGCGTCTCTCGGTTGTAGCGCTTGCCCTTGCAGACGTCGCAGGTGACGTAGACGTCGGGCAGGAAGTGCATCTCGATCTTGATCAGCCCGTCGCCCTGACAGGCCTCGTTGTCGAAATGCTCCAGCCCCTCGATCCGGTCGAAGGGGGCGGGGGCGTCGGACGCGTTGTGCAGCCGGCGCGCGGCGGCCTTGTACAGGGTCTCGATCGTGAAGGTCGACTTGCCGCCGCCCGACACCCCCGTGACGCAGGTGAACAGGCCGACGGGAATCTCGCCCGTGACGCCCTTCAGGTTGTTGCCCGTCGCGCCGCTGATCTTCAGCATCTTCTTGCGGTTGACGGGGCGGCGGCCCTCGGGCGGCAGTTCGATCTCGCGTTCGCCGCTCAGGTATTTGCCGGTCAGGGATCTGGGGTTGGCCAGGACCTCGGCGGGCGTTCCTTGCGCGCAGATTTCCCCGCCGTGAACGCCTGCGGCCGGGCCCATGTCGATGACGTAGTCGGCGGTCAGGATCGCCTCTTCGTCATGCTCGACGACCAGGACGGAGTTGCCGAGGTCGCGCAGGCCCCGCAGGCTGTCCAGCAGGCGGGAGTTGTCGCGCTGGTGCAGGCCGATCGAGGGCTCGTCCAGCACATAGAGGACGCCGGTCAGGCCCGAACCGATCTGCGAGGCCAGGCGGATGCGCTGGCTTTCGCCGCCCGACAGGGTGCCCGAGGATCGCGCCAGGCTGAGGTAGTCCAGGCCGACGTTGTTCAGGAAGCGCAGCCGGTCGGTGATCTCCTTGAGGATGCGACGACCGATTTCCAGCTGTTTGGCGGTCAGCCGCTCCTCCAGCGTCGAGACCCAGAGGAAGGCCTTGGAGATCGACAGCATGTTGATCTCGGAGATGTCCGAGCCGTCGACCTTGACCGCCAGGGCCTCGGGCTTCAGCCGCTTGCCGCCACAGGCCTCGCACGGCGTCTCGGCCTGGAACCGGCCCAGTTCCTCGCGGACCCAGGCGCTGTCGGTCTCGCGCCAGCGGCGGTCGAGGTTGGGGATGACCCCCTCGAACGGCTTGGAGACCTCGTACTTCCGGGCGTTGTCGTCATAGACGAACTTGATCTTCTCGGTGCCCGTGCCGTGCAGGATGACGCGGTGCGCCTGTTCCGGCAGCTCGCGCCAGGGCTTGTCCATCGAGAACCCGTAGTGCCGGGCGAGCGCCTGCAGCGTCTGGGTGTAGAGGGGCGAGGGGCCACGCGACCATGGGGCGACGGCCCCCTTGTGCAGGGCCTTGTCGCGGTCGGGGATGACCAGGTCGGCGTCGAACGCCAGCTTGACCCCCAGGCCGTCGCACACCGGGCAGGCGCCGAAGGGGTTGTTGAAGCTGAACAGCCGGGGCTCGATCTCCGAGATCGTGAAGCCGGAGACCGGACAGGCGAACTTCTCGGAGAAGACGATGCGCCGCGGCTCCTCGCCCTCCGGCGCGGACGCCCACTCCGCCGTGGCGATGCCGTCCGCCAGATTGAGGGCCGTCTGGATCGAGTCGGCATAGCGCGGCTCCAGCCCGGCCTTGGTGACCAGGCGGTCCACGACGATGTCGATGTCGTGCTTGAACTTCTTGTCCAGGGTCGGCGCGTCCTCGATGGCGTAGAATTCGCCGTCGATCTTGAGACGCTGATAGCCCTGGCGCTGCCAGTCGGCGATCTCCTTGCGATACTCGCCCTTCCTGCCCCGGACGACGGGGGCCAGCAGCAGGATGCGTTCGCCGTCGGGCAGGGCGGACAGCTTGTCGACCATCTGGCTGACGGTCTGGCTCTCGATCGGCAGGCCGGTGGCGGGCGAATAGGGCACGCCGACCCGAGCCCACAGCAGGCGCATGTAGTCGTGGATCTCGGTGACCGTGCCGACGGTCGAGCGGGGGTTCTTCGACGTCGTCTTCTGCTCGATCGAGATGGCGGGCGACAGGCCCTCGATCAGATCTACGTCGGGTTTGCCCATCAACTCCAGGAACTGGCGGGCGTAGGCGCTCAGGCTCTCGACATAGCGCCGCTGGCCCTCGGCGTAGATGGTGTCGAACGCCAGCGAGGATTTGCCCGAGCCCGACAGGCCGGTCATGACCACCAGCTTCTCGCGCGGGATGTCGACGTCCACGCCCTTGAGGTTGTGCTCGCGCGCGCCGCGCACGCGGATGAAGTTGTGCTTTTCGGTCATGGAGTCCGGGAAAACGCGAGAGAGCCGGACGGGTGTCCGGGGCAGCATCGCTATATGGGGACCAAGCCCGCCGATTCAGCAAGAACAATGTGGGAACATTGCGGCGCTGTTGCCACGCCCTGTCAGCAGGAAGGCACCATCAGGCCGTGCGATTCAGAGTGACCGCGCGGCTGTCGCCGGCATAGGCCTGGCCGCCTGAGCCATAACCCGTTCCAAGCGCGCGGGCGCCGGCGACTTCCTGGGCGATGGCGCGGACAAGGCCTTCGGAGATGCTGCGCGCGGCCTCGACTGTGCGGGCGTGGATGGCCAGGGCGGCCTCGAACGCCTCGGTGGCGCGGATCAGGGCGGTGCGGTCGGCCGCGGGGGCAGCAGAGATCAGGCCGGGGTTGGCCTTCACCTGGGCAGTTTCGCGGCGATAGGCGTTGGCCAGTTCCTGCGTCTCTGCCAGATCTGCGGCGACGTCCTGGGGGCGACGGGAGGCGAAGGCGTCGGTCTCTCGTTCCAGACGCGCCGTCAGTCGATCGGTCAGATCGGTGAGGCGACGCAGATAGGCGGCGGCGGTGGTCGGGTCCTGGGTCATGGGAGGGTCTGGGCGCTCTGCTGCGACTGCATGCGGATCATCTCGGCCATGACGGTGTCGGCCAGGCCGACGCCCCCGGACTGGACCGTCTTCTTGGCCATCTCGTCGATCAGGAAGCTGCGCCAGGTCGCCTCGGCTTCGCCGCCGCCGAACAGGCCGTCGGTCTGAAGGCCCTCGAACATCGGCTTCAGCATCTGGGACAGGAAAGAGGCCTCGAACCGCTCGGCCGTCTCACGCATGCGGCGGGCATCCGTGGTGGAGGGCGCGGTGGGGTTGGGCGCAAGCAGGGACGGGGAAACGGCGAGGTCGCTCATCAGATCACCTCGATATCGGCTTGCAGCGCGCCCGCCGCCTTGATGGCCTGCAGGATGGAGATCATGTCGCGCGGCGAGACACCCAGGGCGTTCAGGCCGTTGACCAGGGTGGACAGCGAGGTCGAGCCGTCGACCAGCCGGATCTCGCGGCCCAGCTCCTCTTCGACGGTCACGTCGGACTGGGGGACGACCACGGTCTCGCCCTGGCTGAAGGGGGCGGGCTGGCTGACCTGGGGGTTCTCCTGGACGGAGATGGTCAGATTGCCCTGGGCGATCGCCACGGTGGAGATGCGGACGTTCTCGCCCATGACGATGACGCCGTTGACCTCGTCGATGATGACCCGGGCGGGGGTGTCGACGGCGACGGGCATGTTCTCGACCCGGCTGATGAAGCCGGCCATGCCCAGCGCGGGCGGCGGGCGCAGGGTCACGACCGAGCCGTTCTCGGCCAGCGCCGTCGACGGATAGGTGGCGTTGATGGCGGCGGCGATCCACTGCAGGCTGTCGAGATTGAAGCCGGTCTCGCGCTCGACCGTGGCGCCCGAGGCGATCCGTCCCGCCGTCGGCACGCCGCGCGTGACCGAGGAGCCGGAGCCACCGGAGCCAGAGACCGAGCCCGTCTGGATCGACCCTTGCGCCACCGCATAGACCTCGCCGTCCGCGCCCTGGAGGCTGGTGACCAGCAGGGTCCCGCCCAGCAGGCTCTTGGCGTCGCACAGGCTGGATACCGTCACGTCCACCCGGGCGCCGGGTGTGGCGAAGGGCGGCAGTTCGGCGGTCACCATGATGGCGGCCAGGTTCTTGGAGTTGGCGTTGGCGCCCCGGATGTTGACGCCCAGACGCTCGGTCATGCCTTCCAGCGACTGACGGGTGAAGGGGCAGTTGCGCAGGCTGTCGCCCGTTCCGTTCAGACCGACGACCAGCCCATAGCCCACCAGCTGGTTGGTGCGGACGCCCTCGATCGAGGCGATGTCCTTGATGCGCGACTGGGCCACCGCCGGGCCCGCGAGGGCGACCGACAAGGCGAGAGGCGCGAGGAGGGCGGTAAGCAACTTCTGCATGGACCAGCTTTCGAGCGAGGTTCTGGGCCCCCCGATGCAGAGATCGTGCCGGGCGAAAACTCGAGCGTTATCAAGGAGCCGATCTTTCCGGTGGTCGGGGCACCGGCAAATCCTGCCCAGGCATTAACCAAACGGTGACGGTCATCCGGCGATGGTGAGCCATGCTCCGGAGTTCCCTGACATGAAGGTCACCGGCCCCTACGGACCCGGCCCGGCGACGCCCGGTCGGCCTGCGCGCGCCTCTGGCGGGTTCGCCGTCGGACAGGCCTCCGCGACCGGCGGGACGGCCCCGGCCCAGTCGGCCGCGCCGGCCTCGGGCGTGTCGGACGTCTCGTCCCTGATGGCGCTTCAGGGCGTCGAGAGCGCGACGGAGCGGCGGCGTCGGGCGATCCGTCGCGGCGGAGGTCTTCTGGATCGGCTGGAGGAGTTGAAGCTGGCCCTGCTGTCGGGCGAGACCGGCGAGGCGTCGCTGGAGCGGCTCTCGCGCTCCCTGCGCGAGGAACGGCCGGAAGACGCCGATCCGGTCCTGACCGGGGTGCTGGAGCAGATCGATCTGCGGGCCGCCGTCGAACTGGCCAAGGCCGAAGTTCGCCGCAGCGCAGCATAGGCCCCGGATTCCACAGACCTATCCCCGGATCGTCGAACCGGGTGATGAAGAAATGTCACGCTTTCGTCTGTAACAGAGCTTGGCCGCGATCACGGACGCGAGATGCGTGTTGCCGCGACTCTCCCACCTGCCTATACGCCGGGTTGCGCCACGGGGGGCGCTGTTGAGAGTGTGAGTGCGATGACCGCATTGGCCTCGATCCCATCGGACGAACCGGCCGGCTATCGGCCGTCGGACGACGAGCCGTTCATGAACGAGCGGCAGCTCGCCTATTTCAAGGGAAAGCTGCTGGCCTGGAAGGACGAGATCCTCCGCGAGTCCAAGGGCACCGTCGTCAACCTGAAGGCCGAGACGGAGAACCATCCGGACCTGGTCGATCGGGCCTCATCGGAGTCCGACCGCGCGCTGGAGCTGCGCACCCGCGACCGGCAGCGCAAGCTGATCTCCAAGATCGACGACGCCCTGCGCCGGATCGAGGACGGCTCCTACGGTTACTGCGAGGACACCGGTGAGCCGATCGGCCTCGGCCGTCTCGAAGCCCGTCCGACCGCCACCCTGTCGGTCGAGGCCCAGGAACGCCACGAGCGCCGCGAGCGCGTTCACCGCGACGACTGATCGATCAGATCAGCGCTTCCGGCGGCAGAGCGGCCTTCCACGCCTTGAACGAGACCCGCGTGGGCGGGATCACCTTGCCGCTCGCCAGCTCGACGACCAGAGGGCCGATCTCCGACGGGTGCGGGACGGTCTCGGGATCCTCGCCCGGATAGGCCTGGGCGCGCATCTGGGTGCGCATCCGGCCGGGGTCCAGCACGCTGACGCGAATGGGGGTGTTCTCGATCTCGTCGCCCCAAGACAGGATCATCGCCTCGGCACCGGCCTTGGTCGCGGCATAGAGCCCCCAGAAGGCCTTGGGCTCGCGCGCCAGACTGGTGGTCAGGTGAATCACACGCCCGGCGTCGGACAGACGCAACAGCGGCTCCAGCGACCGGATCAGGCGATAGGTGGCGGTGAAGTTGGTCTTCTCGATCTTGGCGAAGCCGCGCGGGTCGATGTGGCTGACCGGCGTCAAGCCCTGCGCGCCCAGGGTCGCGGCGGCGTGCACCCAGACGTCCAGCCTGCCGAACCGCTGGAAGATCGCCCCGCCCAGGCGGTCGATACCGCCGCCGTCGACCAGATCAAACGGCACCAGCGTCGCGTGGCGGCCGGTGGCGGCATAGACGGCGTCGTCCAGCTCCTCGAGCGCACCCTGGGTCCGGCCGGTCGCGACGATGTGGGCTCCTGCTAGAGCCAGGGCGAGGGCGCTGTGATAGCCGATGCCGCGCGAGGCACCGGTCACGAGGGCGATGCGGTCTTCGAGGGGCAGGGTGTCGTTGGTCATGGCGCCTGATAGCGCGTGCCGCCCCGCTTCGCCATGCGGTCAGGCGTAGCCGGGAGCCGGCTGCCACAGGCCGAAGCTGACGCCCTGATCGTCCGAGACCACGGCCGAGCGACCGGAAGGGCTGTCGGACGGCACGGCGGCGCGGCCCCCCAGTTCGTTCACCCGGGCGCAGGCGGCGTCGACGTCGGCGACCTGGAAGTACAGATGCGAGAAATCGCGCTTCTCGCCGCGCACGATGCCGAACGTCACCGACCCGTCGGCCTCGGTGACATGGGCATAGGTCGACTTCGAGGAGTGGGCATCGAAGGTCCAGCCGAACAGCCCGGAATAGAAGGCTTTGGCCTTTGTCAGGTCCGGGGTGTCCAGGGTGAAATAGCCGAGGCGGTTTTCCATCGAGGGATCAAGCGCTGACCAGCAGGGAAAGTTGCCGGTTGGTCAGTTCGCGGCCGCCCTCTTCGATCTCGCGATCAAGCAGGCGGGTCGGATAGTCGCCGGTGAAATAGTGGTCGGTGAACTGGGGCGCGGAGGCGTCGCGGCCGGTCTCGCCCATGGCGCGGTACAGGCCTTCGACCGAGAGGAAGCCGAGCGAGTCGACCTCGAGGAAGGCGCGCATCTCTTCCATCGTCTTGTTGGCCGCGATCAGCTGGTCGCGCTCGGGCATGTCGATGCCGTAGAAGTCGGGCCACAGGATCGGCGGGCTGGCCGAGCGCAGGTGGACCTCGCTCGCCCCCGCCGCGCGGACGGCGCGGACCAGCTTCACCGAGGTGGTGCCGCGCACGATGGAATCGTCGATCAGGACGACGCGCTTGCCCTCCAGCACCGACCGATTGGGGCTGTGCTTCATGCGCACGCCCAGCTGGCGGGCGCCCTGGCTGGGCTGGATGAAGGTGCGGCCCAGATAGTGGCTGCGGATGATGCCCATCTCGTAGGGGATGCCGCTCTCGTGGGCATAGCCCAGCGCCGCCGGGACGCCCGAGTCGGGCACGGGCACGACCACGTCGGCCTGGATCGGATGCTCCTGGGCCAGGCCGTGGCCCATGCGCTTGCGCACGCCATAGACCGAGCGGCCGTTCACGACGCTGTCGGGGCGCGAGAAGTAGACGTATTCGAACAGGCAGGGACGGGCGGCGCGGGCGGGGAAGGGCTTCAAGGAGGTCAGGCCGTCCTCGTCGATCACCACCACCTCGCCGTGCTCGACGTCGCGCAAGAAGGTGGCTCCGATCTGGTCCAGGGCGCAGGTCTCGGACGCCAGGACGTGGGCGGTCCCCAGCTTGCCCAGCACCAGCGGTCGGATGCCGAGCGGATCGCGCGCGCCGATCATCTTCTTGGGCGTCTGGGCGACCAGGGCGTAGCCGCCCTCGATGCGGGCCAGGGCGTCGATGAAGCGGTCGACGATGCGCGCCTTCCGCGACCGCGCGATCAGGTGGAGGATGACCTCGGAATCCGACGTCGACTGGAAGATCGACCCCTCGGCGACCAGCTGGTTCCGCAGGAACAGGAAGTTGGTCAGGTTGCCGTTGTGGGCGATGGCGATGCCGCCCGTGTCCAGATCGGCGAACATCGGCTGGATGTTGCGCAGGAAGCTGCCGCCAGCGGTCGAGTAGCGGGTGTGGCCGACGGCGGCATGGCCGGGCATGCGCTTGGGCAGGTCCGATCCGCCGAACGCCTCGCCCACATGGCCCATATGGCGTTCGGTGTGGAAGCGATCGACGTTGACCGAGGCGATGCCGCAGGCCTCCTGGCCGCGATGCTGAAGCGCGTGCAGGCCCAGGGCGACGATGGAGGAGCCCTCGTCCTTTTCGCCCCCCCACACGCCACAGACGCCGCACTCCAGGCGCGGGCGGTCGTCATCGGCGTCGCGATGGTGTTCGCGATGCACGACGGGGGCGGAGATGGCGTGGTCCAGCTTGATCATCGTGGCGGCTCCGATGACAGGCGAAAAACTTACTCTGGGGCGGTCGGCGGCGAGGTAGGCCCGGATTGCGCCGGGGGCAAGGCGTCTTCGTCGGAAAAGCCTCTGCGAACGGACGAATCCACGACCGGACTGATGGCGTCCGCGCCGCGGCCGATGCCGGGCAGGATGATCTGGATGGCGCGGGCGGCTCCGGCGCTGAGCGGGCGAAGCGCCGCCTCCGACAGCCAGCGCGGCGTTCGCTCGCCCGGCAGGGCCGCGACGATGACCAGGTGAATGGCCCCCAGCAGCACCAGGGCCCGGCCCGAGCCGACGAGGATGCCCAGCAGCCGGTCGATGCCGCCCAGCGTCGGGTGGGCCTGGGCCTTCTTCGACAGAACCGAGCCGAAGATGCGGATGCCGAAATAGACCAGCAGGAAGGAGGCGATCGCCGCGAAGATGGAGCCCGCCCAGTCCGGATCGATCAGGGCGCGCCCGACCGGGGCCGTCAGCGGCAGGGCCACCAGCGCCAGAAAGGCCGCCAGGACGAAGCTGAGCAGGGTGATGATTTCGCGCGTGCCTCCGCGCACCCAGCCGGCCGCGGCCGAGGCGAGGATGACGAGCAGGGCGAAGGCGTCGAAGCCGGTCATTCCCTACGTCTCCTCCCCATCTTCGATGGGGAGGGGGACCGCGAAGCGGTGGAGGGGTTCTTGACGCCCCACGGATCGTGTCTGGTTCAAGAAGAACCCCTCCGTCTCTTCGCTACGCTACGATCCACCTCCCCATTCGCCAAACGGCGAACAGGGAGGAGACGATGTGCTTCTAATAGCGACTCTGCGAGATTCGTTCGACGGCTTCGGTCAGTCGGCTGACGGGCGTGATCGCCACGCCACCGCCCTTGACCGTCAGGGGCGGCGACAGGGCCTGGTCGAAGCCCAGCTTGTGCGCCTCGCGCAGCCGGGCCTCGGCGCGGCCGACCGCCCGGACCTCGCCCGACAGGCTGATCTCGCCGAAGACGATACAGCCCTGGGGCAGGGGGGTGTCGGTCACGGAACTGATCAGGGCGGCGGCGGCGGCCAGATCTGCGGCGGGCTCGTTGATCCTCAGGCCGCCCGCGACATTCAGATAGACGTCCTGATTGCCGAACCCGACGCCGCAGCGCGCCTCCAGCACCGCCAGCACCATGGCCAGGCGCCCGGTGTCCCAGCCGATGACGGCCCGCCGGGGCGTGCCATAGGCGGACGGAGCGACCAGGGCCTGAACCTCGACCAGTACGGGCCGGGACCCCTCGATGCCGGCGAAGACGGCCGCCCCGGCCGCGCGCTGGGTGTTTTCGCCCAGGAACAGGGCCGAAGGGTTGGACACCTCCGTCAGGCCCGCGTCGCCCATCTCGAACACGCCGATCTCGTCGGTCGCGCCGAAGCGGTTCTTGCCGGCGCGCAGGATGCGGAACGGATAGCCCCGCTCGCCCTCGAAGCTGAGGACCGCATCGACCATGTGCTCGACGACGCGGGGACCGGCGACCTGGCCGTCCTTGGTGACGTGGCCGACCAGGACAACGGCCGGGCCGCCGGCCTTGGCCAGCCGCACAAGCTCGCCGGCGCAGGCCCGCACCTGGGTGACCGAGCCGGGTCCGGCCTCGTGCGCGTCGGACCACAGGGTCTGGATGGAGTCGACGACGACGATGTCGAATTTCTCGCGCTTCAGGGTGCCGAGGATTTCGCGCAGCGCCGTGGCGCTGGCCAGTTCCACGGGGGCATTCGCCAGCCCCATCCGCTTGGCGCGGGAGCGGATCTGTTCGATCGCCTCCTCGCCCGAGATATAGGCCACGCGCCGGCCAGCGAGCGCCGCGCGCCCGGCGACGTCGAGCAGCAGCGTAGACTTGCCGACGCCGGGATCGCCGGACAGCAGGATGGCCGAGCCGGGAACGACGCCGCCGCCGCAGACGCGGTCGAACTCGGCCACGCCGGTGGTGATGCGGGGCGGCTCGGGCGTTTCGGACTGGAGCGATTCGAACGCCAGGCCCCGACTGCGCGCCGTGGCGGCGGGCTTCAGCGCGCCGGGTGGGGCCGATCGGCCCTCCTCGACGATGGTGTTCCAGTTGCCGCACGCCCCGCACTGGCCCGACCACTTGCCGTGGACCGCGCCGCAGGACTGACAGACATAGATCGCACCGTCTCTGGCCATGCGCCGGGGATAGACGATGCGGTGCGCCGAGGGGAGGGGGCGTGTGTCCCCCTACGTCCGCGTTTGACGTAGCCCTAGCCGGCGTTCGCCTCGGTCCAGGTAACGAGGCGGGTGTTCAACTCACGCGTGGCCAGGTCGAAAGCCTGGGCAATGGCGGAGATGCGGTTCTCGCCCGCCGACTGTTCGAAGGTGAAGACCTCCTCGGCCACAACGGTGCGCTCGGGGAAGCGCAGCAGGCGGGCGCGGGCGCTGATCGCCACGACCGGCACGGCCCCCTCATAGTCGTAGCGCGCCTCGAAGCTGCGGACATCGACGTCCAGGATGCGCGTGACCGGCGTCAGCTCGCGTCGGCCGATCATCCGCACCGTCCGCGCCTGACCGGCGAACGCGCTCTCGATGCTTTGGACATAGAGCTGCTGGGCGGGCGAGACCCAGCGCGCGCCGCCGATATAGGCCGCCTCGACCCCGGTCACGCCCAGAATGCGGTCGCCGCGCGAGGCCGCGGGGAACTCGACGGCGCGCAGCCGGACCTGGACGGGCGCGTCGATCGTGGCCGTCATCGGGGCCCCGGCGCTCTCGCCGAAGCGATACAGCTGGACCGGGTCGGGCGAGGACAGCAGCGCGCAGCCGGACAGGGAGACGGCGGCGGCCAGGGCGACGGACAGCGTGCGGATCACGGCTGGACCTCCAACTCTTCGGATTGCGGACGGCTGATGAAGTCGCGCGGACTGGCGCGCACATCGTCGATCAGGCCCTGGAGCGAATTGGTCGCTTCCTGCAGGCCCTGAATGGCCTCCAGCAGCTGAGGCACGCCGGTGGTGGCGACCTCTCCGACCGGGCCTTCCAGAGCGTTGGCCGTTCGGTTGATCGAGGCGATGGCGGTACGCGCATCGGCGGTGGCGGCGTTGATGTTCTCGACGGCCTCGGCCCCGTCCTCGTTGATCAGACGGCGGGCGTCGGCGCCCAGGGCCTGGTATTCGGCGATGGCGGCGTTGGCGGTTTGGAGCGCCTTCTCCAGGTCTTCGAACATGCCCTTGCGCGCTTCCAGCTCGGCGGTGAGGGATTCGATGTTCCTCAGGCTGGTCGAGAAGCTGCGCACATTGTCGTCGGACAGCACGCGGTTGATGCGGTTCAGGGCGTCGACGGTCTGGGCCAGGACGGTGCCGGAACCGCTGAGCAGTTCTGCGATCGGCGAGGGCTGGCTCTGGATCACGGGCACGACGTTGTCGGGATACTGGGTCTTGAGCAGGGCGCTGCCGTCGGTGCCGGCGGTCACCTGGATGTAGTTCAGGCCGGTGATGCCCTGCGGCTCCAGCTGGGCGCGGCTGGTGACGCGGACCGGTGTGGTGGCGTCCAGGCGCACGCGGGCAATGACCTGGTCGCCCTGGTTCGGATCCAGGTTCAGGTCGGTGACTTCTCCGACCCGGATGCCGTTGAAGTGCACCTCGCCGCCCTCCGACAGTCCGCGCACCGGTCCGTAGAAGACGATGTCGTAGATGTCGTAGTCGTCGTTGAACTGCAGCCGGGCCAGCCAGATGGCGAACACCGCGAGCGCCGCCAGTAGGGCGACGGTGGCGATGCCGACGGCGGCGTAATGGGCGTCTCGTTCCATCGGGTCCCCTCAGGCGGCCTTGGTTGCCGCGCGACCGCGCGGCCCCAGGAAGTATTCCTTGATCCACGGGTGGTCGGATGTTTCCAGCTCCTGCACCGTGGCCTTTTCGATCACCCGCTTGTCGGCCAGGACCGCGACCTTGTCGCAGATGGCATACAGGCTATCGAGGTCGTGGGTGATCATGAAGACGGTCAGGCCCAGGTCGTCCGACAGCTTGCGGATCAGGTCGTCGAACGCCGCCGCCCCGATCGGGTCCAGCCCTGCGGTCGGCTCGTCGAGGAAGATCAGCTCCGGGTCCAGCGACAGGGCGCGAGCCAGGCCGACGCGCTTTCGCATGCCGCCCGACAGCTCCGCCGGCTTCTGGTGATGGCTCTCGGGCTTGAGGCCGACCATGGCGATCTTCATCTCCGCCAGTTCGCGGATGGTGTCGTGCGGCAGGTTGGTGTGCTCGACCATGGGCGAGGCGACGTTCTCCAGCACCGTCAGGCTGCTGAACAGCGCCCCCTGCTGGAACAGGACGCCGGTGCGCCGCTCGATGTCGGCGGCCTGGGCCTCGGTCAACGCGCCCCGGTCGTGGCCGAAGATGCGGATGGCGCCCCCCTCGGGGTCCTTGAGGCCGATGATGGAGTTCAGCAGGACGGTCTTTCCAGTGCCCGACCCGCCGACGACGCCGAGAACCTCGCCGCGGACCACGTCCAGATCGAGGTCCTTGTGGATCACCTGATCGCCGAACTGGCTGAGCAGGCCGCGCACCTCGATGAGGTTTTCAGGCTTGGCGGCGGCGGCCGTGTCGTTCGCCGGGGCGCTCACAGGTTCAGCTCCAGGAAGATCAGGGCGAACACGGCGTCGAGCGCGATGATGGCGAAGATGGCCTGGACCACGGCGGCGGTGACCCGGCGGCCCAGGCTCTCGACGTCGCCAGCCACGGCCATGCCCTGACGACAACCGATGGCGGCGATGACGATGGCGAAGACCGGGGCCTTGATCATGCCGACCATCAGGTGCTGGCCCATCAGGGGATCCTCGCTGACGCGCTGGATGAAGAAGGCGGGGCCGTAGTCCAGCTGGCTCCAGGTCACCAGCGCTCCGCCCATGAAGCCCGCCAGCATGCCGACGAAGGTCAGCAGCGGCATCATCACCAGCATGGCCGCCAGGCGCGGGATGACCAGGGCTTGAAAGGGGTTCACCCCCATGACCTGCATGGCGTCCACCTCCTGGTTCATCCGCATCGAGCCGATCTCGGCCGCGAAGGACGAGGCCGAGCGACCGGCCAGCAGGATGGCGGTGATCAGAACCGCAAGCTCGCGCAGCACGGCGACGGCCACCAGCTGCACCGTGAAAACGCCCGCCCCGAACTGGGTCAGCAGGTTGGCCCCCAGGAAGGCGATCACCGCGCCGATGAAGAAGTTGGTCACGGCGATGATCGGCAGGGCATCCAGCCCCGCCCGGTCGGCCTGGCTGACCCAGGCGGCCCAGCGGATGTCGCCCGGTCGGCGGACCGCGTGGCCGCTGGCCCCCATCAGCCGCCCAAGGAAGGCCATGGACAGCAGGAACTCGGCGCCCGCGTCGTGGACGCCGTGGCCGATCTTGGCGAAGAAGCGGGTAAGGGACGGAGGGCGTGGGGCGGGGCCGGCGGTCTGACGCTCCAGCGTCTCGACCATGGCATAGATGCGGCCGGCCTCGGGACGGGTATCGAAGGCTCCACTTGGGATGGCGCAGCCCGAGGCCTGGACCAGCGCCAGGGCTCCGGCGGTGTCGAACCGGCCAAGTTCGGTCAGGTCGACGCTTTGCACCGAACGACCTTCGAGACGGTCGCCAAGCTTCACCGCCGCCTTGCCGAGCGACATGGTGGTCCAGTCGCCGGAAAGCTTCAGCACGGCACCGCCGCCGCCCGCGTCCTCGATCTGGAAATCCGCCGTGCTCATGCGACCACCCTTAGCCGAGCCCGCGCGAATCGCGAACGCCGCAGGTTGCGTAACCGCGTAATCAAAGCGGGCGCGTCGTCGGACTGCAACAGCTGATGACTTACGGCCTACAGCAGGGCCCGGACGCGCTGCAGATCGCGCACGAAGGCCTCGCGCTCCCGGACCCTGGCCGCCTCGTCCGGAAGGCGGAGCAGATACGAGGGGTGGATGGTGATCGTGGCGATCGATCCGTCCGCCATGGTCAGGGCCTGACCGCGATCCTGAGTGACCGCGACCTTGCGGCCCAGGACCCCCAGCGACGCGGTGGCACCCAGCGCCAGGGTGACAGCGGGCTTCACCAGCCGCCGCTCCTGATCCAGCCACCAGCGGCAGGCGGTGACTTCCGAGGCGACGGGGGTCTTGTGCAGCCGCCGCTTGCCGCGCGGCTCGTGCTTGAAGTGCTTGACCGCATTGGTGACGAAGACGTCGTCGCGATCGATGCCGGCGTCCTCCAACGCCTCGTTCAGAACCTGACCGGCAGGGCCGACGAAGGGGCGGCCGGCAAGGTCTTCCTGATCGCCCGGTTGCTCGCCGACGATCATCAATTTCGCCTGTTTGGGCCCCTCGCCGCAGACGCCCTGGGTGGCGTCACGCCACAGCGGACAGCGGCGACAGGCCTGAACCCCATGGCGGAGCTCATCGAGGGTCGAGGCGACGAAGCCCTCGTCGTACGATCCGTCGCGGACATGGCGCGCGATGGCCTTGGACAGGCGGGCGTTGGGTTCGGTGGGGGCGGCCTGGACCATGGTGTCGGTGCGAGCGCGCGAAGCGGCGACCAGTTCCGGGATCAGCTGGGCCTCGGGCAGGTTCTTCCAGTACCGCTTTGGCATCTCGCCCTGCATGGTCCTGGTCTTCAACCGGGCCGGGTTGAAGGTCGAGGCGTAATAGGTCTTCCAGAACTCCTCGATCTCGTCCTCCCGGGGCGCGTCTTCGGGCCGAGCGCCGGGGCCGAACGTCAGGGCCTCTCCGTCCCAGAAGCAGGAGCCGTCGGGCGTCAGGATCGACCACCGCATCGTCGTGAAACGCCGGACGAAGAAGCCCGCCGTCCGTTCCAGCACCCTGTGGGCCGGCTCGAACCAGGCGACATACGCCTCGCCCGCCTCGTCCTCGACCAGCCGGAACCGGACGAAGGCCTTCATCTTGTGCGAGGCGCGACTGACGTTCTTGGCCCGCTCCATCGCGTCGGCGACGTCGGGGTCGGAGACGATCCTCATCAGATCGGGCTGGTCGCGCAGCCGCCACAGCAGCCGGTACATCAGGTCGAACCGGTCGGCGGAGCGATGCAGGATCACGTCCTGGGCCACCTCGACGAAGGCCTTGGGGACAGTGAAACTCTCCTCCCTCTGTGCACCCCGGCGAAGGCCGGGGTCCAGATCACGGACGCCGCTGGAGGAGGGTGGGGCTGACCCGGCGGTATCCTGAACGCCTCCTTGCGAGTGCGTTTCTGGACCCCGGCCTTCGCCGGGGTGCACGGGAGAGAAAAGGTCGCTGGTGTGGGCTTGTCCCCGCACGACGAACCGCGCCTCGGCCGGCTCAACCCCCGCCAGACGGAACCGCCGCGCGGCCGCGCGCCAGCCGTCGAAGTCGGTCTCGTGCGCCAGTTCCGCGGTGGCCATCTCAGAACAACGTCAGCTGATCCGGCTTGGGTTCCGGCGCGATCCGCGCGCGCAGATCGACGGCGTCGGTCAGGCCTCCGGGCGTCCAGTCCAGGGTGGTGATGAAGGGGCGCACCTTGTCGATGCCGCGACACAGCCGGGCGACGTCCTCCAGCCTCAGCGTCCTGTAACGCCGGACCGAGATCATGCGGTTGACCGACTTCACCCCCAGACCCGGAACGCGCAGCAGCCGCTCGCGCGCGGCGGTGTTCACGTCCACCGGAAACTCGGCCCGCCGGTTGAGCGCCCAGGCCAGCTTCGGATCGATCGCCAGATCCAGCATCCCATTCACGGTCGCCTCGCCGATCTCGGGCGGCGAGAAACCATAGAACCGCATCAGCCAGTCGGCCTGATACAGCCGATGCTCGCGCATCAGCGGGGGCCGGGATACCGGTAGGGCTGAGCTGGCATCCGGAATCGGACTGAAGGCGGAATAATAGACGCGGCGCAGGCCATAGCCGCCGTAGAGGGAGGCGGATCGATCGATGATCTCGGTGTCCGGCGCGCCGTCGGCCCCCACGATCAGCTGGGTCGACTGGCCGGCGGGCGCGAACTTTGGCGGGCGGGCCTTGGCCTTCTTCTCGGGACGGGCCGCCTCGACCTGGCGCCGCACGTCCGCCATGGCCTTCTTGATGACGCCGACGTCCTTCTGGGGGGCCAGTCGCCCCATGGCCTCGTCGCGCGGCAGCTCGATGTTGGCCGACAGCCGGTCCGCATAGAGGCCCGCCTCCTCGACCAGCTTGGGATCGGCTTCCGGAATCAGCTTGAGGTGGATGTAGCCACGGAAGTCGTGCTCTTCTCGCAACTTCTTGGCCACCAGGACCAGCTGCTCCATCGTATAGTCGCCTGAGCGGATGATGCCCGACGACAGGAACAGGCCCTCAATGTAATTCCGGCGATAGAAGTTCAGCGTCAGCTCGACCACCTCGTCCACGCTGAACCGCGCGCGCTGCACGTTCGAGGACGTCCGATTGACGCAGTAGACGCAGTCGTAGATGCAGAAGTTGGTCAGCAGGATCTTGAGCAGGGACACGCACCGCCCGTCCGGCGTGTAGGCGTGGCAGATGCCCATGCCCTCGGTCGAGCCGATGCCCTTGCCCCCGCGACTGTCGCGCTTGGAGGTCCCGGACGAGGCGCAGGACGCGTCATATTTTGCGGCGTCGGCGAGGACCGAGAGTTTGCGCCGGAGATCGAGCTGAGCCATATGTTGCCATTATGTTCTCATTCAAGAGTCATGGCTAGGGTCAGCAAGTCGCAGGCTTCAACGCAGATAGTTCAGCAGCGACACTTCGCGCAGTTGGCTGACCACCTGGGCCGAGGCCTGGACGGCGATCTGTGACAACTGCAGGTCCGTCACCGCCTGAGCCAGGTCCGCGTCGGTCCGGTCCGAGACCAGCTCGTTCAAGGCCGTGATCTGGGCGGTGTGGCTGACCGACATCTGGTCGATCCGCTTCTGCAACGAGCCGTTGCGGGACGCCACGTCGACCGTGTCGTTGCGCGCCGCGTCCAGGCGCGACAGCTGCGCGGTGAGGAAGGCCTTCTGGGCCTCGGTCGGCTTGCCGGTCAGGGGGCCTGTGGCGGGGTTGTCGTGGTAGTCCTTGATGTCGCGGAAGATCTGAAAGACGTCGGTGCCGAGTTCATTGGCCAGGTATCCGGTCTCGACCGAGGTGTTCTCGGCGACGCGGGACACGGGTTTGATGGTGTCGTTGCCAAAGGTGTCGGCCACGGTCGCGGCGGCGGCGAGATCACCGAGCGTGCCCACCGACACCGGCGGATTGCTGGTGTCGGCCCCGGCGAACAGATAGCCGCCTTGGTGGCGCGCGTTCAGACCGTTCGAGACCGACTGGAAGAAGCCCTCCAGTTCCAGCATCAGGGTGCCGGCCGAATCCGAGGACAGCACGCCCGCAACGGCTTCGCGCGCGCCGCCGACCCCGTCGATGATCTGGTTCAACGCCAGGTCCTGGGCCCCCAGGCGGGCGGCGACGACCTCGCCGGTGTCGAGGAAGCCCTGCACCCGGCTGACCGCGCCCTTCAGCGCGGTCAGGGTCTCGGAGCCGCGCCCGAAGCCGGTCAGGTCGGTGGCGACCTTCTGGGTCGAAACGCGCTGGGAGGCGTCGGCCTGACGCTGCTGCGAGGCCATCAGGTCCAGTAGGGCGGATTGATAGTTCCCGGTGGTGGAGACGCGGCTCATCAGACCATCCTCAGAAGCGTGTCGTACATTTCACTGGCCGCCTGGATCAGCCGGGCGGAGGCGTTGAAAGCCTGCTGATAGACGGTCATCAGCACCAGTTCCTCGTCCAGGTTGACGCCCTCGTGGTTCGACTGGCGAGCCTGGGCCTCGGTGGCCAGGGCGACGGCGCTGTCGCGGCGGGTCTTGGCGGACTGGGCCTTGCCGCCGATCTCACCGGACAGTTCGGACGCGTAGCGCGAGACTGACAGGCTGCCGCCCGGGCTGTCGCCGGCGGCGGAGAAGCGCGCGGTGACCTGTCCGGCGTCCGCCAGGCCCAGGGCACCCCGGCCGTCGCCTGTCGACAGGGCGGCGGTGCCGGGCGCGGCCGAAAGGTTCAGTTGGGCCAGCGCCAGCTTCGACGGGCTCTGCTGGATGTCGGTGCGCACCTTGAAGCCGTCCGCGCGCGAGGCGCGAACGCCGCCGCCCAGGCCGAACAGCTCGGTCGCCGAGACCCCCGACGGAACCTGGGTCGTCGTGTCGGCCAGGACGCTGAGGCGGGGCGCGGGATCTCCGGAGGCGGTGAACTTCAGCTCGCCCGTCGTCGTGTCCAGCGCGTAGGCGCCATAGCGGCCGATCCCGGTGGCGGTGCTGTTCAGGGCGGTGACCAGGTCGGCGACGGTGCCGCCCGCCGGGATGGCCACCTGGATGTCGCGGATGCGCGCGCCGTCGGCTCCGGTGAAGCGGAAGGTCAGGGTCTCGCCCGCTGTGAAGCCGTGAGGCGAAGTCGCCGTCAGGCCCAGGTCGTAGAAAGACGGACGGTCGCTGGTGATCAGGTCGTTCAGGCCGAAATAGTGCGAAAAGCCGCGCCCGGCCTTGGTGCTGGGATTGGCCGCATCGTCGGCGATGGCGATGCCGTTGGTGCCCGCCGCCGTCAGACTGAGCCGTCCGTTGGTGAAGCTGGCCGTCGCCGCCCCGCCCAGGGCGGTGTTCAGGTCGGCCAGGAAGCTGGCGGGCGTCGAGGCCGCGCCGTTGATGGTCAGGGTTCCGCCCGAGAAGACGATGTCGGCCCGCGTCGTGATCGCGCCGGTCGTGGGATTGACCACGGCGATGCTGGTCCCGCCGGTGAAGCCGGTCAGGGCGGTCTGAAGCGACTGGCCGACGTTCTTGCCGGTCAGGGTGGTCGGCGGCGGCACGGCCGAGTTGGCGTTGTGGGCCCGGTTCAGTTCGTCAGCGACATGGGCGACCAGTTCGGCCAGCCGCTCGGCGGTCTGGGGCGCGTCGACGTCGCGTAGTTCCAGCAGGCCCTTGATCTCGCCCGACTTCAGACCCTCGGCCAGCGGACGCTTGGTCGCGCCGGGCTCCGTGACCCAGATCTCGTTGAAGCTGGTCTCGGCGTTGACGGTGCCGGCCCTGTTGTACTCCAGCGTCGCCGCGCCGTTGCCCGCCAGCAGGACGCCCGCGCCCGTGCGGATCGACACGCCACCGACCGCCCGCTGGGTCACCTGCACGTCCAGGATCGACGACAACTCGCCGACCAGTCGGGCCTGCTGGGTCTGGGCCCCGGAGGCGTCGCCGTCCAGGACCACCGCCCGGGCGATATCCAGGTTCAGGGTCTCGATCTGCTGCAGCAGGCTGTTGGCCTTCTCGACCGCGCTCTTCAGCCGGCCGTCGGCGTCTTCGCGCACGGCCTGGATCTGGCTGGAGATGCGCGAGGCCTCGTCCAGGACGCTCTGCGACTTGAACAGGGCGTCCTGGCGGCGCGGGCCGCTGGTCGGGTCTTCGGCGGCCACGGCGAAGGACGAGAATATGTCGTCGATCTGCGAGAAGAAGCCGGTGTCGCCGCCCGGGTCGCCAAACAGGGACTGGATGCGGTCGTACAGTTCGTAGCGCACGCCCTGACGGCTGGCCTCGGCCCCGGCCGACAGGGAGGCCGCCTGGAGGAACCGATCCGTCGCCAGGCGGATGCGCGCGACTTCGACGCCCGAGCCCACGCCCTGGGTGGTCAGCGAGACCTGGTCGGCGATCTTGCGGACATATCCCGGCGTGTTGACGTTGGAGACGTTGTCCGAGACCACGCGTAGCTGGGTCTGGGCCGTCTGCAGGCCGGAGTTGGCGATGTTCAGGATGGAGTTCAGGCTCATCCGGTTAACCCTCCGCCCGGCAAGCCCTGCCCGGAACGTTGCGAAGTTTGCCCAGCCGCCATGGATCGGCGATCGGACATCCCGTTGTTTTGACTAGATAAAGAATCGCGACGGCGTTTCATGATCCAGTTGACGCGCAAGTGGCGGGCCAGTCGCTCGGTTGGCACCGCCACCGGGCAAAAAACGTCACCGGCGCGGCAAGAAGCGTCCGTCGCCCGACGGTTCAGGAGCGGCGCGTACACGGAAATTTCCTCGCTATGACAGTGGGTTGACGCCCCGGTCGGGATCTGGCCCGGCGTTTGCGACGGCGGTTCCGAAAGTTCCGGCGCAGCAGGCGCCACGCCCTCCAGACAGAACCGCCTGCGCCCCATGTCGACATCCGCCTTCGCCGCCGTCCTCGGCCCGATCACCGGGTCCACCGCCCCCGCCCGGGGGGTGAAGGCCGATGCGCGCCCGACGAGCGACGACGGGGATTTCGCGACGGCGCTGAGGGTTTCGCCTGCGAGCGACGTCGCGGCTGAACCGACGCCGGTCCGCGCCGGGAAGGGCCGCGAAGAGGTCGCCGCGACCGAGATCGCCGAGGCCGCGCCCGCCGTCGCGCCGCTCGTGGACGTCCCTGCGACGGTCGCGACGGCCGCTGTCCCGCCTCCGGTGCTTATCCCGGAAGCGCCCCAGGCTGATGTAGCCGTCGGTGTCGCTCCGGCCGCCCCGGCCCTGGTGGAAGACCAGGGTGACGCCGACGCTCTCGCGGGGGTCGCCCCGAGCCCCGACGATGAGCCCGCTCAGGCGTCCTCGCTCCCGGTGGTGGACCTCAAACGGCCTGCGCAAGCCAGTGCCGTCGTCGAAGCCGCTCAGGCCAAGTCCGCTGTAGCCGACCCATCGCAGCGAAAGCCGCTTCCAGTCGAGGCCGCCGAACCCACCGCCGCACCGACCGAGCCCAGGGTCGTCGCGCCACCCGCCTCGGACCGGGCCCGCGAGGTGGCGGCCGCGCGCTCCGCCGTTCAGAACTCCCTTCAGCCTCCTGTTCGGCCCGCCAAGGGTGCCGGGGGGGCGTCCGTCGCAACCTCGCCTGTGCCGGTCGAGGGCGCGGCTTCGCCTGAGGGTGAAGTGGAGCCCGCCGCTCCGCTGGCCCCGCCGCTGCCGGCCGAGCCGGGCCGCGTGCGCGACGTCATCGACCGGGCGACCACGCGCGCCACGAGCGACGCGCCCTCCGCCGATTCCAACGCCTCCGCCTCTGGTGCCGCCAAGTCGACCGAGTCGACGGGGTCGTCGTCGACCGCCGCCGTCCCGCCGAAGCCCGCACCCGCGAGCGAGATCGCACCACCGCCGGTCGCCTCGACTCTGGTGGCCGAGGAGCCCCCGACGACGCAATCGGGCGCCGCCCCCCAGCCCGTCCCGGAGGCTCAAGCCGCCGAGGCCGCTCAGGCACCGGGCCTGTCCACCCTGTCCCGGACAGCGGTCGAGACCACCGCCCAGATCGCCGCCCAGATCGTCCGCAGGCTGGAGGGTCGCTCGACCCGCTTTGAAATGGCCCTGACGCCCGAGGGGCTGGGCCGCGTCGACATCAGTCTGGACATCGAAGCCGACGGGTCGCTGCGGGCGACATTGGCGTTCGACAACCCGGTCGCGGCGACCGACCTGCGGGGTCGCGCCGACGAACTGCGCCGCCAGCTGACCGACGCCGGCTTCACCCTGGCCGACGACGCCCTGTCGTTCGCCGATCGCGATCCGTCGGCGGGGCAGGGCGGTGGTTTCGACCGCCCCTCGGACCGCCACAACGCCCGCGCCTTCGGGGCCGCCTCGCGCCTGTCGGTCGAGGCTGACGCGTTGGCCCAGGCCCCGAGCTGGATTCAACTCAGCCCGACGCCGAGCGGCGTCGATATGAAGGTCTGATCCATGATCGACGCCCTCACCACCACGACCGAGGCTGCCAGCCGGACGAACGCCAGCCGGACCAGCCTGGTCTCGAACTTCGAGACCTTTCTGAGCCTGCTGACCGCCCAGCTGAAGAACCAGGACCCGTTGTCGCCGCTCGATTCCAATGAGTTCACGGCTCAGCTGACCCAGATGACGGGCGTCGAGCAGCAACTGCTGACCAACGACCTTCTGACCAGTCTGCTCGCGGCCCAGCAGGGCGGGGGCTTGTCGGGGGCCACGACCTATATCGGCAAGGACGCCACGGCCGTCTGGTCGGCGGCGCGGCTCGAGGGCGGTGAGGCGGCCTGGAGTTATGAGCTGGGCGCGTCCGCCTCGTCGGCCGAACTGCAGGTCCTCGATTCGACCGGCAAGGTGGTCTGGACTGGCCCGGCCCCCGAACGGACCGAGGGCACCCATGACTTCGTCTGGGACGGCAAGACCACCGCCGGCGGACAGCTGACCGACGGCGGGGTCTACACCCTGAAGGTTGTCGCCAAGAACGGGACCGCGGACGTCGACGCCCAGGTCCTGACCCGCGGCCGGGTCACCGGCGTCGAGATGTACGACGGTCAACCCTACCTGACGATCGGCACATCCATCGTGCCCCTCAGCGCCGTGATCGGCGTCGAGGAGCGGACGGCCGAAACCACCGAACCGCCGGCCGAGGACGACCCCGGCCTGATGTCCTCGATCGCCTCTGCTCTCAATCCCCTCAAGTTGCTTTCCTAAGGAACTCCCGCCATGAGCATCAACTCCGCCCTTCTCGCCGGCGTATCCGGGCTGACGGCCAACTCGGCCGCCCTCGCCGCGATCTCGCAGAACATCGCCAACGTGAACACGGTTGGCTACAAGCGCACCTCGGCCGAGTTCTCGACGGTCGTGAACTCCCAGAGCGCGGGCACCGGCTATTCGGCCGGCGGCGTGCTGGCCAACCAGCGCAACTTCATCTCCCAGCCCGGACAGTTGCAGCGGACCACGTCCTCGACGGACCTCGGGATCGCCGGTCAGGGCTTCTTCGTCACTACCGAGAAGGCAGAGAACCTGGACGCCGGTGACGCCCGCCTGTTCACGAGGGCGGGCGCCTTCCGGGTCGATAGCTTCGGGTATCTGAAGAACACCTCTGGCCTGTATCTGCAGGGCTGGCCCGTGGATTCTGACGGCAATATCGCGACCGACCCGTCGGACCTGAACCGGCTGCGCTCGATCAATGTCGGCTCCGTCGGCGGCACGGCCGAGGCCTCGACCCGCGCGCAGCTGAACGCCAACCTGCAGTCCAGCCAGGCGGTCTCGCCGGACTTCGCGACCTACAACGCCACGACCAATCCGATGTCGATCTACGATGCCGAGGCGGGCACCGGGTTCAGGCCCGACTTCCGCATCACGGTGCCGATCTCGGACTCCAAGGGTGGCCAGAGGACTCTGGCCTATTCATTCCTGAAGACCGCGAACTCCAACGAATGGCTGGCCGAGGTGCACGTCATTCCCGCGACGGACATCGACAACGGCACGACGACGCCGGAAACGGGCATACTGAGGTCGGGCCGGGTCCTGTTTACCCAAGACGGCCGGCTGGACGTGGACGGCATGATCGCCGCGGAAACGGCGACGCCGGGCTCGATGCTGTTCGCCGATCCCGCCGCCGCCGTCGTCTCGCTGAACGCCTCCGACTCGGCCGTGGTGCCCAGCTTGACCGCTCCCAAGTGGGCCACCACCCTCGGTATCGACGATCAGGCGGTCACCTTCGATCTGACCGCCTCGGCGGGCGGGCTGACGCAGTACGACTCGGACTCCATCGTCCAGGCCGTGGTCACCAACGGTACGGCTTTCGGCAATCTGTCGAACATCGAGATCGACGACGAGGGCTTCGTCACCGCCATCTTCGATAACGGCGTGACGCGCCGGATCGCCCAGGTCGCCCTGGCCACCTTCACCAGCGCCGACAGCCTGACGACCGCCAACGGCAACGCCTACCGGGTCAGCCAGGGCTCGGGCACCTATAATCTGAAAGCACCGGGCACAGGTGGTGCGGGGCTGATCGGGGCGTCGCAGCTGGAAGCCTCGACTGTCGATCTGTCGGCGGAGTTCACCGGCCTGATCACCACCCAGCGGGCCTATTCCGCCTCCTCCAAGATCATCACCACAGCCGACGAAATGCTGGCTGAGCTCATCAGCATCAAACGCTGATATTCAGGTAACGCGTCGTTAGACTGAATGAATCATTACTCAAAAATCGCTGAACGGGGCCGGTACGGCGGGGCTGGATGTTATGTCTTCCTTCACCACGACGCTAAACCGGGCCTTAGCGGCGGCGCGCTACAAGTCTCGTTCATTGGTGGTGGTGAATGAGGCATAAGCCCATGTTGCAAGAGCGTCGCGTCAACAAGGACGGCGAACAATATGTGGTCGGTCCGACGGGCACGCCCCTGACGATGCGCGACCTGCCGCCGCCCAACACGGATCGCTGGGTCATCCGTCGCAAGGCCGAGGTCGTGGCCGCCGTCCGCGGGGGTTTGATCCCGCTGGAGGACGCCCTGACCCGCTATCGTCTGACGGCCGAGGAGTTCCTGGCCTGGCAGAAGGCGATCGACAAATGGGGCATGCAGGGCCTGCGCACCACGCGGATCCAGAACTACCGCTCCTAGTCCCGCCTCCCCGAATGCAGGACGGCCGCGCCCGGTGACGGGAGCGGCCGTTTCGCTGTCCGGCGTTCAGTCGCTTCGAGGCGGACGGGTGGGCACCAGCTTGCGTCGTTGCCGGGCGAGCGCGAGGGGTAGGCCGGACGGGGAAAAGGCGACGCCGTCGTCCAGCGCCCAACCACCGCCCACGTCGCGCACCGTGAACTGAAATACTGCCCATCCCTCCGGCGACGTCTCCGGGGTCAGGGGCTCGATGAAGTCATAGCGCAGGTCGACGCTGGCCGAGATGACGGGGGGGCCGCGCAGAACCGTCATGTAGGCGGGGAAGATGCCGTCCAGCAGGAAGCAAAGGTCCCATACGTCCAGAGGCTTGTGTTCGGCTGTACGCATCCACAGGCGCAGCGTGGGATCGGAGACGTCGTTGCCGCCCGCGAGCCGGGGCCCGCCGTCGAAGCGGCGCTCGATGTATCGGGTGAACGAGGGAGCCAGGGTCGGGTCTACGGCAGTGTCGTCCAGAGCCTGGAACGGGGTCGTGGGCGGCGTCAGCGGTTTGATGGAGGGGCTGGGCGAGACCTTGCCGAAGGTCGCGAGCGCAGACAGCGCCGGGCGACCCGGCTGACCCGCCTCGATCCTGGCGTAGGCGACGGAGCGGCCGCCGCGCAGCAGGGTCGGGGTAAAGTCGCACGCCTCGAACCGGGCCGCGGCCAGATACTGGATCGTCAGAGTTTGCAGAGGCACCGTCAATCCGAGGCCTTCGCTCGCGGCGCGCGCGGCCAACGCCGCCATCAGGCCGCCGAAGGGTGCCCCCTTGTCGGGGTCCATGGCCAGGGCCGCGTTCGAGAAATCCCGTGTCAGGTTCGTCGTCAGACGCCCGTCGCCCGAAGGCGTCAGCGTCAAAGCCTCGGTCAGAGTCTGCATGGACGCGGCCTTGTCTTGGAAAAGGAGACGGGCGGAAGCCTGCCTCCGCCCGTCAGTCATGGGAATGCAGGAAACGCCGCGTGCCAGACGCAATGTTCGTTGCCAAACGAGACTGACTGACCGCGTCGTTTTTGGCAACCCTCTTGCCAAACCGCTGACGCAGGGTCACTTTCAGGCCATGGGACGCACCGCCGACTATTCACGCCAGAGCTGCTCGATCGCCGCGACGCTGGAGGTCATCGGCGATCCCTGGACGCTGCTGGTCATCCGCGACGCCTTCCAGGGCATCAAGCGGTTCGAGCAGTGGCAAGAGCGGCTGGGCGTGGCGCGCAATGTCCTCGCCGCGCGGCTCAAGACACTCGTCCAGCACGGGATCCTGGAGCCCCGGCTCTATTCCGAACGGCCGCCGAGGAACGAGTATGTGCTGACCGCCAAGGGCCGGGCCCTGTCAGACGTCCTGATCGTCATGCACGGCTGGGGTTCCCAGCACCTTTACGGCGAGGTCGATTCTGGCGTGACCTTCACCCACAAGACCTGCGGGGCCGAGCTGAAGCCGCGCGTGGCCTGCTCCTGCTGCGGCGAGATCGTCCGGCGGCGCGACACCGACATCCACTTCCACGCCAACCGGCCGACCGTCGGTGATGTCCTGCCCAAGGAGGCCGCCTCCGAAGAGGCGGCCTAGGCAAAGGGCTTAGTCCGCGTCGCGGACGTACTGGTTCAGGAAGGTCAGATAGGCCTCCTGGGCGGTGATGCGGTTGTCCCGACGCTGGAATCCGTGGCCCTCGTTGGGGAACAGGACATATTCGACCGGCACGCCGTTGGCGCGGATGGCGGCGACCAGGTCGTCGCTTTCGGCCTGCAGCACGCGCGGATCGTTGGCCCCCTGGACCACCAGCATTGGCCGCTGGATGTTCTCGGTGTGGAACAGCGGCGAGATGGCGCGGTGGCGTTCGGCGTCGGTGGCCGGGTCGCCCATCTCGTCATACAGGGCCACGCGGTTGGCCCCCCACCAGGCCGGGATCGATTCCAGCGTACGCTCCCAGTTGGTGACGCCGAAGATGTTGACCCCCGCCTCGAAGGCGGTCGGATGAAACGCCAGGGCGGCGGCCGTCATATAGCCCCCGTAGGACCCGCCCATCACCGCGACCTGGTCGTCGGCGACCCAGTCCTGATCCCGCAGCCATTGTCCGCCGGCGACGATGTCGCGCAGGTCTTCCTCGCCATGACGCTTGTCGTCCATGTGGAAGAAGGTCTTGCCGTAGCCCGAGCTGCCCCGGTTGTTGGCCCCCAGCACCGCATAGCCGTGGTTCACCAGATGCTGGACCATGGCGCTGTAGCCGCGCCGCGTCTGGCCGCCGGGTCCGCCGTGGACCAGGACGATGGCCGGAACCGGGTTCTCGGCCGAGGCCCCGTGCGGGCGGTACAGGATCGACGGGATCATCACCCCGCCCTCGGCCGGGTAGCGGACGACGGTGGCCTCGACCAGCACGTCCTCATCGATCGCCGGGTTCAGCGCCGTCGTCAGGCGGTTCGCCGCACCGTCGGAGAGGCTGGCGGTGAAGATGTCGGACGGCGAGGTGTCCGACAGCACGGTGAAGGCGATCCGGTCCTCGGTCGGGTTGAAACGCACGGCCCCGACGTCGCCGCCGGGAATTCCCGTGACCGCCACCGGCCGGCCCGTCGTGGTGTCGGTGATGGTCACCTCGGTCGAGCCGTCGGCGTTCAAGGACGAGACGCGGTAGCGGCCCGACGGCGAGAAGGCGACGTTGGAGACGTCCCACTCCGCCTCGATCAGGGGGGCGGTGTCGCCGGTCGCCAGGACCATGCGGCGGGCCTGGGTGAACTCTCCGAACTGGTCGGTGCCGTAGATCAGCGAGGCGTTGTCGGGCGTGAAATCATAGACGCCGTGCGAGATGTTCTGCTCGGGCGTCACCAGACGCGGCGGCGTTCGCGCTTGCAGGTCCACCAGATAGATGTCGGAGCGGGCGCTGGAGACGTTCTTCGTCAACGCCAGCCAGCGGCCGTCTCCCGAGATGGCGTCGGGGAAGAAGCCGTCGTTCTGGAACACCATCCGCGATTCATAGGTCTCGGCGTCATAGGCGATGACGTCGAACGAGGCCGGGTCGCGGGCATTGGAGGTCAGGTAGAAGGTCTTGCCGTCGTCGCTCCAGTCCAGGAAGCCAGCCTTCAGGTTCTCGCCCGGCGTCAGGTCGCGCAGGGTGCCGTCCAGTTCGCGCACATAGACGTGGTTCAACTCGTCGCCGCCGCCGTCGGTGGTGACCAGAACCCGTCCGTCGGTCGGGAAGTAGCTGATGCCGAAGGTCGCCGTGGTGGTCGAATTGGTCAGCGGCACAGGCTCGCCGCCCGCCACGGGCAGGGCATAGGCGTTGAACACCCCCGTCTGGTCCGACGAGATCAGGATCGACCGGCCGTCCGGCGAGAAGGCGCCGACGCGCGAGCCGCCGTTCAGCTGATAGCTGCGGTTCTCGAAGAACTGGGCGGCGGAATAGGTCGGGTGGGCTGAGGCCTGGGCCAGGGCAACCGGCTCGCTGGGCGGCGCGGCGAGGGCGGGTGCGGCGGCCAGAAGCGCCAGGACGGAAACGAGGTGAATGGTACGCATTGGACGAGCCCCTTCGGTGTGATCACGATCTCCGCGCGAATAGGAGCACGCGCGAACCGCTTTGTCTGCGACAGAGTGGCGTCTCAGTGGGCGAAGGCGTCGGCGTGGCGGGTGATCAGGGGGATGACGATGTCCTCCTCGTCTTCCAGGTGCCGGTCGGTCTGGCGCGAAGCGCGCTCCAGCGCGTCGGCCAGATGGGCGGCGTGGTCGGCGGCGTCGGGCGCGCCGCTCGCCAGCGCTTGATGGAAGCCCAGCCCGGCCTTGAACAGGGCCTCCAGCTGGCCGTGGATGGCGTCGTGGTCGGCGTCCAGCAGGTCGATACCCGCCGTGATCCTGGGCTCGACCCGGCGCATGACCGGGAAGTAGTGGCCGGTCTCGACCCGGTGGTGCCCATCCAGATGCTGGAGGTAGGCCTGGAGCGTCGGGATCAGCCCACGATGCAGCGAGACCAGATCACCGCCCGCGTGCCAAGCCGCCACCTGACCGGCCATCGCAGCCTGCTTTTGGCGAAAGCCGCCGTGCATCTGCAGCCAGAAGCGCGCGACCTCGCCCAGTTCGGCGTCATGCCAGCGCAGCCGGGGATAGGTTTCCAGGAGCCAGCGGTGGGCCTCGGGCAGGGCCTGCCGAACATCCAGCGCGTCAGACAAGATCGACGGCCGTCGTCGTGGCGATGAAGCCACCGCCCAGCAGACGGTCGGGATCGGCGGGGTCATAGAGGGCGCAGGCCTGGCCGGGAGCCACGCCTTCCTCGCCGGTGTCGAACACCAGGGCCACCGCGCCGTCGCGCATGTCCAGCCGGGCCGGGGAGGGCGGCCGGGTCGAGCGGACGCGGGCCAGGACGGTCGTCCCGGCCTCGGCGGCGTGTTCGATCGAGGTCGCGTCGCCCAGCCAGTTGGTCTCGTCCAGCGTCAGGGATCCGGTCAGCAAGGCCTCGCGCGGGCCGACGACGACGCGCCGCGTCTCCGGCTCCAGCTTCGTTACGAACAGCGGCTCGCCCACGGCGACGTTCAGCCCCCGGCGCTGGCCGATGGTGAAGTCGGTGATTCCGCCGTGTGCACCCAGGACGCGGCCGTCCATGTGCACGATCTCGCCCGCTTCGCGCCCCTGCGGGCGTAGCCGGTCGATCAGGGTCCGGTAATCGCCGGACGGGACGAAACAGATGTCCTGACTGTCGGGCTTGGCGGCGATCCGCAGGCCCAGTTCGACCGCCACGCCCCGCACGGCGGGCTTCTCCAGTCCCGCCAGTGGAAAGCGCAGATAGTCGAGCTGATCCCGCGTCGTGGCGAACAGGAAATAGGACTGGTCGCGCGACGGGTCGATGGCCTTCCTCATCTGCGGCCGACCATCCGGACCGACGGCGCGGCCGACATAGTGGCCCGTCGCCATGGCCTCGGCCCCCAGATCGCGGGCCACGTCCAGCAGGTCGCGGAACTTGACCGTCTGGTTGCAGCGGATGCAGGGCACGGGCGTGCGCCCCGCCAGATAATCGTCGGCGAACTGGTCGATGACGGCGTCGCGGAACCGGCTCTCATAGTCCAGCACATAGTGGGGAATGCCGAGGGTCTCTGCGGCCAGGCGGGCGTCGTGGATGTCCTGTCCCGCGCAGCAGGCCCCCTTCTTCTTCAGCGCCGCGCCGTGGTCGTAGAGCTGCAGCGTCACGCCGACGACGTCATAACCCGCCCTGTGCAGCAGGGCCGCCACCACGGTGGAGTCCACCCCGCCGGACATGGCGGCCACGATCCGCGTCCCGGTCGGCAGGCCGACGGCCGCGCGCGCTCTCTCGATCGCCGCGTCCATGTCGGGCGCGGCGATATCGGGGATCGGGCACAAGGGCTCGGCCAGGATCGACGAAGAGGGCGTCATCGCGCGCATATAGAGGCGATGGCGGCGGAATTCGAGACCGTCGGACTCAGGCGGCCGCGCGGGTCTCCACCATCGGCTCCCGGGCGCGCGGCGTGAGTTCCGCCAGACGCGCCTGAGCGGCGGCGACCGCGCGTTCGGCTGTCGAGAGATCCGCGACCAGGGCGTCGCGGCTTTCGACCAGGCGTGTTCCGTCCGGCCGGACCTTTCGCGGCCGCTTGCCGGCCAGGCCCAGGGCCTCTCGCCAATCCGCGCTCCAGGCCTCGATACCTTCACGCGCGGCGGCGAGGGCGGCCGGGACCGTGTGGTCGGCGTTCTGGAGCGCGCGGATGCGGGGCAGGGCGGCGATCGTTCGCGCGCGAAGCCGGGCGAGCGTCTCCAGGCGTCCTTCGAGCGGGTGAGGCAGGGCGGCGACCGCGGCGGGGTCGCTCTCAGGGTGAGCCTCAGCCGCCTCGCTGACCGAGACTGGCGGTTGCTCCTTCTCGGCGCCCGGGGCGTGGATATCGCCAGGCGCGGCCTGGGTTTCCATGTCGCGGGAGGGCGGCTGGAACCGCGCTTCCGCGTCCGCCTGGGCTTCGACGGGGTCCATCTCGGCCTCGGCCGGCGCTGTTTCCGCGCCCGCTGGCGTGTCGCTGGCGTCCTCGAAGGCGGCTGCCGCTTCGGGCGGCACAGGACTGGCTTGCTGCTGCACCGCGCGGTCGGCCAGCCAGCCGCGGCCGGCGGCGACGTGGTCGTCGAGATCGGTCAGCCCGGCCCGGAGTTGGGTCCAGAGCGCCTCCAGATCGTTGCCGCGACGGACGATGGCCCCGCCGCGATCCGCCAGATCGGCCGCGCCGGACGCCGCCGTCTCGGCCGCCGCAAGGTAGGCGGCGCGGAAGGCTTTCAACCGCTTGCCCCGACTGTCGAACAGGCCCGCCAGGCCCCGTCGGGGCTCCAGCCGGGCGGCGTCCAGCCCCGTGACGCGATCCCGTACATGGGTCAGCAGGGCGGCGGCCTCGGCGTGGGGGGCGGAGCCGCTGATCGCGTCCAGACGTTCCAGAGCGGCCTCGACAGGGACAAGGACAGACTCGGCGAAGGCCGCACCGGCTTCGGCGTCGTCGGCCATGGCGGCCCGGATCGCGACGATCCGGTCCGAAGCGGTCGGCGGCGAGCCATCGGTCATGTCACCCTCCATCGCCCGGCTCTCTGACGGGGCCGATTTCGGATTAACTATGCCGCAGCCTTGAGGGTTTGTGAAATCGAGTAGGCCGCCTCGGTCCTGGCCGCGACCTCGTCCAGCGTCACGCCCTCGGCCAGCTCGATCAGCTCCAGCCCTGCGCCGCCCGGTTTGACGTCGAAAACGCACAGGTCGGTGATGATCCGGCTGACCACGCCTGTGCCGGTCAGGGGCAGGGTGCAGGCCTTCAAGACCTTGGACTGGCCGTGCTTGTTGGCGTGCTCCATGACGACGACCACGCGCTTGACGCCCGCGACCAGGTCCATGGCGCCGCCCATGCCCTTCACCAGCTTGCCCGGGATCATCCAGTTGGCGATGTCGCCGTTCTCGGCCACCTCCATGGCGCCCAGGATCGACAGGTTGATGTGGCCGCCGCGGATCATGGCGAAGCTGTCGGCCGAACTGAAATAGGCGCTCTCGGGGATTTCGGTGATCGTCTGCTTGCCAGCGTTGATCAGGTCAGGATCGACGTCTTCGTCATAGGGGAAGGGCCCCATGCCCAGCATGCCGTTCTCGGACTGCAGGGTGACCTCCATCCCGGCCGGGATGTAGTTGGCCACCAGGGTCGGGATGCCGATGCCGAGGTTCACATAGAAGCCGTCCTGCAGTTCCTGGGCGGCGCGTTCGGCGAGCTGTTCGCGGGTGCGGGGCATTATGCGGTCTCCCGGATGCGAATTGTGCGCTGCTCGATGCGCTTCTCGAACGTGCCCTTGATGATGCGATCGACGTAGACGCCGGGCGTATGGATCGCGTCGGGGTCGAGGGAGCCGGTCGGCACGATCTCCTCGACCTCGACGACCGTGACCTTGCCCGCCGTGGCCATCATCGGGTTGAAGTTGCGGGCTGTCTTTCGGAAGACCAGGTTGCCGCGCTCGTCGGCCTTCCAGGCCTTGACGATCGACAGGTCGGCGACGAGGCCGGTCTCCATCACATAGTCGCGGCCATCGAAGGTCCGGACTTCCTTGCCCTCGGCGACAAGGGTGCCGACGCCGGTGGCGGTGAAGAAGGCCGGGATGCCCGCGCCGCCCGCCCGAATGCGTTCGGCCAAGGTACCCTGCGGATTGAACTCAAGCTGCAACTCGCCGGCCAGATACTGGCGTTCGAACTCCTTGTTTTCGCCGACGTAGGACGAGATCATCTTGGCGATCTGACGCGTCTCCAGCAGCTGACCCAGGCCGAAGCCGTCGACGCCCGCGTTGTTGGAGATGACGGTCAGGGCCTTGACCCCCGTGTCGCGCAGCGCCGCGATCAGGTTTTCGGGGATGCCGCACAGGCCGAAACCGCCGGACATGACGGTCATGCCGTCGAAGGTCAGCCCCTCCAGCGCGGATTCGGCGTCAGCGTAGATCTTGCGCATCGCTCTCCCTTTTTCACTCTACGGTGAATATGGCCCTTGATCGTTGTCCTTACGGCGAGTGACGTGCGGCGGCAAGCTGCGAGACCTCGACCTGCGAATGATGGTGCGAACCGTCTGAATGGTCTGAAAATCCCCTCTCGGCCTGTCGGTGGAGATGGGGGCGCGAGCAAGGCGGAGCAAGGTCAGGACGTGTGGGGCGATCCCACCGTCAATGGCTCGGGCGGCGCGGGGCGGTCGCGATAGCGCGCGCCCTTCAGCATCATCTTCAGCGCCTCCCAGTGGATGCCGGCCGTGACCTTCCAGGTCAGGAGCGGATGGGTGACGAAGGCGCGCAGCAGTTCGGCGTCCGTCAGCGGACGGCGATGCCCGGCGAACGACGCCGTGAGGATCGGCGTGTCGCCCCGTCGAACCGCGACCACGACCGACACCGCCTCGCCTGGCGGCTGGACGGTGAAGTCGTAGGTCAGGGCCATGTCCATATAGGGCGAGACGAAGAAGCGTTTTTCGGTCGTCTGGCGGATCGGGCCGGACGGCTGATCCTCCGGCAGGGCGACGACGTAGCTGTGGCGCTCGTGGAAGGTGTTGGTGACTTCATAGACCAGGGCCGCGATCGATCCGTCGGGCGAGTGGCAGAAGTAGACGCTGATCGGATTGAAGCCGTAGCCCAGGATGCGGGGCATGGTCAGCAGCCGGATCACTCCGCCCCGAAGGTCGATACCCGCAGCCGACAGGTGGGTCTCGATCTGGGCGCGAAGTGGTGTGTCGGAGCGGTCGCCGTGGTCACGGGCGCTGACACTCATCAGGCCGAACCGGCCGTGGGACAGCAGGCGGAGACGCCGGGTGGTGGCCTCGATCGCGTCGATGTCGAGCAGCAGCATGTAGAGGCCGTAGCTCAAGCGGTGCTCGAAGTTGGCGACGCGCTGATGCACGACCTCGCCGACGTAGAGGGAGCCATGATCCTCACCCGGAGCGAAGCGAACGGGGGAGGGGGACCGCGAAGCGGTGGAGGGGGCGGCTCCAGACACGGCGCGCGCGTCCGCCCCCTCCACCAGCCTTCGGCTGGTCCCCCTCCCCCGCGAAGACGCGGGGGAGGATTGCTGAATTGTCGACCTCACGCCGCCTCGGCCACGGGGCTGGTCGCCGCGCCCAGCACGATCCGCCCGCTCTCGTTCGCGACCAACCAGGGCCGGCGCACGCCGCCCAGCTGCTCGGCCACGGCGAGACCCGCCTGCAGACCGTCCTCGTGGAAGCCCGAGCCGAACCAGGCCCCGGCGAACCAGACGCCGCCTTGACCCTGAAGCGACCAGAGCTCGGATTGCGCGGCCACGGCGGCCTGATCGAAGACGGGATGCTCATAGTCCCATTCGCCGATCACCAGGGCCGGATCGGGCTCCCGCGCCGGGTTCAGGCTGACGAACAGGGGCGGGCCGGGCAGGGACTGGAGCTCGTTCATCCAGTAGGTCACGCCACCCTCGCCCGAGCGGTCGGAATAGCCCTTGTGCGTCCATGCGGCCCAGGCGTGGCGGCGTTTCGGCATGGCGGCGGTGTCGCGGTGCAGGATCGCGCGGTTGGGGCGATAGGCGATCGCGCCGAGCAGCCGGCGCTCCTCGGCCGTGGGCTGATCCAGCAGATGCAGGGCCTGATCCGAATGGGTGGCCAGGACCACGGCGTCGAACCGCTCGGTCCGACCGTCGGCGAACCGCAGCGTGGCGCCGGAAGGGTCGCGCGACACGCCGACGACGCCCGCGTCCAGCACCGTGCGACCCTGGAAGGCCGCGTGTAGGCGGCTGACATACTCCCGGCTGCCGCCGTCGACCGTGCGCCAGGTCGGCTTGAGGTCATAGGTCAGCAGATTGTGGTTCATATAGAACCGCACGAAGGACGCCGCCGGATAGGCCGACATCTGGCCCATGGAGCAGGACCAGATCGCCGCGGCCTGAGGCAGCAAGTGCGCCTCCTTGAACAGGTCGCCATAGCCGTTGCGGCTTAGATAGGCGTCCAGCGTCTCGCCGGTCCGTTCCATCTCGGCCAGGTCCCTGGGGGCCTGCTTCTGGAACCGCAGCAGGTCGGAGATCATCCGCCAGAACTTCGGGCTGACCCAGTTCCGCTTCTGAGCGAACAGGGCCGGGATGCCGTGGCTCGAGTATTCAAAAGCTCCGTCGTCGATCGACACGGCGAAAGACATGTGGGCCGGCTTGGTCGGCACCGACAGGTGGTCGAACATCGCGACCAGGTTCGGATAGTTGTCGGCGTTGTAGACGATGAAGCCGGTATCAACCGCGACGGGCGCGGACGGGGTCGGGGCCTCCACCGTGTTGGAATGTCCGCCGATCCGGTCCTCGGCCTCGAACAGGGTCACATCGTGGACCTGGGACAGCAGCCAGGCGGACGACAGGCCCGATATGCCCGAGCCGACCACGGCGATCCGGCGGCGCGGCGCGCCCGGCGTGGGGTTCGACGAAACGAGATGGGCGCTCATGGGGTCTCCGGACGGCGAGGGACGACCAGATCAACTACGGCCGTGGGCCTGAGGCGGATGAGCTTTCATCCGAGCGTCACGGTCGTGCGTAACTGCCGGGTCGCCCCATGAAGCGCGGCCGTTGCGTGCGTCAACGGTTAGGCTTCGCAAGGCCCGGTCGCAATGTCAGGATCGTCGCATGAACTTCACCAATGTCGCCATTCGCCAGCTGCAGGACGCGCCCTTTCCCGACTTCGTCACCCGTCCCGCGATCCGCAGCCTGGTGACCGAGGCGCGCAAGAAGCTGGACCGCGAGGGACCGCACGACGCCGCCGCCTTCGCCCGCGAGATGGCGACCCGCGCCATCGCCGAGCACACCGACGCCGCCAACGACCAGCATTACGAACTGCCGCCCGAGTTCTTCCGCCTGTGCCTGGGCAAGCGGCTGAAATATTCCTGCTGCCTCTATCCGACCTGGACCGAGACCCTGGACGAGGCCGAGGAGGCCGCCCTGGCCGAGACCTGTCGCCACGCCGGTCTGGCCGACGGGCAGGCGGTGCTGGAGATGGGCTGTGGCTGGGGCTCGCTGAGCCTGTGGATGGCCGAGCGATATCCGCGCAGCCGGATCACCGCGGTATCCAACAGCCATGGCCAGCGCGGTCACATCGAGGCCGAGGCCCGGGCACGGGGCCTGACCAACCTGACCGTCATCACCTGCGACATGAACGCGTTCGAGCCGCCCGAGCCCGGCGCCTATGACCGTATCGTCTCGGTCGAGATGTTCGAGCACATGGCCAACTGGCGCGCCCTGCTGACCCGGGCCAAGGGATGGTTGAAGCCCGAGGGGCGGATGTTCATCCACGTCTTCACCCACCGCGACGCGCCCTACCGGTTCGATCACACCGACAACGGCGACTTCATCGCCCAGCATTTCTTCACCGGCGGGGTCATGCCCAGCCACGACCTGATCCATCAGTTCCCCGACCTGTTCGAGGTCGAGCAGGAATGGACCTGGAACGGCGTGAACTATGCCCGCACCGCCGAGGACTGGCTGACCAACATGGATCTGAACAAGGACCGGGTCTTTGAGTTGATGAGTGAGACCTATGGCCCGGCGAACGCCAAGCTGTGGGTGCGGCGCTGGCGACGCTTCTATCTGGCGACGGCGGGCCTATTCGGAAACGACGGCGGCCGGACCTGGGCCGTCAGCCACTATCGCCTCAAGCCCGCCTGAAGGACCCGACATGCTGAAATGGATCGCCGCCTACATCGGCACTGCGGCCGCCTTCGCGGCGATCGACTTCGTGTGGCTGAGCACGATGACCGAGCGGTTCTACAAGCCGGTGATCGGGCCGATCATGGCACCCAAGCCCGACATGGTCGCGGCGGTGCTGTTCTATGTCATCTACATCGGCGGCATCGTCTTCTTCGCCGTGGCGCCAGCCCTGAAGGAAGGGGCCTGGACCCGCGCGGCGCTGAACGGGGCGGCCCTGGGGTTCGTGGCCTATGCGACCTATGATCTGACCAACCAGGCGACGCTGGCAGTCTGGCAGGTCAAGCTGACGGTGGTGGACCTGATCTGGGGCACGGTCCTGACCATGGCGGCCGCGACCGCCGGCTATTTCGCGGCCAGCGCGGCCGGAGGCCGCCCGGCCTGACGATTTCTGTCAGGCAGTTGTCTTTCAGCGAGCGTTGATATCTCCTCCGTCCAGAAACGGAGGGGTGACATGACGAGATCGATCTTTGCGGTGGGATTGGCCATGGCTGCGGGGCTGTTGCTCGCGACACCGGCCCTGGCCCAGAAGCAGGCGTATCAGACCGTCGATACAATGGCGCGCGCCACCTATGGCGACTATCGGCTCAACGCGGGCTTTCCGGATGACCCCTATGTGATCTACCTGACCTCCGGCGGTCAGATCGACGCGTCGGACGTCGCCGACGGTTGCGTCGGCATGGTGGCCCAGGCCCCCGACGCTCAGTTGACCTATTCGGCGGGCAACCTGCCCCTGATCATTCGCACCAGCTCGTCCAACGACACGACGTTGCTGATCAACGGGCCGGACGGCCGCTGGTACTGCGACGACGACTCGGGCGGGGGCACCAACGCCGAGATCAGCTGGAGCAACCCCGGATCGGGCGTCTACGACATCTGGGTCGGGGCCTATGGCGGCGACAGCGCGCCGGCCGAGCTCCGCATCAGCGAACTCTATTCCGGAGGTGACGGCGGCGGCGGTGGGGGCGGCGGCTACTCGGGGTCGACCGGGACGTTCGGCGGCATTTCGCTGAACTCCGGTTTCACCCCCGACCCGCACACCGTCTATCTGACGGCGGGCGGCGGTTACGACGCCTCGCGGCTGGGCAGCGGGTGTGTCGGCATGGTCGCCGATGATCCCGACTATGTCGTCAGCTACCGGTCCGGGAGCTTCCCCTTGGTGTTCGGCGTGGATGCCGACCGCGACACGACCCTGATCGTGGCCGACGAAAACGATCGCTACTGGTGCGACGACGACGGCGGCGACCAGGCGCTGAACCCCCGGGTTCACATCACCAACCCGCGCAGTGGGGAGTACCGCGTCTGGGTCGGCACCTATTCGTCCGGCAACTCGCCCGCGACGCTGTATGTCACCGAACTGGCAGGCAACGCGCCTTAACCATTTTCCTCCCGCGTGGCGCGTGCGCCATGGCGAGACACGCGACGACCCGGCTATGATGGCCGGGTCGTTTTCGTATGGGGGCAGCGGGTGCGCGCCGGGGTCAATGCAGTCACGGCCGCCCTGGTGGTGGGCCTTCTCGGCGGGCTGGCCCTGACGCCGGACGGGCGCGCCTGGCTGCGGCGTCCGACCCTGATGCTGGGCGACAGCGCCAATGCCTCGGCGTCGCCGCCCGTGGTCACGCGCGCGGCGGTTCCGGCCGACCCGGTGGTCGCGCCCGTGGTCGCGCCTCCGACGAACCCTCTGCGGAACAAGGCGGCGCAGGGACGCCTGCGGATCGGCGTGTTCGGCGACTCCATGGCCGACGGCCTGTGGACCGCGCTCTACCGCGATCTGGACGGTGAGGCGGGGGTCGAGGTCATCAAGTTCAGCGAGGTCTCCACGGGCCTGTCGCGCTACGACTACGTCGACATCCAGGCGAAGACGGCGGGCCAGATCGCTGGCCAGCCGATCGACGTCGCCGTCATCCTGTTTGGCACCAACGACGCCCAGGGCATCGAGCTGGACGGCACGGTCCATGCCTTCGGTACGCCCGGCTGGCGCGCCGCC
>NCEB01000056.1 GCA_002280475.1 Brevundimonas subvibrioides
CAACCGCTTCCGCCGCGACAAGCTCGCAAGGCCTTGCGCCCTTCCCAGGCGACGGAACCGAGGGGGAGGGTAGCATGCACGTCAATGCGGGCGCGTTCGTGGGGCTTCGAGCGCGGCGGGTGTTGGAATCGTTGGCGGAATCCGGGCGAGTGCGGATGATTGAAGATTTTTCCTTCTCCCCTTGCGGGAGAAGGTGGCCCGGAGGGCCGGATGAGGGGTGAAAGGAACCGGCGCCGGTGAGCGTTCGAACCGCTCTCCTACCGGCCGAGACCGAGTGCCACCCCTCATCCGTCTCGCTTCGCGAGCCACCTACTCCCGCAATTCGAGAAGGAACTCGACGCGAAATCCTTCGGCGTGATGCGTCCTACTTCACCTCGATCAGTTCGACCTTGAACAGGAGGGTGGAGTTGGGGGGCAGTTCGTCGCCGCCGACCCAGCGGTCGCCGTAGCCCAGGGTGGCGGGGATGGCGAAGTGAAAGGTCTCGCCCTCGCGCATCAGGGCGACGCCCTCGGTCCAGCCGGCGATGACGCGGTTCAGGGGGAACTCGGCCGGTTCGCCCCGGTCATAGGAGCTGTCGAATTTGCGGCCGTCGATGAAGGTGCCCTCGTAGTGGACGCGCACGGTGTCGGTCGCGGTCGGCTGGCGGCCCGACGGGATAGCGCGGCCCTCGCGGCGGTACTGGAGCCCCGAGGCGGTCGTGGTCCAGCCGCGACGGGCCCCGTTCCAGACCAGATAGGCGGCCTGCCCGGCGACATAGGCTTCGGGCGTCGAATGCTGAGAGGCCGCGGCGTCGGCGACAGGCGCGGTCGGGGCGGTGGCGCAGGCGGCCAGGAGCGACAGCGCGGCGAGGGGGGCGAGACGGATCATGCGCCGAGGCTTAGCAGCGCCGCCGGGCGCTGCGAAGGGGGTCAGGCGGCGCGGCGTCCCTTGGCCGGGGCCGTCACGCCAGCGGCCTCGGTGGGTTCCTGAAGCGCGGCGTTCATGGCCATGCGAAGGCGCTCGGGCTTGATCGGCTTTTCGACCACGGCGGCCATGCCGATCGACAGCTAGTGTCTGGCGTCGTCCGGATCGGCGTTGGCGGTCAGGGCGACGATGGGGATGGCGCCGATCGGACCGGGCAGGGCGCGGATGGCCTGGGTCGCCTGGACACCGTCCATGCGGGGCATCTTGATGTCCATCAAGACCAGGTCGAACGGGCGGGACTGGACGGCCTCGAGCGCCTCCAGGCCGTCTTCGGCGGTCTCGGAGGTGCAGCCGAACATCTCGCACAGGGCCTGGGCCACCACGCGATTGGTGGCGTTGTCGTCGACGATCAGGATGTGCGGCGTGGTCTGAAGGTCCAGACCCGACAGGGAGGAGACGTTGGTCGCGGCCTCGATCGGCCGGTCCGCGAGGGGGGCGGCGAGGTCGAAGGCGAAGGTGGCGCCGCGCCCTGTGTTGTTCTCTGCCCAGATGCGACCATCGAGGCGCTCGATGATCTGGCGGCAGATGGACAGGCCCAGCCCGGCGCCGTCAGGACCCGAACCGTGGACGAAGGGCTCGAAGATGGCGTCGACCCGGTCGGCGTCGACGCCCGGACCGTCGTCGCGGACCCGCGCCTCCATGTGGACGCGGTCGTTCTCGGACCAGGCCCTGAGGCTGGCCTCGACCACGCCGTTGCGGGCGAACTTCAGGGCGTTGCCGATCAGATTGTTGAACACCTGCTTCAGGCGAATGGGATCGATCAGGGTCGCGAGCTCGGTGTCGCCTTCGTAGCCGACCATCAGGCGGACGGAATCCTGCGACGCGCGGGGGGTCCACATCTGCTCGATGTCGTCCATGAGGGCACGAAGCGGCGTGGGGGCGGGGGTCATCTCCAGCTCGCCGGCCTCGGCGCGCGACAGGTCCAACGCGTCCTGGAGGATGCGCAGCAGGGTCTCGGAGCTGTCGACGATGGTCTGGACGTGGGAATGGGCCGCGTCGTTCAAGGGCTGGCGACGCAGCAGCTCGGCCACCGCGAGGACGCCGTTCATGGGGGTCCGCAGTTCGTGGCTCATGATCGCCAGGAACTGGCTCTTGGCCCGGGCCGAGGCCAGGGCCTGGGTGCGGCTGTCGGTCAGGGCGCGGGCCTGGTCGGCGAGTTCCTCATTGCGGCTGCGCTGCTCGTCGTTGACGGCCTGGAGCAGGCCGACCGCGGTGCCGACGCCGCGATAGCGACCCTCGCGCGTGACGATGAAGCCGCGCATCAGGGCCCCGGGCCCCGACTTGATCAGGATGTCGCAGAAGGCGTCGATGCGGACGCCGGCCTCGACCACGGCGGGCTCGGGGTCCATCACCATCGACACCGGGCGGTTGGCGTAGAGGGCGTGACCGAAGGGCCCCGCGATCTTCAACAGGAAGGCGTTTCGCTCGATCAGCCCGACCGGGCGATCGTCGTCCACGACAGGGATCACGAGCGTGTCAGGCTCGGTCTGGAACCGAGCGAAGATCTGTCCGGCGAGCGCCGTGGGGGCGACTGGCTCGGCGCGTTCCGTCAGGACTTCGATAGTCGGCATACTGCGGCCGAAACTCCCTGCTACCGGTGGACAGTATCGGGGAACCATTTTCGGAAACGTTAAGCGGAAACGAGAGTTTCTCCGATCTGGTCGACGGTTCAGATGCGGAGCCTGGCCGGCCCTCAGCCGCCGGTGGCCCGATGGGCGATGGAGGCGGCGTCGGCCCAGATCTTGCCGCCGACCCACAGACCGATCGACGGGGTGATCTCGGTCAACGCAATGTCCGCATAGAGGTCGGAGGTGATGTAGGGGTCGCCGCGCATGACACACCAGGCCTCCTCGGCGTCGGCGGCGCGGACCAGGAAGTAGGAGCCGCAGAGCGCCGTCTCGCCCGGACGCCGCATGGGGCCGGCGACGACATAGCGCCGCCAGTGGGCCTCGACGTGGGCGAGGTGGCCCTCCAGATGCTCGACGCGGCGGGCGGGGCCCGCGGGGCCGTCCTTGCAGACGAACAGGAACAGGGGCGTCTCGTCTTTCGGCACATGAGGTGGCGCGTCGTCGGCGGCAGCAGGGGCGATCGGCTCTTGCATCGGTCGGGAATCCGTCGGCAAATGGTATAGACTTATACCAACTGATCGGGACGGGCATGCAAGCACAGTCTGGGGCGAAAGCCGGATACGGCGAATTCAAGCTGGGCTGGCCCGTGGTGCTGTCGGCGATGCTCGGCATCGGGCTCGGACTGTCGCCCCTTCCGTTCTACACCATCGGTATCCTGGCGCCGGAGCTGGCCCGGGAGTTCGGCTGGGGCTTCGCCGAAATCCTGGGCGGCCTGCCGATCATGACCTTCGCCGTCCTGATCGCCAGCCCCCTGGTCGGGCTGCTGGCGGACCGGATCGGGGTGCGGACCGTGGCGCTGGTCTCCTTGCTGCTGTTCGGTCTGGCCTTCGCCGGGTTCGCGGCCAACACGGGCGACATTCGCCTGTTCTATGCGACCTGGGGGATCATGGCCCTGGTCGGGGCCGGCACCCTGCCGGTGACCTGGACGCGGGCGGTGAACAACCGTTTCGAGGTGCACAAGGGCCTGGCGCTGGGGCTGTCGCTGGTGGGGACCGGCCTGTTCGGGTTCGCCTGCAAGCCCTACACCGCCTGGCTGGTCGAGGAGTTCGGCTGGCGGGTGGCCTATCTGGGCGTGGCGGCTCTGCCGCTGCTGGTGGCCCTGCCGATCGCCTTCATCTTCTTCCACGACGTGGGTGGAAAGACCGCGACGGCGGCCGAGCGGCGGGTGGCGGACGCGGAGCGCAAGGCCGTGACGCCGGGCCTCAGCTTCGGCCAGGCGCTGAAGGACTGGCGGTTCTGGGTTCTGGCGGTGGCCTTCGTGCCGATCAGCTTCGCGGTTGGCGGCCCGATCCCGAACATCGAGAACATCCTGAGGTCCAACGGCTTCGAGGCCGGGGACATCGTGACGCTGGCGTCGCTGATCGGCCTGTCGGTGATCGGCGGGCGTCTGCTGGGTGGCTGGCTGATCGACCGTATCTGGGCGCCCGGCGTGGCCTTCGTGCTGCTGAGCGCCCCGGCCGTGGCCTGCTGGCTGCTGGCCCAGGGGACGACCGATCCGGTCATCGCCGGCCTGTCGATCGTGCTGATCGGCTTCGCGGCAGGCGTCGAATACGACCTGATGGCCTTCATGGTGGCGCGCTACTTCGGGCTGAAGAGCTATGGCGGCATCTATGGGGCGCTCTACGGCTTCTTCGCCCTGGGGGCCGGGATCGGGCCTGTGATCTTCGGCCAGTATTTCGACCGGACGGGCAGCTATGAGACCATCCTGCTGTACTCGGCCGTGGGGCTGGTGGCGGGGGCGGCGCTGCTCTTGCTGATGGGCAAGTACCGTGACTTCGGCGGGGACCGGACCGAGGCCACGGCGGCGGCGGAGCGGACGACGGACCCGGACTTCGCGGCCTGATACATTCCCGCCGTCATCCTCGGACTTGATCCGGGGATCGGATGTGCCGCGCCCGGTACGAAAGTCTGGGCGGATACGGTCCCGCGCCATCCCTCTGTTCTGCGGGAGGATGGTCCGATCCTCGGGTCAAGCCCGAGGATGACGGATCTGTGGGGATGAGGCGGCCCATTCCTCAAAGTCGCTCCATCGCCGGTGCGCCCGCAACAGGCTGACGGCGCGGGCGTGTGTGGCGGCGAGGTCGGCGGGGCGGTCAATGCGGTAGGCCGGATCGCGGCGGTGCCAGGGGTCGAACAGGCGCTCCCACGACGCGATGCGGAAGGCGCGGAGAAGGTGGGCCCCGTCCCACTCCGGGGCCAGTGACGGGACCGGATCGGGTGGGCCGAGGACGCGGCCGGGGCGGGGCTCGACGCCGGTCAGGGCCGAGGCGAGGACGGAGCCCGCGCCGACGCCGGTGATCTCGGCGTCGGTGAGGTTGAGCGCGTCGAGCGCGGCGCGAACGGTCTCGGGCCAGTCGATGGGGCCGGTCCAGCCCTCCGACGACAGGCCGTGGCCGGGAAGGTCGAGCGCGATCACGGGGCGGCCCTCGGGCGGGGTCAGGTCGGCGGCGGAGCCTCCGGCGTCGTGGAGCATCACCAGCGGGCGGCCGGGGACTTCGGACAGGCGGTGGACAGCAAGGCGGTCGTCGCCGAGCGCCAGGAAGCCGTCTCCGATCCGGTCCGGCGCGGGGTCTCCGGGGTGGGCCGCCAGGTGGTCGACGGCGGCGGCATGCAGGCTCAGCGCGTCCGGCAGAACGACGCCCCGTCCCGCCAGCCCCGGCCGATCCAGATGGGCGGTCAGGATGTCGGAGGCGGCGCAGGCGATCAGGGCGGTCTCAGACAGGTGGGGCGTCACCGCCTCGGCGCGGAAGGTGAAGGCGGCGCGATACACCGGGCGGTAGGCGTCGCCGGTCGCCAGCAGGTCCATGGCGTTTGCGTGGATGTGCTCGGGGCTGGAGACCGCCATGGCCATCCGCTCGGCCGGATCGGTCGAATGCCAGGGGAAGAAGACGGTCTGGGCCTCCATCCGCGCCCACAGCCAGGCCATGTGGGATCCGTCCCAGACGGGTTCGAACGGCGGCAGATAGTCGGCGAGGAAGCGGTCGCGCTCGACCTCGGTCCAGGCGGGCAGGCCGTCGCAGACGAGGGCGGCGGTGCTCTGGGGGAACAGGGCGGCGAATGTCGCGGCGGTCGCGGCGCCGGTGTGGAAGCCGTAGAGGCCGACGCGCGACAGGCCCAGCGTCTCGGTCAGGCGGTGCAGCGCGTGGGCGAAGTCGGCGCTGTCGGGATCGGCGATCGGCAGGGGGTCGGAAGCACCCGCGCCCGGGGTGTCGGGGGCGAGGGCCGTCAGGCCGCGCGCGGCCAGCGCCTGGCAGACCGCCTCGACGGCGCGGGAGGACTGGGGCGAGCCGTGGATCACGAGCACGGCGGGGCCTCGCCCATAGCGGCGGATCAGGACGCGGCGGCCGTCGACCGTGACGAATCCGCGCTCACCGCCGGATCTAACCATTTCCGCTCATCCCCGCGAAAGCGGGGACCCAGTTCTGAAGTGAGGCGGGGTGTTCGGGATTGGGCTCGCGACAAACCCGGTGGCAATCACCGCCCAAAGCACTGGGTCCCCGCTTTCGCGGGGATGAGCGGAGAGAGGGGGTGCCGGGGCGGATCACACCCGGACCAGGGTCTTGCCGACGTTCTCGCCGCGCATCAGGCGTTCCAGTTGGCGACCGGCGCTGTCGAAGCCCTGCCCGATGTCTTCGGCGATGGTCAGGCGGCCATCCTTGACCCAGGGCTCGGCCAGCGCGGTCCACTCGGACCAGCGGGGGTAGAAGTCATAGACGACGAGGCCGAACACGGCGGCGCGCTTGCCGACGAGGGGGCCGATGGCGGTCACGGCCGGGCCCGCGTCGGCGTGGTAGTGGTCGGTGAGGCCACACAGGACGACGCGGCCGTAGGGCTTCAGACTGCGGATGCCGACGGCGAGCTGGCCCGCGCCGACGTTCTCGAAATGGATGGTGGAGCCGGGCAAGACGGCGGCGGCCACCTGGGCCTCCCAGTCGGCGACGCGGTAGTCGATGCAGGCGTCGAAGCCGTAGCGGTCGACGACGAGGGCGCACTTCTCGGGCCCGCCCGCGATGCCGACGGCGCGGCCGCCGAGGTTCCTGGCGATCTGGCCCGCGACGCCGCCGACGGTTCCGGCCGCGGCGTTGACGGTCAGCAGGTCGCCCTCGCCCGTCTTCGCCAGCTGGGTCATGCCCGCCCAGGCCGTCAGGCCGGGCATGCCCAGCACGCTGAGGTGCAGCGACGGCGCGATGTCGGTCGAGACGCGGCGCGCACCGTCCGAACGGACCCAGGCCAGGTCGGTCCAGCCGACCTCGACCACCACGCGGTCGCCGGGGGCGTAGGCAGAGTCGCGGCTGTCCTCGACCTCCGCCACGCAGAAGCCGGGCAGGGGCTCGCCGGGCGCAGGCGCGGGCTCGCCCATGTGACGGCCCCGGATGCGGGCACCGATGTAGGGGTCGAGCGACAGGAACAGCGGCCGGACCTTCAGCCAGCCGTCGCCTTCGGGCGGGGTGCGGTCTCGCGCCACGATGGTGAAGTCGGCGGCGACGGGGGCGGCGGTGACGGGGCGGGCGAGGACGACCTCTTGGGCTAGCTCGCTCATGCCTCGACGACCTCGACCAGGGTGCCGTCGGGGGCGCGCAGGGTGCCCGCCCGCTTGCCGTCGTAGACCGCGCCTTCGCGGGCGGCGGGTGGGGTGATCCAGCCCTTCAGCGCGTCGAAGTCCGGGTGGCGGAAGGTGGTGATGGCGATGCCGGGAGGCAGGGCGCCGGGCTCGGTCGGTCGGGCGGTCGTGGCGTCCGGATACTGGTCCAGCTCCAGGAAGCAGTCGCGGCCGTGCACCATGGTCGCCAGGGTGTGTCTGGTGTCTGCCGGCAGGTCGAAGGCGGCGTTGATCATGGTGTAGACCAGGTCCATCGACCGGCCGGCCGATAGTCTCAGCTGCCCCTCGAACCAGTCCAGCGAGGCCCGCAGGTCCGAACAGGCGAGCACGATGATGAACAGCTTGTCGATCAGGCTGCCCGCGCGCGGCAGGTCATAGGCCGGCAGGTTGTCCCGGATCTGGGTCAGATAGACGATCTCCTGATCCGGGCCCTTCACCTGCATGGGGAAGATGGCGGGCAGGCCGTCCAGTTCTTTGGGCGGGCCGATGATCTGGAAGGGCGAACGCTCCATGCGGGCGTTCACGGCGTGGGTGTCCTGGGTGCAGATCTCGATGGCGGCCCAGCCGTAGGTGCGGAGCGGCAGGTAGTCGGCGGGCGTCCGACCCTCGACGTAAAGGGCGGCGGCCGCCTCGGGGTCGGCGACGGTCAGGGTGGCGGCGCGCAGCAGTTCCATAGGTCGCGATTCCGGAGGGCTGATCGAAATGGTATAGATTTATATCATTTGAGCGCGCTAGGGTGGGCTTAGCAAGGGGGAGCCGATGGCCGCCTATATGATCGTGCTGGCGAGGATCGAGGACCGCGATCGGTTCATCGGCGGCTATGGCCAGGCGGCGGCGGCCCTGATCGCCCAGCACGGCGGGCGATATCTGGTGCGGGCGCCGGGTGTGCAACTGCTGGAGGGCGACTGGGGCGACGGGTCGTCGGCGGTCATCTCCGAATGGCCCGACATGGCGGCTCTGCGCGCCTTCTGGGACAGCCCCGACTACGCCGAGATCAAGACACTGCGCGACGGGATCGCGGATTGCCGCGTCTGGGCCGTCGAGGCCCCCAAGATCACCTGACGTCTCAACGGAGGAAACGAGATGACGAGAACCCTGACCGCCGTGGCCGCTCTCGCCGCCGTCGCCTTGCCGATGTCTGCGAGCGCGCAGACGATCGACCTGTCGACGCCCGCCGGGGCCATCGCGGCGAACCGCAAGGTCCAGTGCTCGACCGTGGATGGCGAGCCGGTGGTCTACCACTGGTCAGGCCGGGTGTTCGCCCGCTCGCCCGGAGAGCCGGACCGCCACATCTTCAACGTCGAGGGCATGAACGTCCGCCAGTGCGGCACGGTCAGCGACCCGGTGCGGGGGACGGGATACCGGCTCGTGTCGCGCGAGCTGATGCTCTACCTCGACCCGCGCACCAACGAGATCCTGCGCAGCTGGACCAATCCGGTCACCGATCAGGTCGTCGAGGTGGTCCATGTCGCCAACGACCCCGTGAACTCGCGCCCGACCTATGAGCGCAACGCCGACGGCTCGCCGTTCACGTTCAGCGGCCGGGTCAACCAGGGCAAGGTGTTCCTGAACTTCGAGGCTCCGCTGTTCTATGTGAACCCGCTGGGCGGCGACTATCAGGAGTATGTCGGCAACCAGTACCACGCCATGGAGATCTTCGACTTCTCGATGCAGGAGGCCGACCTGATCGACGGGTCGCGGCCCCGGGCCGACCCCGCCATCGCCTGGGTGCGGATGTCGCCGTGGCTGCCGTGGATGCGGATGGGCGGACGGCCCGGAGGCCTGGTGTTCAACGCGGTCGGACAGACCATGTCGAACGGTATCGACGGCTTGCCGCAGGTTCTGCGGGACGAGATCGCGGCCAACTATCCCGACTATGTCGCCCCGCCGCCGCTGACCGACACGCGGCCAAACGAGACCAGCTGGACCTATTTCAAGAAGATCTTCGACGCCGAGCGCGCGGCCGCCGCGGCGCAATAGCCGCCGAGGTCCGCACAAACGAAAACGCCCGGCCGCGAGGCCGGGCGTTCTTGCGTTGGGGCGAGCAAGGCCGCCTTACTTGATCTTGCCTTCCTTGAATTCGACGTGCTTCTTCACGACCGGATCGTACTTCTTGACGACCATCTTCTCGGTCATGGTGCGGGCGTTCTTCTTGGTGACGTAGAAGAAGCCGGTGTCGGCGGTCGAGTTCAGGCGGATCTTGATGGAGGCGGGCTTGGCCATCGGAAATTACCTTTGCGACGGCGGGAAGCCGCGAAAATGAGAGGCGCGGAACATACTCAGGGATGTTCCGAAGTCAACGCCGGACTTGTCGGCTTGCGAAGCGCCGTTCCGGGCCGCAGGCTGGGCCGCATGAAAGCCCTCCTGATCGCCCCCGTCCTGCTGGTCCTCGCCGCCTGCGCCAGCCTGCCCGCCGGACCGTCGTCGCAGCAGGACGCCTTCATGGGACGGCTGAACGCCCTGTGCGGCCAGAGGTTCGAGGGGCGGGTGGTCACGACCGACGCCGCCGACGCCGGCTTCGCCTCGCAGCGCCTGCTGATGCATGTGCGGGACTGTTCCGCTGCGGAGGTGCGTATTCCCTTCAGCGTCGGCGAGGACCGGTCGCGGACCTGGGTGGTCACGCGCACGGCCGAGGGACTGACCCTGAAGCACGATCACCGCGATCCGGAAGGACGCCCCGACGGCCTGCACTGGTACGGCGGCGACACGACGGGGTCGGGGACAGAGGCGCGCCAGGCGTTCCCGGTCGATGATTTCTCGATCGAGCTGTTCATCGCCGGGGACGCCTCGGTCTCGACCACCAACGTCTGGGCCATGGAGGTCCATCCGGACCGGATGTTCGCCTATGAACTGCGGCGGCCCAACCGGCATTTCCGCGTGGAGTTCGACCTGACGCGACCGGTGGCGGAGTAGGGGGCGGGCTTTTCACGATTCCGCTCATCCCCGCGAAAGCGGGGACCCAGTGCTTAAGTGAGGCACGGTGTGCGGGATGAGCTTCCGCCTAAACTCGCGTCCAGCCATCGCCCAAAGCACTGGGTCCCCGCTTTCGCGGGGATGAGCGGAAAAAGGGGGAGTGGCTTGACCCTCAGCCCCCATCCGAGTAAACGCGCCGGACTTTCGAGGCGGGGCCTGCCCCATCCTGATCGTGACAATTGAACGGACGGGCTGTGCCCGCCGGAACGCCCGAAGCGCGCGTTCCGGGCATTTGTGTTTTCCGGTTCGCCGGAGCGAACCGGTGGCTGTTTGGTTCGACCGTCAGTCTCGAACGATCCCGGGCGGCGCATCCGCGTCGTTCAAAAGAAGGAAACCGAGGCGCCCCGGCCGACAGGCACACGCCTCCATCAGAAGTCGAGACCGTCCTACCGATGCCTACGATCAACCAACTGATCCGCAAGCCCCGCAAGCCCAAGCCCGTGCGCAACAAGGTGCCCGCGCTGGAGGGTTCGCCCCAGCGCCGCGGCGTCTGCACCCGCGTCTATACGACGACCCCCAAGAAGCCGAACTCGGCCCTGCGTAAGGTCGCCAAGGTCCGCCTCGCCAAGAACGGCTACGAAGCCGTGTGCTACATCCCCGGCGAGGGCCACAAT
>NCEB01000071.1 GCA_002280475.1 Brevundimonas subvibrioides
GGCGAGGCCCAGGCTGTCGCCGACATAGTCGCCGACGCCGTGATAGATCTCGGGCGTCATGTAGTTGTGGGCCAGGATGACGGCGTCACGATCCTTCTTCAGCGCGTTGATCTCGCTGATCAGGCGCGCCTGGTCGGGCCACTCCATCGGAGTGACGTGGCTCTTGACCTTCTCCCAGACCGGAGCGGTCTCCTGGGCGATGGCCCGATCCAGCTGCAAGGTGACGCCCACAACGGCCTCCAGACCCTTATGCTCAAAGTTAGCATAACCCCGAGCAATATAGGCCGATGACGGAGGGGTGCAAGGCCGTCACCGTGACGCGGGCGGCTCCCGGCCGACAGCAAGCCGCCGTTAAGCATTAACGGCCATGTTTGCGGCTCCTCTCGCGTCCCGGGCTCCTCATGTTCCAGATCATCGGCATCGTCCTGCTCTTCGGCATGGTGTTCGGCGGCTACACCATCGCCGGCGGCAAGATGGGGGTCATCCTGCACTCCCTGCCCTATGAGATGATGATGATCGGCGGCGCGGCGATCGCGGCCCTGGTGATGTCCAACGCGCCTTCGACGCTGAAGGGCGTCGGCGGCGGGTTCGCGCGGGTGTTCGCCGGACCCAAGTGGAAGAAGCAGGACTACAAGGACCTGCTGAGCCTGCTGTTCCAGCTGACCAAGACGATGAAGTCCAAGGGCGTGATCGCCCTGGAAAGCCACATCGAGAAGCCCGCCGAGAGCACCATCTTCCAGAAATACCCCAAGGTGCTGAAGGACCATTTCGCCACCGACTTCATCTGCGACACCCTGCGGATGATGACCATGAACCTGGAGGATCCTCACCAGATCGAGGACGCCATGGAAAAGCAGCTGGAGAAGCACCACCACGAGGCGTTGGAACCCGCCCACGCCCTGCAGAACATGGCCGACGCCCTGCCCGCCCTGGGCATCGTCGCGGCCGTGCTGGGGGTCATCAAGACCATGGCCGCCATCACCGAGCCGCCGGAAGTGCTGGGCGGCATGATCGGCGGCGCCCTGGTCGGCACCTTCCTTGGGGTGTTCCTGGCCTATGGTCTGGTCGGGCCGCTGGCCGCGCGCCTGACCGGAATCACCAACGCGGACGGCTCCTACTACAAGATCATCCAGTCGGTGCTGGTGGCGCACCTGCACGGCAACGCCGCCCAGATCTCGGTCGAGATCGGCCGGGGAGACATCCCCTCCTCGGCCCAGCCGTCGTTCGCCGAAATGGAAGAGGCTCTCTCCGCCGCGCCGACCGAGGCCTGACGGACGGCGCACAAGGACGATCACGGCGGCTCACGTCGCCGTGTAACCTCGTGATCGTTCCCGCCGAAGCCCCGGATGCGTCCAGGGTCCAACCGGGCCGAGGGCGATCTTCCATGGCCGGACACCGTCCGGACCGACCAATCCAGAGGGGTTCCCCATGTCCAACCGCAACCTGATCGCCGTGGTCGCCGCCTCGGCCGCCGCCCTGGCCCTGGCCGCCTGTCAGCCGGCCGCCGAAGAAAAGACCGAAGACGCCATGGCTCCGGCCGAAGGCGCCATGGCGCCCGCCGCTGACGGCGCGATGGCCCCGGCTGCCGATGCGATGGCTCCGGCCGCCGATGGCGCGATGGCGCCCGCCGCCGACGCCATGGCTCCCGCCGCCGACGGCGCGATGGCTCCGGC
>NCEB01000057.1 GCA_002280475.1 Brevundimonas subvibrioides
CAGTTCCATCTTCACCAGCACATAGCCGGGGAAGAATTTGCGCTCGGAGTTGACCTTGCGGCCCCGGCGGATCTCGACGACGTCCTCGGTCGGCACCAGGATCTCGGAGAAGCAGTCCTCCAGATCGCGCTGCTTGGCCTGGTCGCGGATGTGCTGGGCGACCTTCTTCTCGAAGTTCGAATAGGCGTGGACGATGTACCACTTGTGGCGCGGGTTGGCGGCCACTTTCGTTTCGGGCGCTGCATCCGTCATGGGCGCGTCTCCTTCTTTTTCTTTATTGGCCGATGGCGAGAACGATGGTCGAGGCCTGGCCGAGCAGCCAGTCGACGATCCAGAAGAAGGCCGCAGCCAGCAGAACCATGATGAACACCATCACCGAGGTGATCCAGGTCTCCTTGCGGCTCGGCCAGATGATCTTGCGACCCTCGGCCCGAACCTGGCTGAAGAATTGGGCCGGGCTGGTCTTCTTCTTGGCCGGAGCGTCATCGACGGTCACCGTGGCCGCCGAGGCCGAAGCCGTCTGAGGCCGCGCGCCGGCGGCCGGATTGCCGGTGCGGCGTCCGCCGGGGAACTTGGACTTGGCCATCGTCTAGTGGGTCTTCTCTAACGCTTGATCCGGCCCCGCAGATGGGGAGGCCCAGGCTGCGGCGACAGAGGGGAAAATGGCAGGAGTTGGGGGATTCGAACCCACGACCCCCGGTTTTGGAGACCGGTGCTCTACCAGCTGAGCTAAACTCCTAGACAAGACAGACACACCGCGTGGGCGCGTCCGTTCGCCAGACCGGGGGCTATGCCCCACGCCGCCGGCCATTTCAAGGCCGGATCAGTGATCCAGGTGCGCCGCGACCGCCTCGGCCTCGTCCTCGGGCTTGATGACCTGTTTGAACAGCAGCTTGTCGATGCGGCGGTCGTCCATGTCGATCACCTCGACCTCGAACCGGCCCAGCTGCAGGATCTCGCCCTCGTCTGGCACGCGCGACAGCTGGTGCAGCACCAGGCCCGCGATGGTGTGAAAGCCCTCGTGCTCGCCGAAGTCCTCGCCCAGCTCGTCGGCCAGCTCGTCCAGATCGGTCTGACCGTCGACCAGCCAGGTGCCGTCCTCGCGCTGGCGGATCAGGACGTCGTTGTCGTCGTGGCCCTCGTCGAAGTCGCCGGCGATCATTTCCAGCAGGTCGGTGGCGGTCACCACGCCCTCGAAGGCCCCGAACTCGTCGACCAGGAAGGCCATGTGGACCTTGGACGACTTCAGGATCTCCAGCGCCTTCAGGACCGAGGTCGACTGCGGGATGAAGGCCGGGGTCTGGACGTGCTTTTCGATGTTGAACTCGCCGTTGTCCAACAGGCTGTCCAAGAGGTCCTTCTTGTGGACGACGCCCAGCGGATTATCGACGTCGTTCTCGCGCGCCACGACGATGCGGGAATAGGGACAGGTGCGGACCTCCTCCCTCAGCTGCTCCTCGCTGTCGTCCAGGGCGACCCAGAAGACCTCGTGGCGCGGCGTCATGGCGACGCGGATCGGCCGATCGCCCAGGCGCAGGATCTCCTCGATCATGGTCTGCTCTTCAGGCTCGATCAGACCCGAGGCCGTCCCCTCGGCGATCATGGTCTCGACCTCCTCCTGGGTGACGTCGGAGCCGTCGCGGTCCTTGACGCCCAGGATCTTGAGGATGCCTGAGGTCGAGGCCGTGAGCAGCGCCACGAAGGGGTGCAGCACGATCGCCACGGTCGAGATCGGGCCGGCCGTCTTGGCCGCGATCGATTCGGGAAAGATCAGCGCCAGCCGCTTCGGCACCAGTTCGCCGACGATCAGCGACACATAGGTGATGCACACCACGACCAGGGCCGTGGACGCGATCTCGGCCCATGCCACCGTCATGGGGAAGGCCGCCTCGATGATGCGCGTCAGTTCGCCCGCGATGGCCGCCTGACCATAGGCACCGGCCAGAATGCCGATCAGGGTGATGCCGACCTGAACGGCCGACAGGAAGTGGGTCGGGTCTTCCGACAGCTTCAGCGCGGCGCGCGCGCCGCGGTCTCCGCGTTCCGCCCGGCTCTGCAACTTGGATTTTCGGGAGGAGACGACCGCGAGCTCGGTCATGGCGAACAGGCCGTTGAGCACCACGAGGAGCAGAACGACAACGATGGCGATGGCTAACATTTAGCGGGAGGAGGACCGGCGCGGCGCGACAGTCGGCGTCCGCTGTTTGGTCCTAGCGGAATGCGGGCGGTTTCGCCACGATTTCCTTGACGCGGCGGATCAGTCGGTCCGTCCGGCCTCGACCGAGCCATAGGCCCCGCTGCGACCATCGTCCGCCGTCGCGCAGGCCGAGACACCCAGAAGCGTGCCTATGAATATGCCGATATGCAGTGCGCGTCGCATGGCGATTGGTTACCGAAACCCTAACGTCCGAAACGAACGTAGGCCCCGGTTCGCGGTTCCGCGCAAGCCGTCACCCCCTGCCGGTTGTGCGGAACGGTAAACGCCAGGAGGTGTTCGTCAGGTCCGAGTTCAAAGGATTCCGAATGCCTCGCCTGCCCCTGCTGTCGTGCCTGCTCGCCGCAACCGCCCTGACCGCCTGCGGGGATCCAGAACCTGCGGTCCGCGACGCCACCCCGACGCCGGCTTCGCAATCCTCCGTTCCAATGGGCTCAGGGCTGTCGAGACAAGGCATCGAATCGGCAGTGTGGAACCCGGCCGCCGCGGACCGCGCCCCCTCACCCTCGACACCCGCCGAGAACGCAGCGGCCCCGCCGGCCCCCGAGACACCCCGGCCGGAGGTGATCCGCGCTCAGATCCTGCTGGACCGCGCCCGATTCTCGCCGGGCATCATCGACGGGTTCGGCGGCGAGAACACCCGCCAGGCCGTCGCCGCCTTCGAGGAGGCCAACGACCTGCCGGTCGACGGAGAGCTGGATGCCGAGGTCTTCGAGCGCCTGACCCAGGCGGCCGGATCGGTGCTGACAGACCATGTGATCACGGCTGAGGACATCGAGGGCCCGTTCGGCGGCCCCGTCCCGGCCAGCCTCGAAGCCATGGCCGAGCTCGAGACCGTGGCCTACGCCACGCCGCTGGAAGCCCTGGCGGAACAGTTCCATGTCTCCGAAGGCCTGCTCACCGCCCTGAACCCCGGGGTGGATCTGTCGAAGCCGGGGCAGACCATCCTGGTGCCCAGCGTCGGGGCCCTGCCCCTGCCCGAGGTTACCCGCATCGTCGTTGACAAGGATGCGGGCTCGCTCCGAGCATTCGACGCCGAGGACCGGCTGGTCGCCTTTTACCCGGCCACCGTCGGCAGCACCGAACGCCCTGCCCCAACCGGCACGGTGACCGTGGTCGGCATCGCGCCGGAGCCGAATTACACCTACGACCCCAGTCGGGTGAGCTATGACCGGGGCGACCGGGCGCTCGTCATCCCCGCTGGTCCGAACAATCCGGTGGGCTCGGTCTGGATCGACCTGTCACGCGACACCTACGGCATCCACGGCACGCCGGACCCCTCGAAGATCGCCAAGACCCAGTCCAGCGGTTGCGTTCGCCTGACCAACTGGAGCGCCGAGGAGCTGGCGGCTGCGGTCAAACCCGGTGTGCAGGTGGTCTTCACCTAGGAGCGCCGGCCGTCCTCGGGATCGCCGTCCTTGAACCGCCATTTCATGGTCAGGACACCGGCTGCCATCACCAGGGCCGCGGCATTCGCAAAGGTCACGGGCCACGCCTGGGTCAGGACGCCATAGACGACCCACAGCACGAAACACGTCACGGTCAGGGAATAGGTTTTCAAGGATACCGATGAGGCGTCTCGCTCCTTCCAGATCTTGATCATCTGGGGCGCGAAGCTGGTGATCGAGCACACGGCGGCGGCGGTGCCGAAGGCGTTGGCGATCAGATCGCTCATGCCGAAGCCTTGGGGCGCCGGCTCGAACGGGGCTTGCGCTCTGCGGCCGGGGTGGCAGCCGTTGGCTGAGCGGCTTCGATATCCTCGGCTCGGACGGCGGGTGCGCCCTTGATCGGCCTGGCGGGCTTGCCGGCGTGAACCTCGTGCCCCCGCCGCTCGACCTCCTCCAGAATTTTGTCGAGTTCGCCTTCGGTCAGATGCTCGATGCCGATGAAGCGCGCATCCGCCTTCTTCACCGCATAGATCAGTTCGTCCAGCTTGGCCTGCATGGCCGCCCCGTCGCGGTTCTGGGTGTTCTGGATCAGGAACACCATCAGAAAGGTGACGATGGTCGTGCCGGTGTTGATGACCAGCTGCCAGGTCTCGCTGAAGCCGAAGATCGGCCCGCTGACTGCCCATGTCAGGACGACCGCCAGACAGGCGATGAATGTCCATGGCTTGCCCGCGATCTTGGCGGTCTGGGTCGCGAACCGAACGAACAGCTTTTCCATGCGGCCCAAACTGCGCCGCTTGGCTGGGAGTTCCTAGATCGCCGATCGCACTTAGCGCGCCGCGCGGGTTCCGATCGTCCGGTCAAGGAAGTCGAGATAGGTTCGCCACTGCTGCAACTGCCGCTCGTTGCCGCGAATGCCGTGCCGTTGGCCGGGATACAGCATCATTTCGAAAGGCGTGCTCGACGCCTGAAGCGCGTCGATCGTCCGCGTCGCGTTCTCGAAGATGACGTTGTCGTCGGCCATGCCGTGCAGCAGCAGCAGTCGGCCCGTCAGTTGGTCCAGCTGATCCACGACGTCGGACGCGGCATAGCCCTCGGCGTTCGCCTCCGGCGTCGACATGAAGCGCTCGGTGTAGTGGGTGTCGTACAGGCTCCAGTCCGTGACCGGAGCGCCCGAGATCGCCGCCGCCAGCCCCATCTCGGGCTCGGTCAGCATGTGCAGCGTCATGAACCCGCCATAGCTCCAGCCCATCGCCGCGATCCGGCTGTCGTCAACGTATGGCAACGATCTCAGATAGTTGGCCCCGAGCACCTGATCCTCGATCTCGGGCTGACCCATGCGCAGATACAGCGCCTGTTTGAAGGCCGCCGACCGATCACCCTCCCCACGATTGTCGAGGCGGAAGACCAGATAGCCCGCCTCGGTCAGCAACTGGGTCGTCGCCGGCAGCCAGCCGTTGCGGACGCCGCCGCCCGATGGGCCGCCATAGACCTGCATCACCACCGGATAGGTGCGCGACGGGTCGAACCCGACCGGCCTCGCCATCTGCCAGACCAGGGTGTGGCCGTCGCTTTCCAGCGTGCCGAACTCGACGTCCGGCCGGCGCGAGACGAAGGGTTGGAACGGATGATCGGTGTCCAGCGCGTTTTCCTCGATCCAGCGCACGAAGGTCCCGTCCGCCGCATAAAGACCCGAGCGCGGCGGCGTGGTCAGGTCGTTGTAGTTGCCGACATAGGCCGTCGCCGTTCGGTTCATGCTGGCCGACCACCAGCCGCCGTCCGGCGTGACCGCCACCGGGGCCGCGTCCGTGCTCAGGCTGGTGCGGAACAACTGCTGCTCGATCGGATACTCGCGCCCGTCGCGCATGGAGGCGGTGAAGAAGACCTCGCCCGTCTCCTCGTTCACACCGTTCAGCGCCTTGACCGGCCATTCGCCGGAGGTGATGGCGCGGATCTTTCGACCCTCGGCGTCGTACAGATACAGATGCCGCCAGCCGGTGCTCTCGTCAGACCAGATAAAGCGGCCGTCGCTCAACGCCTTGAAATCATGGGTCAGCGGCACCCAGGCGTCCGAGGTCTGGGTGGCGATGACGCGCGAGGCCCCTGTCGCCGGATCGACCCGCAGCAGGTCCAGTGTCTGCTGGTCGCGCGACTGACGCTGAACATAAAGAACCGAGCCATCGGTCGCCCAGTTCACCCGCGTCAGATAGATGTCCGCGTTGTCGCCCAGATCGACCTTGACCCGGCGATCGGCCGCGACGTCCTGGACCCACAGCTCGACCACGGCATTGGGTCGACCGGCGCGGGGATAGCGCTGCTCGATCACGGTCGCGCCGCCGCCGGTGATGTCCAGCCGCGGGATGATGTCGACGGTCGACTCGTCGGTCCTTTGCAGGGCGATGAAGCGTTCGTCCGGGCTCCACCAGTATCCGGTGTCCCGATCCATCTCCTCCTGGGCGATGAACTCGGCGGTCGCCCAGGTGATCAATCCCTCGCCGTCCGTCGTGACCGGCCGCTCCTGACCGGACGCCAGGTCCATGACGAACAGGTCCTGGTCCCGCACGAAGCTGACGAAATTGCCCTCGGGGCTGACCTTGGCGTCGATCTCGTCGGCTTCGGTCTCGGTCAGTCGACGGATGTCGCGCCCCTCGCGGCTGGCCAGGAAGATGTCGCCTTCCAGCGGCGCCAGGATGTAGCGGCCCTGCTCGTCCCACGAATATTCGACGACGCCACGCTGCGAAATCCGCATCCGCTCGCGCCGCGCCTTCTCGGCCTCGGACAGTTCGCCGGCGTCGGGCACCAGCGCCCGGGCGTCGATCAGCTTGAACGGCTCGCCCTGTCCCGTCGGCGCGGCCCACAGGTCCAGAACCGAGACGTCGTCCTCGCGCGCCCGCAGGAAGGCCACCAGCTCCCCGTCCGGCGACAGGCTCACGCCCTGGGCGACCGGCCCGTTCAGGGCGGGATTGGCGAACACCCGCTCCGGCGTCAGCACCGCCGGGTCAGAGGTCTGGGCCTGGGCGGTGGCGGAAAGCAGGGCGAGGGCGGAGACGGCGAGGACTGTGCGCATGCCGGTCACGCTAGCGGTGGAATTTCCATTCGTCACCCCATGCGCTGCAAGGGATACTGCCCTCCCCGACTTTAACGGCTGACCCATGGCCTTCCCGTTCTAACACCAGGTCGCGTTCATGTTCGACCCGCTCTCCGATCCCTCGAAAGTTCCAGTTATATAATATTGAACAGTCCTCTAGAACTGATATCTGGTTTTTTGTCTTAGGATTGCACTCGTTGGACTCGGTGCTGATCGAGTCCAATCCATGCCGTTTGCGACCTCAGCGACCTTTCACCCGTGTCCAGCCTTGCCTAATAGACGGTCGCAATGACCGACGCCGCCCTGTCCCCGCCCCCGGCCCGCCCTTCCGCCTTCCACGAGCTGGAGGTGCTGTGGGTCCACCACTGGACGCCGCAGCTGTTCAGCTTCCGCGTGGCCCGTCCCGACGACTTCCGCTTCCGCTCCGGCGAGTTCGTGATGATCGGCCTGCCCGGCGAGGACGGAGGCAAGCCTGTCCTGCGCGCCTATTCGATCGCCAGCCCCTGCTGGGACGAGCAGCTGGAGTTCCTGTCGATCGCCGTGCCCGACGGCCCCCTGACGTCCCGGCTGGTCAACATCAAGCCGGGCGATAGCGTGCTCATGGGAAAGAAGCCAACCGGAACCCTGGTGCTGGACGCCCTGACAGGCGGCGACACCCTGTGGCTGATCGGCACGGGCACGGGACTGGCCCCCTGGCTCAGCGTCGCGCGCGATCCGGACACCTACGCCCGCTTCGGCCGGGTCATCGTCTGCCACACGGTCCGCAACGTCGCCGATCTCGGCTACCGCGACTTCTTCACTTCCGGCATCCACGACGATCCCCTGATCGGCGAGGAGGCGGCGGCTCCGGCGCCATCTTCGCCGACCTCGGCCTGCCCGCCGGCTTCTCGCCCGAGCGCGACCGCGTCATGCTGTGCGGCTCAATGGCCATGATCAAGGAGACGGCGGAGCTGCTGGAAGGGTTCGGCCTGAAGGAGGGCTCCAACGCCGAGCCCGGCGACTATGTGCTGGAGCGGGCCTTTGTCGGCTGAGGCTGCGCACAGTCCCCGGATCGTCGCGGTCGACGCTCGCGTCGATCCCGCCGCCTGCCGGACCATGGTCGAGGTGCGGCATGGGGTCGATGCCCTGGACCGCGCCCTGGTCGCCCTGCTGGCCGAGCGGCAGCGGTACATGGAGGCCGCCGCGCGCATCAAGCCGGACCGCGACGCCGTGCACGACGACGCCCGCATCGAGGACGTGGTGACCAAGATCCTGGCCGCCGCCGAGGCTCACCACCTGTCGCCCGAGATCGCCGAGCCCGTGTGGCGGACCCTGATCGACCGCTCCATCGCGCATGAGTTCTCGGTCTACGACCGGACCCGCCGCTAGCCTCTCAGCGACCTCAGCATCAGTTCGTGCCGCCAGGCGGCGACATCGGCCAGGGCCCGGTCCAGCGCATCCCGGACCCGGTCCAGCAGCGGCGGGGCGGCCGCCTTCTCGGAAGCCTCCGCATCGGCACAGGCCTCGGCCAGTTCACGGGCGCCGATCCCGGCCGCGGCACCTCTGAGGGTGTGAACGGCATCTCGCCAGCCGTCCTCGCGGACGTCCAGCAACGGAGCCCAGACCTCGGCCTGCTGGACGAAAAGGCCCAGCACCTCCTCGGCCACCCCGTCGTCGCCCCCCGTGGTGCGATCCAGCACGCCGAAGTCCACCGCGCCGGTCAGGTCGCGGCGCGACATTCAGGCCGCCTGATCGGGGTGTTTGGCCAGCCGTGCATTGCGCGCCGACCACAGGAAATAGACCAGCAGTCCCGCGCCGTTCCAGACCAGGAACCAGAACTGCGTCCGGGCCTGCAGGCTCAGGAAGAAGACCACGCAGCCCACGATGGTGATCGCCCCGACCAGCCAGAACAGCGGCGCGCGGAACTTCCGCTCCCGGCCCGGATCGCGCAGCCTCAGCACAATCAGGCAGACGCCCACCGCCGCGAAGGCCGCCAGGGTCCCGGCGTTGGCCAGCGACGCCAGTTCGTCCAGCCGCATCACGCCTGCCAGGGCCGCCACCACGATGGCCGTGAAGACGGTCACCACCGCAGGGACACCTCGGCTCGAGATCCGCGCCAGCCGCGTCGGCAACAGGCCGTCCCGCGCCATGCCCAGGAAGATGCGGCTCTGGCCGAACAGGAACGCCAGCAGCACGGTGGGCAGGGCGATGACGGCGCTCGCCGCGATCCACTGCGCCGCCGTCCCCTGCCCCATCTCGCGCAGGATCAAGGCGAGCGGCTCGGGGCTGGCGGCGAAGCTTTCGACCGGGCGCGCCCCGATCGCGGCGGCGGCGACGACCAGATACAGCGCCGTGCAGATCAGCATGGAGCCGATGATGCCGATGGCAAGGTCGCGCTCCGGCTTCTTGGTCTCCTCCGCCGCCGTCGAGATGGCGTCGAAGCCGTAGAAGGCGAAGAAGATGATGGCGGCCGCCGCCATGACCCCGGTCTGGACGAAGGGTGCCCCGAAGCCGTTGGGCATGAAGGGCGTGAAGTTGGCGCTGTCGAAGGCCGGGAGCGCGATGGCCACGAAGGCGATCAGCGCCGCGACCTTGATGACCACCAGAATGGCGTTCAGCGTCGCGCTCTCGCGCGTGCCGAGCAGCAGCAGGCCGGTGACCACGGCGATGATAAAGACGGCCGGCAGGTTGACGATCCCGCCCGCGACATGGGGTCCAACCGTCAGGGCCGTCGGCAGGTCGATGCCCAACCCGGTCAGGAAGCCGACGGCATAACCCGACCAGCCCACGGCCACGGCCGAGACGACCAGCGAATACTCCAGGATCAGCGACCAGCCAACGATCCAGGCGATCAGCTCGCCCAGCACCGCATAGGAATAGGCATAGGCGCTGCCCGCCTGGGGCATCATGGTCGACAATTCGGCATAGGCCAGGGCCGCGCAGGCGCAGACCAGACCCGCGAGCGCGAAGCTGATCATCACCGCTGGCCCCGCGAGCCCTGCCCCCACGCCGATCAGCGTCAGGATGCCGGTCCCCACGATGGCCCCGACACCGAGCGCCAGCAGATGCGGCCAGCTGAGCGTCGCCTTCAGCCGAGGCCCATCCGATGCCTGGTGCATCGCGTCGATCGACTTGCGCCGGTTCCAGAACGCCATTCGTCACTCCCCCACCCCGGTCCGGGGCGATTCCTGACCCGATGCTAGACGGCCCTGTGACAATGCGGAACAGCCGGCCGAAATCGCTTGCAAGGCGAAGCTCGAATGCCTATTTCCCGCCGTCCCGCGCGATCCTGTTTCGGCACGCGCGCAGGTGGCACGCCCCTTGCACGGCCGCCTTCGACGAATGGTTCGGGTGATTAGCTCAGTTGGTAGAGCAGCTGACTCTTAATCAGCGGGTCGTAGGTTCGAACCCTACATCACCCACCATCGTCCCCTTAAGTCCCTGAATCGCCTAAACCTCTAAGAGAATTCGGGCTTTTCCCCGCAGGTCCTGTACAAAACTTGTACAAACTGAAGAGGGAATTGGCAGGTGGCGAAAGCCGCGAAGAGGTCGAAAGGGTACGGCGTGGCGCCACCCAAGGGCGGCTACACCCACAAAGCGCGCCTGATCGTCCCGGCGGATGTCCGGGAGATCGTGGAGACGTTGCCGGAGACCGATCCGAGACGGAGCCTGATGGTCCGTGCGGACCGGACCCCCAAGGGTGCCCTGGTCCGGACCACGCGCCGACGCAAGGCCGAGGAGGCCCGCGCGGTCGGCGAGACGATGATCCGGGAATGGAAGGCGGTGCTGGCGAGCCTGCGGGCGGATCACAAGCCGGGAGGCGTGGCCGACGCGCGCGATCGGATCGATGCCTGGCGTGAAAACGAAGTCGCCCAGGCGCAGGGGTTCGACGTCGACATCAGCCTGCTGGAGTTCAAGGCTCGCGCGGAGGGTCTGTCGTCCTCCACCGCCGGCGTCGAACAGGGTGGGCTCTCGTGGGCCGAGCGGTACTTCGAGGAGCACCCGGAGGCATCACGGGCGACGACGATCCCCGCGGAGAGCCACCTGCCCGGAGGACCGAGGCAAATCCCGTCATGCGTTCACGGATCCAGTCGTGGGGCCTGGGGTAACCGTCGGATAAGGGCCATTGATCTTCAGGGCACACGGCGAATCCCCAGAACGCTCGCGCCGCCCAGGAACGCGAACGCACCCGCCATGACATACACGGACTGGAGATCACCGCTGAACCAGGTCAGGGCCAACAGGCCCAGAACCGGAGCGAGCATCTGGGCCGCGGTCACGGCCACGTTCAGCAAGCCAAGATCTCGTCCCGCGTCCTGGGGGCTGGGAAGCACTTCAGCGGCGAGCGCTGCGTCCGTGCTGCCATAGAGGCCGATGCCCAAGCCCAGCACGGCTTGAGCGATCCACGGGCCTGGCCACGCGGGCACCGCCGCCATCATAAGCGCGCCGCCAGACAAGAGCACCGCTCCGGCGAAGACCAGCGGACGGCGGCGCCCGATCCGGTCCGAGACCCTGCCGCCGATCAATCCCGCGACCACGGACATCACGGTAGAGGTCGCCAGCAAGCCGCCCACCACGACCTCGATCCGCACATCCACGAGCGCTCTCCGCGCATCCGCCTCCTGATCCAGGAAAAACAGGAGATACAGCACATTGAGCGCCACGGACGTCTGGACCATCAGTCTCGCGCCGAAGGCGATCAGGAAATCCCGGTCCGCCAGGGCCACCAGTGAAAAGCCGTTGCTGGAGGTCTGCTCCGGCATCGGCGTCGACCGCAAGGTGACGGCGATGAAGGGAACCATCAGAATGACGGTCGCCGCCACGACCAGACCCAGCCGCTCAGCCTCGCCTGTCAGCCACACGCCGATGGCGAGGGCTCCGAACAGACTGGAGAGCGGGAAAGCCAGACCGGCAAAACCCGCCACCATGCCACGCTGTTTCGGCGGCACCCGTTCAGGGAGGGTCGCCGCCAGAGGGTTAAGCATGAAGTTGAGACTGATCTGGAGCGCGATGATCGCCGTCATCAGGGTGGTTTGTGTCGCGGCGGCGTGGATCAGACCATAACTGCCCACCGTGCCGATCAGGCCCGCGATCATCCAGATCGAGCGCCCTCCCCGCCAATGACGGGTCCGGTCGCCGATCACGCCGGCCAGGACCCCGGCGAGCCCGGCGGTCAATGCGCCCCAAAGCGCGACCTGACTCAGCAGCTCTGTCCGCCCGGCCGGATCGATCGCTTCCGCTTTCAGCGGCAGCAGGAGGGTCAACAGGGGAATGAACGCGATATAGGCCCCGACCTGGGCGGCCATATACAGCGCGACGAAGCCAGGCCTGACCGGCGTCGACGGGCGGGGCACGGGCGAGGACGGCACGGACGGCATCGCCTGGACACTGGCCGTTCGACCGTCCCTTGTCACCGCGCAAAAAGAAGCGGCACCCACCGACCGGAGGGTGCCGCCAAGTCTGCTCAGAACGTCAGTGGATCAGTACTGCACACGCACGCGGGCACCGAAGGTCCGCGGACGGGTGAAGAAGCGGGTGTTGTCGAACTGGGTGATGATGATCGCCGCTTCGTGGATCTCATCGGTCAGATTGTTGACGTAGGCCTCGAACCGCAGTCGCCCGTCGCCCGGCGGGGTCCAGCCGAAGCCGGCGTCGAAGGTCCAGTAGCCATCAACCCGGTCGTCCAGCCGGCGGCGCGGATTGTTGGGCTGCTGGAAGTCCTCGCCGTTGAAGATGGTGGTGAAGAAGTCTGAGCGGTATCCGGCGGAGATCACATAGTCGAACTGACCCATGGTCTCGGTCGGGAACGCCTGGGTGAGGTTCATGTTGAACTGCCACTCGGGCGTCCGGGGCAGGGTCTTGCCGTCGATCGACTGAAAGACCGCCTCGGTCGGTGACACGTCGGCCTGGAAGCGGAAGTCCTGGATCTCTTCGGCCTCGACGACCTCGGCCTTCAGATAGAGCAGATTGAAGTCCAGGCCGATGTTCCACGGCAGGTCGATGCCGCCATCGAACTGAGCACCGTAGATCCGCGAGGACGCCGCGTTGTAGGAGTAGGACACCACAAGCGCGAGCGAGGAGTCCACCGGCACCGGCACCTGCTGCGGGCCGCCGAGGAACTCGACGATCTGGGCCACCGACAGCAGGGACGTCAGGACCTGGTCCTCATAGTCGTTGTAGAACAACGAGGCGTTCAACCGCGCCCTGAGATCGCCGATGTAGAACTCGTTCTTGGACCCCAGCTCGTACAGGGTGACCTTTTCGGCGTCATAGGTCGGAGCCAGGCCCGCGTTGCCGATGTTGTCGTTGAACCCCCCGGACTTGTTGCCGGTCGCGATCAGACCATACAGCAGATTGTCGGGCGTGACGTCGAACTCGGCCCGCAGGCGCCAGTCGACGAAGTCGATCTGGCTCTCGCCGACCTGCTGGAAGATCTGGCCGGTGAAGGGCACGGCATAGGTCAGCCGGCCATCGGCGGCGCAGTTCCAGAAATCCCCCGTCACAGTGTCCAGGCACGCCGGCCGGTTGGGCGCGCCGCCCGGAACGGGGCCGTTGGCGAAGATGTCGTCGATGTTGTCGCGCGCACCGAACTGGCTGACGCCGTTGAAATAGAAGTCGATGATCTCCTGTTCCGAGATCGTGCCGTTGTTGTTGGTGTCCGGGTTGATGATGGTCCGATCGCGGCCGGCGAACTCAAAGCCCTCGGTGCCCACCCGCACGCCGCCGCAGCAGTTGAAGTCGCCGGCACCGAGAGCGAAACCATATCGGGCGGCGACGCCGCGACGGCTCTTCTCGTCCTCGGTGTAGCGCAGGCCCGCTGTGATCCGGAATCGGTCGGTCACGCTGTAGGTCATGTCGCCATAGACGGCATACGACGTCGTATCGACGTCGGGCATGTTGAACTCGACGCCCTGGAAGAACAGCCCTCGATCGCCCGTCGAACCCAGGAAGGCGTACTGGTCCTCCTCCAGATAGAAGGCACCCAGACTCCAGATCAGCGGCCCTTCGTTGTCGTAGAAGCGCAGTTCATGCGTCTTGGACTGGCTGTCCGTGATCGACTGGAACTGCGAGAAATTGTCCAGCGTCTCGCCGATCCCGCCCGGCCCGGTCAGGTTGGCGATGACCCCCGGATAGAAGGGCGAGAGCGGGGTCACGGCCCGGTAGTCATAAACCAGGTCGCGATAGCTGGCGGTGTATTCGATATCGAACAGGTCGCCGTCATAAGTGATGTGCGCCCGGGCGCCCCAGTGGCGGGTGTTCAGGTCCGGGGTCTGGGCCCGGCCGATGACGCGGCGCGGATCCTCGATGTCATCCGGATCGATCCCCTCGCCCAGCGGATTGGCGTAGTTGGTGCCGGTGTATCCGGTGCCCGTCTCGCGAACGTAGTCGGCTCCCAGCAGGATCGACAGGCGGCTGGTGGGTTCCCACAGAAACTGGACGCGGCCCGCATCATTGTTCTCGGCCTCCGCCACGCCGACGCCCGCCGGTCCGACGTCCTCGTAGTAGCTGTCGTGCTCCAGGTGATAGCCGGCGATGCGCACGGCGGCGGTATCGCCGATGGGGATGTTGACCATGCCCTGGAAGGCGCGCTGCTGGTAGTTCCCGATCTCGAACTCGGCGGCGGCGTCCCAGATGTTCAGCCCAGGCTTCCACGAGACGATGTTGACCGTGCCCGCCGTGGCGTTGCGGCCCCGCAGCGTGCCTTGCGGGCCGATGTTCACCTCGACGCGCTGGATGTCGAAGAAGGCCGAGCCGATGCCGGCAGGGCGCGGCAGGTAGACACCGTCGTAGTGGGTCGCAGCCGCAGGATCGCCCAGCTCGGTGTTGTTCGACGAGCCGACGCCGCGGATGTAGATCTCGATATTCCCGCCGTTGTTGGCGACGGATAGACCGGGCACCCGCCCCTCGAGGTCCGAAATGTCCTGAACGCCGACGGCCTTCAGATCCTCGCC
>NCEB01000058.1 GCA_002280475.1 Brevundimonas subvibrioides
ACCGGCGCCAAGGTCAACATCGAGGACGACGGCACGGTCAAGATCGCGGCCTCGGACCAGGAAAAGATCGACGCCGCCAAGAACTGGATCAGCTCGATCGTGTCCGAGCCCGAGCCCGGCATGATCTATTCCGGCAAGGTCGTGAAGGTCGTCGACTTCGGCGCCTTCGTGAACTTCTTCGGGGCCAAGGACGGCCTGGTTCACGTCAGCCAGATCGCCCTGGAGCGCGTCGCCAACCCGGCCGACGTCCTGTCCGAAGGCCAGGAGGTCAAGGTCAAGTTCCTGGGCTTCGACGATCGCGGCAAGACCAAGCTGTCGATGAAGGTCGTCGATCAGGAAACCGGCGAGGACATCACCGACAAGATCAACGCCGAACGCGCCGAACGCGGCGAGCCCCCCCTGACCGAAGACACCGGCGGTGGCGGCAAGAAGCGTGAAGGCGGCGGAGACCGTGGCGGCGATCGCGGCCGCGGCCGCAGCCGTCGGGACTGATCTCCCGCGTCAACGTTGAGATGAACGAGGCCCCGCTGGCGACAGCGGGGCCTTTTTCGTTTTCTCCCTCCCCCGGCGGGGGAGGGTGGTCGTAGCGCAGCGAAGACCGGGTGGGGGCGGGCCGGCGAGCCAAACGCCAGGCATCACCGCCGTATCGCCTGCCGCCCCCACCCGGCGCTGCGCGCCTGCCCTCCCCCGTCGGGGGAGGGAGACATTCCGTCACCCTACGCCACGCACTCCGCCGGCTTCTCCTCGCCGGGTCCGTACTGCCCGCACGACCGGTCGATCTCGCCCTGGATCATCTCGCAGGGGTTGAGCGCGTTGCAGGGTGGGCGGGTCGCGGGGCTGACGGCGATGCAGCGGGCGACCAGGCGCGCGGAGGCGGCCTCGCCGACGGCTTCGCGGCAGGTGGCGGCGGGCGTGGCTTCGGCCGCTTCGGCTTCGGGCGGTGCTTCTTCCTGGGGCGGGGCGTCATCCGGCATCATCGCCGGCGGCGCCGCGACGGGATAGGCGGCCTCGGTCGCCGGGACTTCCGCCGCCTCGGGGGCAGGCTCGGACCCCCCACAGGCGGCGATCGACAGGCCGAGGGCGGCGATCAGGGCGAGGGACGGGCGAACGCGAGGCATGGCGGCGGCTCCGGGCGATCCAGGCCGCCGACGATGCGCCGCTTCGCCTTCCGTGCCTAGCCGCCTACGCCCGCTGGGCGAGTGCGGCCGCGACGGCTTCGCGCTGCAAGGTGAACAGGTGGCCGCAGCCGAGCTCCGCCAGTTGGAACAGCCGGTCGAACTCGGCCCGGGAGAAGCCGCGCTTCTCTCCGGTCGCCTGGATCTCGACGATGGTGCCCGACCCGGTCAGGACGAAGTTGCCGTCAGCCTCGGCGTTGGAATCCTCTTCGTAGTCCAGGTCCAGCACCGGGGTGTCGGCGAAGACACCGCACGACACGGCCGCGACCTGGTCCAGCACCGGATCGACGCTCAGCACGCCCTCGGCGCGGAGGTATCCCAGCGCCGAAGCCACCGCGACCCAGGCCCCGGTGATCGAGGCCGTGCGGGTGCCGCCGTCGGCCTGGATGACGTCGCAGTCGACCAGGACCTGACGTTCGCCCAGCGCCTTCAGGTCGATGACGGCGCGCAGGGACCGGCCGATCAGACGCTGGATCTCCTGGGTGCGACCCGATTGCTTGCCGGCGGCGGCCTCGCGACGGCCGCGCGTATGGGTGGCGCGGGGCAGCATGCCGTATTCGGCGGTGACCCAGCCCTGGCCGGTGTTGCGCATCCAGCCCGGCACCTTCTCCTCGATCGAGGCGGTGACCAGCACCTTGGTGTGACCGAACGAGACCAGGCAGGACCCCTCGGCATAGCGGTTGACGCCGGTCTCCAGCGTCACGGCGCGGAGCTGATCGGGGGTACGGTCGGAGGGGCGCATGAAGGCTCTCTGGCAGGCTTTGCGGAACGGGTCGGGCTGCTTATCCTGAAACCATGAGCCTGTATGCCCCCGACCGTCAGGCGACGCCGCCCGGGACGCCGCCTCCGACCTTGACCCTGCGCCCCGCGACCGTGGCCGACGCGGACACGCTCGCCACCTGGGACCGCGAGCCGCACGTCATCGCCTGTTCCAGTGACGACGCCGACGCCGAGGTCGCCTTCGGCGGCATCGAATGGGCCGAGGAACTGACCGTCTCGGCTTATGACAGCCACTATGTCATCGCCGAGGTCGAGGGCGAGCCGGTCGGCGTCATGCAGATCTGCGACCCCCATACCGAGCCGACCCACTACTGGGGCGAAATCGAACCCAACCTGCGCGCCATCGACATCTGGATCGGACCGGCGCACTGGCTGAACCGCGGCGTCGGCACGGCGATGATGAGCCAGATGATCGACCGCTGCTTCGCCGAGCCCGCCGTGGAGGCCATCGTCATCGATCCGCTGAACTCGAACGTCGCCGCGCATCGTTTCTATCAGCGCTTGGGGTTCAGGCCCGAAGGGCGTCGGATGTTCGACGACGACGACTGCCTGATCCACCGCCTGACCCGGTCGGGCTGGGAGGCGCGATGACCGTCCCGCTCAGTCCCCTGATGACGCCCCACTACGCCGGGCTCCAGGCCCTGGACCAGCGGGCCCGCGACATCTTTCGCAGTGTCGTCGAGACCTATCTGGAGACGGGCGAGCCGGTCGGGTCGCGCACCGTGTCGCGAGGCGGGGTGCATCTGTCGCCCGCCTCGATCCGCAATACGATGCAGGACCTGACTCTGGCGGGCCTCCTGGCCGCGCCCCACACCTCGGCGGGGCGCATTCCCACCCACGCCGGTCTGCGCCTGTTCGTCGACGGCCTTCTGGAGATCGGCGACATCGGCGCGGATGAGCGCAAGGAGATCGACGCGCGTCTCGTCGGGCGCGGACGCGGTTTCGACGAGGCGCTGAACGAGGCCTCCGCCCTGCTCAGCGGCCTTGCGGGCGGGGCGGGCATCGTCGCCAGTCCGGTGCGGGACGCGGGCGTCAAACATGTGGAGTTCGTGGCGCTCGGCTCGGGCCAGGCCCTGGCCGTGCTGGTCGCCGACGACGGCACGGTCGAGAACCGGCTGATGCCTCTGGCGGCCGGGGTCACGCCCTCGACCCTGCAAGAGGCGTCCAATTTTCTGAACGCCCGGCTGAAGGGCCGGCCCCTGGCCGAGGCGCGCCAGGAGATGGGGGCCGAGCTTGAGGCCGCCCGGCGCGACCTGGACGCCGCCGCCGCCCGTCTGGTTGAGGAGGGGCTGGCCGCCTGGTCGGGCGGCGGCGACCGCGACCGGTCCCTGATCGTCCGGGGCCGGGCCAATCTGCTCAGCGACGCCGGGGCCGCCGAGGATCTGGAGCGGGTGCGGGTCCTGTTCGACGACCTGGAGCAGAAGGAACAGCTGATCGGTCTGCTGGACGGGGTGGGAAGCGCCCAGGGCGTGCGGATCTTTATCGGGGCCGAGACGCGGCTGTTTTCGCTTTCGGGTTCCGCTGTCGTCGCGGCGCCCTATATGACGGGCCGCCAGCGGGTTCTGGGCGCCATCGGCGTGATCGGACCCGCGCGACTGAACTACGCCCGCATCATCCCGTTGGTGGACTACACCGCCCGGGTGCTGGGGCGCATCCTGGACGGACAAGACACGTGACCGATACGACGAACCCCGATTTCGAGCCCTCCGCCCTGGACGAGGCCATCGCCAATGCCGAGGCCGGGCTGGACGCCACGCCCGGCGGCGACGACCTGGGCCCGCTCGATGCCATGATCGCCGAGCGCGACCAGTGGAAGGACCGCGCCATGCGCGCCGCCGCCGAGGCCGACAACGTCAAACGCCGAACCGAAATCCAGATGAACGACGCCCGGGCCTTCGCCATCCAGCGTTTCGCCAAGGATTTGCTGGGCGTGGCCGACAATCTGGAGCGCGCGCTGCAGGCCGCGCCCAAGGACGCTGACGCCGGCGAGGCCGGGCTGGTGACCGGGCTGGAACTGACCCAGAAGTCACTGCTTCAGGCCTTCGAGGCCAATGGGCTGAAGCGCGTCGCGCCGGGCCTGGGCGACCCGTTCGACCCGCACCTGCACCAGGCCATGCTGGAACAGCCCTCGACCGAGGCTCCCGGCGGCACGGTGATCCAGACCATGCAGGCGGGCTACGAGCTGTTCGGCCGCACCGTGCGGCCGGCCATGGTCGTGGTCGCGGCCAAGGGATCGGGTCCGCAGGGGTCGAACCCCTATGGCGCTGCGGCGGCGACGAACGGCAGTGCCTTCGACGGCAAGGCGTGAAGAACAATCCTCCCCCGAGGAGCGAAGCAGAACGGGGGAGGGGGACCACGAAGTGGTGGAGGGGGCGGCCGCGCACGCCGGCGTCTGGAGCCGCCCCCTCCACCATCCTTCGCCAAGAGGCTTCGGCTGGTCCCCCTCCCCCGCCAAGCGCGGGGGAGGATTAAGTTACTTCAGCTTCGCCTCGAACAGGGCCAGCAGCCGCGCCCAGCCGTCGGCGGCTTCGGCGGAGCGATAGCTGGGCCGGTAGTCGGCGTGGAAGCCATGGGGCGCACCCTCGTACAGCTTGATACCGCTTTCGGTCTGGCCCGCCGCCTCCAGCGCGGCCTGCATCGCCGCGACGGTGTCGTTGGGGATGCCGCCGTCGGCCGAGCCGTAGTTGCCGATCACGGCACCCTTCAGGTCGTCGGCCAGATCGACGGGCCAGGGCCGCCCGGCCTCGATCTGTTCGGGCGTCGCGCCGGCCGACGGGGCCAATCGGCCGTACCAGGCCACCCCGGCGTCGATGGCGGCGAACCGCGCCGCCGCCTGCCAGACCACCTTGCCGCCCCAGCAGAAGCCGGTGATCCCGACCCTGTCCGTATTGGCCCATAGCTGACCGGAGGCCCACTCCAGGGTGGCGGCGATGTCGCCCATCACCTGCTCGTATCCCGCCTGGGCCACGATGGCCTGGACCGCCCGCATGTCGGCCAGCGGCGCCGGGTCCTCGACCCGCACGAAGAAGGCCGGCGCGACGGCGGCATAGCCGGCCTTCGCCAATCGCCGGGCCACGTCCATGATGTAGGCGTGCAGGCCGAAGATCTCGGAGACCACGATCACCACGGGAAAGGGGCCGTCGCCTTCGGGCCGGGCCACATAGGCCGGCAGGTCGAACCCGTCGGGCGCGGGATAGGACACCATGCCGGTCTCCAGCCCCGTTTCGTCGGTCACGATCGGCTGGGCCTCCTGCGCCAGGGCCGCGACGGCGTATCCGGTGAACACCGCCCCCGCCGTCAGTCCGGCCAGCCCTCTGCGCGACAGGTTGAAATCGGACGGCTCATTGCCCTCGGGGCGGATCAGGACGGTCATGGGCGGCTCTCCGGTGTCTCGAGGGCCGGGACCTTGGAGCGGCGGGGCCGTTCCGTCGAGTCACGCCCCCGCGACCTCATGCCGCCCGCCTGAGGGTCAGGTTGATGCGGCCGCCGCCGGGCACGAGGCTCGACGAGCCGCCCACGATGCGGTCGATGCCGTGCCGGGCCAGCCGCGAGGGGCCCGACAGGGCGCAGACATCGCCCGACGCCAGCCTCAGCGATCGCGTGGGACCGCCTCCGGCCGGGCCGATGCGGAACAGGGCGGTGTCGCCCAGAGACACCGACAGCACCGGCTGGGTCAGGTCCGCTTCGTCCTTGTCCTGGTGCAGCCCCATCCGCGCGTCCGCTTCATAGCGGTTGACCAGACAGGCGTCCGGCGGCGGCGCGCCCGTCAGGTCCGACCAGAGCGCGAGAAGGCTGTCCGGGATCGCCGGCCACGGCCGTCGGGTGACGGGATGGATCGGCTGATATCGATATCCCGCCCGGTCCGACACCCACCCCAGCGGACCCAGATTGGTCATCCACACCGAGAACGGCCGGCCGCCCGGCGTGACGGGCCGATAGGGCGCGGCCTCCGCCATCGCCACCGCGATCTGCGCCATCAGATCGGCCTGCGCCGACGGATCGAGACGGCCGGGCCAATACAGAAAGCCCGGCAGGTCGGGAAAGGGTGTCATCGGGCTAATCTGGGGCGCGACCGCGTCGCGCGCGATGGCCGCCCTCAACGCGTGAAGTAATAGTCCGCGATCTGGCAGCTGTTGACGCCGCCGCGTTGCAGGGTCTCGCCGTTGTCGAACTCGGCGCGCAGCGAGTATCGGCAGGCCCCGCTGCCGTCGTCGATCGACACCCGCGCGCTCCGACCCGGGGCCAGGCCACCGGCTCCCAGCAGATCGCCCGTCCAGCCGCCGCCGGACGAGACATAGAGGCGCGTCATGGTCCAGCCGGTCTGGTTGTGGACCCGGACGTCCCGGTTCTGGGCGTCGTTCGACTGGCGCAGGGCGGCCACCGGCCGGGAGCCCGCGCGCTCGACCGCCTCACCGCCCGGCACGGCCCAGGCCGGCGCCCCGACCAGCATCGAGGCGCTGACGATCAGGACGCCGAGACGGAGCGGAGAAAGACGCATGAACAGAACCGGACCGGCGCGAGCCTGCGCCCGCAATCCTTCCACCTTGGACCATCGCGCCTCGGGGGAAAACTGATGCGACCTGACTCGACCTGATTCGGGCGCAAGCCCTTGCGGGGGGTTGGGACTTTCCCATATGCCGACCAGCCCGAGAGACCCCGCCGTTCGTGGGGTTTACCGGAGAAACAGAACCCAACCTGCCGTGCTCGCGCCCCCGCGAGGCGGCGCAAACAAAACGGGGGCGGTCACGCGCGGCGCTTTCTGATAAGGCCGCCGCATCGCCCGCCAGACGGAGAGACATAAGGCTCATGGCCAAGATCATCGGTATCGACCTCGGCACCACCAATTCGTGCGTCGCCGTCATGGACGGCAAGAACCCCAAGGTCATCGAGAACGCCGAGGGCAACCGCACCACCCCGTCGGTGGTCGCGATCCAGGACGGCGGCGAGACCCTGGTGGGTCAGCCGGCGCGTCGCCAGGCGGTGACCAACCCCGCCAACACCTTCTTCGCCATCAAGCGCCTGATCGGCCGCAACTTCGACGATCCGATCGTGGCCAAGGACAAGGGCATGGTGCCCTATGAGATCGTCAAGGGTCCGAACGGCGACGCCTGGGTGCGCGCCAACGGCAAGGACTATTCCCCCCAGCAGATCTCGGCCTTCACCCTGATCAAGATGAAGGAGGCCGCCGAGGCCTATCTGGGCGAGAAGGTGACCCAGGCCGTCATCACCGTCCCCGCCTATTTCAACGACAGCCAGCGTCAGGCGACCAAGGACGCCGGCAAGATCGCCGGTCTCGAGGTCCTGCGCATCATCAACGAGCCGACGGCGGCCGCGCTCGCCTATGGGCTGGACAAGAACGACGGCCAGAAGATCGCGGTCTATGACCTGGGCGGCGGCACCTTCGACGTCTCCATCCTGGAGATCGGCGACGGCGTGTTCGAGGTGAAGTCGACCAACGGCGACACCTTCCTGGGCGGCGAGGACTTCGACGTGCGCCTGGCCGACTATCTGGCCGACGAGTTCAAGAAGGAACAG
>NCEB01000018.1 GCA_002280475.1 Brevundimonas subvibrioides
GCTCCAACCGCTTCCGCCGCGACAAGCTCGCAAGGCCTTGCGCCCTTCCCAGGCGACGGAACCGAGGGGGAGGGTAGCACGCATGCCAATGAGGGCGCGGTGGCGGGGCTTCGAGCGCGACGGGCGTTGGATTCGTTGGCGGAATCCGGGCGAGTTCGGATGACTGAGCTTTTCTTTCGACGGTCTGGGCGGGGTTTGAGGCCCGAAAGGGTTTCATCACGGAGAGCACAGCGGGTTCACAACGGACACGACGGGACCGCGCGCGCGTCCCCAACGCCGATCGGTCCCGGTGGGAGCGGGGGCCCAAAAGGTTTGGGGGCGGAGCCGCCCTTCCTTGCTGGCTATCGGAGGTGAGCGGTCGGCGACCTGTCCGTCCGTTCGGTGTCGTCGTGTCCCTTGTGTCTTCGTTGTGCCCGTTGTGATGAAACCCTGCGGTCGGTACACACTCTCTGTCTGCGGAGAAGGGTAGGCTATATCCCACTGCATGCCCGCGCCCCGCATCTTCATCGACGCCGACGCCTGTCCCGTGAAGGACGAGGTCTATCGCGTGGCGGCGCGGTACGGACTGCATGTGTTCGTGGTGTCGAACGGGTGGATCAACACCCTGCGGGAGCCCTGGATCGAGCAGGTGGTGGTGGACGCCGGGCCCGACGTGGCGGACGACTGGATCGCCGAGCGGGCGGGACCGGGCGACATCGTCATCACGGCCGACATTCCCCTGGCGGATCGGTGCCTGAAGGCCGGGGCCCAAGCGATGAAGGCGAACGGCCAGGCCTTCAGCCCGGATTCGATCGGATCGGCCCTGGCCGGGCGGATGGTGGGCGAGCATCTGCGGTCGATGGGTGTGGCGACGTCGGGGCCGCCGCCCTTCTCGGCCAAGGATCGCTCGGCGTTTCTCCAGGCGCTGGACACGGCGGTGGTGCGGGCGAAGCGGGCGGTGGCATGACCGTCATCCCGGACGACGAGCTGGAGTTCCGCTTCTTCCGGTCCGGCGGGCCGGGCGGGCAGAACGTCAACAAGGTCTCGACGGCGGTTCAACTGCGGTTCGACGCGCTGAACTCGCCCAGCCTGACCGACGCCGTGCGCGAGCGGTTGATGAAGGCGGCGGGCAGCCGGCTGACGCTGGACGGGGTGATCCTGATCACCGCCGTGCGGTTCCGGACGCAGGAGCGGAACCGGGCCGACGCACTGGAGCGGCTTCAGGGCCTGATCGACAAGGCCTCGGTCGCGCCGGTCCGTCGGATCGCGACGCGGCCGACGCGGGCGTCAAAGGAACGGCGGCTTCAGGCCAAGTCGGGCCGGTCGAACGTCAAGGCCAACCGGGGGCGGCCGGACCTGGATTGACCGTATCGCGGTTCAAGGGGAGGGGTGGCCTGAAGAGGTTCATCACAGCGAGCACAACGAAGGCACAAAGGACACGACGGGATCGATCGGACGTCGAGGGCGTCTCGCTCACCCAGGCACCGGGTATGAGAGAAGGGCGGCTTCGCCGCCAAGTCCAAGGTGCGACGCCGATCCTGAAGGGGATAATCGGCGACGAGGCCAAGCTCTCGATCCCGTCGTGTTCGTTGTGAACCCGTTGTGCTCGCCGTGATGAACCTGTCTCAGAATCCCCGACGGGTCGGTCGGCTCGTCGAGAAGGTCTAGCGACCTTCGGTCGGCATCGGCTCGGCAGCTTGGGCGTCGGTTTCCGGCTCGGCCTCGGCTTCGGGCTCCGACGAGACCGGGGGCGCGGGGCGGAACAGCAGGGCGGAGATGCGGCCGTCCTCGTTCAGGCCAATGACCCATTGGGTCTCGGCGTTGTCGAAGGTGACCAGGAACTGGTTGGCGCCGTTGACCACGCCCTGGGGCGCGATCGGACCGAGCGCGCCGAAGCCCTGGACCAGAGGCTGAAGCTGGGCAAGCTGGGGCGTCAGCCGTCCGGCGAGATCGGGGGTGAACAGGTCCGCCTCGATCCGCCCGGCGGCGAGGTCGGCGATGACGGCGCGCAACAGACCCTCGGCGACGTCGGCCTCGGTCACCTGACCGGCGCTGGGCATGGCGATCGGCGCGCTGGGCGGCGCGGTGCGGGTAACGGGCGAATCGAAGCTGTTGGGCAGGGTGGCCGCCGCAACAGGCGCAGGCGTCGAGGCGGGGGCGAGCGAACGCGTCTGGGGCGACTGAACCGGAGCCGCCGTCTGGGCCAGCACCGGGGTGGCCAGGGCGAGGAGGGAGGCGGTGAGGAGGGTGGTCGCTTTGAGAGAGGGGCGGATCATCAGGCGTTTCCTTTTCGGATCAGCCCAGACTCCCGGGCCAAAGCGACAGAACGAGGGCGGCCGTCGAAAGCGCGACCGCGACACCCACGCCAACCCCCAGCCAGCGGGACGGTTGCACCCGTTCGACCACCACCGTCTGGGTCGCGGGAGGGTCCTGGACCAGCCGCGAGATCGCGCGGGCGGCGGCGAGGCCCTCCTTTAGCGCGTCGCGGACCTGGGCCCGGGGGCCAAGTTCGCGCATGATCCAGCGTTCGACCACCGGCTGGGCGGCGGACCACAGATCGTGATCGGGGTTGAGGCGACGCGCCACACCCTCGACCGAGACCATGGTCTTCTGCAGCAGGATCAGCTCGGGCCGCAGGTGCATGTCGAACAGGGCGGTGATCTCGAACAGCTGGCCTAGCAGCCGGCCCATCGACACCTGGGACGCGGCGCGGCCGATCACGGGCTCTCCGACGGCGCGCAGGGCCTGGGCGAAGGCCTCGACCGAATGGTGCGGCGGGACATAGCCGGCCTCGAAATGCACGCGCGCGATACGGGGATAGTCGCGGGTCAGGAAGCCCCACAGGATCTCGGCGAGGTATCGCCGCTCTGCCGGGCCCAGGCGGCCGACGATGCCGAAGTCGATGGCGGTCAGCTCGGCCGGGGCGTGGGTGAACAGGTTCCCCTCATGCAGGTCGGCGTGGAAGGTGCCGTGGTCCAGCGCCTGGACCAGGAAGGCGCGCACGACGTTGTCGGCGAGCGCATTGATGTCCATGCCCGGCTGGCGGATGGCCTCCGGGTCGGTCATGGGCAGGCCGGTGGCCCATTCCAGCGTCAGGACGCGCTTTCCGACACCGTCCCAGACGACCTTGGGGGCCGACATATGGGCTCCGTCGGCCCGGGCTTTCTCCATGATGTCATGAAGCTCGGAGGCGGCGGCGGCCTCCAGCCGCATGTCCAGCTCCAGATACATGGAGCGGGCGACGGTCTCGACGAAGGCGCGGGGCTCCAGCCGCCGCGCGGCGGGGACCAGCCGATCGACCAGGCCGGCAGCGAGACGCATGGCGTCCAGGCCCGTGACGACACGACGTTCTACGCCCGGGCGCAGCACTTTGACCGCGACCTTCCTCCCGTCCGCCAGCCAGGCGGGGTGGGCCTGGGCCAGCGACGCCGCGCCGACCGGATCGCCAAAGTCGAGGAACAGGCTGTCGACCGGGCGGCCGATCGAGCGCTCGATCTCGCGCCGGGCCTGGTCGGTGGGGAAGGGCGGCAGGCTGTCCTTGAGCCGGCCGAGATCACGCGCGAACTCGATGCCGAAGATGTCGGCGCGGGTGGCCATGACCTGGCCCAGCTTGATGGCGACGGGACCCAGGGTCTCGAAGGCGCGGCCCAGGCGCTGGCCGGGTCGGCCGTTCCTGCCGTCCTTGCCCGCGAACAGGTGGACGAAGCCCGCGACGGGCCGGAACCAGGCGGGCAGAAGATGGGTGATCTCGCGCGGCAGCAGGGCGTCGTGACGCGCCAGGGCCCCGCCCCAGCGGATCAGCCGCCAGATCGCGCCGATGGGATCGCGCACGGGCACGGTCGGCGGGGCGGCGGGAGCGACCCGGTATGACGGGTTCAGGCTCAGACCGCCCACCCGAAATGGATCGCCGCGACCCCGCCGGACAGGTTGGTCACGGCGACGCGGGAAAAGCCGGCGTCCTCGATCATCTCCTTGAAGGTCGACTGATCGGGGAAGCGGCGGATGCTCTCGACCAGATACTGATAGCTGTCGCGGTCCTTGGCGACCCACTGCCCGATGCGCGGGATGGCGTGGAAGGACCAGGCGTCATAGGCGGTCCGGATCGCCTCGGCCGTCGGGCGCGAGAACTCCAGGCACAGGAAGCGGCCGCCGGGCTTGAGCACGCGGCGCGCCTCCTTCAGGGCCACGGCGATATCGGCGACATTCCGGATGCCGAAGCTGATCGAATAGGCGTCGACCGAGGCGTCGGGGATGGGCAGCTTCATGGCGTCGCCGACGGTCCAGACCATCTCGGGCTCGCCGCCCTTGGCGACCCCCGCCAGGATCATCTCGGCGTTGTAGTCGAGCACGATGACGGAGGCGTCGGTACCGCCGCGTCGCTCCTGGGCGCGCCGGGCCATCCTGGAATACCGCCGGGCCATATCGCCGGTGCCGCCCGCGACGTCGAGGATGGTCTCGCCCGGGCGGGGGTTGAGCTTTGCGGCGGCCGCGTCCTTCCACAGCCGGTGGACGCCGCCGCTCATGAGGTCGTTCATCAGGTCGTAGCTGGAGGCCACGCTGTCGAACACGCCTCGCACCATGCGCACCTTCTCGCGCGCATCGACGTCGCGAAAGCCGAAGGAGGAGGTCTTGGACGTCTCGGTCATGGCCGGGGTCTAGCGGGTCGGCGGGCCCGCGTCATCCGCCCGCGTGGCCGCAGGGCCCGCGTGGGCTCACGCCGCCTTGGGCACCGGCAGGCGCAGATCCTTCATGACGCCGCGAATGGCCATATAGCAGCCGCAGGCATGGTCCTCGAGCGCCGGACGGTCCAGCACCTCGACCCAGCCCCGGCCGCGCCGGATCAGCCCCTTGTCGACCAGCTGGGACCCGACCTCGGACACGGTGGCGCGGCGCACGCCCAGCATGCCGGCGATATCGGCCTGGGTCAGGTCGAACCGGTCGCCCTCGGCGCGGTCGTGAAGGGTCAGGAGCCAGCGGGCCAGACGCTCGTCCAGCCGGTGCTGGGCATTGCAGGCGGCGGTCTGCTGGACCTGGGCGAACAGGCTTTCGGTGTAGCGCGACAGGGCGTTCCTGAGGGTGTCGCTCTCGCTCAGGGCCTGGGAGAAGACCTCGGCCGGGCAGCAGGCGGCGGACCCCTCGATCTGGGCGATGGCGCGGCTGGAGGCGCGGCCGTTCATGGGGCCGCAGGTCACGCCGACCAGGCCTTCGCGGCCGATGGCGGCGGTCTCGATCAGCCGGTCCTCGGGCAGGACGGTCATCAGCGACACCACGCCGTTGAGAGGGAACCAGACCTCGTCCACCTCTTCGCCCGCGTCGTACAGCATCTGACCCTGGGCAAAGGGCCTTTCGCCCAGGTGAGGCTCCAGCCGTTGCCGGTCGGCGTCGGCGAGCGAGGCGATCCACAGATTGTCCACGACGAGGCTCCGATCTGAACAATGGCGACGCTTCCCAACGCCCAGCCTGGCCGCGCGTTCCCGGACGCGGGTTCGACCCCGGGCGCTTGCCCGGCCGGGGGCGGCGGTCTAGGCCAGCGGGATGACCCGTCCCACCATCGATCCCGCCGCCGCCGCCGCCGATCTGACCGCCTGGGCCGTCGCGCCCGGCGACCGCCCGGCCCTCCATCGCGCCCTGACGTTCAAGGATTTCAACGCCGCCTTCGGCTTCATGACCCGCGTCGCCATCAAGGCCGAGACCATGGATCACCATCCGGAATGGTCCAATGTCTACAACCGGGTCGAGGTGCTGCTGACGACCCACGACGCGGGCGGGGTGACCGAGCTGGACACGACGCTGGCGCGCTTCATCGACGAGGCCGCCGCCGGCCTGGGGGGACACTGACATGACCGGACGCGTCGCGGGCAAGACGGCCATGATCACGGGAGCGGCCGGAGGGCTGGGCGAGGCCATGGCGCGCATGCTGGTGCGGGAGGGAGCCAGGGTCGCCGTGACCGATATCGACGGAGCGCGCGCCGAGGCCCTGGCGGCGTCGATCAACGCCGAGACGCCGGGGTCGGCCTTCGCCTTTCAGCACGACGTGGCCGACGAGGCGCGCTGGGCGGCGGTAGTCGCCGAGGCCGTGGCGGCGATGGGATCGTTGTCGGTTCTGGTCAACAACGCCGGGGTCGGGGGGCCCCTGACCTTCGTCGAGGACGACACGGTCGAGAACTGGCAGCGTCAGTTCGACATCAATCTGAAGTCCGTGATGCTGGGCGCCAAGCACGGCATGCCGCATCTGCGCGCGGCGGCCCCTGCCTCGATCGTGAACATCTCGTCGATCGCCGCGCTGGCGGCAGGGCCCGGCATGGGGGCCTACAACGCCACCAAGGCGGCGGTGTGGATGTACACCAAGACCCTGGCGCTGGAGGCGGCCAAGAAGGACTGGAACGTGCGCTGCAACTCGGTGCATCCGGTCTTCATCAAGACCCCGATCCTGGACCCGTTCGTGGCCATGGCGGGCGGCGACGAGGCGACGGCGCACCAGAAGCTGGCGCGCGGGATTCCGCTGAAGCGCATCGGCGAGCCGGACGACGTGGCCTATCTGGTGGTCTATCTGGCGTCGGACGAGTCGAAGTTCGTGACCGGGTCGGAGTTCAAGATCGACGGTGGCATGACGGCGCAGTGAGTTGGGGCGCTACCGCTCGGCTCCCGGAGCCTCGCTGCTTGAGCGCGTTTCGCCTGTGTTCATGGCAGCAGATCGACCGGCAGGATTTGGCTCGACAGCAGTGTTTCCATGCCCTGCCAGCGGTCCGGGCCCTGGCGCTCGACCCAGGCCTGGACCACGTCGCGGCCGAGGCCGTAGTTGATGATGTAACTGCGGTAGGTGTCGATGAAGCGCACGCGCTGGGCCGCGCGCTCGGGCGTGGTCAGCATGTATTGCGACAAGAGGCGCGTCGCCTCGGCCCGGTCGATGCGGCCGGCCAGATAGGCGTCGGCGACGGTGTATTCGGCGCGACCCAGCCGACGGACCAGGGCGTTCAGCCGGGCCTTCTGCTCGACCGGCGGGCCGGTCAGGCCCGCGAGCGGCAGCAGGACGTCACGCTCGAACACGGCGGCCTCGTCGCCCGGGAAGGCCAGGTCGATGCCGTAGTTGGCGCTGCCCTCCGCCACGAAGGACATGGGCGAATAGAGGGGATAGACGCTCATCTCGACCCAGCCGCGCTCCACCACGAAGGTCTGTTCCAGAAGCGCGTTGTAGACGTGGTGGCCGGGGTAGCCCTCGTGGCAGCCCAGGTCGATGGCTCGGTCGGTGAAGATGGGCTGGTCGGTGTTGATCTCGATCCGGCTGGCGGCGTCGCCCTGATAGTAGTTGTAGCCCGACCAGGGCTTGTCGGTGACGAAGGCCAGGGTGAACCGCTCGTTCGCGGGCAGGGCGATGTGGCGGACGGTGCGGGCGCGGCATTCGGCGATCGAGGCGTCGAACACGGTCTGGAGCCGGTCGGTCGGGATCTGGAACCCGGTGCGGAAGGCGGCGACGCGCGCGGCAAGCTCGCCCTCGCCGGGCACGAGCCGGTCGATCTCGGCCAGGATGGGGTCATAGGCCGACAGGGGCAGGATTTCTGGCCGAACGCCGAACAGGGCCTCGGCCTCGTCTGCGAAACTCATCCGCTCGCCGCCGATCATGCGAAGCCGCGCCGACGCCGCCGAGACATGGGCCAGCAGATAGGCCTTTCGCTGGACCACGGCGGGATCGGCACCCGTGGTCGAGACCGCATTCAGACGCCGGGTCAGGGAGGCCGCGCCCTGGATCAGGGCGGGCACCTCACGCGCGTTGGCCTCGGCCGCCGCCGCCCACTCGGGCGGGCCGTAATAGGCGTCGACATAGCCCGGCTCGCGCTCGCCGATCTCCAGGATCAGGGCGACATAGTCACGGGCGATGGCGTCCAGGCTGTCGCCGGACGGATCGGGCCGCCCGGCGGGCGTGGTGGCGCAGGCCCCCAGCAGAAGCAGAAATCCCAGCACCAGTGCGCGCATGGCGTCGTCTCCCTCTTGATCTTCGGCGGGACGCTAGAGCCTCTTCGGCCTGGTTGAAACAGACACCGCCATCCTCGGATCAAGTCCGAGGATGGCGGAGCAGGTTGTGACGCTCGCCCGTATTCGGGATTGAGGCGCGCCCCCCGCTGCTGTATGGCCCTTCGTCCGGTCGTCAAGCGACCGCGCGGATGCACCCGTAGCTCAGCTGGATAGAGTACTGCCCTCCGAAGGCAGGGGTCAGAGGTTCGAATCCTCTCGGGTGCGCCATTTCCCCATCAGCAACGACCATCGAGGGCGACCTGTGGCCTGGGGGCCTTTCGACGCCCCGATCAGGAGAAGGCCAGTTTCGCCGAGGCGATCACCAGAACGACCCCGAGGGCCTGGAGCAGGCGCCGGGGCTCCAGTCGGGCGATGCCGACCCGCGTGCCCACGAGCGCGCCGAGGATGACGGCACCGATGAAGAGAGGAAGTTCGGGCGGCAGACGGCCCACGCTCGACAGGTTGCCGAGCAGGCCGGAGATCGAGACGCACAGGATGAAGGTGGCCGAAACGCCCGAGGTCTTCCTCGCGCCCTCCCAGCCGAGGAACAGGATCAGGGGGCTGAGGAAGATGCCTCCCCCCGTTCCGGTCAGCCCCGACAGGGTGCCGATGGCCGCGCCGGACAGGAGGGCGATCCAGAGGCGGGGGGACTGCGGCTCGCGGAGCGCCTTGATCTCCCGGGGCCAGAGGAGCCGGATCGCGGCGAGCAGGAGGACCGCCGCGACGACCGGTCGATAGAGGTCGGTGGGAAGCTCCAGTTGTCCGGCGAGGAAGGCGGCGGGAACGGCGCCGACGACGAAGGGGATCAGGAGCCGCCCGTTGAACTGCCCGGCGCGGACGAAGCGGTAGGTCGCCAAGCTGGCGACGACGATGTTCAGGACGAGGGCTGTCGGCCGCATCACCTCGGGCTCGACCGCGAAGATCGCCATGATCGCCAGATAGGCCGACGCGCCGGCGTGACCGACTGAGGCGTAGAGCATCGCGCCCAGACCCATCAGCGCGGCCATGAGAACCAGCGTGGTCATGTCCATCGGCGGTGCTCCGGAAGCGGTCAGTCCTCGCCGCGACGAGAGCGGTCGGCGAGGACGGCGATGTGGGCGAGGGTCGGGGCGGCGGCGACGTCGAGCGTGGCACGCAACTCGGCATAGGCCGCCAGCAGAGCCTCGCCGCGCGGGGTCAGGCGCGAGCCGCCGCCGCCCGGTCCCCCGCGCTCGGTCTCCACGGCCGGGGCGTCGGTCAGGGCGTTGATGGCCTCCATCAAGGTCCAGGCCCGGCGGTAGGACATGCCCATGCGCCGCGCCGCCTCGCTGAGCGAACCGGTGTCGCGGATGAGGGCCAATAGCTGGGCCTTGCCGGGGCCGAGGTGCCCCTCGCCGATGCGGACCTGAAACCACAGGCGGGGTGGGTCGGCGTTCATGAGCGGGGGCCGGTGGCAACGGCGGCCGTAACCGGACGCGCGCGACGGGCGATATCGGCAGAAATGGCTTTCGTCCCCCCGCCCGAGCGTTATGCTCAACTGAACATGACGACTGCGCCCGCGTCCAGTCCCGCCGCCGAACCGCTGGTCGATCCCCTCGGCCGGGTCATTCGCTATGTGCGGATTTCGGTTACCGACCGCTGCGACCTGCGCTGCACCTACTGCATGGCCGAGCGGCAGACCTTCCTGCCGCGCGAGGACCTGCTGTCGATCGAGGACCTGGACCGGCTGGCCTCGGTGTTCGTCGGGCTGGGCGCGCGGCGTCTCAGGCTGACGGGGGGCGAGCCGCTGGTGCGGAAGGGCTTCATGGATCTGGTGGCGCGGCTATCGCGGCATCTGGCCTCAGGCGCGCTGGACGAGCTGACCTTGACCACCAACGGGATGCGGCTTGCGGAGCATGCCGAGGCGCTGGCCGGACATGGCGTGCGGCGGGTGAACGTGTCGCTGGATACGCTCGAGCCCGAGACCTATCGGCGGTTGACGCGGGGCGGGGACGTGAGCCGCGCGCTGGAGGGCATCGCGGCGGCCAAGGCGGCGGGGCTGGCGGTCAAGATCAACGCCGTGGCCCTGGCGCGAGACAATGCGGCGGACCTGCCCGGTCTGATCGAATGGGCGCATGGCGAGGGCCATGAGATCAGCCTGATCGAGGCCATGCCGATGGGCGAGATCGGGGCGGACCGGGAGGCGCAGTTCCTGTCGCTGGGCGACGTGCGGCGGGGGCTGGAGGCGCGGTGGACCCTGACGCCGATGGTCAAGCGCACGGGTGGACCGGCGCGCTATGTGCGGGTCGAGGAGACGGGCGGGACGCTGGGCTTCATCACGCCGATGACCCACAATTTCTGCGGTGACTGCAACCGGGTGCGGATGACCTGCACCGGGCGGCTGTATCTGTGCCTGGGGCAGGACGATCACGCCGATCTGGCGGGGGCCTTGGCCGAGGGCGGCGAGGCAGCGGTCGAGGCGGCGATCCGGGCGGCGGTGGCCAGAAAGCCGGGCGCGCACGATTTCCGCATCGGGCCGGACGCGGTGCCCGCCGTGGCCCGGCCCATGTCGCTGACGGGGGGCTGAGCGGTGGCGCGCGTGCTGCTCTTCGGTGCCTTCGCCGATGTCGCCGGATGGCGCGAGCAGGAGGTCGAGGGTGGCTCGACCGAGGCGCTGGTGGCCGTGCTGTCGGAGCATGAGGGGCTGGCCGAGCGGCTGGCGCGGCCCGGGCGGATGACCGTGGTCAACCGGGTGGTGGTGCGCGGCGATGTGACGGTGACGCCGGACGACGAGGTGGCCTTCGCGCCGCCGGTGTCGGGGGGCTGAGCGTGGCGCTTCTGGTGGATGGACCGATCGACGCGGGGGCGCTGCTGGATGCGTTCTGCGACGGGCGGACGGATGTCGGGGCGGTGGTCAGCTTCACGGGGCTGTGCCGGGCGGCGACGGACGGGCGGGCGGTCGAGACCCTGACGCTGGACGCGTGGCGTGGCTTCACCGAGGAGGCGATGACGGCGCTGGAGGACGAGGCGCGGGCGCGGTTCGAGGGGGTCGAGCTGATGGCGGTACACCGGTGGGGCGAGGTGCGGCCGGGCGAGGCGATCGTGTTCGTGGCGGCGGCGGCGGCGCATCGGCGCACGGCCTTCGACGCGGCGGACTATCTGATGGATCAGCTGAAGACCCGCGCCCCCCTGTGGAAGCGCGAGGACGGGCCGGACGGGCGGCGCTGGATCGAGGCGCGAGCGTCGGACCACGCCGACGCGGCGCGATGGAACACGGAGACGAACGGATGAGCGACCTCGATACCCTGCCCGCGCCGGGGGGGAAGCTGCTGACCGACCAGCCGGTGACGCCGGTGCGGATCGCGGTGCTGACCGTGTCGGACACGCGCGACGACGAGACGGATACGTCCGGCGCCATCCTGGCGGAGCGGGTGAAGGCGGCGGGGCATGAGCTCGTCGCGAAGGCGATCGTGCCGGACGATGTCGCAGCGATACGGGCGCAGGTCGGCGTGTGGATCGACCTCGAGGGCGTCGATGCCATCGTGACGACCGGCGGGACCGGCCTGATCGGGCGGGACGTGACGCCCGAGGCGCTGGAGCCCTTGTTCGACAAGCGGATCGAGGGGTTCTCGGTGGTCTTCCACACCGTCAGCTATCAAACCATCGGCCTGTCGACGCTTCAGTCGCGGGCCACGGCGGGGATCATCGGGGGCGTCTTCGTCTTCTGTCTTCCAGGATCGAACGGTGCGGTGCGCGACGGCTGGGACAAGGTGATCCGATGGCAGCTCGACAGCCGGCACCGGCCCTGCAACCTGGTCGAGATCATGCCGCGCCTGATGGAGACCTGACCATGTCGCCGAGTTCGACCAAGGACCTGACCCATATCGACGCGGACGGCCGGGCGCGGATGGTCGATGTGTCGGCGAAGGCCGAGACGGCGCGCGAGGCGCGGGCCGAGGGGCGGATCGTCATGGCGGCCGAGACCCTGCAGCTGGCCCTGTCGGCCGGCGGTCGAAAGGGCGACGTGCGCGCGGTGGCCGAGATCGCCGGCGTCATGGCGGCCAAGAAGACGGCCGACCTGATCCCCCTGTGCCACCCCCTGCCGCTGGACGCGGCGGTGGTGTCGGTGGAGCCGAGCGCGGACGGATCGGGCCTGACGGTCGTGGCGGTGGGCCGCACGACGGGCCGGACGGGGGTCGAGATGGAGGCGCTGACGGCTGTGTCGGTCGCCCTGCTGACGCTCTACGACATGCTGAAGGCCGTAGACCGGGGCATGACGATCGAGGGCGTGCGGCTGGTGGCCAAGTCCGGCGGGGCGTCGGGCGACTGGGTCCGGTCGGCATGAGTTTACAAACCGTCGAGGCGGCGCGGGCGGCGCTGCTGGAGGGCGTCGGGCCGTCGGGTGCCGAGGCGGTCGGGCTGGACGAGGCCGACGGGCGCTGGCTGGCGGAACCGGTGGTGGCGACGCGGGATCAGCCGCCGTTCGACGCCTCGGCCATGGACGGCTGGGCCGTGCGGACGGCGGACCTCGGCGAGGAGCCGCTGCGGATCGTCGGAGAGAGCGCGGCGGGTGCGGGGTTCGCCGGGTCGCTGGGGCCGGGCGAGACCGTCCGCATCTTCACCGGCGCGCCCCTGCCGGTCGGGGCGGATCGGGTGGTGATCCAGGAGGAGGCCCGGGCGGCGGGGGACGACCTGACGGTTCTCGCGCCCGCCGACGCCCCGGCCTGGGTCCGGCGTCGGGGAGCGGATTACGGGGCCGGGCAGGTTCTGCTGGAGCCGGGCGCACGGCTGAACCCGTGGCGGATCGCACTGGCGGCGTCGGCGGGCGTGGGATCGGTGAGGTGCGCTCGACGTCCACGCGTGGCCGTGCTGGCGGGCGGGGCCGAGGTCGTCGCGGCCGGGCAGGCGGCGGGGGCACTTCAGATCTTCGACGCGGCGGGACCGGGCGTGTCGCAGGTGGCGCGGCGGGCGGGCGCGGTGGTGACGCCGCTGCCGCTGGTCGGGGACCGGCTGGAGGAGATACGGGCGGCGCTCGAGACGGCCGAGGTCGATCTGATCGTGGTCATCGGCGGGGCCTCGGTCGGGGACCACGACCGGGTCAAGCCGGCGGCGCGTGAACTGGGCGCGCGGATGCGGGTCGAGGGGATCGCCATGCGACCGGGCAAGCCGCTGTGGGCGGCGATCCTGCCGGACGGGCGGCGCATCCTGGGGCTGCCGGGCAATCCCGTGTCGGCCCTGGTGTGCGGCGAGCTGTTCCTGAAGCCGCTACTGGCGGCGATGCAGGGCGGGGTGGCGCTGCCCGAGACCGAGACGATGCCGCTGGCCGAGGCCCTGCCCGCAAATGGGCCGCGCGAGCACTGGATGCGGGCGGCGCGGGTCGTCGGGCCGGACGGTCGGGGGGCGGTGCGGGCCCTGCCGGATCAGGATTCCGCCATGCTGACGGTTCTGAGCGGGGCCGACGGGCTGATCCGGCGCGCGGCCAATGCGCCACAGGTCGGCGCGGGCGAGGACGTGGAGATCCTGCCGCTGGGTTGATCCCTTGACGACCAAGTATGTTATTTCATAACAGTCGCGTTCCGCTTTCGTCTGGACCGCGCTCATGACCGACCTTCGCCTCGCCCGCCCGCTTCTGCTCGCCGCCGTCAGCTGGACGGCCCTGGCCGGGGCCGCCGCCGCCCAGTCGAGCCCTCGCAGCGAGCCGGTGACCGAGCTGGACGAGATCATCGTCACGGGCGCGCCGTTCGGGATCAGCCAGAACGCCTCGGTCATCGCCACGACGGTGGTGGACGAGGAGGCCCTGGCCGTCGCACCCGCCTCGACCCTTGGCGACCTCTTGGCCTCGACCCCGGGCTTGCGCTCGACCGCGTTCGCGCCGGGGGCCAGCCGCCCGTTGATCCGGGGGCTGACCGGCCCACGCGTCCAGGTGCTGACCAACGGCATCGGCCTGATCGACGCCTCCTCGGTGTCGCCGGACCACCAGGTCGCCACGGACCCGGCCGAGGCCAACCGGATCGAGATCGTTCGCGGGCCCTCGACCCTGATCTATGGCGGCTCGGCCATCGGCGGGGTGGTCAATGTGCTGGACGGCCGCATCCCTGACGCCATGCCCGAGGATGGGGTGGACGGCCGGCTGACGGCCCAGACCTCGACCGTCGACAACGGCTATTCGCTGGGCGCGCGCTTTGACGTCGCCATTGGGGACAGTCTGGTTCTGCACTATGACGCGGTGACCAAGGACGCCAACGACTACGACATTCCCTCGTCGCCGATCTCTCAGCGGCTGGCGGACGCCGAAGGCATCGCCCGCGACGAGACCGGGACCCTGCCGGGCAGCTATTCGGCGCTGGACGCCTGGGGCATCGGGGCGTCGTGGGTCGGCGAGGCGGGCTTCGGCGGCCTGTCCTACAAGGAGACCGAAAGCACCTATGGCGTGGTCGCCGAGGAAGGCGTCTTCATCGAGCTGGAGCAGCAGCGGTTCGACGCGCGCGGCGAAGTGCGCTTCGATACCGGACCCTTCCGTGCCGTGCGCGGGGCGTTCGGCCAGGCCGACTATACCCACACCGAGTTCGAGGACGTCGGCGAGCCGGGGACGGTGTTCGAATCCGACGGCTGGGAAGCACGGGCCGACCTGATCCAGCGCGACCGCAACGGCTGGAACGGGGCGATCGGGGCCCAGACCCTGTCGCGCAGCCTGTCGGCCATCGGCGACGAGGCTTACATTCCCGGCAGCGACATCGACGAGGCGGGGGTCTATGCGGTCCAGCGCTGGGACCGCGACGGCTATGGCTTTGAGGGCGGCCTGCGCTACGACCGCCGCACCCTGTCGGCCACGCCGATCGGGACGCGCGACGAGGTCGAGCGCGAATACGACAACTGGTCGGCATCGGGCGCCGTTTTCCTGCGGCCCGCGGACGGCCTGTTCCTGGGCGTCAGCCTGGCGCGGAACGAGCGCGCGCCGTCCGAGACCGAACTGTTCGCCGACGGCGTGCATGTCGCGACGGGGGTCTATGAGGTCGGGGACCTGACGCTGGACTCGGAGTCGGTGACGACGCTGGAGGGCACGCTGCACTATGACGGCGGACGGCTGCGGGGCGACCTGCATGTCTATGCCTCGACTTACGACGGCTTCATCGACCTGCGCGACACGGGCGCGACCTTCCTGGTCGACGAGGACGGGGAGATCGAGGAGTTTCCCATCTTCGCCTATCAGCAGACCGACGCCGACTTCCGCGGCTTCGAGGCCGAGCTGGCCTATGACGTCTGGGCCGAGGGCAGCCGGGTCGTGACCCTGGAAGGCGCGGTCGACTATGTCGATGCCGACACCGACCTGGGCCCCGCCGCGCGCATTCCGCCGTTGTCGGTGACGGGCCGGGTCAGATACGGCTCGGGTCCGATCGATCTGAGCCTGGAAGTCCGACACGTCGCCGAGCAGGACGAGGTGGCCGACTTCGAACTGCCGACCGACAGCTATACGATGGTCAATCTGTTCGGGGCCTGGCGTCCGCTCGCCGACAAGAACGTGACCTTCTTCGCCGAGGGCCGCAACCTGACCGACGAAGAGGCGCGCGAGCATGTCAGCTTCCTGAAGGATATCGCCCCGATGCCGGGCCGGAACCTGAGGGTCGGGGTGGCCTACCGGTTCTGATCCGGGGTCACAGCGGCCGGACCATGTAGCGGGCGTCGGGGCCGTAGGTCGCCAGCTTGGCCGACAGGTCCGGGGCCGGGTCGGTGACGAAGCCGTGCCGGGTCCAGAAGGCCTCGGCGTCGTTGACGGCGACCAGGGCGAGGGCGGGCCAGCCGGCGGCGGCGGCCTCGCTTGCGAGGGCTTCGATCGCGATGCGCGCGTGGCCCGCGCCGCGCGTTTCGGGCAGAAGGGCCAGATCGTGCAGATAGGTCAGGTCGGCGTCGTCGGGGACGGCGTCGATCAGGCTGTTCAGCGGGGGGATTCGACCCCGTCGCCACGGGTAGGCCACGATGTAGCCGGACAGGCCGGTCTCGTCGGCCAGCACGCGGCACCCTTGCGGATGCAGGGAAAGGCGATTTGCGAAACAGGCACGATCCTCGAAATGGTTCGGGAAGGCGACGGCGGCGACCGCGCTGACCGCGTCCAGATCGTCCGGCGTCATCGCCCGCCAGGTCAGTCCGGGCATCGGCTGTTCAGAGCCGCGGCGCGGTAGGTCCAGGTCATCGACTGGGCCTGGCCGTCGGCGGTGCCCTCGATCCGGCCGGTCAGGGTGTCGCCCTCGCGGGCATAGACGATGCGCTGGGGGAAGTCGTGATCGGGGTTTTCGAACACGGCGCGGTTCGCGGTCGCCTCGATCAGGGGAAAGACCGTCGCCGGCACGCCACTGGGCTGGGCGAGGAAGGCCAGGCGGTCGCCGACCGGCCAGATGCGGGTGAACTCCAGCGAGCCCTGTCCCGACCGGCCGACCGTGACGGTGACCCCCGCCATCAGGCCCCCGCGCGGATCGCTCCACGTCTCGGACACCTCCCGGCCGCCCTCGCAGCTGAGCCAGTAGCCGGCCATCCACGACAGGTCGTCGATGGTCGCGGGCGCGGACTGGATCGCCCAGGCGGCGAGAATGGCGTGGATCATGGGTGTCCCCTCGGTGGCTGCGCCGCCATCTAGAAGGCGACGATAGCGTCGGTCTTGTAGGATTGCGACGCCAGCCGACGCGCCAGCTCGGACTGCTGCCGGGCCCACTCCGTGGCCGTGCAACCGAGGAAGCGGCGAAAATCCCGCGCCATCTGCGGCTGATCGAAATAGCCGGCGTCCAGCCCAGCCCTCAGCCAGGCACCGGCCGCCGCGTCGGGATGTTCGGCGCGCTCGAACACGGCGCGAAAGCGGCGGATCGAGCGAAGGGTCCGGGCCGGGACGCCGACCTGGTCGAGGAAGGCGCGCTGCAGGGCGCGACGGGCGGCGGGGTGGTCCGGTGGGGCCTGATCCTGCAGCGCCGCCCGGACGGTCGGGTCGATCGCCCAGCGCTCCTGCGCGCGTCGCGTCTCCAGCCAGGTCGCCAGCGCCGTCAGGTCCGTCGGCGGTCGCGGCAATCGGTCGGACAGATCCAGCGTCCGGTCGGTCGCCCGCCTCAGCGGCGAACCGAGAAGCGGGCGCGCCCCGTCGGGGGTGAAACGCGCCGCGATGACATGCACAGGACCGGTCGGCCGGAGCGCCAGAGGCCGCGTCAGCTGTCCGGCGAACAGGACGGCGGGTTGGCGGTGCCACGCACCGTCCGGGCCCTGGGCGTCATAGGGCGTGCCGAGGTGGACGATCAGTTCGCAGCACCCGTCCGGCACGATCCGCTGCACGCCGCCCGAGGGGGTGTCGGCCCGGTAGGACCACAGGCGGGAAACGAACGGTGCCAGGGCGGGCGGCGGCGCGGCTTCCTGGTAGGTGTCGTCCACGTCCTCAGTTGACCTTGGCCGGGTCGGGCGGCGCGGGGGGCAGGGCGGCGCAGGGGATGCCGTCGGCCTTCAGCGCCTTGACCTCGGCGGGGGTGGCCTCGCCGTAGATCTCTCGCTTCTCGGTCGTGCCCTCGTGGATGGCGCGGGCCTCGCGGGCGAAGGTGTCGCCGACGTAGTCGAAGTTCTGCTCGACGTGGGCGCGGACCTCGCGGGCGACGTCCATCATCATGGTCTGCATCTTTCGCGCGACCTCGGGCGAGGGGGTCGCCCGTTTCGTGCCCGCAACGGCCGGGGCCATGATCTGTTTGGACACCGAGTGCGAGCCGCAGAACGGGCATTCGACCAGTCCGCGCGAGGCCTGGTCATCATAGTCGGACGAGGAGCCGAACCAGGCTTCGAACCCGTGGTCGGCGTCGCACTGGAGCGCGTAACGGATCATTGGCTGTTCATCGGGGCGCGGCGAAGTCGCGGTCGTGGGTCAGGGCGGGCACGGCGGCGCGGGCGCGCGCCACCGCCGTCAGGTCCAGGGTGGCGTGCAGCACGCCGGGGTCGTCGTGGTCAAGCTTGCCGATGACCTCGCCCCAGGGCGACACGACGGTGGAACGACCCCAGGTCTTGCGCCCGTCCTCGTGAGTGCCCCCTTGGGCGGGGGCCAGGACGAAGGCTCCGGTCTCGATGGCGCGGGCGCGCAGCAGGGTCTCCCAGTGGGCCTCGCCGGTCGGGACGGTGAAGGCGGCGGGCACGGCGATCATCGAGGCCCCGGCCTTGGCCAGCTGGCGGAACAGGTGGGGGAAGCGAACGTCGTAGCAGACGGTCAGACCCAGCCGGCCCCAGGGCGTGTCGGCCACGGCCGCGGCATCGCCGGGACGGATGGTCGAACTCTCGCGATAGGTCTCGCCGTTCGGCAGGTCGACGTCGAAGACGTGCAGCTTGTCGTAGCGGGCGACGATGCCGCCATGAGGGTCGATCAGCAGCGACCGGTTGGCGGCGCGGTCGTCGCCGGCGTGGCCCGAGCGGACGATGGCCGAGCCGATCAGCAGCCAGACGCCCAGCTCCGCCGCCAGGTGGCGCAGGCCGATGACGCAGGCGTCCTGATCCTCGTCGGTGATGGCGACCGCGCGGCGGTCGCGACGCTGTTCCAGCAGATTGGTGCCCTCGGGCGTCAGGACCAGTTTCGCGCCCTCGGTTGCCGCCTGTCGGATCAGGGGTTCGATATGGGCCAGCCCGGCCGCCGCCGTCGCGGGCGTCCGCGTCTGGATCAGGGCGATGGGCAGGCCCGCCGACATCAGGCGGCCAGCAACGGGTCGAGCTCGCCCCGGCGGTCCAGGGCGCGCATGTCGTCCGAACCGCCGATATGGCGGCCGTCGATGAAGATCTGGGGGAAGGTCATGCGGCCGCCCGAGCGTTCGATCATCTCGGCCTTCCTGGCCGGATCGGACGAGGCGACGATCTCGGTGAAATCTACGCCCTTCTGATCGAGCAGGCCCATGGCGGCCATGCAGTAGGGGCAGCCGGGCTTGGTGTAGAGAACGACGTCGGCCAAGGGGGTACTCCGGGCAAAGACTGGATTTGGCCTTCTATCTAGGCAGTTCGCGCGCGGTTCGCACCCTCGCGATGACCGCGAGGTCGACGGCGCGGGCACCGGCGGCCAGCAGGGCGGTGGCGCAGGCCTCGGCCGTGGCCCCGGTGGTCAGGACGTCGTCGATCAACAGGACGCGCCGACCGCGCACGCGCCGCGCCCCCGCCTCGGTGACGGCGAAGGCGGACTTGACGTTGATGCGCCGGCCCCGGGCGCTCCGGCCGCCCTGGCTGTCGGTGGGTCGGGACCGGATCAGGGCGTCTGCCAGGTAGTCGCGGCGGGCGGTGTGGGCCAGGGGGCGGGCGACCTCGGCGGCCTGGTTGAAGCGGCGGCCGAGCAGGCGCGTGGGATGCAGCGGCACCGGGCAGATCGCGTCGGCGTCCTCGATCAGGGGGGCGGCGGCGCGGCTGAGCCAGCGGGCGAACAGGGGGGCGAACTGCTGCTGGTCGCCGTGCTTGAACTTCAGGATCAGCCCGCGAGACGCCTCGTCATAGACGCAGGCGGCCCGGCACCGGGCGAAGCGGTGGGGCAGGGCGATGCAGGCCGCGCATCGGTCGGACGCGAAGGGACCGCCGTCGAACTCGAACGCCGCGCCGCAGCCGTCGCAGACGGGGTCCTCCAGAAAGACGACGCGGCTCCAGGCGTCGGGCGTCAGGCCCGCCTGGGCGGTCGCTTCGACACTGTCGTGGGCGAGGGGCGGCAGGATCAGGTCGGTCAGGCCACGGCCGAGGGCACGCAGCGTCGGCGAAAGCCGGGCGCGGCCCGCTTCCCATCGCTCTCTCCAGACCCCATCCTGTTGGCCCATGAGCGCGGCCGGTCCCCCCATCATCTTCGATCCGCATCGCCGGGCGGCGCGGCTGGCGCGCGCGAGCCGGCGGTTCGGCGAGGCCGACTTCCTGCACAGGCGCGCGGCCGAGAACGCCGTTCTCAGCCTGGAGGCGACCTTGCGCGACTTTCCGGTCGTCGTCGACCTGTCGGCGCATCCGGGGGTGTTCGCCGATCTACTGGCCGGATCGGACGCGCGTGGGCGGGTGGGCGAGCCGCGCGCGGTCGGGACCGTGGCCGAGGTGGCCGACCCCGGGGCCGCGCCCCTGGGGCTGGCGGACGGGTCGGTCGATCTGATCGTGTCGCTGATGACGCTGCACTGGGCCAACGACCTGCCGGGGGCGCTGACGCAGATCCGGCGGGCGCTGAAGCCGGACGGGCTGTTCCTGGGGACCCTGCTGGGCGCGGGCACGCTGAAGGAACTGAGGGGCGTCCTGACCGAGGCGGAACTGGAGACGCGGGGCGGGGCCAGCGCGCGGGTGTCGCCGTTCGCGGACGGGTTCGACGGGGCGGGCCTGCTGCAGCGGGCCGGGTTCGCCCTGCCGGTGGCGGACGTGGACCGGCTGACGGTGCGGTATTCCGGCCTGCCGGCCCTGGTGCGCGATCTGCGCGCCATGGCCGAGACCAATGTCCTGGCCGGGCCGCTGAGACCGCTGAACCCCGCGATCGTGGCCCGGGCGGCGATGCTGTATGCCGAACGCCACGGCGAGGCGGACGGGCGGATTCCGGCGACGTTCGAGATCGTCAACCTGGCGGGATGGGCCCCGCACGAGAGCCAGCCTAAGCCCTTGAAGCGGGGGTCGGCGAAGGTCCGGCTGGCCGATGCGCTCGGGGTGACCGAGCACCGAGAGGGCTAGATGGCGGCGGTGATGGTGGTGGCGATGTACTCGAACATCGCCGTGGCGCGCCCGGCGAACAGGCCGACGGCGGTGACGATGACCAGGAAGATCAGGCCGCAGATCAGGCCGTATTCGATGGCGGTCGCGCCCCGGTCGTCCGAGAGGAAGCGGCGGATCAGCGGGGTCATCGGCGGCCTCCGGACCTAGAGCAGGTCGCGCAGCCAGGCGACCAGGGGCGCGTCGGCGGGCGGCATGGGATAGTCCGCCAGCTTTGACGGCTTCACCCAGGCCAGGGCGGCGTGTTCACGCTGGGTGACCACGCCCGACCAGCGTCGGCAGAGATACAGTGGCATCAACAGGTGAAACGAATCGTAAGCGTGGCTGGCGAAAACGAACGGGGCGAGGCAGGCCTCGGTGACCTGGATGCCCAGTTCCTCGTCCAACTCGCGGATCAGGGCCGCCTCGGGCCGCTCGCCGGGCTCGACCTTGCCGCCGGGAAATTCCCACAGTCCTGCCAGGGCCTTGCCCTGCGGCCTCTGGGCGATCAGCACCCGCCCGTCGATATCGACCAGGGCGCAGGCGACGACGAGGACGGTGGGCAGGGCGGGATCGGTCATGGGCCGCGATTAGCCGGAGCGATCACGCTTCCGCAATCATTGGTCACACAGTGTGGCCGCCGCGACCTTGCGGATCGTGACCGCAATGGGGCAAGTCGTTTTGCTTTCGTTCCCCACCCTTTTCGCCGCCGCTTGAACCGAGACCATGGCCGCCAGCCCCCTGACCGACGCCCTCGCCAGTCCCGAAGTCCAGGCCTTCGCCAGCGGATTTCCCGTGCTGGTGCTGCATCTGTTCGCCACCCTGGCCCTGCTGGGCGGTGGGGCGGTGATCTATGGCCTGCTGACGCCGTGGAAGGAGATCGCCCTGATCCGCCAGGGCAATTCGGCGGCCGCCGTGGCCTTCGGCGGTGTCCTGCTGGGCCTGGCCATTCCGCTGGCGGTGTCGCTGTCGGTGTCGACCTCGATCCGGGACATCCTGCTGTGGGGTCTGGCGACCCTGGTGCTGCAGCTGCTGGCTTTCCGCATCGTCGATCTGGTCCTGACCGGCCTGCCCCAGCGCATCCAGGAGGGCGAGGTGTCGGCCGCCGTCCTGCTGGTCGCCGCCAAGCTGGCCACCGCCCTGATCCTCGCCGCCGCCCTGACGGGCTGAGACGGCGATGGGATTTCCCCGCCCGCCCGACTGGCTGGTCTATGGCGGCCTGCTGACGGTCATCCTGGCCGTATCGCTGAGCCGGCGCGAGAACGCCGACGCCCCGCCTGCCCCGCCGCCGCCGGACGAGGTGGAGGGCGCGCTTCTGGGTCCGATCACGCCGTTCGATCCGTCGGTCACGGTGACGACGCCGGACGTGCCGTTCGTGCCGGCGGCGGGCACGGCCTTTTCCATCGCCGGACAGGGACGCTGGCTGACGGCGCGTCATGTGGTCGAGGGATGCCGCCGACCGGCCCTGGTCGTGGGCGGAGGCCGGGCGGTCTCGGCCGATGTGCGCCTGTCGCCGCGCGCGGACATCGCCCTGCTGATCACGGCGGGGGGACCACCCGCCCTCGCGGTCACCACCGCCGAGCCGCTGAGAGTCGGGCAGCGCGGCTTCCACCCGGGCTATCCTCAGGGAAAGCCGGGCGAGGTGACCTCGCGCCTGCTGGGACGCGAGGTGCTGAAGGTGCGCGGGCGCGGCCAGAGGGACGAGCCTGTCCTGGCCTGGGCCGAGGTGGGACGCACCGAGGGGCTGGAAGGCACGCTGGCCGGGTTGTCGGGGGCGCCGACCATGGACCGGCGCGGCCGGGTCGTGGCCATGACCATTGCCGAGGCTCCGCGCCGGGGCCGCATCTACACCACCGCGCCCGACACCCTGGGCCCCGCCATCCGGGGCGAGCAGCCGGCCGACGAGCCGCTGCTGGGCGAAGTCGTCACGGTCGAGAACTATGGCCGCGTCGCCGATGATCTGCGCCGCGATCTGCGGGTCGCCCAGGTCGTCTGCCTGTCCGCCTGATGGTCCTGCCCGTCGATCCGAAGCTCTACCTCGTCTTTTGCGGGGTGATGGCGGTCATGGCCGTGACGCCGGGGCCGGCCAATCTGTTCTCCATCGCCACGGGCATGGAGCGAGGACGGCGCGCGGTGCTGCTGGCCGTCGTGGGCATGAACGTGGCGACCCTGGTGTGGTTCGGGGCGGCGGCCCTGGGGCTGGGGGCGCTGGTCACGGCCTTTCCCGAAGTGTTTCGCTGGGTGGCGATCGCGGGGGCGGTCTATGTCGCCTGGCTGGGGGTCAGCGCGATCCGGGCGGTCCTGGCTCCGCCGCCGCCGCAGGTCGAAGACAGCCCGGTGGTGCAGACCCGGCGGCCGGCCTTCATCGACGGCTTCCTGGTGCAGATCGCCAATCCCAAGGCGGTGTTGTTCTTCACCGCCGTCCTGCCGCCGTTCCTGGACGTGAACCGCCCCGCCGCGCCGCAGCTGGCGCTGTTCGCTGCGGCAGTGATCCTCATGGACGTGGTGACCATGACGACCTACGGTCTGGGTGGAGCGGCGCTGGCCCGGCGCATGGACGAGCCCCGCTTCCGGCGCGTGTTCGGCGTCTTCGTCGGGCTGTTGCTGCTGACCGCCGCCGTGCTGATTGTTTCGCGTTTATAGGGACTTGCCTGTCCTCGGAACGACGCTGTTCATGCGCCGTTCAGGTGGAACGACGCAATGTCCGCCACCTTCCGGAGCGTACCCATGAAAACCCGATCCCTTCTGATGGTCGCCGCCGCCGCCCTGCTGGTGTCGGCCTGCGCGACCTCCACCGCCTATGCCCCCGCCGGTTTCAACGGTCAGCGCGGCGGCTATGCCGAACAGCGTCTGGAGAGCGACCGCTTCCGCGTCAGCTTCGCCGGCAACTCGGTCACCTCGCGCGAGCAGGTGGAGATGGGGCTGTTGCTCCGCTCAGCCGAACTGACGCTGGAGAATGGCTTCGACTGGTTCTCGACGGTCGAGCGCGCGACGGATCGCGACGTCAGCTATTCGGCGTTCCGCGATCCCTTCTATCGGCCTTACAGCCCGTTCTGGGGCCCCTCGTGGCGCTACTATCACCGCCGGGGCTACTGGAGCCGCTGGAACGATCCCTTCTGGGGCCGCGACGACTTCGACGTGCGCCAGATCGACCGGTTCGAGGCCAATGCCGAGATCGTGCTCGGTCGCGGGCCCAAGCCGGCCGGCGACGCCAACGCCTTCGACGCGCGCGAGGTCGTCGCAAATCTGAGCGGACGCGTCACGCGGCCGATGTGAATCGGGTCACCTCCCCATCGCCTTGCGGCGATGGGGAGGTGACTTGGGGGTCAGCCGACCCGGGGCGTCTTCAGACGGCGCTTGTTGGCGTGGGTCGCCGGGGCGGTGCCCAGGGCCTCGGGGATCTCGCCCTTGAAGTAGAAGCGTTGCCACGCCTCCTTGGCCGCGTCGGGGTCGCCCGACGCCAGCCGGGTGTTGAAGTCCGTGCGCTGGCGGTTCCAGGCCTCGAACTGGCCCTTCATCACCGGGTTGGATTCCAGCGTGCGGATTACCGGCTGGACCTGTTCCAGCTTGCGATGCTCGACCAGATTTATGAAGCAGAACGGCTCGCCGCGTTCGAATTTTACGCGGCCCGGCCGGGTGAAGATCCAGTTCATGGTGAAGGGGAACGGCAGCCAGTCGGTCTCGATCAGGCCGACCAGGGGCTGGATGCCGTCCTTCACATGGTTGGGCGATCCCGAGCAGATCATCCCCCAGCCCGGCGGGGTGCGGAACAGATACTGGGGATGCAGGGTCAGGACCCCGCGCGAGAAGTGCGAGGTGACGAAATGGTCCAGCTCCGGCTGCGGTCGCTCGGGCGTGATGGTGATGTCGGCCTGCGACGGCCCGCCGTTCCACTCGGCCGTGAAGGTGAAGGGACACAGGATTTCCCAGCCCGTGGTGTTGGCCATGGTCAGGGGCAGGCAGCGATAGGGGTGCCGGCTGACGAAGGCGTCCATCCAGTTCCGCGACTGGCGGCCGGGCACCATGTCGGGCGGCCGGGCCGACATCGGATAGCATTCCAGTTCCAAGGGGCGGCGTCCTTCGGCTAAGCGGGTCGTGTCGTCCTTCCTATCGGCCCGCCCATGACCGCTCAACCACCGCATGACCGCGACAGCCTGCTGGCCTTCATGGCCGAGCGCGGGATCGAGCAGACGACGCACGAGCATCCGGCGGTGTTCCGCGTCGAGGAGGGGCTGGACCTCAAGGCGTCGATGCCTGGCGCCCACACCAAGAATCTGTTCCTGAAGGACAAGAAGGGGCGGCTGTGGCTGATCTCGGCGCGTCAGGACACGGTCATCGACCTGAAGCTTGCTCCGAAGGTGATCGGCTCCGACAGACTGTCGTTCGGCAACGAGACCTTGATGCAGGAGACCCTGGGCGTGCGGCCGGGTTCGGTGACGGCGCTGGGGCTGATCAACGACGTCGAGCGGCGGGTCGGCTTCGTGCTGGACCGGCGGCTGTGGGAGGCGGAGATCGTCAACTTCCACCCCCTGACCAACACGGCGACGACGGCGCTGAGCCAAGCGGCGTTTCGTCGCTTTCTGACCGAGATCGGGCGGGCGGCGAGGGTGGTGGATTTCGACTGACCTTCTCCCTCCCCGTTCCGGGGAGGGTGGTCGGAGCGCAGCGGAGACCGGGTGGGGGCGGCCGGGCGAGCCTTACTCCGACATCGCCTGTGGTTCGCCTTGCCGCCCCCACCCGATCGCTTCGCGATCTGCCCTCCCCGTTCCGGGGAGGGAGAAAGCGGCTTGCCTCCGCCACCTCGCGCGACCATCTGTCGGCTCTCGCGTTACACGCCGACAGGATGACCCGCCGATGAGCCTTCTCGACCCGACCGCGCCCAAGGACGACGCCGCCGACGACCTGATCAAGGACGGTTCGGACGCCGGCTTCATGGCCGACGTGATCGCCCAATCGAAAATCCAGCCGGTCATCGTCGACTTCTGGGCGACCTGGTGCGGGCCGTGCCGGACCCTGACGCCCGCGCTGGAAAAGCAGGTCCGCGTGGCGGGCGGGGCGGTCAAGCTGGTCAAGATCGACGTCGACAAGAACCCCGCCTATGCGGGCCAGCTGCGGGTCCAGTCGATCCCGACGGTCTATGCCTTCGTCAACGGCCAGCCGGTCGACGGCTTTCAGGGCGCGATCCCCGAAAGCCAGATCAAGGCCTTTATCGAGAAGCTGTCGGGCGGATCGTCGGCCAATTCCGACGTGGAACAGCTGCTGGCGCTGGGCGAGGAATCGCTGGGCCTGTCGGACTTCGGCGGCGCGGCCCAGGCCTATGCCCACGTCCTGACGCTGGAGCCCGAGAACGAGGACGCCATCGCCGGCATGGCGCGGGTCTATCTGGCCGGCGGCGACGCCGATCAGGCGCGCCAGACCATCGCCATGGCCCCGGTCGATTCCAAGAACCCCACCGTCATCAGCCTGCGGGCCCAGCTGGCCCTGGCCTCGGCGGCGCCGACGGCCGAGGTCGCGGCGCTGGAGGCCCGGCTGCGGGCCGACCCGGGCGATCATCAGGCGCGCTACGACCTGTCGCTGGCCCAGGCGGCGGCCGGCGAACTGAAGGCGGCGGTCGACAGTCTGCTCGACATCGTTCAGGCCGATCTGGAGTGGAACGAGCAGGCGGCCAGGAAGCAGTTGCTGGTGGTGTTCGAAGCCGCCGGCCTGTCGTCCGACATCGCCAAGGACGGGCGTCGGCGTCTATCGTCGATCCTGTTCGCGTAAGAGGGGCGGGGCGATGGCGCAGGGCTATGTGAAGGCGGTCGATCTGCCCCAGGTCATTCCGGTGTTTCCCTTGCCGGGGGCCATCCTGCTGCCGCGCGGCCAGTTGCCGCTGAACATCTTCGAGCCGCGCTATCTGAACATGATCGACGACGCCATGGCGGGCGACCGGATGCTGGGCATGATCCAGCCGGTCGGCGGGCCGCGTCGCCTGCCCAGCCTGTCGGCGGTGGGCTGCGCCGGGCGGATCACCTCCTTCGCCGAGACCTCCGACGGACGCTATCTGGTGACGCTGACGGGGGTGGCCCGGTTTCGGGTGGCGGCCGAACTGCCGACCCAGACGCCGTATCGCCAGATCCGGGCCGCCTTCGCGCCGTTCGAGACCGATCTGGCGTCGCCCACCGGCGGCGAGGATTTCGACCGCGAGTCGTTCCTGTTCGCCTTGCGCCAGTATCTGGAGCGTCGACAGCTGGAGATCGACTGGGAGACCGCCGAGGCCGCGCCTCAGGAGGCCCTGGTCAACAGCCTGTCCATGGCCCTGCCGTTCGAGCCGGCCGAGAAACAGGCCCTGCTGGAATCGCCGACGCTGGACGACCGGGTCGAGGTGCTGACGGCCCTGATGCGGATCGACGCGGCCGAGACCGGCGACGGCGACAGCCAGACCTCGATGCAGTAGCTCCCTTTTATCCGCTCATCCCCGCGAAAGCGGGGACCCAGTTCTGAAGTGGGGCAGGGTGTTCTGGATGACGGTCCGGGAGCAGCCGTTTCGCAATCTTCGCCCAAAGCACTGGGTCCCCGCTTTCGCGGGGATGAGCGGAACTGGGGCGTTCAGTCAGTCCAGCGCGCAGATATCCGGCAGACCCCTCAGCGCCCCCGCATGGTCCAGGCCATAGCCGACGAGGAAGCGGTTCGGGGCCTCCCAGCCGACGAAGTCGGGCTCGGGTGCGCGGGGCAGGGGCCAGGGTTTGCGCGCGAAAACGCACGTCAGGACCTCCGATGCGCCCGCCTCTTTCGCCAGTCGCACGGCCTCGGCCAGAGACAGGCCGGTGTCGAACACATCGTCCAGGATCAGGACCTTGCGGCCCTGAAGCGACCGCTGGAACGGGGCATGGACGTCGATGCGGCCCCGGCTGGACTGTTCGTCGCCGTAGGAGGCCAGCCACAGGGCGTCGAACCGAACGTGACGCCCCAGCCGCGACAGGGCCCGCGTCAGGTCGGCGGCGAACCACAGGCCGCCGGTCAGCAGCACCGCCGCCACGGTCTCGTCGTCGATGACGGGGGCGATCCTTGCCGCCAGGTCGGCGACGACGCGGGCGACCTCGGCCTCGGGGAGCAGGACGGTCGGCGTCGGGGAGGGTTCAGCCATGCGAGGCGGATACCGCCTCGGCCCCATGGCTGTCGATAGGGCCGTGATCGGCGCCGTGCGCCGCATCGGCGATCGGCCGGGCGTCGATCGGGTCGGCGTGGATGGCCGGAGCGGTCTCGACGATGGCCGGGCGCAGGCCGTGGTCGTCGGCGGCGGGCAGGGGACGGTCGTGACCCGAAGGGGCGGCCTCGTCGTGATCGCCCGTCGCCTCCGCGTGACGGGAGGCGGGGACGGCCCCGACGAAATGCAGGCCGACGTCGACGCCTTTGGCGGCAGGGTCGCGGATCAGGGCGGCGAAGCCCTGGACCCCACCAGGCAGGACAGGCGCGCCGTCCAGGGTGATGACGGCGTGGCCGATCTCGGCGCCCTGCGCGTCCAGCAGGGCGACACGCACCGGCGGCGGCTGGACTTCACGGCCCCGCACGTTTCGGAGCGCGCCCGAGACCATGACCATGTCGGGGCGGTCCAGCATGGCCTTGGCGGTGACGGCCTCGAACTCCAGTCCTGTCGGGTTCACCGGCGTGCCGACCATGGCATAGGCGGCGGCGGCGCGGGGCCACAGGTCGACGACCTCGACCCGGAACAGCCAGCCCCCGGCCAGGATGCCGACGAAGACGCTGGCCAGGCCCGCCCAGACGGCGCCGTGGGTGGCCGCGCGGCGGATGCGGCGCTGTTGTTCGGCGCGGGCGCGGAAGGCCTTGGGCAGTTCGGGGGCCGGGGTCTCGGGCGCGACCGGCGGGGCCTCGTCCGTCGCGGCGCGGGCCGGGTCGGCGGTCGGGGTCGCGAGCACGGGGGCGGATGCGGCGCTGAGCGCCAGCGGCTCTTCGGCCATCGCGTGCCAGATGTGGGCGCAGGACTGGCAGCGGACCTTGCGGCCGCCCGCCGGAATGGCGTCGTCGGGCGCGAAATAGCTGGTGGCGCAGGACGGGCAGGTCAGTATCATGGCCGCTGACTTCGTGAGGCCGATCCCTCGGCCCCCTCCCCTCGGTGCGTCTGCGCACCGTACCTGACGAACATACGCCGATGCCCCCACCGCGCCGCCCGGCCGCCGATCCCGCGCCTACGCCCGAGACCGTCCGCCTGACGGGGGTGGGATTCGGCTATGCGGAACGGCCCGGCGTGCTGCGGGACATCTCCCTGATTCTGCCTGCGGGCTCTTTCCACTTCCTTACCGGGGCGTCGGGATCGGGGAAGTCGACCCTGCTGCGGCTGCTGACCCTGTCGGAACGCCCGACGGAGGGGCGAATCGCCCTTTTCGGAGAGGAGGCGACGGCGGTGCCGGCGCGCGACCGTCCGGGGTTCCGGCGGCGCATGGGGGTGATCTTCCAGGACTTTCGCCTGCTGGATCATCTCAGCGTGTTCGACAACGCCGCCCTGCCGTTGCGGCTGCGTGGGGTGAAGCCTGCGGCGTACGGGCCGGACGTGGAGGAGATGCTGGCCTGGGTCGGGCTGGGCGACCGCGCGGGCGATCGGCCGACCGCCCTGTCGGGGGGCGAAAAGCAGCGGCTGGCCATCGCCCGGGCGGTGATGAGCCGGCCCGAACTGATCCTGGCCGACGAGCCGACCGGCAGCGTCGATCCGGCCATGGCCGAGCGGCTGCTGAAGCTGTTCCAGTCGCTGAACCGACAGGGCACGACCGTGTTGATCGCCAGCCATGACGAGGCCCTGGCCCGACGTTCGGGCGCGCGGCTGCTGAGGCTGACGGACGGGCGTCTGTCGGCGGCCCCGGCGACGGCGGCGGCATGATCCGCTGGTCCACCCTGTTCGACCCGGCGCAGGCCGTGGTCCCCCCGTCGCCGCCGGAGCGGGACCTGTTGCCGCGCGACGGGGCGGGGGAGCGGTGGCTGGGGGGCGTGATCGCGGTCCTGTGCTTCGTCGCCTGTCTGGCCGGTCTTGGGGCCCTGTCCGCCGAGCGAGCCGCGGGCGGCTGGGCGCGCGAGCTGCGGGGCGAGGCGACGGCGCAGGTTCGGCCGGGCGTGGGCGAGACCGGCGACGCGGCGGCGGCCCGGGCGGCGGAGACCCTGGCGGTGGTGCCGGGCGTGGAGGAAGCGGCGGCCATGGACCGCGCTACGGCCGAGCGGCTGCTGCGACCCTGGATGGGCGAGGCGGCTCTGGAAGATTTGCCCCTGCCCCATCTGGTCACGGTGCGGCTGGACCCGGACGCACCCGCCAGCGCCCTGGTGCTGAGCCGGGCCCTGGCCGAGGGTGGCATCGACGCCACGGTCGATGACCACAGCCTGTGGCGCGGCGAGGTCGAGCGGTCGGCGGGGACGGTGACCTTGCTGGCGCTGGCGGCCTTCCTGGCGGTGGCCGGGGCGACGGGGGCGGCGATCGTCCACGCCGTGCGGGCGGGCGTCGAGGCCCGGCGGGCGGTGATCGAGACGCTGAGCCTGTCGGGCGCGACTGATGGGGCCGTGGCCTGGCTGTTCCAGCGGCGGTTCGCCCTCCTGGCGCTGGCCGGCGGGGCTGTGGGAACCGGGTTGGCGCTGGCCTTGGCCGGCATGGTCCGGTTCCTGGGCGGAGGCGAGGGATTGAGCCCGGCCCTGCCCCTGGCGTGGGGCGATCTGCTGATCCTCTCGCCAACGCCCCTGGTCGCGGCTACGGTGGCGCTTGTCTCGGCGCGGCTGGCGGCGGGGCGGGCGCTCGACCGGCTTGGCGCGTCCGCGTCCGCCGGATAGGAAGAAGCCATGAAGTTTCTGGCGCTTGTGGGGATTGTGGCCCTGATCTGGCTGGTGGGGCTGTTCGCCTTCGCCGAGCGGGTGCGCGGCTTCACGCCGACGCCCGAGCCGGAGCGCGCCGACGCCATCGTGGCCCTGACCGGGCCTTCGGCCGAGCGGGTCAACGCGGCCATCCGCCTCTTGGAACAGGACAAGGGCGAGCGGGTGCTGATCTCGGGCGTCAACCCGGAGGTCCGTCGCCAGGAACTCCGCGAGCTGACGCCGGGCTCCAGCCGTCTGTTCAACTGCTGCGTCGATCTGGGCTTCGAGGCCGAGACGACGACGGGCAACGCCGCCGAGATCGCCGCCTGGACCCGGTCCAAGGGCTACGACAGCCTGATCGTGGTGACGTCGGACTATCATATGCCGCGCTCGCTGATGGAGATCCGCAGCGCGGCGCCGGGGGTCGAGCTGACGCCCTATGCGGTCGAGACGCCGTCGCTGGACAACTCGCGCTGGTGGCGGGCGGCCGTGACCGCGCGGCGCATGACCCTGGAATACATGAAGTATCTGGCCGTGATGGGCCGGGTCGCCCTGGACCGCATCACCGGCGAAGGGGCCGAGGCCGAGCCCGCCGGGGACGAACCCGCCGGGGCGCCGGCGTCTTGACCACCCTGCGGTCGCTGATCTTCGTCGCCTGGCTCTATCTGTCGATGGCGCTGTTCGCCGTCGTCCTGTCGCCGGCGCTGCTGTTGCAGCACCGCCATGCCATGGCCGTTTGCAAGGCCTGGGCGCGCTTCGTCCTGCTGGGCTTGAGATGGATCGTGGGCCTGCGGGTCGAGTTCCGGGGGCTGGAGCATCGGCCGAACGGCCCGGCCCTGATCGCTTCCAAACACCAGAGCATGCTGGACGTGATCGTGCCGTTCGTCGTCCTGGACGACCCCTGTCTGGTGATGAAGAAGGAGCTGGCGGTGCTGCCCTTCTTCGGCTGGTTCGCGCTGAAGACCCGGATGATCGTGGTCGATCGCGAGGCGGCGGCAAAGGCGCTGAAGACCATGGTGCGCGAGGGCCGCGAGCGCCTGGCCGACAGCCGCCCGATCTTCATCTTCCCCGAGGGCACTCGCGCCGAGCCGGGGCGGCCGCCGGACTACAAGCCCGGGGTGGCGGCGCTGTATCGCGATCTGGCCCGGCCCTGCACGCCGGTCGCGACCAATGCCGGCCTGTTCTGGCCCGCCCACGGCTTCCGGCGCCATCCGGGCGTGGCCGTCTATGAGTTCCTGGCACCGATCGAGGCCGATCTGAAGCGCGGGCCCTTCATGGAAGAGCTGGAGCGGCGGATCGAAACGGCGTCGGATACCCTGGCTGCTCGGCCGCAGCCTGTCTAGGAGGCTGCGAACTCGCTGAGCGCGTCGATGACGGCGCGGTTCTGATCCTCGGTGCCGACGGTGATGCGCAGGCCGTCGTGGATGCCGTAGCCGCCGACGGCGCGGACGATGATGCCCTTGGAGTTCAGATAATCGTTGGCGGCGGCGGCGCCCCGCTTCTCGTCCGGGAACAGCACAAGGATGAAGTTGCCCGCCGAGGGCAGGACGGTGAAGCCGAAGCCGCGGATGGCCTGGGTCAGGCGCGGTCGCCAGGTCTGGATCAACTGGCGGGATGCTTGCTGGTGCGCCTCGTCGGCCAAAGCGGCGGTGGCCGCCTCGATGCCGGGGACCGAGACGTTGAAGGGCAGGCGGATGCGGTCGACGGCCTCTGACACATGCAGGGGCGCATAGCCGAAGCCGATACGCAGGCCGCCCAGGCCGTGAATCTTGGAGAAGGTGCGAGTGACGACGACGTTGGTCGCCTCGCGCGCCAGAGGCAGGGCCGTCTCCCAGTCGGGCTCGGTGACGTATTCGGCATAGGCCTCGTCGATGACCAGCAGGACGTTCGCGGGCAGGGCCTCGTGCAGGCGGCGGATTTCGTCGCCGGAGTTCCAGCTGCCGGTCGGGTTGGACGGATTGGAGACGTAGACGATCCTGGTCCGTTCATCGACCTGGGCGAGGAGGGCGTCGACCTCGGCCTTGTAGCCGGGCTCGGGCGCCAGCTTGACCTGGGCCTCGCAGCCGAGCGCCGAGATACGATAGGCCAGGAAGCCGTACTGGCCGGTGACGATGTTGTCGCCCGCCGTCAGATAGGTCTGGTTCAGCAGGGCGAAGACCTCGTCCGAGCCATTGCCGAAGATCAGGCGGTCGGGCTCCAGCCCGTGATGCTCGGCGACGGCGGCGCGCAGCTTGGCCGCCCGGCCGTCGGGATAGATGTGGATGGCCTTGATGGCCGACTCATAGGCCGCGCGGGCCTTCTCGCCCGCACCCAGCATGTTCTCGTTGGACGACAGCTTCATCGGATCGGCGATTCCGGCGAGAGACGACTTGCCTCCGACGTAGGGGGCGATGTCGAGGATGCCGGGCTTCGGCTGGGGGGCGGCCTGGGTCATGGAGGGCTTTCTCAGTAGATGGGGGCTGAGCCGATGACACCGGACAGCGCGCCGGGCGCCTGATGCAGCCGCCCGTCCTCAGGCTGCACATAGCCCGCGATGGCGTAGAGCTTCAACCCGCCGGCCTGCGTCATCGGGGTCGCGGCGAGACCGCGTTCGGCCAGGTCGGCGCGAATGCGGACGTCGCTCAGGGGGCTGTCGGTGACCCAGAAGGTGCGATCGTCGCCGGTGGGACCGGACGGCTCGCACGAGATCAGCAGGGCCCGGGGCGTGCCCGCCCGGTCGTCCGGCAGGGCCTCGACGACGCGAAGGTCGGGCCGGGCCAGCAGCCGCCCCCACCAGGGCCGCTCGCCCAGGTCGATGAGGGCGGACACGGAAGGATCGACCCGGCCGAGGGCCGTCTCGGCGTCGGCGACGGGCGTGACCTGGCCCCAGCGATCGGCGGCGAGCACGGCCGAGAGCGGGCCCGATGCGACGAAGCGGCGACCGCCCGCGGCCTCCATTCGCCCGTGGACGGCGTGCAGGACGGCGGCTTCGACCGGGCCGGCGTTTCTCAGACCTTCGCGCAGGGCCAGGGCGCGGGCGTCCGCGCGGGCGTGGGGGCCGGCCGCGATCCGGGCGGCGAGGGCCTCGGCCAGGGACCGGTCGAGCGCCAGTCGTTCGGCGTCCAGTTCCGGCTCGTCCAGCATCAGAACAGCTTGGGCGCGGGGGCCAGGGGGAAGGGGCCCAGCTAGGACCGGCCGTCGCGGAAGACGATGCTGAGATCGACGTCCTCGCCGCCCTGGACGGCACCGGCGGCCGCCGCTCCGGCCGCGCCCGCCTGATTGACCGCGCCGCCCCGCGATCCGGCCAGACCGGCGATGGCGGCCATGGGGCGCTGGGCCTGGAGCGAGACGGTGCCTGCCAGACGCCCGTCCGGCGTGGCCGCCAGGACGTCGCTGGCCAGCGTCGCGCGGCTGTCGCCGGCCGAGATTTCACCGCGCACGGCGGTGAAGCGCCCGCCCGCCCGCGTCCATGCCGAGAAGACGCCGGCGGCGTCGGCGCCCTGGAGGCGATCGGCGTCCTCGACGACCGTCTCGATCTGCAGGGTCAGCTTGCCGTTTCGGGCCATGCCTTCGACCGGACCGCCGGGGCGGCCCTCGGCGTCGATCAGGCGGAACAGAAGATCGACGCTGTTCTCGGTGCCTTCCGTTCCGGCCGGAGCCAGGTGGGGGCGCAGATAGGCCTCGATCCGGGCGGCGCGCGAGATGGGGAAGACCTCCGCGTCGCGATGGGAGGTGAAGGTGGCGTCGGCCAGCTCGACGGCGACGTTGGGCCAGCGCTGGGTCAGGCCGCTGACGCTGGCGCGGATCACCGGCCCGCCGATAGCCACGTCGCCCTTGCCCGCCCGCGTCAGGACCAGGCCGTCATCGGCGACCAGCACCCATTTGTCGGGGTTCCAGGCATTGGCCTCGGCCGCCAGATCGGGGGCGGCGAGCGCATGGCCGGACGGGGCGGTGACGCTGACGTTCTCAGCTCCGATCCGCACCCGGAAGGGCCAGCCCGAGGTCGTCATGCCGCTATAGGCGACGTCCCAGCCCGCGCCGCGCAGGGCCTCGATCCGGCTGTCCAGCCGATCGCGGACCTGACCGGCCAGCACGAACCACCAGACCGACCAGGCGACCACGGCGATCAGGAACAGGCCGATGGGGGCGAACAGGCCGGAGCGCTTGTGACGGGGCGGCGTATCGGTCATTCCGGCCTTGGCGTTGGCGGCAACCGGGCCGCGGCGAAAAACAGGGTGCGAAGCGTCTGAAACGTCTGAAATCGGGGCGTCTAGGGCGGTGAACCGGGCGGCAGGATGTGGGGAGAAAAGGCGGCGAGGGCAAGGGCGTATGGGGGAAGGGGGTTCATCACAACGGACACAACGGAAGGCACGACGGACACGACGAGACCGAGTGGATGAGGAGGTCGCCGACCGCAGGCCCTTCGAAATCACGCTCAAGAGTAAGGGCGGCGTCGCCGCCGACGATCTCATTAGTGGGACGCCCATCTCGGCGATCCGCTCGATCCCGTGGTGTCCGTTGTGACCTCGCTGTGTTCGTTGTGATGAACCAGCCAGGGTCAGGACACCA